>NZ_AP031497.1:665000-1265000 GCF_042853465.1 Simiduia litorea | reverse complement strand
GTGGCTTTGTTAATTCTCGGCAGTGAATTTGAGCAACACCTTACCGGGCTCCTGCCCTAACAGGTGTACCTACATCCTGTAGGCAAAAAAGGCAGGCTTGGGGTGTTTTACAAAGCGCTCAGTGAACGCTGTGCAAAACAACCCTTGCCTGCCAAAGGTGCAAACTTTGTCGTCAGTTTAATCTGACAAGATCTATTTCTCGCCAGTTAAAAGCTGTAACCGATTAAATTAAACTGAAACCTGAACTTGGCCATCTTCTTCGCGTACGGCGTAAACAGGAATCGTGACATCGTCTTCTAAACACTTGCCCGTGGCCAAGACGAAATGCTGTTTGTACAGGGGCGAGGCAACCACTAGGTCGTCGCCAATTGAACCCTGAATGCCGCGAGAGAGCACATTGGCCTTACCGAAGGGATCAAAGTTATCCAGCGCAAATAGTTTTTTCTCTTTTAGGGTGCGAAAAATAGCCACCTGCTTACCAGCAACCAAGGCGCATACGCCGGTGCCGGGAATTACATCTTCAACTTTACACACTGCTTGCCATTGCTTTGTCATGATATCGTCTCATCCTGTGAGAGCAGCGCCACCGCTGACACTGCTCACCTGTCAATTGTGAACCCTTGTCGCTAAGCCATTTCAGGCTCAACCACATCAACCGTCGCAATACGCTCTTGCGCGTTAGCGGGGCGAATTTGATTGCGCTCAACCACATAGGCTAGGTTGCTATCGCGAGTATCGGTGTTAATGAAGTGACTGAAGCGCTTTAGCTTCTCTGGGCTTTCAATGGTCGTTTTCCATTCGCACTGATAGTTGCCAATGTTATGCGCCATGTCAGCCTCTAACTCAGCGCCGATCGACAAGGAATCTTCAATAACCACCTTCTTCAAGTATTCCAGACCACCTTCTAAGTTTTCCAACCACACGCTGGTGCGCTGTAAGCGATCTGCCGTGCGCACATAGAACATCAAAAACCGGTCCACATATTTGATTAAGGTTTCTTTATCTAATCCAGTCGCAAATAAGTCAGCATGACGTGGGCGCATGCCACCGTTGCCGCACACATAAAGATTCCAGCCCTTCTCTGTGGCAATGATGCCCACATCTTTACACTGTGCTTCAGCGCATTCACGCGTACAACCCGATACTGCAAATTTCAGCTTGTGTGGTGAACGCAGACCTTTGTATCTATCCTCTATTTCTATCGCCAAGCCGACTGAATCGTCGACGCCATAGCGACACCAAGTAGAACCCACGCAGGACTTCACTGTGCGCACAGATTTGCCGTAGGCATGGCCGGTTTCAAAACCGGCATCCACGAGAATGCGCCAAATGTGTGGCAAATCATTCAATTGCGCACCAAACAAATCGATGCGTTGGCCACCGGTGACTTTAGTGTATAAATTAAACTGCTTGGCCACCTCACCCAATACAATGAGCTTATCAGGTGTAATTTCGCCCGCAGCAACGCGTGGCACCACTGAGTAGGTACCGTCTTTTTGTAAATTACCTAGGAAGATGTCGTTGGTGTCCTGCAAGCCAATATGCGCGTCCTCTAAAATGTAATCATTCCAGAAAGAAGCCAGTATCGAGCCCACAGCAGGCTTACAAATTTCACAACCATGGCCTTTACCATGGCTATCTAACAAAGCGTCAAAGCTGCGCACTTTGGTAACACGCACTATGTCTGCCAACTGCTGGCGTGAATAAGCAAAGTGTTCGCAAATATCATGTTTAACTTCAACACCTAACTTGGTGAGCTCGGCATCCAACACTTGCTTCACCAATGCCGTACAACCGCCGCAACTGGTAGACGCCAAGGTTTCGGCCTTTACATCGGCCATGGTTTGCGCACCGTTTTGCACGGCGCAACAAATAGCGCCTTTGGAGACATCCATACAGGAACAAATTTGCGCCGTATCGGGCAGAGAATCCACGCCCATCACCGCACCGGCACCATCCACCAACGGTAAAATCAGCGCATTGGGGTCGTCCGGTAAATCCATTTCGTTAACGCAAAGCTGTTGCAAGATGCCATAGCCATCGGCATCGCCCACTAACACAGCGCCCAACAGGCGAGTATTGTCGGCCGACACAATAATGCGCTTATACACTTCATCCACATCGTTGCTATAGGTATAACTTTTACAGCCTGGCGTGTTGCCATGGGCGTCGCCCACCGATGCCACATCAACACCAAGTAGTTTTAACTTGGTGCTCATATCGGCACCGGTAAACTGCTGATCGCCCCCCGTAATGTGCGAGAGTGCGACTTTGGCCATATCATAGCCAGGCGCCACTAAACCATAAATGCGACCGCTCCAAAGCGCGCATTCGCCAATGGCATAGACATGCTTAACAGAAGTTTGGCAGTTATTATCGACGACAATGCCACCGCGTTCACCCAAGTCGATACCGCACTTGCGCGCTAATTCGTCTTGCGGGCGAATGCCGGCGGAAAATAAAATCATGTCGGTTTCGAGATGACTGCCATCGGCAAAGTTCATGCGGTAGCGGCATTCTTCGCCGGCAACAATAGCCGTGGTTGCCTTTTGCGTGTGTACGCGTACACCAAGGCCTTCAATTTTACTGCGCAGCAATTTACCGCCGCCTTCATCTAACTGTACCGCCATTAAACGCGGCGCAAATTCGACCACATGGGTTTCAAGCCCTGCCTGTTTAAGTGCATTCGCGGCTTCGAGGCCCAAGAGCCCGCCGCCCACTACAACGCCCACTTTGGATTGTTGTGCCGACGCCGTAATGGCCTCCAAATCTTCGATGGTGCGATACACCAAGCAGTGCGGCTGATCGTTTCCAGGAATAGGCGGCACAAAGGGAAAAGAACCCGTGGCCAGCACTAGCTGATCATACGCTTCGCGGCGACCGCTGGCGGTGATAACTTCCTTGTTGTCGAAATCGAGATCGACCACCTTATCGGAGAGCACATAGTTCACACCTTTGTCTTGATAATAAGACTCTGTGGTTAACGCTAAGTCTTCTGCCGTCGAGCCAGAAAAATATTTAGACAATTGCACGCGGTCATAGGCCAGCCGAGGCTCTTCGGAAAAGGTGATAACTTGATAGCGGCTTGCGTGTTCGGACGTCACCACATTATCAATAAACTTGTGGCCGACCATTCCGTTGCCAACGACTACGATGCGCTGCTTACTCATATTTTTTCCTCACGTCAGGCTGACAATTTTTTCCAAGGGGAATTCTTATTAATAGAATTTGAAGCACTCGCCACCACAGTGGCCGCAACAGGCGATGCCACTTCGGCGTAAATTTCCTCTAGCTCGGGGCTAGCTATTTGCTCAAGCCACTGCAGCTGTTCACGCAAGCGAACAACCTCGCCGACAACAATGAGCGCCGGCGATTCAATGTGGTGGCGCTCAACCAGTGCCGGCAAATCCGCAAGCTTCTCGGTAAAAACCCGCTGCTGCGCCGAGCAACCTTTTTCAATGATGGCCGCTGGGGTGCCGGCGCAAAGCCCGGCCTTGTTTAATTCACGGGCAATAGTGGCGACAGAGCCCAAGCCCATGTAAAACACCAAGGTGTGACCGCTGTGCGCCAGCGACGACCAGTTAATATGCAATTCCTTTTCCCCGTGCGCGGTAACAAAACTCACGCCCTGAGCGATACCGCGATGGGTTAAGGGGATACCTGCATAGGCCGTTGCACCTGCGCCAGCCGTGATGCCCGGCACCACGTCGACAGCAATACCGGCCTGCTTAAGCTCCAACATTTCTTCGCCACCGCGGCCAAACACAAAGGCGTCGCCACCTTTCAGCCGACACACGTGTAAACCAAGCTGCGCGGTTTCTACGAGCAGAGAATTTAAATCCTGTTGGGGAATGGAATGGCGATCTTTGGCTTTGCCCACATAAATCGCAGGCGTACTGCTAGGAAATAACGCGCGAATATCTTCACTGACTAAGCGATCATAAAAAATGACATCCGCTTGCTGCAAAGTGCGCAAGGCTTTAACAGTTAACAAATCTGCATCGCCAGGCCCTGCGCCCACGAGCGATACACGCCCAACACTCGCGCTGTTGCGCGGCTTTAAACGCGCGAGAAAATGGGTTCTCGTGGCTGGGCTGGCTGGCATTTGGCTGACTCCACTCAGTGTCGTTGCGCTAAGTCTTCGCTGACTCAAGCGCTCATGAAGTGAGATAGAGCAAGGACAATGCCAACAAAAACTAATCGCTAATTTTTTTTAAAAAACACCTGTTCACATTAATTTTCTACAAGCCTATATAGAAACAAGACACGAATTGGCCGGTAAAATTGTCATATGCACCAACACAGTCACCTGAACCCAAGAAAAGCTGCACCCATCCTGTGCAAAGCGCACAACAAAGAGGCGCCAAGGAAATCCAACCCGCACCAGTAAAAGGCTCTGCGCACGGTATTGGTGCTAGAAATGTCGATCGCGAACGTAGTCTTTCTGAATCAATCGCTTAAATGCACAGTTTTTTCGCACCAATAGCGTAAGTAGCACTACCACACGGCAGTAATTCCATAAAAAATATGCAGATTCACGAAAAATTCACCTGTTTGCCAAGTTGGTTCACTAATTGCTTTAAGGCTATTAGTTCGAATTTTCTACTCCTTATTGAGTAGTACCAACCACTAGGAAGCAGCATGATTTTCGGTCGTAAACAGCGTAAGCCTATTAGCATCCCAGCCAAGCCTGTCAAAGAGTGGAAGTACGCCACCTGTAATTATTGCTCCACTGGCTGCTCCATTGAGCTAGGTGTCAATGAGGAAGGTAAGGTTATCACCAGCCGAGGCCATGCCGGCGCCGATGTCAACCGCGGCAAGCTCTGCATTAAAGGGCTGCTCGAACACGATCTGTTTAACTCCCCCGGGCGCGGTACCGTTCCGCTCATGCGCGAAAAGGCGCACCTGCCATTTGCCGCAACCAACTGGGACGCAGCACTGGATAAAACCGCGGAGAAAATAAAAGAGATTCAAACCAAATACGGTCGGGATAGCTTCGCCATCGTCTCTACCGGTCAACTGTTAACCGAAGAATTTTACGCCCTCGGAAAATTGGTGCGCGGTCAAATAGGCACCAACAACTACGACGGCAACACCACCCTGTGTATGGCCTCGGCCGTATCGGGCTACAAGCGATCCTTTGGATCAGACGGCCCACCGGGTTGCTATGAAGATTTCGAACACACCGGCTGCTTAATGGCCTTCGGCTCGAATTTACCGGAGCAGCACCCAATCATTTATTGGCGCTTAAAAGAGGCGCGCGAGAAGCGTCATTTCCCACTCATTGTGGTCGACCCGCGCGTCACCATGCTGGCGCAGTTTGCCGATATTCATCTGCCCATTACGCCGGGTACAGATACCGTGTTAATCAATGCGATGATGCACGTGATTTTCAAGGAAGGTTTAGCCGACGAAGATTACATTGCCAAGCACACCCAAGGCATCGAAGATTTACGCGAGCTGGTGCAGAGCAAGTACGATCCAAAACAGGCGCAACATATTTGCGGTATCGATGAAGATCGCATCCGTCACGTGGCTCGCGTTTACGCCAACGCCAACAGTGCCATGAGCATTTGGACCATGGGGATTAATCAATCCACCCACGGCTCAGATGGTGTTGCCAACATCAACAACTTAAATTTAATTACCGGTAACATCGGCAAGTTAGGTGGCACGAGTTTATCGATTACCGGCCAGTGCAACGCCATGGGTACGCGCGAGTGGTCGTCCTGCTCTGGGCTACCCGGCTACCGTTACCTGGAAAAAGCACAAGATCGCAAACACATCGCCGATTTCTGGGGCATTGACGAAGCGTTTTTCCCAGCCAAACGCGGCTTGGCGCAAACCGATATCTTTCCCGCCATTGAGTCCGGGCAAATTAAAGGCTTGTGGTTAGTGGCAACCAACCCCATGACCTCCATGCCCAACCAACCGCGCATTCGCAAGGCGATGGAGAAGTTGGAATTTTTGGTGGTGCAAGATATCTACGAAGATGTGGAGACCAATAAATATTCCCACGTATTCCTACCCGCTGCGGTGTGGGCAGAAAAAGAAGGTTGCCACACCAACACCGAGCGGCGAGTGAATTTAACCCGCAACGTGTTGCCGGCCTACAAAGACTCAAAGCCCGACTTCTGGATCTTCAAAGAAATGTCTAAACGCTTTGAAGATCGCAATAAGGTAGATTTCCCCGAAAACGCCGAAGCGGCGTTCAACGAAATGCGCGAGTTGTCTAAAGGCGCTGGCCGCACGCTCGATATCTCGGGCATGACTTGGGATAAAATTGAAGCCGCACGCGGTATTCAATGGCCTTACACCGAAGCCGAAGCCGCCGCCGATGAGGCGCGCTTGGGCACTGTCATCGCCATCGACAATAAAACGCGCGTGGAGTTTAAGGGCAACCAGCGCCTCTACACCGATGGCGTATTTCAAACACCGTCGGGTCGGGCCAATTTAATTTGCGTCGATTTCGTCAATAACAACGAATGCCCGGATGACGACTACCCTTTCTGGCTCAACTCGGGCCGCGTGGTCGAGCATTTTCACACCCGCACCCGCACCGGCAAAATTGGCAACTTGAATAAATTCAGCCCAACCCCCTACATGGAAATGAATCCGGATGCGGCGGCCGAGTTAGGCATCGAACACCAATCTTATGTGCGCTTAGTCAGCCGCCGCGGCGACGCTGTGGTGATGGTGCAGCTCACTCACCGGGTCGGCCGCGATATGTTATTTATTCCGTTTCATTTTCACGATTGCGTCAACCGTTTAACCCTCGGCTTACTCGATCCCTATTCGCGTCAACCCGCCTTTAAACAAAATGCGGTGCGGGTGGAAAAAGTCGATCAAAAAGAAGCCGGCCGTCTAAACCTCGAGCGCCGAACGTTTTAGACGCACGAATAGAGACTGCATAAACAGTAAAATCTGAACCCAAGCTTAGGCACAGAGATGTTAAAAGACAGCAAACACAATCAGATGGAAACACTAGCCGGTAGCGATCTTTCGGGAAGCGATCTTTCGGGAAGCGCACTTTCGGGAAGCGATCCGGCTCCAATCGCTGGCAGCGAAAGCACCGGCAAAGCGGGCGCGATGATTTGGGAAATTCGCACAGAAGAACAGCCCTACGCGTTTTTATCCGACAAAAAAATAGCCGAGTCGAACCGCTACGGCCAAAAAATCGACCTGATCGATTTAACAGAACACAAGCTACCCGTGGGTCGGTCGCTCTATATTAATGAAAACCCTGCCGTGGGCACTAACCCCAACCGCAATAAGCAGCACGGTTTTTATTTTACCGCCGACAACTGCATCGGCTGCCACGCCTGCGAAGCGGCCTGTGCGGAAAAGAATGAAACCCCCGCACATTTCGCTTTTCGCTCTGTGGGTTATGTGGAGGGCGGCAGCTTCCCCGACTACAAGCGCATGAATATCTCCATGGCGTGTAACCATTGCGACAACCCCGTGTGTTTGAAAGGCTGCCCAACCCGCGCCTACACCAAACACGTGGAGTACGGTGCGGTACTGCAAGATCCGGAAACCTGTTTCGGTTGCGGCTACTGCACTTGGGTTTGTCCTTACAACGCGCCGCAGCTAGACCCCGTTAAGGGCCAAGTTTCCAAGTGCAACATGTGCGTAGATCGCTTAGAAGTTGGTTTAAAGCCGGCCTGCGTTTCCGCCTGTGTTGGTAACGCCTTGGATTTTGGTGTTATCGAAAACGTACCCGATAACCGCGAGCAAGCACTCACCGACATTCCCGGCTTTCCCAGCTCGGAAATTACCCACCCGAACGTGCGCTTTCAACAAATCAACCAGCTACCCGATGAAATGAAGCGCACGGATTCCATGCCGCTGAAATACCACAAAGATGAGAATGGCCGCTATAAGCCCGCCATCGATCAGAAAAAAGGCACAACCAAACACTGGAACTTGGCACGCTTAAGTTCGCGCGAAAACCCCTTAGTGCTATTTACTCTGTGCTCTCAAGCCTCCATCGGGGCCTTCGCCTTGAGCTTTTTGGGCGCACAAGCCGGCGTTGATGCATTCGTTACCTTTCAACAGTCAGCCTTGTACGCCCCACTGGCCATACTGAGTTTTGTGCTAGTGGCCTTTGGTTTATTTATGTCCACCATGCACTTGGGTAAACCGCACCGCTTTTATCGCGGCTTTAATAATTTGCGCCACTCACCTGTGTGCCGCGAAGGTTTAGGTATTGCTTTATTCATGGCCGGTTTAGGGTTGCATATTCTGTTCAGCCTGCCCACTAACAGCTTGTTCCGAAGCCTTTACACCTGGTTCTTGGGCGCCGATATTGGCGCGCTCATCACACCGGCGCAGGCGCAAAGCTGGGCCACGGGCTTTGGCTATTTTGCCATTCCCGCAAGCCTCGTAGGCCTCTATTATATGAACCGCTGCTACCGCATCGAAGCGCGGCCGTTCTGGAATCACTGGCAGGTGGGCAGCGCATTTTTCGGCAATATGCTGTCCTTAGGCGGTTTAGTGGCCGGCCTGGTGATGGTTCCCACCCTCGCCTTTGCGGGCGCAAATTACACTGTCGCGCTGTTATTGTGTGGCGGCCTAATGGCGCTCGGGCTATTGATTGAAGCCATCGGCCATCTTGCCCACAGCAAGGCCATGGCCAGTGCCGAACACGAAGGCGGTGCGTCTTACTACATTCAAACCAGCACCTTTGGCAAAACCTTTTTCGCACGCAACTTGCTGCTCGCGTTCAACCTGTGCTTAGTCACTGGCCTGCTAATCGCGTTAGCGGTCTGGAACCTAGACAACGTTTACGCGCTACTCAGCTGGTGCTTTGCCGGTGGCTTGTTAATGGCCACCTCGATTGTAGGCCGGGCCTTGTTTTATGTGCTGGTGATACCGACCACCATGCCCGGTGCTTTCTTTTGGAAGAATAAAGGTTTCGAAGAACACGCGCGCGACATAGGCTTGGCCAATATGCCGCAGGTGGGCGTGGCACCCTTGCATCATTAACAGCAGTTAACAGGAAAATGCGTTTAAAGAGTACAGGGCAGACAAAAACCTTTAGCGCTCCTGTACGCTGTAAGCGAATGACGAATAATTTCAACGCAGATAAAACGTGATATGACGCTAGACTCACTGATCGGAAAGACTTGCCTCATCGGCCTCTCCTACTTCGAAACCGATGGCTCGCTGCTGAAGCAATCACAGTGCTGCGGGCGGGTGATTAAGGTGGACGATGAGCTGGGTATTACGGTGCAATTACAGCACACAGACCCAAAAGTACAGCAGGCGGACTTTATCCTGCCGCCAAACTTGGCGGCTTGGTTTAACGCGCCGGCTGGCCGCTTTAGCCATGCACCCAGTGGCGTCGACATCGAAAACCCAGATTACTTAGTCACCTGGGATATACACCGCACCCAAGAAGAGCGCACCGATGGCCAACACGAATGGTGGGATTGGGTGCCCAATGTGCAAGCGCCGAGCGTCGGCCAAGGCGCCTCTAAGCCCCACTGAGATAAACATCTGAATTAAGTCGAAACAAGGGCAATCCGGTTAAAGGGCCTGCCCTTGGACGCCATCTTCGTTGGGGCGAACTCGCCCTGTAATTGCGCTAGAATGAACTGGCGTCATCTATCTTCAACCGCAGACCAACATAAACGTCGTGATACATGCTCATTGATGCCTTCGACAGAAAGATCGACTATATCCGCCTCTCAGTGACTGACCGCTGTGATTTTCGCTGTGTCTATTGCATGAGCGAAGATATGACCTTCATGCCCAGAGCGCAGGTACTGAGCTTAGAAGAGCTAACCGAAATTGGCACGGCATTCGTTGAGCTTGGGGTCAGCAAAATTCGCATCACAGGCGGCGAACCACTGGTGCGCAAAGGCGTCACTCAGGTGTTCGAGCAATTAGGTCAATTACCGCTCAAGGAACTCACACTCACCACCAATGGCTCACAACTGCCAAAGTACGCCGCCGCACTTAAAGCCGCTGGCGTTAAACGCATCAACATTAGCCTCGATACCTTAGACCCTATCAAGTTTCGCGAACTCACGCGCACCGGTGAATTACAGCAGGTACTCGATGGCATCAAAGCGGCGCAAGATGTCGGCTTCGAGCGCATAAAACTCAATGCGGTCATACTAAAAAACCGCAACGCAGCCGAAGTACCCGACCTCGTTCAGTTTGTACTCGATAATCAATTAGACATCAGCTTTATTGAAGAAATGCCACTGGGTAGCATTGTCGAGCACAGTCGCGCCTTAGAGTTTTGCTCGAGTGCTGACTTGCGCGAAATAATCGGCCAGAAATTTATCCTAGAGCCATTGCAAGCGCAAACCGCCGGCCCCTCGCGTTATTGGCAAGTGCCAGGCTACAACTCGCGCATCGGTTTTATCTCACCCCACTCAGAAAACTTTTGTGCCAGTTGCAATCGCGTGCGCGTAAGCGCGGAAGGAAAATTGCTGCTCTGCCTGGGCAACGAGCACGCGGCCGATTTAAAAGCCATACTGCGCGCCCACCCGGGTGATCGCGAGCGCCTTAAAGCCGCCATCGTTCAAGCCATTACGATCAAACCTGAACGCCACCACTTCGACCTCAACAGCGAACCGCAGATTGTTCGCTTTATGAGTAGCACCGGCGGCTAGCGCTCAGGGAAAACCCGGTACTATTTTGAGTCGCCGTCATCGGGCGCTTCGATAGCACGCCGGGCTACCGGATAACCTTGATGCATCCAACCGAAAATACCTTCGTACAACACCGCTGTGTGGGTAAAGCCTAAATCCTTGAGTTGATCAATCACATAATCCGCGGCGGCTCTTGGGCAGGAGCAATAGGCAACAATAAGCACATCGCGCGGGATATCCTTAGCAATGGTTTTAAAATCTGAATAATAAGGCGCCGGAAACGAACCCTCGATATGCGCAGTTTGCCACACGGACGTAACGCGGGTATCAAGTAGCACCATTTTCTGTTTCGCCACTAAGGCCGCATACAAATCTGCCGACGACACATAGCGACCTTCCGCTAATGTAAAGTCTGGTTGCTCGCCATCGGGGTTGACCACATATTGATCCGGCGTTGGCAGGGCTTGCAACACCGGTTTGACATCTTGCCAACCGCTGGCGCGACTGCGTAAAAATGCCGTGACATTGTCGATATCGGGCTCGGTTAATCGCCCCAAAAACGCCGGCATAGGCGTATCTTGCCGGCCATGTTGTATGGCATAGCGTATAAACTCATCGCTGTTATGCGCCAGTGCCGAGGCATTGCCCAGCGCCGGTGCGGTAATCCCCTCGCCCGCTTTGCCATGACACACTGCGCATTCGCGCTGGTAGACTTTTTCACCCTGTTGCACGTCGCCCAAAACAGGCTGCGTACCGATAGCCACGCGCGCCACACCCGATTGCTCGAACAGCCAATAGGTAAGATCCCAGGTTTCATCCAAGCTCAGCGGTCCACCCACTTCATCGAGATAGCCGCCCATTGCGGTACCTTGGCGGCCATAGGAAAGTGGCCGCAAAATAGCGTGCGGCACACCGGATTCAAACAGGCTTTGACTGCGTAGCGACGGCGCGTGATCATTAACATGGCCTTGGCGGTTTTCGCCGTGGCACAGCACGCAATATTTTTGATAATTGGCAGCAGCGCGCTCACTTTGCTCGGCGGTAAGTTTGCGAATAGGCGGCAAGCCGTTATCGTCTTGCTTGGCGGCAAATGCCGGCAGCGACAATAAACAGCTAAACAATAAACCGCTAAAGAGCCTGACAACAACAATAAAACCTAACCGCGTAGCGCTGGGCGATAAACAAGCCATGTCTGATCTTCCTTGCTTTTTATGTAGGCAGCAATATAGAACAGAAGCGATAAAGACACCACCGCCACGGGGCCGCAGGGCGCGCCGAGGCAAGGCACCAGCTAGCCACACTGTGCGACGTGAATGAGCCTTGCCTAAAGCAATCTGGTAACAGATCCCTTACACACTTACCCTTTCGGCGCCATGCGATAAATATCATCTACGCCATCAGGCTCGTTCACACTCACGGCCAGATCTTTAATGATGCCGTCATTCAAACCGTAAATCCATCCATGAATAGAGAGTTTCCGGCCATTGCGCCAAGCGCGCTGCACCACTTTCGTCTTCGAAAGATTCTCCACTTGCGCCATCACATTCAGCTCACACAACCGATTAACTTCCTCATCGGTGGAGCTTAATGCCTGCAGCTCGATTTTATGCCGGCAGTAAATATCTTTAATATGCCGAAGCCAATTATCAACAATACCCAACTCTTCGTGCGCAAGCGCCGCGCGCACACCACCACAGCCGTAGTGACCGCAGACAATAATATGCTCCACCTTTAGGATATCGAGCGCAAACTGCACAACACTCAAGCCGTTAAAGTCGGTATGAATCACCTGATTGGCAATATTGCGATGCACAAATAATTCACCCGGCTCCATACCCACTATGTCGTTGGCCGGCACGCGCGCATCGGAACAGCCTATCCATAAATAATTTGGCGTTTGCTGCGCCGCCAAGCGGGTAAAAAAACTCGGGTCGCGCGCCTGGTAGGCAGCCGCCCAATGCTTATTGCGATCTAACAACTCACTGGGCGAACATTTTTCACACATGATTATACTCACCAGACGGGATTCAAAAATAAAAGGTGTTTAGGAAAAGCCTGTTCATCTGCGACTTTCGGCAACAAGCTAACAGCTAAGCGAATGGCCGCCCCCAGCTAACAGCTAAACTTCTCAAAAGCGCCTTTCCTGTAAGCTGTTTACTGTTTACTGTTTACTGTTTACTGTTTACTGTTTACTGTTTACTGTTTACTGTTAACTTCTTCAATCATTGCATCAACGGCGAATCGCTCACGGAAAAGTCAAAGCCTTCGATTTTCGCTTGCGAAATCAACGTTTCCACATACTGCGCGATAGATTTACGCCTGACTTTTTCATTAAGATAATCGGCAATACGGGTTTGCACCACATCGAAGGGTAATTGCCGTCCGTCTACACGGTGCTCTACCAAAACCAAATGCAAGCCGTAACGACTTTCAATGGGGCGCTTGGCGAGACCTAAACTTAAATTAAACAATTGACGCTCAAACTCGGGCACGGTTTGGCCTTTGGTAATCTGCCCTAAATTGCCGCCAAGCTTTGCCGATGGGCAGCTGGAAAATTCGGCCGCCAAGGCGTCAAACTGCCCCATATCCGCGTTCAATTTCGCCAACAGCACAATGGCTTGGTCTGCCGCTTTAATGCGGGCATCATCATCCTCTGGATCTGCCGCCAAAAGAATATGGCGCACGGCTAACAAGGGCGTACTCTGAAACTTATCGAGGTTGGCTTCGTAATAGCGAAGGCAATCCGCTTCGCTCGCCTCAGGCATAGGCACGTCTACCGCTAGCAGTTGTTCGAGCGCTTGCGCTTCACTAGCGTCATCCTTGATAACGATGCCAAGCTCCGCCGCGCGGGCTTTCACCAGTTCGGCAATTATCAGTGATTCACTGGCCTTAATCATGGCATCGCGCTGACTTTCAGCCTTGTGGTATTGCATCTCTGCCAAAATGGCCGGCTCAGAAATTTCCACGTCATTTACAATAATCATCAACTTTCTCCTAAACAGACCGGTCTAAGCCCTTGAGCTGGTGCGATTCGCGTATTAATGACAAAACCAACGCCAACAACGCGAAGCTTCAGTCGATGAGCCATTGTAAAGCTGGCCTTATTACAAGGTTTTGAGTTAGATCAACTAAGGTGGGGGTTGGCGTTAAAAGCCCGTGTGGGAACGGCCCTTATCAGACCTGCTAACAATCTAGCTCGTGCAGGCGTTTTGGCTGAAAATGCGATCCTGAGCATCCTTCATCCACAATGACAGCGGTTAAGCAAACTAACGCAGGTAAAGACAGGGCTTGCTTTAGTTAGGGCTGAGTCCTTGCGTTCACGATGGTGCGAGATAATCGGGGATGGTGTCACAGTTGATTTTTGAACTAATCACACCACAGTCGCTTGTTATGCATTTTCTTTCCTTGTTTTGGTTGCCCACTCATGAAATATTAGTAGGCATATACCAAGACCAAATAGCGCGAAAACAATTCTTAAATCAGCGCCACGCTTCAATACTGAGACAATATTGAATGGCGCCAAGTAAACAGTAACGTCTTGTCCTTTTTCAAAGGACGGCATACTGAGGTTGACCGGTAAGTAAAGCCCTATCAGGCGCGAATTATACTCATTGCCGTTTACTATGTATCTGTACTCTACTGAAACCCATGATTCAGTTGGCGACTCTCTACCGGAAAGAATAGGACTCTTATAGGTTGAAGAGCCGCCACCAGAAGATCCAAATATTTCCTTCAGATCAACAATCTTGCCAGGCACGGCTTCGAAAGTATGGGTAAGCAATCCCAGCGCAAAGAATGCTAACGATGCAGCGATACTTACTAAACCATAGGTTCTTAGTCTGTTCATTCAGATTGCATAACGCCGCTATAAAAGGCGCGCGTTAGCGCGTCCAGTGGAGGCCGTTTTTTGGCCGGAACGATTTTTAATAGCCTTGTTAAGTGTAGTTGTGGCACGATTTGCCATTAGCTGCCCCAATATTGCTTTTGTACTTGATGATTGCATGACTCACAGACCCAAGCCTCTTTGTATTTTCGTGGACCTTGATAAAAAGAGAACGTAACCTTTTTTGAAATATTGGCACCCATTGGATCTTCTAGGCTATGTAGCTCCATTCGCTCACCACACTTTGGGCAGCGTATATCACTTATTTTATAGGCACGAACCAGTGCATAAATAATAATGCAACCGATGATTGCTAGAAATAATATCTTATTTTCTTCCATGTGCTTTTACACTTAACAGCATTATTCAGTGCCTCGGAGGCGTAATATATTACGCCTCCGAGGCATATATCCAGAGCGGAGCTATGGTACCAGCTCCGACTCCCCCTTTAATTTCAAGAAGTTATCACAATTTTCAGAATGGGGCGCAAAATAATACGCCTCTGAGGCATATATCCCGCGGCGTGGAAAAAATACCGCTTTAAAGGCTATTCAGGGGTGAAATCTGTGTTTATGCAGGCTTTCAGGGCGCCATTTGCGCCGAGTTCTAGCAGTCCCTATAAACAAAAAAGGCCACGAAGTACCTTTGGATTTTGCGTTAGGGCAAGGCGGAGCAGCGCGCAGTGAGGGAGTGACCATAAAGTACATGACCGATCGAGCACTGATCCCGTCGTTCTTTGGCATACCCTCAAGGGGAACCAAGGTCCATGCCATCATGACATTAGTGCTGACCGTCGAGCGGCACCTAGGTCCCTGCACGTCACGCCGCCCAAAAAAAGAAAGGCCCGAGAAGGACCTTTGGATTTTGCGCTAGGGCAAGGCGGATCAGCGCGCAGTGAGGGAGTGTACATTGAGTACATGACCGATCGAGCACTGATCCCGTCGTTCTTTGGCATACCCTCAAGGGGCACCGAGGTCCTGAACATAAGCACTGATTCCGTCGCCCCTAAAAACAAAAAGGCTCGAGAAGGACCTTTGGATTTTGCGTTAGGGCAAGGCGGATCAGCGCGCAGTGAGGGAGTGTACATAAAGTACATGACCGATCGAGCACTGATCCAACGCCGCCCTAGCGTAAAAGACGAAGGTCCGTCATTTGGCGCGGACTATTTGGTAGTTACGGGTAAAATACTTCACCGGCACACTCCAAACATGCACCAACCGCGAGAACGGAAAGAGCACAAACAATGTCATACCCAAGGTGATGTGCATTTTAAAAATCCAGTGCACATCAACCATTTGCTCCGCCGCGTGGGCGGCATCTAGGATCACAATATTTTGCGCCCAGGCCATTAGCTTCAACATTTCAGCACCGTCCATATGGCCGGATGACACGAAAATAGATAGCAGGCCAAGCACCAACTGTGCGAACAACAGCAATAAGATGGTGAGATCCATGGTTGTTGTTGTCGCGCGTACACGGTCGTTGGTTAAGCGGCGTTTAATCAAAATAACCATGCCGTACAAACAGATTAAACCAAAGAAACCACCCACACCCATGGCCACCATTTGCTTGAAACTGGCCGAAACGCCAAGGGCATGCCACACCGCATTAGGCGTTAACAATCCAACAAAATGACCGCATAAAATGGCGATGATACCTACGTGAAATGCCGCAGAGCCTTTGCGCAGCTGTTTACTTTCTAACAGCTGGCTAGAGCCAGTTTTCCAGGTGTACTGATCGCGGTCATAACGCGCCAAGCTACCAAGAAAAAATACAGCAAACGCAATATAGGGGTAAACACCAAACAAGAAATGATTCATCATTAATTCCTCTCTAAGGCCGATGCTGGTTTTTCAGTTGCATCATTGAAACCTACCCAATTCAGTGGCACGTCTAAATCGCGACGCTGAGATTCGCTCGGGCGTCTCGCGGCGCTGTCACAGCTTTTCTCTAAAGACTCGGCACCAAAGGTGACTTCCTCTTCTTCCCATTCTTTATCGATAGCCGCTTTCGTGTCATCGCGCTTTTCTGCTGCGATGCGTTCGCGCACTTCTTTTAAGCTAACCTTGCTGTTAGCGATATCCAGTAATGCTTCGAACAGAACGGCATAATCACTTTCGCGTTTCTCCAAGCGAACTTGTAGCAGGGCGAGAATGTGCTCCATATCCACTAGCCAACCGCGGGCATTATCATCGCCTTGGGTTGCCAAGAACTCTAAGAACAGTGGTATGTAGTCTGGCAATTCGTGCTGGCTTATTTCTAAGCCAGCCTGACGATATAGAGCCACGAGATCTACCATGGCTTGACCGCGATCGCGCGATTCACCGTGTACATGTTCAAATAACCATAGCCCTAAGGAGCGACCGCGCTCGAACATGCCATCGTATTCAGCTTGCCAATCTAACAAGTCCATCGCGGTTCGCGTTTTCACAAACTGCACCATTTTTTGACGCAGTTTGTCTTTCATTGGCGCATTTTCAATCAGGCCGAGCACCTCGGCCTGATAGTTGCCAATATCAGCTGTTGGATAGTCCAACAGCCTTGAGAGGATACGTAACATTTCCATTACTCTGCCTCCCAAGTGCTAACGGCGATAATGTCGCGATTGGTTTGTTTTTTGCCACCGAATATATTGACGTCGTTATTGCCATCGCTACAACCGTTGCCGAAGCTAAAGCCACAACTGGACTTCATGCTGTAGGCCTCTTCCGCATAAGATTTGTGGCTGGTTGGAATCACGAAGCGATCTTCGTAATTTGCAATCGCCATGTAGCGGTACATGTCTTCCACTTGCAATGCGGTCAAGCCTACTTTTTGCAGCACCGCCATATCCACTTCGCCTTCCACTTGTTGCGAGCGCTTGAAGGCACGCATGGCTAACATGCGCTCTAAGGCATTAAGCACTGGCGCTTCGTCGCCTGCAGTTAACAGGTTGGCCAAGTAGCGCACGGGAATGCGCAGTGACTTCAGATCTGGAATCACACCATCCATACCGATGTGGCCGGCTTCTGCCGCGTTTTGAATAGGCGACAAAGGCGGTACATACCAAACCATTGGCAGGGTGCGATACTCTGGATGCAATGGCAGAGCCACTTTCCAATCCATGGCCATTTTGTACACGGGTGAATGTTGTGCGGCTTCCAACCAAGCCTCGGGAATACCTTCGGCGCGGGCGGCTGCTTGTACGGCAGGGTCATTTGGATCGAGAAACAAATCCAACTGTGCTTGGTACAAATCTTTTTCCAACTCAACGCTCGCCGCCGCTTCAATTTTATCGGCGTCATAAAGCAACACGCCAAGATAACGAATGCGACCTACGCAGGTTTCGGAGCAGACGGTTGGCTGGCCAGCTTCAATACGTGGATAACAGAAAATACATTTTTCAGATTTTCCGGTTTTCCAGTTGTAGTAAATTTTCTTGTACGGGCAGCCCGACACACACATGCGCCAACCGCGGCACTTATCTTGGTCGATCAGTACAATGCCGTCTTCTTCGCGCTTGTAGATGGCACCACTGGGGCAGCTGGCTACACAGGCTGGGTTCAAACAGTGTTCGCACAAGCGCGGCAAGTACATCATGAAGGTCTTTTCAAATTGACCGTAGATGTCTTTTTGCACCACGTCGTTGAAGTTCACATCGGCTTTACGCTTGGAGAATTCGGTGCCGAGAATCTCTTCCCAGTTCGGGCCCCAATTAATTTTTTCCATGCGCTGGCCAGTGATCAGCGAACGCGGACGCGCTACGGGCTGATGCTTTGACTCAGGCGCATTGTGTAAATGCTCGTAGTCAAAATCAAAGGGCTCGTAATAATCGTCAATTTCTGGCAAATCGGGGTTGGCAAAAATATTGGCCAACAGGCGTAACTTTCCGCCCTGCTTAGGTGTGAGTTTGCCGTTTTTGTTGCGCACCCAACCGCCATTCCACTTGTCTTGGTTTTCCCACTCTTTCGGGAAGCCAATGCCAGGTTTGGTTTCAACGTTGTTGAACCAGGCGTATTCCATACCATCGCGGCTGGTCCACACGTTTTTACAAGTAATGGAGCAAGTATGACAACCAATACACTTGTCTAGATTTAACACCATGCCTATCTGTGCACGTATTTTCATTTGCTTACACTCCACCTGCTTGGGGCTCGTCCAGCCAATCGACCTTGTCCATCTTACGAACGATCACAAATTCATCTCGATTACAGCCTACGGTGCCGTAATAGTTAAAACCGTAAGACTGCTGTGCATAACCACCAATCATGTGGGTGGGTTTCATCACTGCTCTGGTTACCGAGTTGTGAATACCGCCACGGGTTTTCGTGGTTTCAGCGCCGGGTACGTTCACAATGCGCTCTTGTGCGTGGTACATCATGCTCATACCTTCAGGCACACGCTGGGATACCACTGCACGGGCACTGATGGCACCGTTAACGTTAAAGATTTCAATCCAATCGTTATCAACGATGTCGGCCTTCTTGGCATCCACTTCGCTGAGCCACACAATCGGGCCACCACGCGACAAGGTGAGCATCAGCAGATTATCTGAGTAAGTTGAGTGAATACCCCACTTCTGGTGCGGTGTAATCCAGTTCAAAACCAACTCGTGATTACCGTTGGATTTTTTACCCAATAGCGGCTCAATAGTTTTTGTGTTGATTGGCGGTTTGTAGGTGCAATGCTGCTCACCAAAATCACACATCCACTCGTGATCTTGATAGAACTGCTGACGGCCAGTAACGGTGCGCCATGGAATTAACTCGTGTACATTGGTGTAACCGGCGTTGTAAGACACATGCTCATCTTCCAAACCCGACCAAGTGGGCGAGCTGATAATCTTGCGCGGCTGCGCTTGAATATCGCGGAAGCGAATTTTTTCGTCTTCTTTTGGCTTGGCCAAATGGGTGTGGTCGCGACCGGTGATAGCACCGAGAGCTTCCCAAGCTTTAACCGCAACCTGACCGTTGGTTTCTGGCGCCAACGATAAAATCACTTCGGCCGCATCAATGGCAGACTCAATTTTTGGCCGGCCTTTATGCGCGCCTTCTTCCGTGTGCACATAGTTCAGCTCACCTAGGAATTTCACTTCGGCATCGGTATTCCAATTGATGCCCTTACCGCCGTTACCTAACTTCTCCAACAAGGGGCCGAGCGAGGTAAAGCGCTTGTAAGTATTCGGGTAGTCCCTTTCAACCACAACCATGTTAGGCGCAGTTTTTCCAGGAATGAGCTCACACTCATTTTTCCACCAGGCTTTAACACCTTTTGGTTGCGCCAATTCACCGGGTGTATCGTGTTGCATTGGAATTGTGACTAAATCTTTTTCCACGCCTAAGTGACCGTCAGTCAATTCACTGAAGCGCTTGGCGATGCCTTTGAAAATATCCCAATCCGAACGCGACTCCCACACTGGGTCTACGGCTTTCGACAAGGGGTGAATAAACGGATGCATGTCCGAGGTATTCATATCGTCTTTTTCATACCAAGTGGCGGTTGGCAAAACGATATCGGAATACAAGCAAGTGGTGGACATGCGGAAGTCCAGTGTCACCAGCAAATCGATTTTGCCCTCCGGCGCCTCGTCGTGCCAGGTCACATCTTGCGGCTTCTTCTCGCCCGACTCGCCCAAGTCCTTGCCCATCAGGCCATGCTTGGTGCCCAGCAGATGGCGCAACATGTACTCGTGGCCTTTACCCGAAGAACCGAGTAAGTTCGAACGCCAAATGAACATATTGCGCGGGAAGTTCTGTGGGTTATCTGGGTCTTCACAGGCAAATTTTAACTCGCCCTCTTTCAACATTTTTACCGCGTAGTCTTTCGGGTCCATGCCCATGGCTTCGGCGCGCTTGCATAACTCAAGCGGATTCATACCCAACTGCGGTGCCGACGGCAACCAACCCATGCGCTCGGCGCGGGTGTTGAAATCGATGATAGAAGCGGTCCATTTTTCTTTATTAGCCAGTGGCGATATCACTTCCGCCATGTCTAATTTTTCATAGCGCCATTGATCGGCGTGATTGTAAAAAAATGAGGTGCCGTTCATTTGGCGCGGCGGACGCTGCCAATCTAAACCGAAGGCTAAAGGCAACCAGCCACACTGTGGACGCAGTTTTTCCTGACCCACATAGTGCGCCCAGCCGCCACCAGACTGGCCGATACAACCACACATCATCAGCATATTGATGACGCCGCGGTAGTTCATGTCCATGTTGTACCAGTGGTTCATAGCCGCACCGATAATGATCATGGAGCGACCGCGGGTTTTGTGCGCGTTATCGGCAAACTCGCGCGCAATTTTGATAATTTGCGCGCGCGGTACACCGGTAATTTTTTCCTGCCATGCTGGCGTGTACGGAATGTTTTCGTCGAAGTTTTTCGCCGAATTCGGGCAGTCGTAGCCGTTATCTACACCGTAATTGGCCAAGGTTAAATCGTACACAGTGGCAACCAGCACCTCTGAACCATCGGCCAAGGTAACCTTTTTAACGGGTACTTTACGCTGCTGAATGGGATCGTGATCGGTGTGATCGAAATACTTGTATTCGTGCTCTGCGGCACCGAAATACGGGAAAGCCACATCCACAACTTGATCGGCCGTTTCTTTTAGCGACAGGGTGAGCTTAACCTCGGCGCCAGACTTACCGTCTTTCTGCTCGATGTTCCACTTGCCCTTGCCTTCTTTCGCCGATGGCTCGCCCCAGCGATAACCGATAGAACCATTAGGCGATACCAGCTCGCCATTGGTTTCATTTAGCGCAATGGTTTTCCACTCTGGGTTATTTTCTTGACCATGGTTGCCGGCTAGATCTGAGGCGCGCAAGAAGGCGCCCTGCTGCAAGCCATTGTCACAGGCTTCGAGTTTTACCAGATAAGGGAAATCGGTAGTGGAGCGCACATACTCTTTGAAGTAGTCGCTGGGTTTATCCACGTGGAACTCGCGCAAAATCACATGGCCCATAGACATGGCCACGGCCGCATCGGTACCCTGCTTGGCGGGAATCCACTCATCGGTAAGCTTTGCAACTTCCGAATAATCTGGGGTAACCGAAACTGTTTTAGTGCCTTTGTAACGTACTTCAGTAAAGAAGTGAGCATCAGGCGTACGTGTTTGCGGTACGTTTGAACCCCAGGCAATGATATAGCCAGAGTTGTACCAGTCTGCCGATTCCGGAACGTCGGTTTGCTCGCCCCAAATTTGTGGCGACGCTGGGGGTAAATCGCAATACCAATCGTAGAAAGATAAGCAGTTACCGCCAATCAAGCTCAAGTAACGGGCACCAGCGGCGTAAGACACCATGGACATGGCAGGGATGGGCGAGAAACCGGTGATGCGATCAGGGCCGTATTTTTTCGCGGTATACACGTTGGCCGCGGCGATCATTTCATTCACTTCGCGCCAATCGGAGCGCACCAAGCCACCCATGCCGCGCTTGGTTTTATAGCTCTTGGCTTTCACGGGGTCGTTAACGATCGACTCCCACGCTTTTACGGGGTCTGAATAGCTTGCGCGCGCATCGCGCCACAATTTCAACAACGCCTTGCGCACTTTGGGGTACTTCAAGCGGTTGGCAGAATAGATATACCAGGAGTAGCTGGCGCCCCGTGGGCAGCCGCGTGGCTCGTGGTTGGGCAAATCTGGGCGAGTGCGCGGGTAATCCGTTTGCTGGGTTTCCCAAGTGACTAAGCCGTCCTTGACGTAAATCTTCCAGCTACAAGAGCCGGTACAGTTCACACCGTGAGTGGAGCGCACAACTTTATCGTGCTGCCAGCGACGACGATATCCGTCTTCCCAATCGCGATTTTCCTCGGTGGTTACGCCGTGATCGCCGCTAAAAGCTTGCTTCTTCGCCTGGAAAAAACGCAGCTTATCTAAAAATTGACTCATTATGTATTTCCTCACCATTTGGCTGGACGCTAATTGCTACTGGAAGGAATGCCCAGATGTGACCACTGTAAATACTGCGGTCTGCGCGGTTGTTGACTCAGATCAAGACAAAATCCGGTGCTCCCAGTGTTAAATAGAGCAACTACCACCAAGGTGGTAGTTGCGATGCCGGCAAGCCCCTTGATTTCATTGGGTAGGCCAAGAAAAATGATGGAAAGCTGGGTTCGCGGCCAGCATGTGGAATTTTGGGGGTAGACAATGATTGAAGGGTTAAAGCGGCAGTTTGGCCAAAGTGTGATGAACACCATCACGCTGTCGCTGGCGGCTATTATGGCCGTTTCGCTGTTATCAATCTTTACCACCTACTGGATTACCGAGCTCGGCGATAAAGATGCCCAAGCCATTAACCTGTCAGGCACGCTGCGCATGCAGACCTACCGGATTGCACTCAGCATCAGCCAAGATGACGATCAATCCGCGCAGCGACAAATAGAAGAGCTCCGGCAAACCTGGCGCTTTCCACTGTTAGTGCACCTAAAAGATGCCGACATCTCCGCGGCTGTCTCAAGTCGCTATGAACAAGCCAGCCAACACTGGCAAACCATTATTGAACCGCAATTAGCCTGGGCAATGGCGCTGCCCTATGACGAGGTTCGCCCCGCTATCGCGCAACTCATTCCCGCGCTAGACCAACAAATTGCGCTAACAAACGCATTGGTGAGCGAGTTTCAACAGAGCGCTGAAGAGCGCATCATTCGGCTCAGGCTGATTCAAATCGTTGGCTTTTTCACCATTGTTTGTGTCGGTAGCCTCGCCTTTTACTTTACCCGGGAGCGCATTGAAAAACCGTTAAAAGAGTTAACCTCTGCTGCAGATAAATATCGACAGGGTAATTTGAGCCATCGGTTGCATTTAGAGGGGCGAGATGAATTTGCGTTACTGGCGGAAATTTTTAACCTGATGGGTGAATCTATACAGGCCAATTATGCAGAGCTAGAAGCGCGGGTAGATAAGCGCACTGAAGACCTCAAACGCCAAACCAAAGCGTTAGAGTTTCTACTGAGCACATCGCGTCAAATCATGAGTGCCTATCACCAACCGGTAGATCATAAAGCCATCATCAATGAACTCGCCAAACTGATCGATCATGCCGACATAGACATCTGTCTTTTCACCCAAGACGGCAGCCAACCCTACTACCATGTGGGTAATAATGGCACACCCGACTGCAGTGAAAAAAGCTGCTCCGAATGCAAGAGTGAAGTGATTAGTGGCTGCTATAAAGACCCATTCGAATATCAGTACAATATCGGTAGAGATGACCGCCAATACGGTATTTTGAGCGTGCGTGAACCGCTAAAACTAGACCACAGCCATTGGGCTGACCAACTCATCACCTCAACCGCCGACCAGCTTGCATTGGCGCTGTCACTGGCGGATCAAAAAGCCTTAGACCGAAAAGTCGCCACGCTCGATGAACGCACGGTTATTGCACGAGAGCTACACGACTCCCTCGCTCAGGCACTATCGTATTTGAAAATTCAGGTGGTTCGACTGCAGAAAACCTGCGACAAACAAGAGTATGACAAACAACAACCGATTGTGAATGAATTGCGAGAAGGTCTTTCCAGCGCCTATCGTCAATTGCGCGAGCTATTAACCACCTTTAGGTTAAAGCTCGATAGCTCCGGCCTAGAGGGCGCATTAATTCAAACCGTCAATCAATTGCGCGAGCGCTCGGAGATGAATATTAGCTTGAACTATAAGCTTACTGACATCCCCTTAACGCCTGCGGAAGAAATTCACCTCATGCAAATTGTGCGCGAGGCTGCACAAAATGCGCTACACCATTCCAAGGGCACAGAACTCGTCATTGATTTAGTGCATCTTATCGACGATCACATTTTACTCATGGTTAGCGACAACGGTATTGGCTTGCCGAGTGCTCCAGAAAAACTTAACCATTATGGCTTAGCCATTATGAAAGAACGCAGTCGAAGTTTAAACGGCGAATTTCACCTAGGTAAAGGTGAGGGAAGAGGCACGAAGATTACCTTTAAATTCAAACCCGACTACGCCAATTTAAAGCAAGCTAGCTGAGTTAAATGGATATGACTTAGCGCTTTTTATCTTGTCCGCCAAACGACACATAGTTTCTACCTGCGCGCTTTGCTTGATACATGGCGCGATCGGCCAAATTCAGAATCGTACTAGGATCTAACTGATCGCCACTAAATAACTGAACACCAAAACTGGCACCGCTTTCAAACTCGATTCCCGTCGCATCTGGCTTCTTTTCAAAGGTCTGAATGAAAAAGGGCTTGGCCATTTCCGCGCGTAATTTTTCAGCCACCAACATCGCTTGCGCATTGGCTAGCTTTTCGGTCTCACCAATTTGACTTAAAATCACAATGTACTCATCGCCACCATAGCGAACCAAGGTATCCACTTCGCGCAGCTGGTGCTTTAGTCGTTCTGCCACCTGCACGAGCAGATGATCACCAGCCGCATGACCATGCGCATCATTGAGTTTTTTAAAGAAATCCAAATCCATAAATATCAGCGCACCCCAACATTTGTTGCGCTTACATTCGGCCAGTGCTTGATCGAGTTTTATATCCATCAACCGTCGGTTCGCCAAGCCTGTCAAAGGATCGTAAAAAGCAAGCTGCTGGGCCTTTTCCTCGCCTTCTTTCAGGCGACTGATATCGCGCACAACGGCCTGTAAGATCACCCGCCCATTGACCTTCATACTATTTAGCTGAACATCAGCATAAAAGGTGTCGTGATTATCGGCGCGTTTATGCAGCCATTCAAAGCGATTGCTGCCATGAGCCATGGCGTCATTAATGCGCTGCATGGATAGCTCTGTTGAAAGACTGTTATCGGGTTGGCGTTCGGGCGAAAAATCGGCTGGGTGTTTCGAACAAAACTCAGCAATTGAAGCACAGCCAAATAAGGTGACAGTTGCCCTATTGCAGTCAAAGAAACCGTCTTCATCGAGTAACATCACCGCATCGCTGGTCATTTCATAGAGCGTGCGATATTGCAACTCGGAGGCTTCGAGCATGGCTTGTTGCCGCTTGCGCTCTGAGTAATCTCGCGCAATGCCTTGCGAACCTAAAAATTGACCCTGAGCATCAAACACTAAGTGAACATTGGTTGCCACCCAAACCTCATGGCCCTGTTTATGCCGTAAGGCGGCAATCACTTCTCGATCCCTAACGCCGTCGCGCAACATCTCATTGAGTAGGCGCAAACGTTCATCTTGGTCGCAATAGAAGCTTGCCATTGGCCGGCCAATAATTTCGGCTGTCTGATAACCCAACACGGCTTCACAGGCACCCGACACCATCATAATGGTGCCCGCCGCATCGGTTTGATACAGAATGTCCGATAGGCTACTCAATGCATTATTTAATTCGGCCTGCGTACGCGCTAACGCTTCACCCTTAGAGGTGTGGTGCGATGACTCCAGGCTGCCAGTAGCGTCCGGTTCTTCGTTATTCCCTTGTTTATTCACCATAACGATGCCGCTACCCAATGAGCCATTTAGACACAGCGACACAGACGCCATGCCACACGAATAAAGGATAGACCACCTAGCCAGCAATAAAAATGCCCGCACGAGGCGGGCACTTTATTCTCACATCAGAACACTAGGGATTATAGAACTCTCCGCTCTTGCGCAGATAATAAAACCAGTTAACCACCACGCAGACCGCATAGAAAGCCGCGAAGCCAACCAAGGCAACCTCGGGGGTAGCTGCATTGATCTGCTCGCCAATAACCTGAGGAATGTAGAAAGCACCGTAAGCGGCCACGGCTGATGTCCAGCCCAAGACCGGCCCGGCTTGCTCTTTAGAAAACACCATAGCAATGGTGCGGAAAGTGGAGCCATTACCAATACCGCTGGAGGCAAACAGAACCATGAACGAGATAAAGAAAGGTACGAAAAACTCTTCTGGTGTCGCCGAACTATAGGCTTCACGCATGTAGTAAGCCGCACTCAATGCACCGATAACCATGGCAATGGAACAGATTTGCGTAACCAATGCACCGCCCCACTTATCGGAAATCCAGCCACCCAGAGGGCGTATTAAGGCGCCGATGAACGGACCCATCCAGGCGAACATCAGCGCACTTGGGCCATTGTCATTGACGATGTTATGGGTCATCACACCATCCACAAGGACGTGCTGATAACCAAAAATAACCTTGATGGACAAGGGGAAAGCAGCGGCAAAGCCAATGAACGATCCGAAGGTCATGGTGTAGATAACACTCATTACCCAGGTATGCTTATTGCCAAAAATTTTGAATTGACGATCCAAACTTGTTTTCACTTGGCCGGGAATCAACTTCAATAGAAACAGTGTTGCAACCATAACGAGCAACAACACAATTTCCTTGGGTACGCCAAAACCAGAGCCATTTGCGGCGTCGGGCAGAATCAACCAAAGCCCTACCGTGGCGGTGACAAACCCAATGGCCAACATACCGGCCATAATACTAAAGGCAGTCAATGCGCCTGGCTGTGCAGGCGTAACTTCCGAGGTGTTGATATTATTCATGCCAAACCAGCCAGCAAAAGCCAACGGAATGAGCAGCAATAACCAGACAAAACCAGCATTCTGAATGTAGGTTTCAGTACCAGCTGCAATTTTCCCAATCAAGGTGCCAGACGTGCTTTGCAATACCATGGAGTCACCGCCCATCGCACCAAAAAGTGCAAAGGTCATCACCAAAGGCACCAATATTTGCATGGTGGTAACACCAAAATTTCCTAAGCCCGCATTCAAACCTAAGGCTAAACCTTGGCTTTTTTTCGGGAAGAAGAAATTGATGTTCGACATAGACGCCGCGAAGTTTCCGCCGCCGATGCCCGACAGCAGCGCTAAAAACTGAAACACCCATAACGGGGTATTCTTATCCTGCAAGGCCAATCCGGCACCGAGTGCTGGAATCATCAATAATGCAGTGGTAAAGAAAATGGTATAGCGGCCGCCGCACAAGCGAATAAAAAAACTACTGGGGATACGCAAGGTCGCACCCGTTAAGCCGGCAATGGCCGTGAGCGTAAACAAATCCGCCTTGGCAAAAGGAAAGCCAAGATTCAGCATTTGCACCGTGATAATGCCCCAATAAAGCCATACGGCAAAGCCGCACAGTAAACTTGGAATTGAAATCCAAAGGTTTCTATTGGCAACTTTTTTACCCGTGGATTCCCAAAATTGCTCATCCTCTGGGTTCCAATTTTTAATATTATCGCCGGGCCGGTAGCCAGTTAAGTCTACTGCCTTATTCGTTTCTGATGTCGCCATTTCGCGCTCCCGTTAAACAGAATGTTTCAGCCTCACTATGGCGCCCACGCTCTACGCACTCAATTAACAGGAGGGAGTAGCAATTACAGATACAAAGAGAGACAGGATTTACCCCTATTGGAGTAGCAATCCCGCCCAAGCCGCGCCGTGACTCGCGTGCCGCGCCTTGGACTTGCGCCCCAACTAGCCAAGGTGAGTACCCCCTTAACACTCAAAGGTTATAGCCAGCGTTCATCTACATGACCTACATCAAGGGATTGTCTTTTTACAGTTGCAACCTATTAAGGAATTAGCGAATGTACAGGCTCTGTTCACTGAAAAGTTTTTAGCGCTATGGATCAACAAGTTACCAGCATCTTATTAGTTGATGATCACCCGCTGCTACGCAAAGGCTTAGTGCAGCTGATCGAGTTGGAGGACGAGCTGGCGCTGGTTGGCGAGGCCAGCAACGGCCTAGATGCACTGCGCTTAGCCGAGGAAACCGACCCTGATTTGATCGTGCTGGATTTGAATATGCAAGGGATGGACGGCCTAGAAACCCTACGCGCTATGCGCGAGGCCGGCATAACCTCGCGCATCGTGATGCTCACGGTTTCAGACAATGACGAAGACGTTGTTTGCGCTATTACCTATGGCGCCGACGGCTACCTACTGAAAGATATGGACCCAGAAGATATCTTGGCGCAACTGATCGAAGCCGCGCACGGCAAGATGGTGATATCCGACAAACTCACTCACGTGCTCGCCAAAGCCATTCGCAAGGGCGACAACAATAAAACCAGCTTACTGGCCAAACTCACCAGCCGCGAGCACGAAATTTTAAAACTTATCGCCAAAGGCTTATCCAATAAACTCATCGCTCGGGACCTGGATATTTCTGACGGCACCGTAAAAGTGCATGTGAAACATGTACTAAAAAAATTGGGCCTACGCTCGCGCGTTGAAGCCGCCGTGTGGATGGTCAATCAAAGCCACTAGACCACGGCCTTCAAGCACCACCCTCTTTCCCTAGGAGCTATTTATGGGCTGTTGTGACGCCCCTAACCTAATGCCACTCGATGATGCCATTGCGTTATTGCATCAACAACTTGAAGCCATAACGGAGCAAGAGACAACAGCGCTTGATGTCGCCTTGGATCGCATTCTTGCGCAAGACATCAAAGCTCCTATTGACGTACCGGGTTACGATAACTCGGCCATGGACGGTTACGCGCTGCGATTCGGCGACATGGCAACCCATCGCGAATTCGAACGCGTCGGCAAAGCATTTGCCGGCGTGGCATTCGATGGCCGCGTTGGCAAAGGTCAATGCGTGCGCATCATGACCGGCGCTCCCTTGCCGGCCGGCGCTGACACAGTGGTCATGCAGGAAGACGTTCAGACCCAAGGCAACAAGATTACATTGTTACACCCAGCCGGCGTTAAACTTGGGCAGCATATTCGCAAACAAGGCGCCGATATTCTTACCGGACGCACAATATTAACCAAAGGCAAGCGCCTGGGTCCGACGGATATTGGTTTACTCGCATCCCTAGGTTTAAACAGTATTCCACTCATTCGACGCCTAAAAGTCGCCATTCTCTCCACTGGGAGCGAATTGAAATTACCGGGCCAAGGGCTAGAAGCAGGCCAAATATACGACAGCAATCGCTATGTGTTGCGCGCCATGCTTGAGCGACTCAATGTTGAAATTTTGGATCTTGGCATAGTGCCAGACATCCCCTCAGCCCTTGAAGATGCCTTCACTATTGCGGCAGAACAGACCGATTTAATTTTTAGTTCTGGTGGTGTTTCAGTAGGAGAAGCCGACTACACTCGGGAAATACTAGAGCGCATGGGCGACATCACTTTTTGGAAAATCGCGATTAAACCCGGTAAACCCTTGGCGTTCGGCAAGCTAGGAAAGGCTTACTTTTTTGGACTGCCGGGCAATCCTGTATCAGCCACACTCACTTTTCATCAGGTGGCACTGCCGGCACTGCAATTACTGGCTGGCGAAAAAACCATTGAACCGGTTCGCTTACACGCCAGCGTCAAAACAAAATTGCGCAAACGCCCGGGTCGCACAGATTTTCAACGGGCTTACATGAGCGCAACGCCATCGGGTTTAGAGGTAAGTGCCGACTCGGACCAAAGCTCCGGCGTACTCAGTTCCTATACCTCAGCCAATTGCTACATCAAACTGGATCAATTTGCCTGCGATCAAGACAAAGGCGAGCGCGTAGAGGTTATTCCTTTCGACCGCTGGGTTTGTTAATAACAACAGTCGACAATTTACAGTGGACAGGAAGAGCGCAGCTGTAAGCATATTAATTAAGCCGGCGCCAAGTAAGACTCACTAAAACGTTATTTAGTTAAATATTTAATGCCCTTATCCAAGCCCTCTAGGGTTAACGGGTACATGTGGCCATCGACCAACTCATGAGTCATTTTTATCGATTGGGTGTAGTCCCAATATTTTTCACTCACGGGGTTTAGCCAGATGACCTTGTTATAGGTTTCTGTCATCCGCTCCATCCACTTGTAGCCGGGCTCGTCGTTCATGTGTTCGACGCTGCCATATTGACTAGCGATTTCGTAGGGCGCCATGGAGGCATCGCCAATGAATATCACCCGATAATCGCTCGAATACTTATGTAACACATCAAACAGTGGCGTGGTTTCCTGATGCCGGCGGGTATTATCTTTCCATACTCGCTCGTAAATGAAGTTATGAAAATAGAAATATTCCAAGTGTTTGAATTCCGTCTTGCAGGCGGAAAACAATTCTTCGCAGAGGCGAATATAAGGGTCCATTGAGCCCCCCACATCGAGAAACAGCAATACCTTGACGGCATTGTGTCGCTCGGGCACCATTTTTATATCGAGAAAGCCCGCATTGCGCGCTGTTGAGCTAATGGTATCGGGCAGATCTAACTGATCCGCGGCACCGGTTCGGGCAAATTTACGCAACTTGCGCAGTGCCATTTTGATATTGCGAGTACCGAGCTCTACATCGTCATCGAGGTTTTTAAACTCGCGTTTATCCCACACTTTCACCGCACTTTTATTGCGCGACTCACCGCCAACACGAATACCTTCAGGATTGTAGCCACTGTTACCAAAGGGCGAGGTGCCGCCGGTGCCAATCCATTTGTTGCCGCCCTGGTGGCGTTTTTGCTGTTCCTCTAAGCGTTTTTTAAACTCTTCAATCAGCTTTTCCAAGCCACCCATGGATTCAATTTTGGCTTTTTCTTCATCGCTAAGCTGTTTCAAAAACTCGCTGCGAATCCAATCATCGGGAATGAGCGCTTGAAAAATATCGTCGATACTTTCTAGGCCTTTAAAGTATGCGCCAAAGGCCTTGTCGAAACGATCGTAATACTTTTCATCTTTAATCAGTACCGTGCGCGCCAACAGATAGAAGTCATCAATTGAACCAAAAGCTAAACGGTGCTGCATGGCCTCCAGCAATACCAATAGTTCTTTAATAGAGACTGGGACTTTATGGGCGCGCAAGCCACTGAAAAAATTTAACAACATTAGCGATTCTCACGGCGCGTCATGAAGGCCAAACGCTCGAGCATATGCACATCTTGCTCATTCTTCAGCAGCGCGCCATACAATGGCGGAATAGCTTTACTGGTATCGCGGTTTTTTAGAATTTCATCGGGGATATCGTCGGCCAGCAACAATTTTAACCAATCTACTAACTCGCTAGTGGACGGCTTTTTCTTTAACCCTGGCACCTTGCGCACATCAAAAAAGATATCCAAGGCATCTTTGACCAAAGCTTGCTTAATATCGGGGAAGTGCACATCCACGATCTTTTGCATGGTGTCGCGATCGGGGAAATTAATATAGTGGAAAAAGCAGCGGCGCAGGAATGCATCAGGCAATTCTTTTTCATTGTTACTGGTAATGATCACAATGGGACGATGTTTGGCCTTAATGGTTTCACCGGTTTCGTAAACAAAGAACTCCATCTTGTCGATTTCAACCAGGAGGTCATTGGGAAACTCAATGTCGGCCTTGTCGATTTCATCAATCAACAACACCAGCTGCTCGTCGGATTCAAACGCCTCCCAGAGCTTGCCTTTTTTCAAGTAATTTTTGATGTCGTGCACGCGATCATCGCCTAGCTGCGAATCCCGAAGCCGCGAAACGGCGTCGTATTCATACAAGCCCTGCTGCGCTTTAGTGGTGGACTTGATATGCCACTGAATCAAGCGCAAGCCCAAACTCTGCGCAACTTCCTCGGCTAACATGGTTTTACCCGTACCCGGTTCACCCTTAATCAACAGAGGCCGCTGCAATACCACGGCGGCATCAACCGCCATGCGTAAATCATCGGTTGCTACGTATTTATCAGTACCCTGAAAAGCCATGAGTTGCTCCGCGCCGTTTTGTACAAAACGCCATTGTAGCAACCACACTAGCCGCTGGGTACGACGAGGCGTGTCCGGTCGGTCACAGGCCTAAGCCTGATTTAATCGGCGCGACCGCAGGCTCTATTGGCGGGTACCGCCACATCCATCATGTGCGGGTTAGGTAGTTTTAGATTGGCCATCAACTCGACGTAAGCCTCTACATCCGGGACTTGAAGGCGCGGGTTGTGGCGGCGCTCCTCCTCGAGTGAACTGGAGGTCCAACCTTTGTAGTCGTGCGCTGGGTATACCCGCGTTTGCGGTGGCAACGCCAGCAGGCGCTGGAGACTTTGGTATTGGGCGCGGGCATCGCCGTTTTGAAAGTCGGTTCGGCCCGAGCCTCGAATCAACAGGGTATCGCCAGTGAACAACATCTCGTGCTCGGGCAGATAAAAGCAGTAGGAGTCATCGGTATGGCCCGGCGTGTAAAGTACCTGTAACTGCAGCGCACCTAGGGGAAGCACGTCGTTGTCGGCAAACCAGCCGCTGGCGCAGGCCACTTCGCTTTGTTTACCCATAAGAGTTTTACAACCCGTGCTTTCCCGCAATTTTCCCAGGGCTGTCACATGGTCTGCATGAACATGGGTATCGATGGCGTAAACGAGCTGCAACTCCAGTTGCGCCAAAAGCGCGAGATAAGCGTCAAGCTGCCCGAGTACGGGGTCAATCAACATGGCCTGCCGGCTGGTGATATCAGCCAACAAATAGGTATAGGTTGAACTGTCTCGATCGAAAAGCTGGCGAAATATCATCAAGTTTACCTCCTCGAAAGTATGGCGACAGGCACATATACACCTATCGATGGACCTGCATTACCGACTCACCGACGGTTTAAAGTTGGCCCGCGAGGGTAGCCGCCGTGAGCGATAACATGGCGATCACAAAACCCTTTTGGAGCGAGGGCCCGGCGAGTCGGCTCGCCACTAAAGAACCTAATAACATACCCAGCACACCACCGATGATTAACCAAGCCAACAAGGCGTAATCGATGCCGTCGCCAAAATAAAGGAAGCTGGCAAAGCCGGCCGAGCTGATCACGGCGATAACGGCTAATGAGGTAGCCACGGCGGCGCTGATACTTAAGCCTGTGAGCAACACCAACAGAGGAACGATGACAAAACCACCACCAACGCCAAATAAACCCGATAAAATACCGGCACCAACGCCGCCTAAAACCACCCCCAATAAACAGCGAGGCTTTAGCTCCAGCTGACCCGATGGGCTAAAACGACACAGGGCAGCCTCTTTTTCTGATACCCGCTGGCCTTGGCTTGCGCGGGTGACTTTTGCACTCTCCGGCGCTTGAGTCGACTGGCGCCACATCCGCATGGCAACAAAAACCACCAGTATTGCGAAGCCGACGAGCAATAGAGTTTCTGGCACCATGGCCGCTAACCAACGCCCCAGCGGTGCCATCACTGCACCACTGATTGCCAAGACAATAGCGGGCAGCCAGACAACCTCACCGCGCGGCAAACGTACAATCACACCCCACAAGGCGCTAGCCGCCACCGCCGCCAAGGCCAAGCCCGTGGCTTGACTGGCACTCACTCCCAAACCCAAGATTAATAACGGCACCGCAAACAAAGAGCCACCAGCACCAGTTAGACCCAGAATAAGCCCAACCAAGGCACCAATAACCAAGGCGACCGCGCCGATTTCTATCACGACTGAACTTGGTTCCATGGCATGCGCGCAATTGCCATCGCCATGGGGCATGTGTCTGTTACGCCCGAGAAAACCAAACCTGCACCAACAAAGCCACTCAACCAAAACAAACCTGGATTGATAAAAAAGCCACCTAGTACACCAATAAACACTAATAACCCTGCAGCAATCCGCACTTGGCGCTCGAGAGGTATCACATTGCGCTTGCCGCGCACTAACAACTGCTCGGGCATCTTTTCAATACCGCCATCCACCACCACTAATTCACACTGTAATTTTCCCGCTAACTCTTGATGAGCCATTTCGGCACGGCGCTGGGTGCGGCACATTAAATACACTTGCGGTTTATCGCCTGCAGCCTCAACAACCGCACTTGGCGTGACGCTACCGAGTGGAAAGTTGACGCTGCTCGGTAAATTTACTGCGGCATATTCCGCCGGTGTGCGCACGTCGACAATACATAACGATTCATTTGCAACGACTTTTTTCGCCAATTCTTGAGCACTGATTCGAATCATTTACAACTACTCCACTACTTTCAATAGGATTTCAACCGCAGTACAACTGCTTTAAAACACGGATGACGCTTACCGCTTCCGTCCCTGCTAACCGATAAAAAACTTGCTGCCGATCTTTGCGCGTCGACACTAACTTGGCTTCGCGCAAGCCTGCCAAATGTTGCGATAAAGCGGACTGACTAAGCGGTACCCGCGCATTTAATTCCCCCACAGAAAGCTCGCCATCGATTAACGTACAGAGCAACATGAGTCGATGCTGATTGGCCAACTGTTTAAGCAACGCAGCGGCGCTGCCGGCGTGTTCAGCCAGCGCTGAATAATCTTCCTGTGTGCTCATGTGTTACCTCTGTTGTGCGCGAATAGCCTGTTCGAAACCGTCTTTCATCCCCATAGCACGCCCCTCCGCCAACGCTTGCTCGAGCGCCACACCTTGAGAAATTTGCCAGAGCGACCAGGCCATGCCAGCGCGATTGCCCGAGCGACAATGCACGAGGGTTTTACTGTCGCCGAGTGCCGCACCGAACTGCTGAATCTGTTCGGCGCTAGGCAGCTCGCCAGTCATAGGAAAATTAAACCATGTAAGCCCTAACTGCTTGGCCGCCTCACCCTCTACTTCCGGCGCTTCAGCGGCACTGCGCAAGTCGATAATTTGCTCGTAACCCTGAGCTTTTAAACGTGCCAAGGCATCCTCAGCCACCAAGCCACCGGTGGCAATTTGATCGTTATGTTGATAAAAATTAGCGACCCCCTGAACCGACTGAGCCTGGGTTTGCGCCATCGCAAAACACGCAACACAAAACACAAGGGTCGCGAAAAAGCGTTGGTAGGCTTGCTTCATAGACATAACGACTTTCATGGGTTCCACCTCAGTTATTAGACACGCAGATATCAATGTGTACGCTCAGCTATTCATCACGACACAGCCAAACGCAGCAAGCAATGGCAACTGGGTTGACCAGTTGCCATTAGAGAACGTTAATTTAGAATATTCTAATGTTGTTGAAGGGTTTGTGCAAGCGAGCTACTTGGTCTCGTCGTCATCTTTGCTAGGCGCTAGGTCATCGAGAGAAAATTCGGGCGTATCATCGGCATCAGCAAGCGCATCGGCCGCACTATCGCTTTCAATATCGATGGCGGCCATGCCTTGGTCTGAGTCCTCATCTAAGGGAGCCATTAGATCATCTGCCATGGACTCATCGTCACCACCCAGATCTTCTAGCGGTGGACTTGCGTCGGCATTCGGCGCAGGTGTATCGAGATCTTCCTCAATCTCTAGATCCTCTGGCGCGACCTTTTTACCGCCCATCAAGGTCCGATAGGCAAAATAGGCTAGCGCCAATATCAATAAATTACCGAACCCAAGCGCGCCATAGAGCAACCAATTGGTCGACTCCGCCTTTGGCGTGTCATCTACCGCGGCCTCGGGTACTTCCTCGGACACGTCCTCAGGTACAACTGCAACCAGGTCGGCACTGTCCGGCGCAGGTTCAGGTGCGATGACCTGCGGCGTCACTGCCGCAGCTTCCGAAGCGACAAAGGGGTCTGCACCATCGGGGTAGGAAAAGCGGAGGCTTTCTGGGTTGTGATCAAAACTTTGATTGTTTGTGTCCACGGCGCTGACCCGCAGATCAATGACGTAAGTACCGTCTTGATCAGGCGCGAGCAATAGTTCCCAGCTATCGGATTGGGTCAACTGTAACGGCTGAATACTCGACCGGCCGCTAGGTTCCTTGACCTTGGCCACCACCACGGTTTTGCTCCGATCTAAACTTTGGCCATTGGCGCGCACCCGCACCAGACGCTCGCCACTGCTCGGGCTGAGCAGTTCGACGGCAAAGGGCGCCCGCACGGCAAAGCGATGGGAAATTTCACGACTGAAACTTTTGCCATCGATTTGTACCCGCAACTGGTAATTACCCTCACCGGCAAACTGATTGATGTTGCGCCGATAAATGCCATCGCCCGGCGGCAGCTGGTCGGATATTTTCTCCGACCAAATAAGCTTTTCGCCCAGTAAAAGTTCTGCCTGTATATTGAGCAAACGGAGAAAACGCGCGTCACTTAGAGTTTTGCCGTTATCTTGCAAAAGAAACTGCAAGACTGCCGCCTCACCTTCAAATAAATTGTTAGCCATAGGTTTCACTAACAACTTCAAATCCGTAACGATTGTAATTTTACTTTCTGGATCTAAATCCGCGCGCACCAGCCACTCGCCCTCAATGGGGTGTTTTATGGTAATGAGGTCGTGATCGGCTGCTCGGTACCAAGTTACATATTTATCCTTAGTATCGGCTTGATAATATTTTTTATCGGGCGATAGCAGTTGCGCTTGCTGTTCAGGTACCGCTCTAAAGATAAGCGCAGTAAACTCTTCGATACTGGAATCGACTAAAAACTTATTTTCCGACAACGGCACTTCATCGGCAGGCGCCGATTGCTCTAGCATACGCAAAAATATTTTCGGTAATTGCTCAGCGCTATCGGCTACGGCAACGATACCATCGGTACCCAGCGACAGCGCGTTCATTAATTCCGTATCGGCATTGGCCGATAGCGCTACTGTGTGAATCTTATAACGCTCGCCTTTCAACGACGGCAGCACCTTATCGACAATGCGCCGCCACTCTTTCGCATTGTCTTCGGGCTCGCGGGAAATATCCACCATGCCATCGGTGAGTAGAATGATACTGGTGCGATAACCCGCCTGTGGCTTACCGCCATCTTTCGCCGCGCGCTCAAGGGCGCCGCCAATATTGGTATAAAGGCCAACAGAATTGACCTCCTCCACTTTTTTAGCGGCTTCTTGGCGCCAGGCGCTATCCACCTCTTTTAACGGCACCAACATATTGACGTACTGGCCAAAGGTCCAGACACCGGCCCGGCTACCTTCCGGTATTAACTTCACTAGTAAGTCGAGTGCCGGACGGCGTAAATTATCGGGGTCGTTTTGTTTCATACTGCCGGAGATGTCGATAATAACTCGCACATCGGCTTTCTCCGCTGTCATGTCGGATTGCGCTTGCGCCCAATCCAGCGTTAACACGGAGACAAAAAGTACGGCAACTAACACCGATAATTTCATGGCAATAAACTCTTAAGACTCATCGCGGTTAACAGCAGTTTACGCAATCATATCCATGACGCGGCGACCTTTTTCCGTGACATACCAGCGCACGCCTTTGGCACCACTGACCTTACCGGCGAGGTTGCGCGCAACCAGCACGTTTAAGGTTTTTGACATAGTAGTTTCATCGGCGCTGGCCTCGTGACAAAGACCGGCAATAGAGCGGAATATGTAGCGGCCTCGACCCAAGGTTTTTAGTACCTTAGCCGAAGTGACATCCAACTCGCCCTCCATTTCTAACGGGCCTTGATTGCCATCGGACTCTGGATCTTGCTCGGTTTCCGTGGCGATCAACGGCAGCAATTCTTCCTGCATCATGCGTAAATCGTGGTGCACGTTATCGGATAAAATACGCGCCTGAGTGGCCTCGCGTAAAATGCGCTCGCCCATATTCACAATCACCAGTCGAGAGGCAACCGCGGCAATCAGACAGTAACCGGTATAAATCAACAAGCGCGACGGGTCGCCCTGTATTTCCAGCACGAGATCACTGTTGACTAGGTTCAACACCACCGGTACGAGGAAGGCCGCGCCCACACCCATCACAATGCAACGCGGCAGGCTTGCCGGGTCGCTATCGCCCTGATTCATTTGATAAAAATTAATAAGCCCGCCGAAAACCCCGGCGATTAGCATCACAGATGCCAGAATAAAAATATGGTTAGCCATGGCGCTCTCCCTGAATTAAGTGGCCCATACATCCCCTATGGATTGGTTTACATCTAATAGCCGGCACCTAGCCACCTTAGACTTATGCATGGGTCTACTAGGTATAGCTCAGAGAAAGTGAATCTGCATAATAGTCGCGATTCTTATGACTGAAATTACAGTCGAGCAGCAACCCTCCCACTTGGCCAAAATGCCTTTGTGGGGTTCAGCGCCCGAGACGTTGTATGCTACTGCCAACCAACACAGCAGCTTTTATAGAGACCCCATCAAGGAGATTCGGTCATGAGTAACCACCCCGTCGATAATGTCACTTACGCCAACAAAGGAACCGTTACCGGAGGCGCGATTACCGACATTATTGAAAACCAGCGCCCCGGCGCCTTGCGGGGTGCGCAACTATTGGCCAAGGCGCTGCAAGCGGAAGGGGTGGACCTGCTGTTTGGCTACCCAGGCGGCGCCAATTTAGAAATCTTTGATGTTCTGTCTGAGTTTGGCATTCGCTGCATTCGCACTGAGCACGAACAGGGTGCCGTGCATGCCGCCCAAGGCTACGCCCGCGTAACCGGCAAAGTCGGCGTGTGCCTCGCCACTTCCGGCCCCGGCGCCACCAACCTCGTCACCGGTATCGCCGATGCCATGAGCGACTCAGTCGCTATCGTCTGCATCACCGGCAATGTGCCCTCGCACCTGCTGGGCAAGAACGCCTTTCAAGAAGTCGATATCGTGGCCGTGACCAAGCCGATCACGAAAAAGAATTATCTGGTCAGCCGGGTCACCGACATTCCGGAGATAGTGCGCGAGAGCTTCCTACTCGCCGGCGGCCGCAGGCCAGGCCCGGTGCTGATCGACATTCCCAAAGATATTCAACAGCACTACCCGCGCGACCCAGAGGGTAACTACACGCCACCGAGAATTCCGGCAGTGATCGAGCCACCCGAGGCCGAGGCTACGGGCATGACCGACAACCAGCTGGAGCAGGCCCTGCGCCTATTACGAGAAGCCGAGCGCCCCATTCTTTACGCCGGGGGCGGCGTCATCTCCGCCGATGCCCACGCCCAACTTTTACAATTGGCCGAAAAAGCCTGCATACCCGTCACGACAACGCTCATGGGGCATGGCGGCTTTCCACCCGCACACCCATTGGCGCTACACACCTTGGGGATGCATGGCAGCAAGTACGCCAATGTGGCGATTAATGAGGCCGATTTAGTGATTGCCGCCGGCGTGCGTTTCGATGATCGCGTCACCGGTAAAGTGAGCGAGTTCATCAAACACGGGCGCATCATTCATATCGATATCGACCGGGATGAACTGAACAAGAATAAAGACGTCACCTTGCCCGTTTGCGCGGACATTAAGCTCGCGCTGGCACAGCTATTAGCCAACTGCCAGCCAGTCACTCATAGACCTTGGGCCGACCAAGTCAGCCGGTGGAAACAGCAGTGGCCCTATCCTGCACCCGAGCGCGACACCATCACGCCGCAATTTGCCATCGGCTTGCTGTCCGACATTACCAAGGGCGAGGCCATCGTTAGCCTTGGCGTCGGCCAGCATCAAATGTGGGCCATGCAACACTACCAATCCAATCAGCCGAAAGCGTTTTTAAGTAGCTCGGGCTTTGGCACCATGGGCTATGGTCTACCCGCCGCCATCGGCGCGAAAGCCGCCTTTCCCGAGCGCACCGTTATCGACATAGACGGCGATGGCTCACTCAATATGACGGTGCACGAACTGGCCACCTGCCACCGTTTTAAACTGGGCGTCAAAGTAGTCATCATCAATAATCAGTGGTTGGGCATGGTGCGCCAATGGCAAGATATGATTTACAACAAGCACCGCGCTGGCTCCTCACTGTCCGATCCGTTAACGCAGGTGAAAGCCGAAGACGATGTCGATATCTACCCTAATTTTCTCGCCATCGCCGACGGCTACCGAGTGAAAAGTGAACGAGTGGTGCGCAAGGAAGATTTGGCGGCAGCGTTTACACGCATGCTCGCCAATCCCAACGAACCCTATTTGCTGGATGTCATCGTGGCACGGGAAGAAAACGTCTACCCGATGATTCCCGCCGGCGGCAGTTACCAAGACATTCTCATGGGCGATGAGGATTTACAGAAAGTTAAGCGGGAGCAACAGGGCAGTAATATTTAGGGAAGTTTCAAGGCAACGGCTAAGGGGGTCGCGATGGAACGTAGATTGCGCTCTCTTCTTGCAGTTTGTAGGTGGCGGCCACCCGCCTTGTAGCATGTAGCATGTAGCTTGTAGCTTGTAGCTTGTAGCTTGTAGCTTGTAGCTTGTAGCTTGTAGCTTGTAGCTTGTAGCTTGTAGCTTGTAGCTTGTAGCTAATTTTGTATTCGTAGCACACCGGCGTAGAAAACGGATATTGTTAAGGTGTTTTTCAACCAACAGGATAGACTGCCACAGTACATTCAGAAATTTTAGCCGCTAAGCACTAAAGGCCCCATGCACAATACAAAATCCTTACTCAACACGTTACTAGTGCCAGCAACACTGATCCTATTAACGAGCCTGCTGACGAGCGGGTGCAAAAACATGGATACAGAGAAGCGGTTTGATTGGTCGGCAACACTGTCTGCGCCTGAGGAATACCCTGTACGGGTTTATAAAGGCGCCATGATGGCCAAAGATTATCAACAAACGTTAACAGGCTTTGGCGATATTGGCACTGGATGGGGAAAGTATTCAGCGTCTGTGATCATGGGTCCAGATTTGAAAAGCCTGCCTGATAGCTTAGCGGTTGCCTGGCACTCTTTCGTAGATCAAAAGCAATATGAAGGAAAATGGAGCCTGCCAAAAGATAAAATCGAAAAACTGTTTGATGACGGATATATTGATATCGCTACCAATAAAAAAACCACATACGACACGTTTATTATTGGGCTAGCACCAAACGGGCTCGTTGTCCTTTGGCTATCAGCTGCGGGCAGTCAAATTGAAGTGGCGCACTTCACAGCAAAAGAGACAGCCGTAGACATGGACAATCTACATCAAGACGCCCACCGTATTTTTGCGAAAGATTACAACGACATAGTTCTAGCCCAACTCAATGAGAAACTGAATACACAAAAAAGAATAGAGGACAATACATACCCAAAAATAGGTCTCTATCAAGACTACCGAAAAAGGTACTTTTGGCGACCTGACATTATCCTGCCTGACAAGCACACGCTAGACAGCTTTGTATTGCAGACCCACAATGGGGAAATCGAAATAGAATCGTCAAAAAACACGCCTCTGGACATCAAACATAAAGAGCGAGGTATAATAAAAAGCCTTTCTTTTAGCTGGGCAGATAAAAACCAGAAAAAAATTGCAACATGCTGGCTCGAAGGATTCGATGAAGCCGAACTACTAAATGCCTATGACAACTTTGATAACTTTGACAACACAGAAGAAATTGAACTGTCAGTAACAGCCACAGATGCAAAGAACATCATCGTAGCACTAAAAAATAACAACAAGGAGGTTCAAATAACGAAGTTCAAAAGCACCGTCGAAAAAAAAGCCATAGAGTCAACCCATGCAACACATTAACATTTCGACACATCAAAACCTAACAAGCTCGAGATTAAGCCCGAGTAACGGCGCAGCCATAAAAACTTCCAAGTAACTCTAGTCATCAATTAACTCTAACTCGTCAAGACTACCCTCCATGGCGCTTAATTCAGCCAGGGTAGATTTCATCTCTTCAATTTCAGCGTTTATTGATTTAACCGTGTCTTTATCAAAGGAGGTTTTTTCACCATCAATAATGAGGCTATGAACGCTTACATCAAGCTTAATGTCATAATCTGATAAATTCGGGTTATCAACGGGGTAGGTTTGAGCATGCCAGAACTTTGGATTAGCTTGCCTAGCTTGAACCATCAAAATACGATTTTTAATAATATCTCCGCCTTCCAAAACACTGTCACTGTCGCCCTCAATGAGAACCTCATGAGCGATAGTATTATTTGTGGACAACTGGCTAATTTTATACGCTATTTCCTTAGTACCTAGTAGCCTATGATTACCAACAAATTGATAATCAACTTCTAATGCCGGCGTCAGCTCGCCAAAAAAGTCAACTCCGCTCAACCTGACCGAGGCCACGCTGAAAAAATCCAATTGACTTATGATGTCTTCAAGTTCTAACTTCTGACGATTCAATCTCGCAAGCTCACCAGACACTCTGATAATATCTTGAGCATTTCTTTTCTTTAAAATGCCCTCAGCAAGCTCAGCCGCAGATACATAGGACAAACCATCAACCATAGCCAAGGATATTTCATCAATCGACCGCCCCTGGTGCTCTTCAGCTCCCTCAAATTTCAACCTTGTCGCCTCCAACGCCACTACACGCATGGCCTTTTCCAGATTCACCCTTTGGCTTTCATCAAGGCTTTGTTCCAGCTTTTCCCTAGACGCCTCAAAGCTTTGTCTATTGCTCGCATCCAATCTATCTTGACAAGACATAATGAATGGAAAAATAAGCACTAAAATAGTCTTTTTCATTTTCAACCGTGACCCGGTGTATTTATTTGCTTAGTGAAATACCTTGCGACCAATAGGCTAGGCGCAAATGACAGAACTATCGCCAGCAAGAGTCGCATGGGCAATAGGTTCGTAACATCATCCAGAAAAGGCAACCACTGTGAAAGCCCAAACTGAAAAGTGTAAAGCACAATGAAAACCAGCACAGCCAAGCAATTAGATATTAATGTGGAAGCTAATACTGACCTGACCGAACGATCGAAAATTATAAAGCAGACAACCCAACTCAGAACAACAAATACCACAACGGGTATGCCGCTAGGGAATGCAATAGCGGCGTCGGAAACTGAGCCTGGGATTTGCTTTCCTAGAGACCAAACTAATCCTGTTGAAAGCGCCCAAACAAATGGCGTATTGAACGACAACATAAGAACAGCAGTTCGAACAATAGCGGATGATATGAACGACATCTGAGGTTTCGACATGGCAGTTAGCACACACTATAAGAAAGCCTACTTATTACTGGAGCCAGCGGTAAAAAGCAAATTAGTTTCCGTTCGATGGTTAAGCGCAAGCCACAGACAGATAAATAGCGCTTCTCGACTCTGCATATACACACTAAAAATCCACTCCGCACTAAAATCTAACAGTTTTCACACACATCGATGCACCACGAGTGTCTGCTCAATATTTATACGACTGTTTTATAATAGATCAATGACAATACCTTTTTTCAAACTCCCCTAGGCGCCCCAGCCGAATCAAAATGGCACCAGCGTGCCCAAAAATGGCCAAGCCAAAGCCGCGCAGATCCTAGGTATCTCACTTCATTACCCCACACAATTCACACGCTGGTACACTCCGGATTCAAGTAACTTTGTGAACAGGAGAAACTCACAATGAAAGCCACACAATGGATAGCAAGCTTAATCATGGTGTTAGTCACGTCTATCGCTAGCGCCAATCAATATCAATACGAAGGCGTGTTTGCCCAGTCGGGTGACTCGCAATTATTTCAGGGCCTTAATTTACAGGGCGTAAATAAAGTAACACTGCAAGCATCAGATCAATTCGATGGGCCGGATTTGCGACTGGATCAACTCACCATCCAATTTTCCAACGCCGCACCTTTGTTGGCACGGGATTTTAAACTGGTCGACGGCCATCGTTATTTAGCACTGGTTGAAGATGCTTGGGTATTTAACCGACTGTTAGTTGAAATTGACGCCAACAGCCTGAACCAACACAATCAGTTAATGGTGCGGGTGATGGTGGTAGACGTCTCAAGCCGGCTCTCAGATCTTCGCCAAGCATTTGGACCTGAGTTGGTACATGTTAATGCCATGCTGCGCGATGTAACACCAAAAGTGCTTGCCGACAGCGCCTCATTGGTCGTGGAGGGCAAAAATTTAACCCTGCAATTATTCGATAGACTAGGCAGCCATGACCCTTTGTCTATGGAGCCACCAGTGCCCGGCTTTGAGCAAGGCTTTAGTCTGACGGCTAACTGGCAAGGCAAAGGTGTTAAAACATTTTTCTTACCTGCACCGGCCGGCCCAGATAATTTCCGCGACTTTACGGCCGTGGCATTATTGATAGAAAGTATTGAAGCACCGCACGGCACGGATCACTTTGTACGCATTAAGTTTAAAGATCCCACCGGCTTCACTCAGGAGTCCCAACCGGTATTTTTAAATCAAGCAATAATGCAGCTCTACCCTCAGCTGTAAGTTATAGCGGCGGAGGCAAGGTGTCTCCGCCGCTATCTTTCGAGCGCCTATCATTAGGTTCTTACGTCTATAGCTAGGTACGTCTTTAGGGCTATAGGTGCGTCACACATAAACAAACTCGTTTACCCCCCTCACTGCACCCAATAACCCCAAGCCTGCTTGATACCCCATACATACGCAAAGCCAATTACCAAGCAAATACTCGAACTCCAGATCCAAAAGGCGACACCTTGCGCAACGATGTAAGCCTGACTGGAAACAAATGGCAGAATTAATCCAACGATAGCGCGCAGACAAAAAACGCAGGCGATGACAACCAACACAGCAGGTAACAAGGGCAAGCGCACAATGACCCCTGCACCGGACAGAGCGTAAAGGCCCATCACACTTAAACACAACGCGATGAATGCGGTAATCAGCGTTGGATACACGCTTCCTGCTTCTGCCATTGTCGCCATGTCTTCACCGGCGCCAAAAAACCGATACCACTCTGCACCGCCGAGAATAATCGCCACGTGGGCCAAGGCGGCTATAAAACTTAAACTCGCTGCAGCCAATAACGGATAATTGCTTTCCTGCATTGTCACTTTCTCCATAAAGATTTACTTGATAATTAAGCTGTCCACTCGGATAAAAGCGGCTTTTAGTGGTAGCTTAAATCCTTCGATTTACCCCAAAAAACCCGATACGAAAACACCGTGTAACCAATAATGACCGGCAGCACGATCATAACACCGACCAAAATAAATTCGAGCGAGGCTTTGGCGCTGGCCGCTTCCGTCGCCAACAAATGCCCGGGCACGACGTAAGGAAAATAACTAAACCCCAAGGCCGCGAAGCTAAGTAGAAAGAGCGCGACCACGCCAAAGAAAGGCTGGCGCGCCTTGCTGTCGTCGCCATCGTAGAGCTGTTTTACAGCGCGCTCAATCCAATAGAGACAGAGCCAACCCAAGACGGGAATAGCCAACAACAAAAACCAGCCTGGAAAAGAAAACCAGCGTGCCACCACGTCACGATTGGATGTCAGGTTTATCAGTGACACGAACAGTAAACCCAGTAACGTTAGGGCCCCCGCGAATCGAATCCAACCCAGAGCACGCTGCTGTAACGCGGCTTCAGTTTTCATAATCAACCAAGCGCTACCAATATAAACGTACGCCGCTGCCACACACACAGCGCTCAACACGGCAAAACCTAACGCCGCCCAGCCCGGCTCGAAACCAGTCACATAGCGCCCCAACATATAACCTTGCGCCAATGCAGCCGTGAGCGAGCCCAACTTAAAAGCCCAGTCCCAAGCTCGCTGATGCTCGGTAATGGCTTTGGCACGTAAGTCGAAAGCGACGCCGCGCAGAATCAAACCAATCAATAGAATGACCGCAGGCAAATACAGCTCGAATAACACCAAACTGTGCGCCTTGGGAAAGGCGATGAGGAGAATACCGACGGCTAATACCAACCAGGTTTCGTTGGCATCCCAAAATGGACCAATGGAGGCAATCATTTGGTTGCGCTGGTCGAGATTTTCCATGGGCAGTAGAATGCCAACACCGAGGTCATAGCCATCCAAAACCGCGTAAATCAGAACCGTTAAGCCGAGTAGACCCAAAAAAATGTATGCCAACAAGTCTGCAGATAAATTCATTATTTAGGCTCCTGTAACGCGACCTTGGATTCCATTTCCTGCAAGCTTTGCGTTTCAAACTCCTCCACTAAAACGGATTTTCTCGCCATGTAAAACACCGTATGTAAATAGGCCCACAGTAACAATGAATAGACCAACGCATATAGAGCCAACGACAGGAGCACATTACCCGCCGGCTGGGTCGTTACTGCGTCAGCAGTTTTTAGCACACCGCTCACTATCCAAGGTTGACGCCCCATTTCTGTCACATACCAGCCGGCAAGCGTTGCCACCCAGCCAGAAAAGGTCATCGCACACACTACCTTTAAAAACCAAACAGGAAGTGCTTTCTTACGCAACAATACATAAACCCCAAACCAGGCCACCGCTAGCATCAACAGGCCTACCGCAACCATAATGCGAAAACCGAAGAACACAGGCTTAACCGGCGGGTGCAAGCCTTTGAATTCATTCAAGCCCTTAATTTCACCTTGGCTGTCATGGGTGAGAATGATACTGGCGAGGTTTGGCACCCCAACGGCGAACTTGTTGCTTCGCGATTGTTCGTCCGGCCAAGCAAATAGCAATAGTGGTGCGCCCTTCTCTGTTTCCCACACACCTTCCATGGCGGCAATTTTTTGCGGCTGGTGCTCGAGCGTATTTAACCCGTGCAAATCACCCACAAACATTTGCAATGGCGCCACAACAGCCGCTAATACCAGCGCCGTTTGTAACGCTAGGTTAGGCGCTTTTTTGGTGTCACCTTTGAGCAATCGATACGCCGAAATACCCGCGACAAAAAAGCTTGCCGTTAAAAACGACGCCAGTAACACGTGGCTTAGTCGGTATGGCATTGACGGGTTGAAAATAATGGCGAGCCAGCTCTCAGGCATAGCCACACCGTTTTCCATAAAGAAACCTGCCGGCGTTTGCATCCATGAATTCAACGCGATAATCCAAAATGCCGACATGCTCGTGCCGAAGGCAACTAAAAAAGTAGCGAGTGTATGGATCCAGCTTGGCACGCGATTGATGCCAAATAGCATTATCCCTAGAAAGGTGGCCTCCAAGAAAAATGCGGTGAGCACTTCGTAACCTAATAAGGGCCCGGCAATGTTACCCACCCGCTCCATAAACAAGGGCCAGTTGGTGCCAAATTGAAAACTCATGGTGATGCCGGTTACCACACCGATGGCAAAAGTGAGTGCAAAGATCTTTACCCAAAAGCGATAGACGCGCATCCAAACAGGATGCCCCGTGCGTTGAAATTTAAGTTTGAAGTAAAACAGCAACCAAGCCAGAGCAATGGTGATGGAAGGAAATAGAATATGAAAACTGATATTTAACGCAAACTGTATGCGCGACAAAATGAGGGTTGAATCTAACACTTCTTGCATAGATACCTCTGCAATGTTAACGCGATCAACGTGATTTATTTAAAAGCTTATCTTTCATCTCCAACACTTTGCCCACACCGGCACCCAGCTTTAACAGCGCCATTAAGTGCTCTGGATTCATGCGTTGTACATCGTCCATCCAATGGGTGAACAACTCGAGTAAATCGTGAATTTCTTGCATCTTAGTGGTGGCAAAGTCAGCTTGTTGGCCATCGCGCTGCATCAATTGAGCACGCAATACGCTGAGGGTTGGGTCAACTTCGCGCTTGCGCCTTTCGCTAACCACTTGCTGAGCCATGTCCCATAGGCTGCCATTGGGGCAGTAATAATCTTTGCGATCGCCTGGCTCTCTGTGTACGCGAATCAGTCGCCAGCTTTGTAGCTCCTTAGCGGCCATGCTGACATTGCCGCGAGAGATTCCGAGTTGGTCGCTGATCTCATCGGCACTTAAGGGGTGTTCTGTGAAGACGATGGCCGCCAGCACTTGCCCCACCGAGCGATTAAAGCCCCAGCGACTGGCCATTTCGCCAAAGTGCAGCACCACATCGCGCATTTGAGGGTCATTCATGGGATTAAGCTTCTAAAGTTTCAATAATTTCTGAAAGTTTAGAAGCTTACTTGATGCGAATCAAGCCCTTGTTTTAAAAACTATGCTTGGCGGCCGGGTTCAAGCCTAGGCGCTTGAGCCAGATAGCAATTCAGGGCTATGGTGCGCAGTAATGCTGGCGAAAAAACCCACAGCCAAGTCAAACAATAACAGGGCATTAACGAGACCTACCATGAAAAGAACCCTCAAACTATCCGCGTTTTTTTTAATCCTGCTCGCGTTAACAGCGGCCGTGCTACTGCGGCTTTTTGGCCCAGAGCAGGCTGAAAGACGCATGAATCAAGTGAGGCATGCCCCCGCACAACCGATACCCGAGGCCACAAAGGCGCTACACGCATCGCTGTTCATCGCCGACTTACACGCCGACTCCCTGCTCTGGCACCGAGATTTACTAACCAGAAGCGACTACGGCCAGGTGGACTTCCCGCGCCTTCAGGCCGGCAATGTGGCGCTGCAAATGTTCACCACAGTGACCAAGTCGCCGGCGGGCTTGAATTACCATGAAAACAGCGCCGACAGCCGCGACAACATTACCCTGCTCGCGCTAGTACAGGGTTGGCCAGTGAGCACCTGGACTAGCCTCACGGCTCGCGCTTTGCACCAGAGCGACCGGCTGCACCAATTCGCCGAGCGGGCGCCCGATACCGTACGCATAATTAAAAACCAGGCCGACTTGGCAGCACTCTTGGCAGCGAGAGCCAGCGCTAAGCAGAGCAAGCCCATAGGCGCGATGTTAGGTACCGAGGGGTCGCACGCGTTAGACGGCGAGATCGCCAATATTGAGCGACTGTATCAGGCCGGTTTTCGAATGATGAGCTTGCAACATTTTTTCGATAACTCATTAGGCGGCTCCCTCCACGGTGTCAGTGGTGCGGGGCTAACGGCGTTTGGCCGCGCCGCGGTGGCAGAAATGACGCGCTTAGGCATCATGATCGATGTGGCTCACTCGTCCGAGCAGGTGGTGCGCGATGTGTTGGCGCTGAACACTCAGCCACTCATCGTGAGTCACACCGGTATCCACAGTCACTGCGCCAATAAGCGCAACATCCCCGACGCCCTGATGCAGACCATCGCCGCAAAGGGTGGCCTGATTGGCATTGGTTTTTGGCGCGAGGCTGTGTGTGACGACTCCCCCATCGGCGTCGCCAAAGCCATTAAAGCGGCCGTTAACCTACTCGGCGAAGACGCCGTAGCGTTGGGCTCAGACTACGATGGTTCGGTCACCACTGGCTTTGATAGCAGCCAGATGCTCGAGTTGACTCAAGCGCTGCTTGACCTAGGTATGAGTGAGCGCACTATCGGCAACGTCATGGGAGGCAATCAAGCGCGCTTTTTCGCCCAACACCTGCCCAGTTTGTGACCGATTCGACCAGTAGAGGTCTGAAGCCGGTGAAACGACTGTGGTTTGTTAGCTACCAGTCGTCTGTTAATAGGCTCCACTGGCCCAATGAACAGTGGCTTCAAACTAAAAGACTCAGCCATTGGCACTCATAGGCAGACACACGCTTTACGTGAAACCAATAAGACATAAATAGAACGAGGACTCCAACTATGCTTTCCCGATCACCTCTCGTCATGGCTATTACGCTAGCCGTGCTCAGCACCGCGTGCAGTAACGACGACGCCAAACAGACAGAACAAACCATGACTAAGCCCGAGACCACAGCGGCTGCGGTTGAAACCCAAGCCAGCAACCCCTTTTTTGCTGAGAGTAATTTATATTTCAAATTACCGCCCTTTGATAAAATCAAAGACAGCGATTACGCCCCTGCGTTCGAGCGCGGCATGGCCGATCAGTTGGCTGAGATGGATGCCATCGCCAACAACCCCGAAGCACCAAGCTTTGAAAACACCTTGGTCGCGATGGAAAAAACTGGCGATGTGTTAACTCGCGCTGCCAACGTATTTTTTGCCATGACCTCGGCCAACACCAACGACACCTTGGAAGCCATCCGCAGCGAAATGGCGCCGAAGTTATCGGCGCATCAAGATGCTATTTTGCTAAACGAGAAATTGTTTCAGCGAGTAAAAGCCATTTACCAACAGCGAGCGGAACTAAACCTCGACCCAGAATCCCTGCGCTTAGTTGAAATTTACTACCGCGACTTCGTACGCGCCGGCGCCAACCTCAGCGCCGAAGATAAAGAAAAGCTCAAAGCCTTCAACGCAGAGTTGGCAACACTGCAAACCCAGTTCAGCCAAAACGTATTAAAAGAAGTGAACGCTTCGGCCATCGTGGTGGACGCTAAAGATGAACTCGCAGGTTTGTCCGACAACGTCATAGCCGGTGCAGCAGAAGAAGCAAAAGCGCGTGGTATGGAAGGCAAATATGTCATTGCCTTACAAAACACCAGCGGCCAGCCCACTCTGTCTTCGCTCACCAACCGCGACTTACGCGAGCGCATACACAAGGCATCACTCGCTCGCGGTAGCCATGGCAGCGAATTCGATAACCGCGCGGTATTGGCCAATGTGGCAAAACTACGGGCCCAGCGCGCGCAACTGTTGGGCTATGCCAATCACGCCGCTTACAGCCTCGAAGACCAAACCGCGCTCACCACTGACGCGGTTAACAAGCGCTTAGCAACCTTAACGCCAAAAGCCGTCGCCAACGCCCAGCGGGAACAAGCTGACTTGCAGAAAAAAGCCAATGCCGAGGGCGGTAAGTTTCAGATCGCCTCGTGGGACTGGGCTTTCTACTCGGAAAAAGTGCGAGCTGAGCGCTACAACTTCGACGCCGATCAATTGAAGCCCTATTTCGAAATTGACAATGTCTTACAGAAAGGTGTGTTTTTCGCCGCGGAAAAACTTTACGGCATCACCTTTAAAGAGCGCAAAGACCTGCCGACTTACCACGAAGATGTACGCATTTTTGAAGTGTTTGAAGCCAATGGCGATACCTTGGCGCTGTTTATCTTCGACCCTTACGCGCGCGCCTCTAAGCGCGGCGGTGCGTGGATGAATGCCTATGTGGCGCAAAACCATTTAACCGACGCCAAGCCCGTGGTAGCGAACCATCAGAACATTCCAAAGCCGCCGGCCGGTGAACCCACCCTGTTGACCTTCGACGAAGCCAACACCATGTTCCATGAATTTGGTCATGCGCTGCACGGTATCTTCTCGAACGTGAAGTACCCCTACTTCTCGGGCACCTCAGTGCCGCGCGATTTCGTTGAGTACCCGTCACAAGTGAACGAAATGTGGGCAACTTGGCCTGAAGTGTTAGCCAACTACGCCAAGCATTACAAGACCGGCGAAGCTATGCCAAAAGCGTTGCTCGACAAGGTATTAGCGGCGGATAAATTCAACCAAGGCTTTGCCACTACCGAATACCTTGCAGCGTCTTTGTTGGATCAAGCCTGGCATCAGCTAACGCCTGAGCAAGTGCCCGCCGCTGAGGACGTACTCGACTTCGAAGCCAAGGCACTCACCAAAGCCGGTGCGAAAATGGATACCGTGCCACCACGCTATCGCTCCACTTACTTCTCACACATTATGGGCGGCTACGCAGCCGGCTATTATGCTTACATCTGGAGCGAAGTATTGGATGCAGACACAGTGAAATGGTTTAACGAAAATGGCGGTCTCAAGCGTGAAAATGGCGACCACTTCCGCGCTACGTTGCTATCCCGTGGCGGCAGCGAAGATGCCATGAGCATTTTCAAAACCTTCCGCGGTGCCGAGCCTAATATTGCCCCCCTGTTGGAGCGTCGCGGTTTAAACTAAGCCAACCGCTTTAATAAACCATAAAAAAACCGGGCTGAATTGCCCGGTTTTTTTTAGCCAATACAATGTTTAGCGCAGCCTAAAAATACACTGGTTAAGCAATAACACCGTCTGCTCTTAATCGGCTTAACTCAAGCTCAGACAATCCTAATAGCTCACCTAAAACCGCCTGATTGTGGCTACCCACCGCACCACCTAGCCACTGAGTCGAGCCCGGCGTTTGGGTCAGTTTCGGCATTAGCGCGGGAATGTCTAAGGGCTTGCCATTAATTTCAACGCGCTCAAATAAGCCGCGCGCTTGAAAGTGCGGGTCGGCAAATTGATCGGCGACATTGTAGATAGGTCCAACCGGTACTCGCTCAGCTTCCAGTTGCGCAATCACCGCATCCGAGCTGTGGGCTAAACACCAAGCGGCAATTGCATTATCAATGTCTACTTGATGCTGGACCCGGCCAGCGTTATTGGCCATGGCGATATTATTGGCCATATCAGCACGACCAATGGCAGTCATTAAACGTTTAAAAATTGAGTCGCCATTGCCACCAATCACCACGTATTTACCGTTGTTACAGCGGTAGGTATTAGTCGGCACAATACCGGTGACCGTAGTGCCCGCCGGCTCGCGCATCACGCCGGCGCCAGAAAATTCCGGCACTATGCCTTCCATTAAATTAAACATCGACTCGATCAACGATACATCGACCACCTGACCAACACCGGTGTTTTTTTGCGCCAATAATGCCAAGGCAATACCGAAAGCCGCATGCAAACCGGCAATGGTATCGCCAATAGAGAGGTTCGGGCGCACCGGCGCCTGATCGGGAAAACCATTTACATAGCGAAAACCACTCATGCCCTCGCACACAGAGGCGAAACCCGGCTTATGCGCATAGGGGCCAGTTTGACCAAAACCGGAAATGCGTGCGTACACCAACTTGGGATTACGCGCCTTCAGCGCATCGGGGCTCAGGCCCCATTTTTCCATGACACCAGGGCGAAAGTTTTCCACCAACACATCGGCGCCATCCATTAATTGCGCCGCCAGCGCTCGCCCCGCTGGTTGACGCAAATCGAGGGTGACGGACTTTTTATTGCGGCCGAGCGAACGCCACCAAAATGAAGTGCCGGTTTCATCTAATTGGCGCCAACCACGCAGCGGGTCGCCGCCTTCCGGTGGCTCGATTTTTATCACCTCGGCACCGAAATAGGCCAACAAGCAGCCGGTAAACGGGCCAGCCAGTAACTGCCCCATTTCAATCACGCGAACGCCATCCAAGGGTTTAGCCATGACACAGTCCTATTGTCCGTTTATCCATTGACTTCCAAGCGCAACCCCATGGGGTCGAAAAAGAACACTTGCGTGAGCCCTGTGCGCTCGAGCTTGACCTCTGAATAGTCGATGGCGAGATTAGCCAGCCGGGCTTTTAGCGCGGCCATGGCATCGGTTTGAAAAGCGAGATGATCCAAATAGCCATTGCCATGTGCGGCGCGCTGCTCGGCCTCAGCGTCGCTAACAATGGACAGGTGCACCAGCGCTTGATCGCCTTGGTATAACCACCGCCCTTGCGAGTTCGACAGCGGTCGAAAACCCTCGCGCCAATCGAACACTTGGCGATAAAAATCCAGTACCGCATCTAACCGATGCGCCGGCACTCGAAGATTAAAATGGTTAAACCTTAGCATCAGTGCTTAGTGAGTTTATCGAGGTAGCCCATGGCAAAGGCTGACACAACGAAGGTCATGTGAATAATCACATACCACATCAAATGGTCATTGCTGTAATTGGTTGCACCCATAAAAATTTTCAACAAGTGAATGGATGAAATAGCCACGATGCTGGCGGCAATCTTTGCCTTCAGCGACGACGAATCCATCTTGCCCAGCCAGCCCAATTTTTCTTCGTCTTCGGCGATATCTAATTGCGAAACGAAATTTTCGTAGCCGCTCATCATCACCATCACCAACAAGCCACCCACCATCGCGAGGTCGATTAGCCCCAAAATCAACAGCACCATATCGGTTTCTTTTATGGTGCCGATATCCCACAACAAGTGAAACATTTCGCGGAAAAACATTATACAAAGTGCGAACAAGGCGAGACTTAAACCTAAATAGATAGGTGCCAAGAGCCAACGCGAGCGGTACATCAACGTTTCAATAAACTTTTCCACAAACAACCTCAGTAATTTAATCAACCGTTAAAACAATTTTACCAATATGAGCACTCGATTCCATCAACCGATGGGCATCCGCCACCCTGGCTAATGGAAACCTTGCTGCCATCTGGGGTGCAATTCTACCTGACTCGAGCAGCGGCCACACCTGTGCCAACAAAGCGCGGGCAATGCTTGCCTTGGCATCGTTAGACTGGGCCCTTAGGGTAGAGCCGGTCAGGGTTAGGCGCTTGAGCATGACCGGCAATAGGTTCACTTCAACCTGCGCGCCCTGCAAAAAAGCAATGTTGACAATACGGCCTTCGAGCGCTGCCAGTTTAATATTTTTCGCCACATAGTCGCCGCCCACCATATCCAAAATAACATCTACTCCGCGGCCCTCGGTGGCGGCTAACATTTCCGCAACAAAATCTTGTTCGCGGTAATTGATTGCCAGCTCGGCGCCCAAGGCGCAGCAAGCCTCGCACTTAGCCTTGGAGCCAGCGGTGACAAATACGCGAACACCGCGCGCCCTAGCTAATTGAATGGCCGTTGTACCTATGCCGCTGCTGCCGCCGTGTATCAGTAGGGTTTCGCCGGATTTAAGCCCAGCGCGCTGAAACAGATTGCCCCATACCGTGAATAATGTTTCCGGTAAGGCGGCGGCTTCGCTAAAGCTCAAACGTTTAGGTTTCGGTAGGCATTGCCCAGCCGGCACGCTCACCCGCTGAGCGTAGCCACCGCCATTGGTCAATGCACACACCTCGTCGCCGAGTGCCCAACCCTGCACGCCCTCGCCTAGGCCAACCACTTGGCCCGCCACCTCCAAGCCGAGAATGGGCGAGTGACCGGCCGGCGCTGGGTAAAAGCCCGCGCGCTGCACTAGGTCGGGGCGATTCACGCCTGCGGCCTGGACACTAATCAAAACCTCGCCAGGACCAACCTCAGGTGCCGGAAGCTCGCGCAATCGCATCACATCTGCTTCGCCGAAAACGGGTAAATCGATAGCTAGCATTGTGTTGTTCAAGGTCATTGCCTCGCTCCTTTTAGCGTGAACCGGCAGCCTATCCTAAGCCCCAGCAGGTTTCAAAATTAGCGGACATAAAAAAAGGCCCTAAGGCCCACGGCTATTCCATAAAAACGAGGCGATGACCTTAATTACGTTTTACGCCACACAGTAGATTCACCATCTCAGCGTCCGTCTGGATAGGAGTCTGACACTCGCATTAGCGACAGGATGTGAATCCACCTCTGTAGCCTCAACACCCGCGCTTCGGAGCCTGCCCACAATGACACCTTGTGGGCATTGCTATCGCTAGTAGGTGCGCCAAGCGCTGGCGCACCAAAACTATGAAACAGCAGCTCCCGAAAGCGTTTTAACGCGAACCGCTAAAGCGTCGGCGAGGAGGTGAAAGGCTTCACACCCAAAACACCGTACAACTCGCTCGGCTTGAACATCTGCTCGCCTTTAATAACCAGCGCCACTTTGCGAATATCGGCAATATTTTTAAGCGGGTCGCCATCAATCAGCAACATGTCGGCCTGCTTGCCCACCGTTATCGAACCGGTTTTATGGGCTGCGCCCACTAAGCGCGCACACTCGAGGCTAGCGATGCGTAACACATCGATGCTCGGAATACCCGCCTGCACGTAAAGCTCTAATTCCCGTTGCAAGGTAAAACCGGCGATGTTATCGGTGCCTGGAACAATACCAACACCATTGTCATAGAGTAACTTAACCATTTTTAGCATGGCAGCTGAACTGGCTTGATAGTCATCCCACTGATCGGCCGGCACTGGCATTTCCGCGCCTTTTAGCGAGCGCACCACCGCCGGCGGTAAATGCTCGGCTACTGGCAAAAACTCCGCATCAATTTTTTTATTTTCGCGCACTAATAAACTGCGAAAGGTAGACACAGTTGGGTCGACCACTATGTGTTTACGCTTCAGTAGCGCGATGAAGGCGCTCACCTCTGGGCTTTTTAAATCCAGACTATGGGCCTTTTCACCCACCAAAGAAAAGCGCAAGCGCTGCCGAGTGTCGACCTCTGTGCCAGCGAGAAAATTCAAAAACAACATATTGATATGTTGAATTTCATCGTAACCATTCTCGACCGCCTGCTCCGCCGTCATGAACGCCGGAATATGGCCACTCACGCGCATGCCGCGGTTGTGCGCAGTGTCGCTAATGGGCTTAACCCAGCTTGGGTCTATGGAACTGTATAGCTTTACCTGCAGGTAACCGTTATCGGCAAACCAGTTCACTTTTTCTAGCGCTTCGGCCAGCGATTTAACGGACAAGCCGGCCGAGTATTCACTCTCTTGATCCATAAAACCGGCGCGATAGACCGCGGGGCCGATAAGGCCACCATTACTGAACAATTTATCCAAGCTCATGATGTTGTCGTGATTATTCCCGATGTCGCGCACACTGGTGACACCGGCCGCAATATTTAACAAGCCATCATTTTTTGACAGGTGACCATGCATATCCCACAGGCCGGGGATCAACGTTTTGCCTTTGCCAGAAACCGTTTTATAACTGCCGGAAACCTTTAAGTTCTTACCCAGTTCGGTAATAACACCTTGCTCGACCAACACATCAACACCCTTGAGCTGCTGTTTGTTTTCCACATCGGCAACGGTAACGGATTTAACTAACAGACGCGGTGTGGCGTGGCTATATTGTTGAGCAACTTTTTCCAGATACTCACTCTCCGCTTGCGTCTGAATATCAGCCAGTTGCTTAAAGTTATCCAAGCTGTAACCATCGCGGATCACGCGCATAAAACCGCTGTAATCTTTCGCGAAGAACATACCATCATCGTCGTGCCAACTAAGGCTCGGGGTAAAATCTAAACCCGAGATAGCGTACAAATGCACTTGCTGAGATTGCTTGCCGTTTTTCACGGTAACGGTGCGCAACTTGCTGATATGGGCTTTACCCGAGGGCAATAAATCGATGCTTTTATCGGGTGCTGCCAACAGTGCGCGCACCATCATATTAAAGCTGGCTGAACCATCGGCCGGTACATAGAAACGTTTTTGCGTGCCGAGTATTTCACCTTCATCTTTGGTACTGTTCCAGCGCGCGAGGGAACCGGTCCACTCAAAGGTTTCTTCGATTTTGGAACCAAAGGCCGTGGTACCGCTGGCTTTATACGCGACGAGATAGTCGTCATCATCGGTACTTAACCGCTCTTCGACCTTGTACCGACGGTTGTTCCAGCCCACTTCCAAAAGGCCTTCATAACTGTTTTCTCCGGTTTTATGAAAAACTTGTTTCCCAGCTAGACCCTTTTCGCTGTACCACAAATTGGTTACGTCTTCTTTAGCAACGGTCACCGCCGATAAACTTGCTGCAAATAGACCCAATATCAATGACTTAACGAGTTTCATCCTGAATATCCTTTTGTGTGAACGGTCATCATAGTGCAAAAGGTTGCACCGATAACGCTTATGACGCACCGAGTGTAGCAGCTGGGCTGAATACAAGGTCAATCAGCTAGGGTAACAGCAACACCGAGTCCAGCAATCCTAGGCGGTTTAAGCGCTTTATTCGTTTAACCGAAAAATATTCTGTTTAAGCGCAATCAAATAGGCACATTTGACGTCTTTATAAAGGCATGACCTTATTTTTCTTTTCAACAAGGACTTCAGCCATGAAAACTACTCTAGCATCCACTTGTGCCACACTCGTTGCGATAGGATTGGCGCACAGCGCTAACGCTGTACCCGATCAACCCAGTGCTTGGGAAAAATGTGCGGGTATCGCCAAAGCGGGCAACAACGATTGTGCAGCACTTGATGGTAAACATGGCTGTGCAGCCATGGCTAGTGACGATGCCAGCCTCAACGAATGGGTTTATGTACCGCAAGGCAGTTGTGAAAAAATTGTCGGCGGCGTGGTCGTCGCTGTAAAACCAGCAAAGTAGACACAGTGACGCCTTTATCCGGTGTGGGTGTGGGGCTCAGAACGCCCCATATTTTATCTCTTATCTCAGGATCGCCGCAGCTCGACTTCGTCGAACTACTAAGTGATAACTGGATCAATGCCAGCGGTGTTAACTATCAACTGTTGGAAAAGATACGCGCAACCTTCCCCGTAGCGCTACACGGCGTTTCGCTCAATATCGGCGGAACAGATCCCTTGGATGAAACCTATTTACAATCGCTAAAAAATTTGGCGGAGATATGCCGCGCCAGTGTTATTTCTGATCATCTTTGCTTCACGCGATCTGGCGCTATTCACCTGTGCGACCTAGCCCCCCTCGCATTCAATAACCGCATGTTAGATTGGGTTTGTCATCGCGTCGATGCCATTCAACAATTTCTCGGCCAAACCATTGCGTTAGAAAATACTTGTCGTTATTGGCTGTGGCCGAATCAAACCTTAAACGAAGCCCAATTTCTCAATCGATTAGCAGAAAAAACCGGGGCTAAACTCATTGCTGATTTGAGCAACTGCTGGATAAATCAACACAATGCCAAACACCACGGTTGGCCAGACGCAGATGCACAGCGTTGGATTGACAGTATTAACCCAAAACACCTTGCCTATATTCACTTGGGCGGGTTTCATCAACAGGACCAATGGCTAGTGGACAGCCACAGCGCCGCCATTGCATCACCCGTCTGGGCTTTGTATCGCTCAGCGCTGGCCCGTTGGGGCGCGGTGCCTACCGTGATCGAATGGGACAATCAACTGCCTTCGGCCCACACATTACTTGCTGAGGCCAAAATCGCAAAAGCGCTGCAAAAGACGACGGATATTCAAAGCTGCACCACACGGGCAGCCAAACCAACCGTAGCGCTCAGAGAGTCTACCTCACTTAAACACACGCCCAAGAATCCACCCATGACGTTATCCGCGACACCGGATAGGACTGACAAGGTAAAAAAATCTCAGCGCACTTCTTTTGTGATGGATCTGCAGCGGCAACAAAAACGGTTCGTTGAACATACCTATAGAAATAGAAATGGAACTATTTACAGTAGAAATCTCTGGGCCACTCGGTTAGCCACATTACAAAACACCTTTCCCACGTTAGCGCGTTATTCGCCACCAGAACTGTTCAGAGCCTATGCCGCCACTCACCCGCTAGAGCATAGCAACTTGAACAACTATGGCGTTCACCTAGGCAGTTGGCTTTTGCAGCAACCCGCGCTGGCCCATTTCAGTGATTTGGCGGCTATCGAGTGGGCGATGCAGCAATGCTATTACAATAGCGATCTGCCCGAGGCAAGACCATTGCATGCATTTTCACAGCTGACGCCACTGGCGCAAACACTCAGCCGTTGGCAAACACCAACCGCGGTTCAATGCGTGCATTGTAAGGTAGCAGGTAGCTACTGGTTAAAGGACTTCCAAGCAATTATCAGTGCAGAGCCTGGCACACGAAACTCAACCGCTGCTGAAACGAGTCCTAGCATTGATAAAGACTGTTTCCTCATCGTGCATCGCAGCGCAGGCCCAGTCCAGTTGCAGCAAGTGAACAGAGCGCAATATGAACTCACCATGATGCTAAAGCATCCAACAACACTCGCTCACATCCACTCTATCGCCGTCGCGCAAGGCATTGACCCAAGTGAATTTTTCGCTCAAAGTATCGCCCACCAATGGATTAGGTGGATAGACGATGATGTACCAACATCACACGGCAATGTTCTCAACGAACGGTTAAACACCAGCGTTGATTCCACGGCTAGATCGCGCCTCCAGCTCACAGAAATTGACGCCATACATAGGCCAATATCACTTTCAAAAGTATTTCACCTATGAACCTTACCAATCAGCAGTGGCAATCGCTCTATCGCTATGGTGTGACATTATGCGGCGACAATGACGAAGCGCTCGATTTACTGCACGCTGCCGTAGAACGATTATTGCGAGTAAAACACACCAAGGTAATTACCCCTGAAGCCTATTTGCGCACCGTTATGCGCAATTTACAATACGATCGCTGGCGCCAACAAAAAAATACGCCCGTACACGTGACCTGGGAGCAAGGCGGCGAGGACTTGGTTGATGTCATCAGCTTAGATACTGACGATCTGGAAAATACCATTATCCGGCGCGACACGTTATTAGCCATTTGGAAAACACTGTCGATCGAACAAAAGGATATTTTGTACCTTTGGGCTTGGCTAGGTTACAGCACCCAAGAAGCCGCCGATGAGCTAAACATGCCGAAAGGTTCCCTACTGGCGAAAATTCATCGCTTGAGGCAGAAACTCATCGCCGAAAATAATTCATCCGAGTCAGCGCGAGCCGCACCATGAACACATCTAACGCTAATACGCCTATCAAAGAACTCGTGCGTGAAAAAATCGCTGAAGTCAGTTTAAGTGACGCTCAAATTGATGCGCTTAATGCCCACTTAAATCCGCCGCTACCTCAGAAAAAGCCCTGGTCAAATCTGATGATCGCTGCCGGCTTTGTTTTGTTCATGGGGCTTGGCTTAATGGCGCATACGCAATGGCAGGCATGGAAAAAAGAGCAACTATTTATAGCGATAGCCCAAGAGGTAGTGGATAACCATCTAAAACAACGCCCACTTGAATTTCAAGACCAAGATCTTGCCGGTTTAGATAGCCACTTTACTGAATTAAATTTCACCTTAGTTAACAGTATCCAGCTGCCCCATTTACATACTGAGTTGCTGGGCGGACGCTACTGCTCTATTCAAGGTGTAACCGCCGCACAACTACGTTTGCAAAATGATAACGCTCAAGTAAGCAGCTTGTACCAAGTGCCCTTTACCGCAGCATTATTTTCAACCTTGGGCAACATCAATGTGGATGAGCAACCGGTGCTGCGCTATGCCAAAGGTTTCGCTGTCACCCTTTGGGAAGAGAAAGGCGTACTCATGGTTTTGGTGCAATCGCCCAACACCGAGCTGACGCCTATCGTCAAACCTGAATTACCAACTCTGGTACCACCACCTAGCTTAACGCCTTAGTAGCAGCGAGCAGGTAATCTAAACTGGCGCTAATCGCCGCCACTTGCGCGAGTACGCAGTTCTCAGCCGTGGCGCGCGGGCTATCCGGATAAACCTCCGTGGTTGTCACGAGCGGCGCATCCGTTAGCCCCATACATAAACCCAATTTTTTCGCCGCATAATTGATCACGCCTTTCTGTTCCAAGGGCGCACCGATGATCTTATTCTCCGCATCGGCTTCCGCTATATGCGTCACCTTTTCAACCGCCGTAATAATGGCCTGTTGAAACGCCGGTTGCGGCCGATCGGTGCAACCCACTAAGTAAAAGCCATCGGGAATATTCCAGTTTTTATTCACCACCCCGTCGCGCGCAGCCAGTGCGGGGCGAAATTCCTCGTTGTCGGAATCGGTGGTTTCATGCAGATCAATGTGTAGATCGAGGGGTAGTTCCAGTGCGGCGATATAATCCATCACGGCACTCGCCTCGGCCGCTAGGCGGCTCGGTAGAAATGACCGGTTAGGATCAACTGCCAAGGGGTTCCAGCGATTAATCGTTTCATAGCCCCAAGGACTAATACAAGGCAAGACCAGCAGGTTGATGTTATCGCTATATTGCTTCGCAACCTGCTCGGCGAAATACAGCGCCCCCAACACGCCGCTGGTTTCGTAACCATGCACACCGCCAGTGACTAAGCAGGTTGCCTTTTCGGTTGTCCACTCACCTATTTTTAACGCCAACAATGGGTACTGATCGGAACCGTAATCGAGCTGCCCATACTGTTCAATTTGAACAAACTCAGCTAGGGCTTCGATGCGAGCTACAACATCATCTTGGTAAGAACGACGTTTGCGCTGCTGCGCGCGCCAGTGTGTTTTTTCTGCCTCGGTCCAAGGTTGATTTGGGCTGCCGATGGGGTAAATAGGATTATCTAGCATGATTACTCGCCAGTTATAAAAAATTTGTTGCTGTTAAGTGTTGATACGCGCCCGGTATTAACCAGCCATCGCCATCTACCAACGATCGAGCGAGTTGCTGGCATCGGCGTTAACCATTAAGGCGCTAAGCGATCAATCGCCCATTGTTCACCGGTGCGTCGATAACTAAAGCGATCGTGTAACCGGTTAGCCCCACCCTGCCAAAATTCTATTTCGTGGGGCGCAACCCGAAAGCCGCCCCAAAAATCCGGTGCGGGAATATCGCCGTGAGCGAATTTTTCTTTCATTCTCGCCACCTGCTGCATCAACATTTGACGGGTCGACACCGGGTGACTCTGGTGCGAAGCCCAAGCCGCTAGCTGACTTTCCTTCGGTCGAGATAAAAAATATTTAGCCGACTCAACGGCACTAATTTTTTCTGCCACTCCACACACTTTCACTTGCCGCTCGATATCGTGCCAGGGAAAATGCAAACTAATTTTCTGATTGCCGGCTAATTCACGGGCTTTGCGCGAACCGTAATTGGTAAAAAAAACAAAACCGGCCGCATCTACATGTTTAAGTAACACGATGCGCTGCGACGGCTGACCCGACGCATCTACCGTGGCGACGGTCATGGCGGTGGGGTCTTTAAGTTGCAGTTCGATGGCTTGCTTCAACCATATTTCAAATTGCGCTATGGGGTTTGCGGCAAGATCTTTCTCATCCAGCCCAGCCATTAAATAATCTCGACGTAAATCTTCCAGATTCATAGGACACTCGGTCTCGGCAACATTTAACGCTATTATAGAACGATACAAGTCTTTAAACGACCGACGCTCGAAAACCATCAAACCTGAACAACAGCCATAGCAGACAAGTAGGTATGAAAACACTGAAAAAAGAAAACATCGCCGGACTGATTGTCGCTGGCGGCCAAGGCATGCGCATGGGTAAAACGGATAAGTGCCTACTCACACTAGACAACAAAACCTTGCTAGCGCGCTGCGTGGCCCGACTCAATCCGCAAGTGAACACCTTAGCGTTTAATGCTAATGGTCAACTTGATCGCTTCAGTGAGGTACTCAATACACTGCCACTCATGCCCATGCTGCCCGATAGGCCACCCAGTGCTGGCCCCATCAGCGGTATTATCGCCGGCCTCACTTGGCTGCAGCATCAACCGGAAGAATGGCTAGTCACCATTGCCGCCGACACGCCCTTCTTCCCCATGGATTTAGTTGCTCGCCTCAGCCAAGGGCTGGGCGTAAAAACACCTTTAGCCGTGGCCAGCGATAGCCACGGCATGCACCCGCTGTTTGGGCTTTGGCATAAAAGCCTTTTACCGCGCTTACAGCAGGCGTTGGCGCAAGATGAATGTCGATTGCAGCAATTAATCAAAGCAATAGGCGGGATACAAGTGGACTTTAGTGGCTGCGGGCCCGAGGCGTTTTTTAATATCAATACGCCAGAGGAATGGGCCCGCGCACAAGCGCAACAGGCGCTTACAGCAAAATAAGCGTGTGATAAAAACCAATACCGAAAATAACATTGAGCGGAAAGGTGAGGCCTAGGGACGCCAGCATAGCTAGGCCGATATTGGCCGAGGGAATAGCGCCCTTGATCGCGGCAGGGGCAGCAATGTAAGACGCGCTCGCCGTTAAGCTGGCCAAGATTACCGTGGTACCTTCCGACAAGCCCAAGAGTTTACCTGCAACAATACCGGCGATAGCCAATATTGGTGGCGCCAAGAGCGCGAAGGCGAGTAGTCGCCATTGCTGCCAGGGGAAAGGCCTAAGGGTTTCCGCCGCAACCAAACCCATCTCCAATAAAAACAACGCCAACACGGCCTTAAAGGCACCAGTGTATAAATCGGTGACCGCGGCACCCTGAATAGGCCCGTACATAACGCCTATAATGACGCCACCGAGCAGTAAGATAACGCCACGGTTGGTGAAGGCCTCGTGCCAAAGTTGGGCCATGGTCGGCTGCACAGGCCCAGACACTTGAAAGCGGCGATACAACAACAGGCCGACAATAATGGCCGGTAACTCCATGGCCACCAAATACAAAGTCACCTCTGGCGCGAAAGCCAATTCGCGCGCTTCCACATAAGCCAATGCCACGGCAAAGGTACCGGCGCTAACCGAGCCATAGTGCGCGGCAATACTGGCGCTGTCTTCTAAGCTCAAGCCGACCAACTTACGCAAAATCGGGAAAAGGACGAGCGGAATACAGGCGCCAATGGCAATAAACGTAAACAAGGCAGGTAGCAGACCCGCATTTAAGTTACCGTAAAGCGCCATCCCGCCTTTCAAGCCAATGGTAAGCATGAGCAATAAGCTCAGGGTGTCATAGGCGGCTTTGGGAATTTTAAGATCTGAGCGAACAACACCGGCCACTAAGCCGAGCAGAAAAAACATGACAACGATATCTGGCATGAAACTTAACCCCTAATGACGTTGGGGCGCATTGTAACTGAGTTACCGCGGTAAAAGTAAAAGCCATACGGGCGGCAACAGGAACGCTTGCGACAGGGCGACCATGCCGGCACACTGCAGACAAGCATGCGGTGCACCTGTAAAGATCGAGACCACAACACCGGTGCGCAGGTGAGACATGCGTCCCGCCTCAAACACCCATCATTAAATAAGGAATAACGACAGGTACGCGCAGTGACTAAATTTCAACCGATTGCCAACATCTTCCGCCGGATACTATTGCCGCTGATTTTTAGCGCGGCTGCTCAGGCAGACTGGCCCAACGACGGCCGCATTGCCGTTAGCCTAGCCTACGACGATGCCTTAGCAAGCCAGCTCGACAACGCAGTGCCGGAGCTCAATCGCCTTCAACTAAAAGCATCTTTCTATCTTGTTCTCTCATCACCCGTGTTGGCCAGCCGCATGGGCGAGTGGCGGGCGCTTGCCAAGCAGGGGCACGAACTCGGCAACCACACCTTATTTCACCCCTGCCGCGCTTCCCTCCCCAACCGCGACTGGGTCGATCCGGAAAACGACTTAGATCAGTTGAGCGTGGCGCACATGACTAAAGAGATAGCAACGGCCAACACGTTTCTACAAGCGCTGGATGGCAAAACCGTGCGCACTTTTACGCCGCCCTGCTTCGACAAACTGGCTAACGGCGAAAATTATATAACGGCTATTGGCTCACAATTTACCTCGATAAAAGGCAATGATAAAAAGCTCGAGGCAGGCTCCACTTGGTATATGCCTAGCGACATCAGCGGCGACGCGCTCATTGCGCAGTTAAAAGAAAACACCCAACGCGGTGGCTTTGTCAGCTTCACTTTCCACGGTGTGGGTGGCGATCACTTGGCGGTGAGCACAGCTGCGCACCGGCAACTACTCGAGTATCTGGCTGCGCATCAGGATAAATACTACGTAGATAGCTACGTTAATATTGTGGGGAAAATTGATTGAGTGAAAGGGCCTGCAAGCCTGGTGGCCGGCCCCTACAAAGATAGCCAAGCAGTATTTGGTAAAGAGCTTTTGCCGCTATTTCTCTACGGTTCTAGGCTTGGTTCTTCTCGAGAAGTTGTAGCAGTTGCCGTATTTTTTTGCCCAGCGCGGTATTTTTGCCAGATTAATCGGGCGATCAAGCTCAACATCAAGGCAGCCACCCAAACGAATGCCATGGGCCAAACCACGCGCATAACCGATTGATCGGTAAATAATCCGTCCAACACTAAGATAAAAAATGCCGGCGCCATAGTTGGCAACTCAGGTGTCAGCGCCACAGGCGTTAACAGCCAAGCCCCAACGGTCACTGTCATGAACTGGGCTAACTCACCTCTGCGGCGAAACATCCACCAGGTCGCTACCATCAAACCCGCCACACCAGCAAGATAGGTGTACCACATAAAGGGCGTATTAGGATCTTCCATTTATTTGTTCCAAAAATGTCATGTTATAAATCTACCCAGTGAACGACTTCGTCTTGCCAATCCGCTTCGGGCACACTGCGTTCAGATTTAGCGCGACCACGCAAAGAGATTTTACTGGTGTGAACCGACTCGCGGCTGCCGGAAATTAACGGGTGCCAGTCGGGTAGGTCTTTGCCTTCAGCCACTAAACGGTAGGCGCAGGTAACCGGCAGCCAGTGAAAATCTTCCAGTTTATCCGCGCTTAATTGCAAGCAATTGGGCACCCGCTGTAAACGGTTCGAGTAATCAGTGCACTGGCACGTCTCTAGGTCTAACAACTGGCAGGCGAGACGCGTGTAATAAACTTCACCATCGTCTTCATCTTCCAACTTTTGCAAGCAACATTTCGCACAACCATCGCACAAGGCTTCCCACTGGTAGGCCGTCATCTCTGCCAGCGGCGTTTCTCGCCAGTAATCTCGAGCCCAAGCCATAACTTATACCAACTTTGAATTATGCTTGTTGACGTCTGTCATATAGTCATCCTTCGGCGGCGGCAGTTGTAAAAAGAAGCCGTTAGCATCCAGTGCCAACTTCACTTTCTCCACATCAACCCGCGCCAATTTTCGACCATCTTTTAAGAGTAAAGTCATGGCCAATACCGGCTTGCCAAATTTTTCCAGCAGTGCCTCTGGCACACGAGATAAACCAACGGTCTTGCGAACATATAAAAACATGTCGCTGTCTTTCGGGCTTTTATACACTTCACACAAGTTTTTTAGGGCGTCAGTCATATTGGGTTCTCGCAGTCGAATTGAACAGCCAATTCCTGGGCCTTTACTTCCATTAGCTTGCCGACAACTTCATAGCGCCAGCCTTGCAAACTTGCGGGCAGAGCCACCTCGCCGGCCAAAACGCTGCGGGTGAGTTGCTCCAAATCTTTCTTCCGAACGATAATTTCTGAGGTAATAGCCTGCGCTTGCGCCACGTCGAGGGCAATACTTTTTAACGCCTTTAAAATATCCCCTTGCGCAGGGGTCAAGGGTTTTGGCAGGCGTGGAGGGTGTGATTCGGCCGGCAGCGCAGACGCAGTTGCCACCAATGCCAACACCTCGTCGCTGTGTTCTTTTAAGGTGCGATGGCCCATGCCGTCAATGGCCGCCAACTGCTTTGTATTAGTGGGCTTTTTACGCGCCACTTCCCAGGCCGCATTTTCCTTCATCAGGCGATTGCGGGGTACATCCGATAACCGCGCTTGGGTTTCGCGCCAGATACACAGTTGCTGTAGCACCACCAGTTGATCGGGAAATAATTTCCACGCCAGTTTAATTTTTGTGTAAGCCTCGGAGTAATCATCATCGGTATTGGCGGCGGACACCAAAATCGCGCACTCTTCCCGCACCCAATCAAGCCGACCCAAGGCTTTGAGCGCGACTAAGATTTTACCGTACACAATTAACAGGTAGGCCACATCTAAAGCGGCATAGTGCAACTGCGATTGACTTAACGGCCGCTGCATCCAATCTGAACGGGTTTCACCCTTATCTAACGCAATACCCAGTTGATCGTTAATGAGCGCAGCATAACCCAAGGAAAAACCCATATTGGCATAGGCCGCAGCAATTTGTGTATCCATCAATGGCGAGGGAACAACACCGAGTAAAAAGCGAAACACTTCTAAATCTTCCGAACAGGAGTGAATGACTTTTACCGTGTCTGGATGGGTCATCAATCGTGTCAGCGACGACAAATCTTTTATCGCCAAGGGGTCAATTAAGTAGCAGCCTTTACCGTCGCCCACCTGAATCAAACCGGCGTGAGGATAGTAGGTGGAGCTACGCATGAATTCGGTGTCTATGGCGATAGCGGCTTGTTGCATCCAGGCGGTGCACAAATTATCCAGCGTTGCTTTGTCGTCGACCCAAATAGGTTCGATAGGAATGGTCATTAAATTTTCTGCCTGCTGGAAAATGCATGCGCCAGTGTACCGCCATCGATGTATTCCAGTTCGCCCCCAAGGGGCACACCTTGAGCAATGCGCGATACGGTGACTTGTAATTTTTTAGCGCGCTCGGAAATATAATGGCAGGTGGCCTCGCCCTCGATGGTGGGATTGGTTGCCATTATCACTTCTTCAACTTCGCCGGTGCTCAGCAATTGCTGCAATTGATCGAGCCCTAAATCGCTCGGGCCTATGCCATCGATAGGCGACAAGTGCCCGTGCAAGACAAAATACGTGCCCTTGTAAGTGCCGGCTTGTTCGATGGCCAACACATCTGCCGGCGTCTCCACCACACACAGCAAAGATTTTAACCGCCGGTGGTTATTGCAAATGGTGCAAAACTCTTCTTCCGTTAGCGTGCGGCAGCGACTGCATTCACTCACACCGTCAACCGATTCAGCCAGCGCTTTCGCTAGTCGAGACGCGCCTTCGCGGTCGCGCTCGAGCAAGTGCAGCGCCATTCGCTGAGCAGACTTAGGCCCGACGCCGGGCAGACAGCGCAGTGAACTCATTAACTCATCAATCAGAGGACTAAACATGGTGTACCGCGGTTACATTCATCGAACGCTAGGATTTTCTAGCAGCTTGCTCGGCCAAGGGCCTGATAAAATTTGCACAATGTATACTTAAAACGGCATTTTAAAGCCGGGTGGCATTTGCATGCCGCCGGTGATACTGCCCATCATTTCCTTATTTTTTTCTTCCACTTTGCGCACCGCATCATTCACCGCTGCGGCTAAAAGATCTTCGAGCATTTCTTTGTCTTCCGACATCAAAGCGTCGTCGATGCTCACCTTGCGCACATCGTGGCGACCATTCATCAACACGGTGACTAGGCCGGCGCCGGCTGCACCGGTGACTTCGGCATTAGCAAGATCTTCCTGCATCTTTTGCATTTTTTCTTGCATTTGTTGCGCCTGTTTCATCAGGTCGCCCATATTTCCAAACATATCTACCTCTCACATTGACCCATAGCCAGCCAGCTAAAGCGCTGATGCTGCCTACAAAGGTTCTACCGTATTGATATCTAAACTGGCTTGAAATTCCCGCTCCAGTTTTTGCAATAACGGATCGGTTTGTAAACTGTTTAACGCACTGGCCGCGCGCTCGGCTTTTAACCGCACCGCAGTTGCCGCCGGCGTTTCAGCGGTTAACTCACCGGGGCTAATGTCTACCAATACCGGCTCGTTGAAGTAAGCCGTTAATTGATCGGCCAGACGCGATTGATGGCCCACATCAAATAAATTGGCATTGGCTTGATCCAGCACAAAACGCAAGCGATTATCTTCTACCGCCACCAATTGACTGTTAGCCGCGGTGCTTTGCAACACCCCACCTATTTTCAGCTCGAGGTATAAACCTTGCCAATCACTGGGTTTCAAGGTCACCAGATGGTAACTGTGAACCGCCTCGGCTAGTTGAGCTTGCGAAACCTGCGCCTTGCTTGGGTTAACATCAACAGCAGGTGCAGCCCGGCCGGTTTGGTTATCTAGGGGCAGCGCGTGGGCTGGCGGTTGCGGCGTATTGGCAACAGGTGACGGCAGCGGTTGAATCGCAGGTTTAACGTCAACCACGGCGGGCGCCGGCACTACCGGTGTAGACGCCGCTACCGGGGCTTCAACGCTTGGAGCCAGAACCGAGCTAGCGACTGCCTGTACCGGCTGGGGTGCTGTAGGCGCTTGCGCTGACGTGGACAGGGGTTCAGAACCCGCGTCTTCATCGGCATACAAGTTTGACGCAGCGTGATCATCGTCATCCCAAGGCGGACTATCTGCCACGGCCGCTGGGTTAGTTGACGTTGGATTAGCCTCACTGCCAGACGTTGAATTCGGCGCCGGTGCAGTAGACACCGTTGATGCGGTCACTGGCGCTGGCTCAACCTGCGCTGCAACCAGGGCTTTTGCCTGCTCGGGCGTGCTAGGGGCACCGGCGCTAGGCGCTGGCGCGACCGATTTATCGGTTGCTGGCGACTCCGCCGGTGTGGCTGGCATCGCTGCAGCAGGCGTGCCCGCTGCCGGTGCGCCGAGCGCCGCCTTCGGTAGATCGGCAACACCCTGCGGCTTAAACGCCAGCATGCGCAGCAGCACCATATCGAAGCCGGAGCGCGGGTCGGGTGCCAAGGGTAAATCTCGGCGCCCAAGCAGCGCCGTTTGATAGAACAGTTGAATGTCTTCGGCGGGAATTTTGGCCGCTAAATCCAGCACCTGTTCGCGGTCGCCAAAACTGTTGTCGATGGCCGCGGGCAGGGCCTGCGCGATGGCGATGCGGTGCAGCACCGAGAGTAGTTCAGCCAGCGCGCCTTGGTAATCCGGCGCCTGCTCGGCCAATTGATTCACGGCATTGAAGATGGCTTGGCCGTCGGCGGTCGCTATGGCCTGCAAAATGGCATAGACAAACTGCTGATCGATAGTGCCGAGCATGGCGCGCACATCGGCCTCAGTCACTTTACCGTTACCGAAGGCGATGGCCTGATCGGTGAGCGATAAGGCATCGCGCATACTGCCATCGGCGGCGCGCCCGAGCTGCCAGAGTGCGGCATCTTCGCAGGGCACCAACTCTTTTTCCAACACAAACGCCAAGTGCCCAACGATGCGCTCAGGGTTCATGTTCTTTAAATTAAACTGCAGACAGCGCGACAACACCGTCACCGGCAATTTTTGCGGGTCGGTGGTGGCGAGCAGAAACTTCACGTGCGGTGGCGGCTCTTCCAAGGTTTTCAACAGGGCATTGAAACTGCTGGTGGAGAGCATGTGCACTTCATCGATCAGGTAGACCTTGTAGCGACCGCGAGACGGGGCGTACTGGACATTTTCCAGCAGCTCGCGGGTGTCTTCCACTTTGGTGCGGCTGGCGGCATCCACTTCAATCAAGTCGACAAAGCGGCCCTCGGCAATTTCGATACAGGCGCCGCATTTACCACAGGGCTCGGAGCTGACCCCGGTTTCACAATTCAAGCACTTGGCTAAAATCCGCGCGATCGTGGTTTTACCCACGCCTCGGGTACCGGTGAAGAGGTAGGCGTGATGCAAGCGATTGTGGTCGAGCGCGTTGATCAGCGCTTGCAGCACATGTTCCTGCCCCACCATTTCACGGAATATGCGCGGCCGCCATTTACGGGCGAGTACCTGATAGCTCATGAGTCTAAGTGTCTGATAATTCGAGCGTTGCAGTATATCTCAGCTAACCCAAAGAAACACGACTCAGGCCATGCCACCGGCTTGAGCGGCGAGCGGCTGTGACACCCCGGCCTGTCGCTGCTTTAGTGACTACCAGCAAGTGGCCGGCGCCGAAAACCTGCAAAGCTGGGCATAAGTCACCCTCAATCCTACCCAACAGGCACAACCAGCGGCCTATGGCCTCGACAGAATCTGGTAAGATCCACCTTCACCACCTAAGCAATTTCTAACTGACGACCTAGGCAATGAAAGTTTTCGGTATCACTGGCTGGAAAAACAGCGGTAAAACCACCTTAGTTACCCAACTTGTGGCGGCTTTATGCGAGCGCGGCTTTCGCGTATCTACCATCAAACATGCACACCACACCTGCGATATAGACCAACCAGGGCGGGACAGTTTTAAACACCGAGAGGCCGGTGCCAGCGAGGTCTTGTTGGCCTCAGGCAAGCGCTGGGCCTTGATGCACGAATTGCGGGAAGAAGCCGAGCCCGAACTAGACGATTTACTGCCCCATTTAAGCCCAGTAGACATTGTCATCATCGAGGGCTTTAAACTGGCCAAGCACCCAAAAATTCAAGTGATTCGCGCGCAAAACAATCGCTCGTCTCTGCCCGATGCGGTGGAAAATTTGCTCGCCATCGCCACCGATAGCGCCGAACTGAAGCCAGCAGACTACGGCTGCCAAGGGCCGCGCTTAGACCTCAATGACATAGACGCCATTGCCAATTTTGTCATCGCACACACAGGATTAACGGCATGACCTCAACCGCATTTGTTGCACTTAATATTGCCGTACTGACCGTCTCCGACACGCGCACTGACGCCACCGACAGCTCGGGCCAAGCACTCATCGAGCGCCTTACGGAAGCGGGCCACAAGCTGGTACAAAAGCGCATCGTTAAAGATGACATTTACCAAATTCGCGCCGCTTGTTCGACCTGGATTGCCGACGCCAGCGTCAATGTCATTCTCGTCACCGGCGGCACAGGTTTTGCTGGGCGCGATTCCACGCCCGAGGCCATCACGCCCTTGCTCGATAAAGAAATTACTGGCTTTGGCGAATTGTTTCGGCAAGTGTCTTACCAAGACATCGGCAGCTCCACCATGCAATCGCGCGCGCTGGCCGGGCTGGCCAACTACACGGTTATTTTTTGTTTGCCCGGTTCCACCAATGCCTGCAACACCGGCTGGCAAGTACTAGAACAACAATTAGATGCGCGCCATAAACCGTGCAATTTCGTCGCGCTACTACAACAAAAACAGCAACCATGAAGCTCCAGAAGGCTACGCTCACCAGCATCGACGATGCCCTAGCCGCCATTCTTCATCAGGCCGTACCCGCACAGAAAACTGACGCTGTGGCACTCGAGCAAGCGCTGGGGAAAACCTTGGCACAGGATGTCTTTTCCAGCATCGATGTACCCTCAGAAAATAACAGCGCCATGGATGGCTACGCCGTAAACATTAACGACTTAGGCAACCCAGCAGCGCTGAACCACGGCCTCGTCATTAGCCAGCGCCTAGCCGCCGGGCAAGCCGCTGCACCCTTGCAAGCAGGCACATGTGCGCGCATATTCACCGGCGCGCCCATACCACCTGGTGCCAATGCCGTGGCCATGCAAGAGGTCTGCACGCTAGAGAACGAAAGGGTAAAATTTCCTGCCGAACTGGAACTCGGCAACAACATTCGCCTTGCCGGTTCGGATATCGCCAAGGGCGGTCGCATCCTAACCAAGGGCCATCGCCTCGCGCCGCAAGATCTCGGTTTATTGGCCGCCATCGGCACGCAGTCGATCGACGTACTCAGGCCTCTTCGCGTTGCCATCTTAGCCACCGGCGACGAACTCCTTGCCCCAGGCCAAGCGCTGAGTGCGGGTAAAATTTACAACTCCAATCAGCCCATGTTGCGGGCGCTATTAACCAAACTGGGCGCTGATATTAGCTATTGCGACGTGATTGAAGATAGCCACGCGGCAACCCTTAGTGCACTCGAACACGCCGCGGCAAATGCCGACCTCGTCATCAGCACTGGTGGCGTGTCGGTGGGCGAAGAGGATCACGTTAAAGCCTGTGTTGAACAACTAGGCCGACTCGACGTGTGGAAGCTGGCCTTAAAACCCGGCAAACCGCTGGCCTTTGGTCACGTGGGCAGTACACCTTTTTTTGGTTTACCGGGCAATCCAGTCGCCGTGTTCGTGACGTTTTTATTGTTCGTACGACCCTTTATTAAAACTTTACAAGGCAGCCCGAGCCAGCCCTTAATAGTACCCATGCGGGCCAATTTTACCCGTAAAAAGTCTCAGGTTCGGCAAGAGTATTTGCGCGTACAGGTGCAAAATAACGCCAGCCTAGATGCCTACCCAGATCAAAACTCAGGCGTGTTGTCGTCCACCGTCTGGGCCAATGCCTTGGCGTTAGTGGCACCCCACACTAGCGTCAATGAAGGCGACCTTCTTCCCACCCTCTTATTCAGTGAGCTACTCTCATGACCAACATTTCAGATTTAGATCAACAAACACAAATTGAGTTAGAAGCGGCCGCTTTTCGACGCCTGCTCGCCCATTTAGATGCGCGCAAAGATGCGCAAAATATCGATTTAATGAACCTCGCCGGCTTTTGTCGCAACTGTTTAAGCAAATGGTATGTGAGTGCCGCTGAAGAGAAAAATATCAACATTGATTACGAAGCCGCACGCGAACGCATTTACGGCATGCCCTACAGCGAATGGAAAGAGAAGCACCAACAAACTGCCAGCGCAGAACAGCTTGCCGCTTTCGCCAAAAAACACGACTAACATAGGTTAGCATCACTCTCCATTACCATTGAAAGCAGGGACGATGATGAGTATTTGCGTCACAGATTTGTTCATTTACCCGGTTAAAAGCTTACGAGGTATTCGCCTAGAGCGTGCTCAGCTCGACATCCGCGGGCTAGAAGACGACCGCCGCTGGATGATCATCGACGACAATAATAAGTTTGTCACCCAACGCCGCCTGCCCACCATGGCGCTTGTTCAAACACAGTTAACAGACAGCCACCTGATTCTCAAAAGTGCTCACGGCGAATGCGCCATTGCACGCGAATACGCCGGCAAGGGCGCGCCGTTTAGCGCAGTGATCTGGGGCGATAACGTGCAAGTGCTGGACGAAGGCGACGCTGTTAGCGCTTGGCTCAGCGAGGCTTTAAATGAGAAGAACTCAGGCGAGCAACATGTAAATGAAAAAAATGTAACGAGGCAAAAAAAGTGGCGCTTGGTGCGCCTAGCAAACCAACCTAGGCCCATGTCTAAGCCTCAGTATTTAGGCGAGCAAACACACACGGTTTTCGCCGACATGGCACCCTTATTAATGGCCAATCAAGCCAGCCTCGATGCCCTAAACGCCGCACTCGCGGCAAAAGGCGAAACACCCGTACCGATGAATCGCTTTCGCCCCAACATCGTCATCACCGGCCTTGCCGCCTTCGCGGAACATAAGCTTGCCGGTTTAATGGGCCAAGGCTACAACATTCGGTTCGGCTATCCCTGTGAGCGCTGCGTGATGCCGAGCATCGATCAAATGACCGCAGAAAAACACCCCAGCATGGAGCCCTACATCACCTTGCGCAGCATCAACAGTATGCCGGCCTATGGCAAGGGCGAAAGCGCCAAACCTGCCAACCCCAAAGCTGCGGCGTTCGGCGAAAATGCTTATCTCGCACAGGCACAATCCTGTCTGGTATTAGTAGGCGACAAATTTCAGGTATTGCACGATGCATCGTGAACTCCCCAAGCCCTTGCTGGAAAAAAATAAACCCCAGCAAGCCCGTGCCATTGAAACCTATGAACGAATCTTACGGGCGGCCGCTGAACTACTAGAAGAGCGCGGCGTAGACTCCATTTCCACCAATAATATTGCCGAGCGCGCTGGTATTACCGTGCCGGCACTGTACCGCTACTTCCCCAACAAGTACGCCGTACTCTATACCTTAGGCGCGCGCTTAATGGATAAGCAAAACCAAGTACTCATGACTTGGTCGAGCCGATACTTCAAACCCGACAATGCCAATACGCTGATCGATAATTTAAGAGAGTTATTGCAGCAGACACTGGATGTCACCTTGAACGAGCCCGCCGGGCTAGCGCTGCTACGCGCTTTGCGGGCGCTGCCGGTAATGCAAGATGTACTGCTCGAATCTCACTACACCATGAGCCAATGGGCGGCCGAACACTGGGCTCAACCGCTAAAACTCGATACCCACCCCGACAACCTACGTCGCATGCGCTTGATCCTGCAAATGGGCACTAGCGCCATTGAGCTGGCCTTGGAAGATCCCGACATGCCCACCGACTTCGCCCTAAACGAAGCCACCGACATGCTGCAAATGTACTGGCGAAAAATTCTGCGTTAGTGCAAGGTTTTTTCAATACTAAAGCGCTCGCTGGACTGACTAAAAACACGAAATGCAAACAGTGTGAACAGAGCCGACAGCACCGCTTCAATGACACTGGTTAATACCGTGGACAGTGTCTGGCCAACATTCAGCGTTTGCAAAAACGAGCTGACACCAAAGCTCACCACAAACACCGCACTGTAGATAACCACCAACCCTGTTAACAACAAAGCGAAATCGGCTCGACTCTCTCGCCAACTTTTGACTACCGCCTGTTGTGGCCCCATACCGTTTAAAACACAGTACAGATCAGCGTAGGCAAATCGACTCATCAGAAAAAAACCAGGAAAAATAAGCAACAAAAAGCCAACAATACTGAGTAAACCCGTAACCAAATACAGCAGCGCCAAGGGCAGCCAATATTTCAACCCCAACGCAAAGCACTGAGATAGACTGCTATCGACACCGCGTAATTGCGCCGCAATAAAATGAATCAATGCGCCCTGATACAGCGGCGCAAATAGCAAACCCAGCACCAACCCGGCCCACAAGTTGCCATCGTCAATGTCGGCGCTCTGCACCCGCAATCCAAGCAACAGCTTCAATAATTCGAGTGGAATAATCACAGGGATAATCAGCAAGCTAATGGCCCAGAGGTGTTGTTTAAAGAAACGCCAAGCGTCTAACAATAATGGAAAAGCACTGGTCATAGTTTTCTCTGGACAAAATCAACAGTGCCACACTATACCTTGCACACCCTTGCCGACGAAATAACCTCGATAATTCAATGCGGCACAAACACCGTAATAGCCACTCACCAGCGTCAAGTAACGCAACCATAAAAGTACGTGCCATAAGATTTTGACACCACTCAAAAAAGGCTCCGAAAAGACAGAAAAGAAAAGCGCCAATCACAGCACCTCAGAAATCCTGCTTGACCATCATCAATCTATCACTTAACCTTAAAAGCTAGCATTAACTAACTTTAATGCTTTGACACGATAGATCCACGACCACAACGGATGGACCACCCATGTACTCAAGCCAGCGCGACAGCATCAAACGCCTAGCCCTCGCACTTCTGACCGGCCTACTTCTGCTCGGCTGCGGTGAGCCAGCGCCCACTGGTGCACAAGACCCGCGCTCGATGATGCCAAAAGACGCCAATCTAGCGGCTCTGTACCAACGCAGCTGCTACGCCTGCCACGTTAATGCCGGCAGCCGAGCACCACTAACCGGCGACGTCAACGCCTGGCAGCCAAGACTGGAACAGGGTATGGATCAGCTATTAACCCACGTCATCGACGGTTTTGGCGGCATGCCGCCACTCGGGCTGTGTATGGATTGCAACGCGGAAGACTTCGAGGCCCTCATTCACTTTATGGCGACGCCAGCCGAGGCCGCGCAACCATGAAGCCCGTAAAACGTCGCTCTCTACTCACACAGCTGGTGCAGCTCGCTACCCTCTCGGCGCTACCCATGCCGCTAATTGCCGCCAGCCGCCCTATTCCTTGGCGCAATTGGTCTGGCTCGCAAACTTGCCTACCGCAACAGCGTTTTGCGCCGGCATCCGTTGCGGAGCTACAAACTTTGGTGAAAACCGCCGCCGGCACCGTTCGTCCAGTGGGTTCAGGCCACTCCTTTTCGGCGTTAGTGCCCACCGATGACACGCTCGTCTCCTTATCGAGATTGAAGGGGGTTTTAAGTACCGAAGGCGATCGCGCCACAATCGCCGGTGGCACCCGCCTAGGTGATTTAGGCGATGCCTTGGCCAGTGCCAACCAAGCATTAATTAACATGCCGGATATCGACGAGCAAAGCTTGGCCGGAGCACTCGCCACCGCAACCCACGGCACCGGTGCGCACATCGGCTGCCTTTCCAGCTTTATCACCGACCTACAATTAGTCTGCGCCAATGGTGAGCTTCTACGCTGTAATGCCAACGCCAACACAGAGCTATTTAATGCCGCACGCGTTAATTTGGGCGCTCTGGGTATTGTCACCGAGCTAACCTTGGCCAACGTTAAACCCTACAAACTCAAACGCGAGACCGAATGGTTAAAAATCGAAGATATTTTAGAAAAAGTTGAAAATTTAGCGGAGCAGAATCGAAACGTAGAGTTTTATTACATTCCCTTCTCCGGCATGGGCTTTACCGATGTACACAACATCACCGATGACCCCGTGAGCAGCACGGAAAAAATAGATCAAAACGACGGCGCAGAAACCTTAAAAGATATCCGCGACTGGCTTGGCTTCAGTCCAAAAATACGCGAGCTTGTGCTGTCGAGCTATATGAAAACCATAGACAAAGAAATCAGCATTGCCGCGAGCTGGGAGAATTATACGCTCGAACGCAACGTGCGCTTTAACGAAATGGAATACCATTTACCGCGCAGCGAGGGCTTAAAAGCCGTCGCTGAAATCAGGCAGGTGTTAGAGAAAAACTTCTCCGAGGTGTTTTTTCCCATCGAGGTGCGCTTCGTCAAAGGCGATGACATTTGGCTGAGCCCCTTTTATCAACGCGACACTATTTCAATTGCCGTACACCGCTATTTTAATGAGGACTACCGCCCCTATTTCGCTGCTATCGAGCCAATATTTAAAAAGTACGGCGGGCGTCCACACTGGGGCAAAATCAACACCTTAAACGGTAAAGACTTTAAGGCTCTCTACCCGAACTGGCAAAATTTTTTAGCAGTAAGAAAGGCTGTCGATCCACACAACAAATTTCTCAACCCCTATTTACATCAGCTGTTTGGCTAACATCGAGCCAGAGGAACACACATGGGCCAGAAGCTCTCGCGCAGACATTTATTGTTAGCCTCAGTCGCTGGGGCCGGCGCACTCTGGTTAATGCGGCCAACGGATAAAGGCGAAAACCATAACCCCTATTTTGTACAGCTCAGTTCAGCCTTAAATGCCGCTCAACTGGCAACACCTAGCCTCATCATCGACAAACAAAAACTCGATGAAAATATCGCCACATTGAAACGCCACATTCAAACCCAACACCACTACCGCATAGTGGCAAAATCATTGCCCTCAATCCCTCTGCTGAACTACGTCATGAAAGCCACCAATACACAGAGGCTTATGGTATTCAACCAACCGTTTCTCAACCAAATTGCCACCGCCTTTGCCAACGCCGACGTACTCATGGGTAAACCCATACCGGTGCAAGCCGCAGAAAATTTTTATCGTCAACACGATCACGCCACCAGCACCTTTGATCCAAGCCTACAACTGCAGTGGTTAATCGATACCCCTGCCAGGCTGAATCAATACCAAGCGCTAGCGCACAGCAACAACCAAATCATGCGCATCAATATTGAAATAGATGTGGGTTTACATCGCGGCGGTGTCACAGACAAGAACACCTTGTCAGCAATGGTCGATCAAATAGAAGCCGATCCACTCCTAGCCTTGGGTGGTTTAATGGGCTATGAACCCCATATCGCAAAATTGCCCGGCAGCGCTAGCTACTGGCGAGATAAAGCCATGCAACGCTATCGAGCAGCGGTAGATTTACTGATTGCCAAATTAGGTGCAGAACGGGTGGCGGCGCTAACTTTAAATTGCGGCGGCAGCCCCACCTACCAACTCTACAGCCAAGGCAGCTTCCCCTTTAATGAGCTCAGTGCAGGCTCTTGTTTAGTCAAACCGCAAGACTTTGATTTAGCTAGCCTGGCCGACCATAGCCCCGCCAGCTATATCGCCACACCCATTCTCAAGCAAGCAATGTCAACGCAAATTCCCGGTATCGACCTCGGTAAAGCTCAAGCGCTGTGGAACCCCAATAAAGCCCAAAGCTTTTTTACTTATGGTGGTTACTGGAAGGCCACACCCACGTCGCCGAAAGGTTTAACGAACAACAACCTCTACGGTCGTTCCACGAATCAAGAAATGCTCAACGGCTCGACCACTATCGCGCTCGCAGCCGATGATTGGATTTTCCTCAGACCCAATCAAAGCGAATTCGTGTTTTTACAGTTTGGCGACATTGCGCTTTACGATGGTGAGAAAATAGTCGAGCGCTGGTCCGTATTCGCCAATAGCTGAGGCGTAAATCGATACGGCATTAATGAGTAGGCGCGCAAAAAAAATAGACTAAAGACTACCCTTGTGCGGTTTGCCTAATTCTTTCGGCTGGGATGCGCAACTGATCGAGCAAATACACCTTGAAATCGGCCTCATAAGGCATTTGCGCTAGGGCCTTCTCCATACACAACAACCACGCATCGCGCTCGACTTCGGTTACCCGTAGATGGCTGTGCACTTTGGGAATATTAATGGGCCCGTAGGTTTCTGAAAATAAGCGCGGACCACCCAACCAGCCGCACAAAAACCGAGTTAACTTATCCCGCCGAATTAGCTGTTCATCGGTGTGCATCTCGTGAATGTCTTTCGCTTCGGAAATGCTTGCCATGATGTCGTAAAAAATTCCGACAAGCTGCTTAACACCTTCATAACCGCCAGCGGAAATAAATGAGTTATCCATGAGTCCATAGGGCTTTTTTGCAGTGATCACCGAGCGCGCCTTTTAAAAAAACTGGGGCTGCATCATACGTTGGGATTATGAGGCTAGCAAGGTGATGGAAATTTTAATGAGTTAGCACTAGAGCAAACCATTTGGTAGCTCGCAGATAGAAAACCTCCCAAAAAAACGTACAGAATGCCGCCCAAATAAAACTGGCACGATACTTGCTGAATGTCGACAGCTTGGAAAATAGTTTTGCAAGCCATTCATCTATGAAAAAATTATCAATAAGGAAATTGATATGAAAAGGAATACTCTACTCGCCCTCGGCTTAACGTCCACTGCATTTTTCTGCCACACCGCCAGCGCGCTGGTTGTAACGCCTGAAAACGACGGTGCACTGCTCGCTGGTGATATCGTTGGCAGCGGAATTTCTGTCTCCAACATTAGCTATGTCGGTGCAAATGGTGCGTCGGGATTTTTTACAGACGGCCTAAGCTCTGGCTTAGGATTTGACACCGGCGTACTACTCACAACCGGCAGCGCTGCCGGTGCCGTTGGGCCTAACAACAACTCTGGCTTAAGCACCAATAACGGTTTTGCAGGTGATACTGACTTATCAGCGCTCTCTGGTTACCCAACCTTGGATGCCACAACATTGAGTTTCGATTTCGAATTTGATGGCGGCTTAGGCGGCGACTTGTACTTCAACTTCATATTCGCCTCGGAAGAATACAATGAATATGTGAACTCACAGTTCAACGACATATTTGCACTTTATGTCGACGGTATTAACGTGGCGTTATTACCTGACCTAACCCCCATTGCCATTAATAATGTTAACAATGGCAGCAACGCCAGCTATTACAATGACAATGAGTCAGGCACCTACAACCTGCAGTACGATGGTTTCACCAAGGCGTTTAACGTTGCACTGAAGGGAATGTCTAGCGGCGTGCACACAATGAAATTCGCCATAGCCGATGGCAGCGACTACATTCTAGATTCAGGTATTTTCATTCAGGCGTCTTCCTTCTCTAACACGCCGGTTGACGTGCCAGAACCAGGCTCACTGTTACTCTTGTCCTTTGGCTTGATTGGCTTAGGCTGGGCGAGACGACGCACCAATAAGGCTGAATAGTTGATCACTTAGCGCCTGCTATAAAAGTGCCTAGCCTTGCGCTAGGTGCTTTTATTTCGATTCCATCATCCCTATTCCTCGCCCCACTTATTTACAACTCATTTAATATACGTGCTTTTTCAGCCTCTTGCTGCTCGATATTCTCGCGCAGAGACTGCAGTATTTTGTCTTGTTCAGGCACCTTATCTACCGGCTTTTGTGCAGGTATAACGTTCGCCAGTGGCGCCAATTTTAGCTTGTCACTTACGCCACCTTCTGGCGGCGTTTCACTGAAATGCGTAACACCTTGATCATCAACCCAACGGTAAATTTCTGTCGTATCACTCATACTGGCTTTTTGTTCAGCCCCCCACCCATCACTGGGCACGAACTGATTAACGGTGTGCTCAACACTGCCTAAACCTTGCTGCACAGCCTGCTTAGCCTGATCTATTTCAACCTCGGGTAAGAGTGAGTAGAAAAAACCTCCCGCCGACGAATGCCCCAATAAGCTCCATGGCGCTTGGCCCGTTGTCATGTACAGCGCATAACCACTGACACAAAACATTAACACCATACTGAGTAAACTTTTTAAAACCCATTTAGCCATTATCACAAACCAACTTATCAACCGCGCTCGGCGCCGTATTTTAACTCAATGGCAGCGCGCTTTTCTGGATCGACATTGACCTTGCTCAAGTCACCCTGAATATGCTTCAACGCCAACAGTCTTTTATCCATTACGCTAAACCATAACGGCGGCACATAAGCCACTAAAAACATACCGTAATACCCATTCGGTAAACGCGGTAAATCAGGAAAATCTCGCAGCGATTGGTAGGCGCGCGACATGTTAGCGTGATGATCGCTGTGACGTTGTAGATGAAACAGAATTTGGTTGGTCAGTTTATGATTGGAGTTCCACGAATGATAAGGCGCACAGGGCTCATATTTCCCGTTGGGTAATTTTTCCCGTAACAAACCATAGTGCTCTATATAGTTAGCGCTGGTTAATTGCCACCACGCCAAAACATTGTGAATGACAAGAAAGGGCAACATTTGCCACCCCAAGCCAATTAATATACCGCCCTGCAAGACTATCGATATCGCATAGGAGTGCAGAATGTCATTATCCCGACTCCATACAGATTTTCCTCGCCGCTCTAAACGACCTTTTTCTAGTAACCAAGCACGCTTACAAGCACCGGGAATTTCGCGCAGCGCAAAGCGATAGATGTTTTCTCCCATGCGCGACGACGCTACATCCTCTGGGGTAGAAACCTGTCGGTGATGTCCGCGATTGTGTTCGATCCAAAAATGGCCGTAAAAAGGCACCGCCAAGACAAACTTAGCTAGCCATCTGTCGAGTTTGCGTGGCTTGTGCCCCAATTCGTGGCCAGTATTGATACCGAGGCCAGCCGCTAAACCCAAGGTAATACTCACCGCCAAATAACCATGCCAAGGTAGATCGGCACGCGCCAACCAAACAGCAGCGCCGATAAACACAACGTAATGCATGGGCACAACAAGATAGGTCAGCCAGCGATAGTAACGATCCGCCTCGAGCTGCGGCACGAGTATTTCCGGGGGGTTATTGGTGTCTTCACCGATAAGCATGTCCAGCAAAGGGAATAAAACATAACCTTGCACAATGGGGAACCACAATAGCCAGACGTGATCGGTTAAGGTGTACAAGCCTATACCAATCCACGCAAAAAATGGGTTGATGACGGACCACGCCCACGCCAGACGCTTGCCGTCGCGGTAACTCACCGCTTCGCCTTGCTCATCCTTCGCAGAATAAGTTGGATTTAGCCAATTCACTGTTGCATCCTCGCATGCCATGACCGTTCGATCATCGTTTAAAACCAGCACTAAGGCAACTTTAGCTAGATAGAGGGTTATTGTGGCGCATAAAAAAGGCCGGAAGATGTCCGGCCTGAAATGAGGAGACAGCTTTAAAACATTAGAAACGCACGCCTGCGGCCAAGCCCCAAACAGATAGGTCAGCGTCGCCGGAAACGTCCGTGCCGTAGGTTGCAGAAGCCCAAACGTTCGGTGCGAAGAAGTACTTGGCTTCTAAATTCAGCACGCTTGAATCAGCTTCATCATAAACAACAACATTGGCGCCAAGGTTAAACGCTGAGTTGAAGTAGTAATCACCGCCAAGGGTGTAAGTGTCTTCTGCAATCACAGCGTCTAAGCCGAATGCAGACTCACCAGCCAGCTTAGCAACATACTTTACGCGACCGGCGTAATCGATATCATCGCCATTGTCGTCGGCATCTAACGCTAACAACAAACCATTTACGGGCTTGAAGCCGATTGACGCACCAAAGGTATCATCACCTTCATCAGGCGTGGTGTAACGGCCGGCCAAATATAAACCACTATCGAAGTAGTAATCTGCAGACACATTCCACGCATCAGCATCGCCAAAAGGGGTATCGATAGTCAAATAGTTCAACGACAAACCACCAACGTTTTCTAAAAACGCTGCTTCAGCCAAAGGGTGGCCTTGGGTAGAAACTTGCTGCCAATGGTAGGTACCCGCAACATTGATAGCATCAACCTCTGATTCATCTTCAGTTGTATAAGCAGCGGACAATTCCCACTGATAATCTTGGGCAATAGCCATGGTTGGTAAAGTAGCAACACACACGAGTGGCAGTAACTTGCGAAGAATACGCATAGAAAAACTCCTTTTAAATAAATCGCCATGATTGGACGCGCGGCATGGTAATGGAGTTTTATCAGGAAGAAAAGGTGTTGCGACTAAAGCGGCGATGCAAGCCAAATTATTTATACAAAAGCAGTACAGTCGTACATGGTTAGCGATACGCATATTTTTCTTTGCGTTATATTTATTTAATTACTTCACTGCCAACGCGCGACCAACGCGAAAATATTTGGAACTTAGTTGTCAACCAAATAATCCTTATACGCGCGCTCGCTAAGCATATGCTCAACCAACCAGCTGACCCCCCTTCCTGAATGATCAGCGCGCCAAGCTAAATAAAGGGGCGAGGTAAACTCAGGCTTTATCGCCGACAATGCGATCAAACGACCATCCTCAAGAAAGTGATCAATCCGTCGTTTCGGTAGAAACCCAAAGCCTAGGCCAGCTAGGATAGCTTGCTCTTTGGCATAATAATGGTCGACCAAAATTTGCCGCCTTACCTGATACAAACCGACGGAGCGCCGCGCCAAATGCCTTGCACTGTCGCGCAACACAATTTGCGCGTAAGACTTCAAATCCGCCTCCAAAACACCGTTAGCATACTGAGTTGCGAGCGGATGATCAGCGCCGCAAACGAGTTGAAATGACAAATCCCCCAGCGATCTTTTGGCAATTTTCAAACCTGCGAGCTCGGTATCTGAAACACCCACCAGCAAATCGACGCGCCGTTCGGCCAAGGCCTCCCAACAACCAGTGAGAGCCTCTTCTCGCACCTCAATCTCCATGGACGGGTTCAGGTGCGACAAGGTATTCACCAAGGGCCAAAGTGGCGCCATCGGTAAAATGGAGTCGACGGCAATGCGCAGACTCGGCTCCCAACCTGTCGCCACCAGACGCGCCTTATTAGTTAACAACTCAGCACCTTGAAGCAATTCACGCCCCTGCTTTAACACCATGCGCCCCTCAGCAGTCAGTACCGCCTTTTGCCCAGACCGATCAAACAACGACAAAGCCAAATAGGACTCCAACTGTTTAACCGTATAGGACAATGCCGAGGGAACTTTATGCAGCTCAAGCGCTGCGGCGGCAAAACTGCCTTTTCGGTCGATGGCATCGAGCACCGATAACGCCTCTAATGTGAGCACAAAACACCTAACCTCAAATTTTTTGATCAATTAATTCAAAATATACCGTTTTTAATATATCAACACAGTATTTATAGTAAATAAACGTTCAAAAAACATGAATATAGAGGTTGTTATGCACGCACTGATTATTAGAACCAGCATCCTAGGCGAGAACTCCAGCTCAAACCAATTAATTGACCACTGGCTGACAAACCATCAACCCAGCCACGTCACTGAACGTAATCTGGTCAGCTCGCCCATCCCGCACCTAGATGCCCATCGCTTTGGCGCCATCAATGCGGCTCAACCCGATGATCAACAAGCACCTATTCAGGCGCTCTCGAACACGCTGATTGCAGAAATTGAAGCTGCCGACCAGATAGTGATTGGCCTGCCTATGTACAATTTTGGCGTACCTTCGCAGGTGAAAGCGTGGATGGATCACTTAGCGCGCGCGGGCCGGACGTTTCAATACACCGCCAACGGCCCGCAAGGCCTACTAAAAAGCAAACCCGTCACGGTTATCGCCACTCGCGGCGGTGCCTATGCCAATACCCCGGAAGATAGCCAAGCGCCCTTTGTGAAACAGTTTCTTGCGTTCATTGGCTTAAAGGATGTTTCGTTTATTTACGCTGAAACACTCAGTTCGGCAGACAAAAGACCCGAGGCCCTAGCAGACGCGCAAGCACAATTAAGCGCAGCCTGAGTTACCATCTGAAAAAGCTAAGAGGTATACACCGTGAAAAGAGTCATTAAGGTCATCGCCGCCCAACCCACGAGCGACGGTGCTGGCGTCAATTTATACCGGTCACTTGGAACCCATCTGCTACCCGAGGCCAACCCGTTTCTGATGCTCGACGAGATTCGCTCAGATGAAGCTAAGGACTACCTCGCGGGCTTTCCTAGCCACCCGCACAGGGGCTTTGAAACGGTGACCATCATGCTCACCGGCAGCATGCGCCACAAGGATAGCCACGGTAACGAAGGCGTGATTGAGCCGGGTGGCGTGCAATGGATGACGGCGGGTAGTGGCATCATTCACTCCGAGATGCCTGAACAGCAACAGGGTAGGCTGTGGGGATTTCAGCTGTGGGTCAACCTACCCGCGCAACATAAGATGATGGCGCCGCGCTACCAAGATATTCGCGCCAACGAAATTCCCAGCCTGAAATTTAGTAACTCAACCGTTAGAGTGATGGCCGGACACCAGCAGGGCGTAACTGGACCAATTAGCGATATCGTGTCGAAGCCTCAGCTATTAGATGTAGATCTGGCTGGCGAAATCAGTCTAGAGCTCCCCAAAAGAGCCCTGCTATACGTATACGCGGGATATGTGACTGTGGCAGACAAGCGGGTGGACGCACAACACCTAGCCCTGCTTACAGAGGAGCAGACCCTGACACTGAGCGGTCAGGGTAAGGCCATGATTTTTGCGGCCGAACCGCTGAACGAACCCATTGCTCGACACGGTCCCTTCGTTATGAATACACGCGAAGAGCTCTATCAGGCCTTCGATGATTATCAACACGGGCAGCTTGGTTAAGCCACCCCGACATGGAGAGGCGCTAAATCTCTATTCAGCGTCGTACATATCACTGTCGTCATCTGCCCCAGAGAAGCTCTCCATTTGCGCCTCAAGCCAGGTAGAATTGGCTTTAATCAACGCTTTGTCGTCGGCCGAGGCCATTTTTTGCGCTTTTTCGGCCTCATCCATCGCACGTCTTGCCTCGGCCATACCGCTTTGTATTTGCGCAATCATCTCTTCACTCAAGCCCTGTTCGCGGAACTGTGCCACTTGGCTCTCCATTTCTTTAGCCGCAGCGCGCATTTCAACTTCCATACCATCCATTTGTACCGCAATCATGGCAACCATAATGCGCGATGCCTTGCTGGTAAACTGCTCGATATCACTGAAACCATGAGCCGACAACACGGCCTTAATTTCGCCCGTCATAGACGCCGGCGCACTGCGTATCGACTTAGCCCAAGACGCTCCACCATCGGTGATTTTGAAACCCTCGCTTTTTGCCTCAATGGCCTCCACTTCCTGTGGGTACTTCTCTGACAGTTGATCAAACCCAGCCATCGCACCCACATAGGCCTCAAGATCGGCCTTAGTCAGCTTTGAATCGGCAAGACTTACTTGGCTTATCAGCACTAACAACGCAAAAAAATAGGTTTTCATCACTTCATCCTTAACTAATTAGCAACCCGAAACCGGCATTCTGACCTCAAACCCCAGAAAAAGATATCGGACAAAAGTGCGTCCCTTCACACTCTACTATTTCCTCTAGCGCCCCATTCAGCCTACACTTAAGCGAACAAATTCTGGACTTAGTAGCAAGCGCATGAGCGACGGAACATCTAATTGCACTACACCGAGCTGCCCTGTGGGCGAAGCTAACTGCCCTATCATTGCCGAATTGATTACATTAAGAGAACTTGCTCGTACCGATGGCCTGACCGAACTGTTTAATCAGCGTCATTTCCGCGACGCGCTAAAACAAGAAATGGAGCGCACGCAACGCTCGCACAACCCGACCAGCTTGATGTTTGTCGACCTCGACTTTTTTAAATCAGTAAATGATGAGCATGGCCATGAAGTGGGTAACTTAGCCCTCAAACATATAGCAAAGTTATTAATTGATAACCTAAGGCGTTTAGATATTGCCTGCCGCTATGGAGGCGAAGAGTTTGTGGTTATATTGCCAGGTACAGATTTGTTTACAGGTCGCTATGTCGCCGAACGCATACGCATGCGCATTCAAGCATCGCCCGTACACATTAAGGGCGGGACACTTAATCTTACCGCCAGCATAGGCCTAGACACCTACCGATCTGATAGTACAGAAAGCGCCGACGAGTTTATTGCTCGAGCCGACGCACTGTTATACAAAGCAAAACAAACTGGGCGCAATAAAGTTGTGCACGGGACCACAAACTTCGACGCCCTAGCGCAAATCAATCAGGACGAAAAAGATGCCTTGGCTGCCGCATTTAGCATGCCGAGCAAAACCCCAAAACCAGCAAAAAAAACAACCAAAAAATAAACCTACAGACGACAAAACACTCGACTATTTTCTGTTCGCTGCCGAGTTAAAGCCCGCAGCGTAGCGCATCACATGGTAAATATAATTTTGCTCGTGAGTACTGTGAAATAAATGTGCCCAAGGGCCACCCGCATAGATCGCAACGTCTTCGCCACCGTGAGTTTCAGACGATAACGGCACTAATGATTCCTGAAAGAAACCTTTTTTTTGTACATCAACTTTTTGATGTATATGCCGCCCGGGGTTGGGCTCGGCAATTTCGCGCGCGGCTAAACTTGCCTGCTCGGCATAACCTGGACCGTTAATGTAACCAAGCGTGGTATAAGGCTTTCCATCCGCGGCCAATGTTGGCATTGTAGCGCGAACACCGTTTTGATCGGGGCCATGAACCAAGCCAAGAATTGGGTTGCCGCGGGCAGGGTAGCCACCCATGGTAAATACATGGCTATGATCGGCAGTAACGATAACCAAAGTGTCTTTTAAATCTACTAAGGCTAAAGCTTTCGCCACAGCGTCGCTCAATGCCTTGCCATCGCCCAGCGCACGCGCCGCATTACCCGCGTGATGAGCGTGATCAATGCGGCCGCCCTCAACCATCAAAAAGTAGCCTTTTTTATTGCGTTTTAAACGATTAATAGCAATTTGAGTCATTTCAGCTAAAGACGGTTCTGAATACCTTTCTAGCGGTCTATCGAGTTCGTAGGCCATATGCGATGGGCTAAACAAACCCAAAAGTTTGGCTCGGTTGTTGGCTTTTTCCAACACTGCCAATTGCGCGCCATTCCAAACAAACTCACCCTGCGTTTTAGCTCGCCACTCATCGATCAGGTTGCGCCCGTCGGTGCGCTTACCGGTTACTTCGGGATGTTCAGGATCTTGCTCACTTGTCGGCAAAAAATTCCTGCGACCGCCGCCCAAAATCACATCGAGGCCTTCGCCCACAGAAAATTCAACCAACTGCCGAGCTATATCCTTACAACCATTCTTACGCGCTTCTTCGGTCAAGTCGGCATCATTCTCCCAATCGCGATCAGCCGCGTGAGCATAAGTTGCTGCAGGTGTGGCGTGCGTTATACGCGCTGTGGACACGATACCGGTGGCCATACCGCGCTGCGCTGCTTGCTCCAAGAAAGTTTCAACTTGGTTGCCCTTACTGCTGGCACATTGACCGAGTAGAACTTTCTGATTGACCGAGATCAAACCATGGCCGGTTTTAATACCCGTCATCATCGCACTCATCGTACCCGCCGAATCTGGCGTTTGAAGATTGGTGTTATAAGTTTTAGACAGGGCTGTGTAAGGCAATGCATCCCAAGCAAGGGAATTCTCTTCACCGCTACTGCCCCGGCTTTGACCATCGTAAATACGAGTGGCCGTTACCGTGGAGATACCCATGCCGTCGCCCACGAATAAAATGATATTTTTAGCCTTGGTCTGGTTGGGTTTAAGCGCAAGCGCTTTAGCAATAGCGGCTTCGCCATCGGCATACCATGACTCTGGTGATTCGGCTAAGACTACTGATGCTAAGGGAAGCACTAGACACAAGAGCGCACTGCGACTGAACTTATTCATCATCAAAACCTTCTTCTTCCGGCGTCATCGGCTTAGGTGCTTCTAGTGTGGCGGGTTTTAATTCTCTATCGAGCATGCCATCTTCATCGTCGTCATCAGCGTCTACCTCTGCCGCCTCCATGACCGCTTTTTTCTGACGCCTTGGCTGTAAAATTCCAATGTGATAAGCGGCAAAACCAGGCAGCACAAATTGATCCAGAGCCATGCCCAATACACGCCCTTCGTGAGCCGAAATAATATCTCGTTTCTCGTTGCTGATAGGATTAATCACCTGCCCCAACACATCACCTTTTTTTACCTTTCCGCCCAGTTTTACAGCACTGAATAAAATACCAGAGGAATTAGCCCTAACCCAGGAAGACCGATAAAATGCCGGCGACGGTTTTGCCCACAAACTAAAGCTGGGGTACATGCCGTTTTTTTCCAACAGCGTGTTGATGGCTTTAACACCTTCTTCCACTACTTCAACCTGCATGCGCATGGGCTCGCCAGCCTCCAAGGTAACAGCAGGAATGCCAGCTCTGACTGCAGCCGCTCGCAAAGAGCTACCGTTGCCACTGGTATTAAGTACGGGAATATCGCCAAATAAATCGGCAAATTCTGCCACAGCAGGCTTGCTCATATCAGCGCGCAATTGGGTAATATTGGTTCGGTAAAATGAGCCGGTGTGCAAATCAACCAATGCGTTGCAATGCTTAATAACATCCGTAAAAAACGCATGCGCAAGGCGCGAGGCAACACTGCCGCGATCATTACCCGGAAAATAGCGATTGAGATCTCGACGATCGGGTAAATAGCGCGAATTGCGTGAAAAACCCAACAGGTTAACGATGGGGACACCGACGACCATGCCGTGTAACTTCTTCGGATCAATGTCATATAAAACACGCCGAACCATCTCGATGCCGTTTAGTTCGTCGCCATGAATTGCAGCGGTTAAACACAAGGTAGGGCCATCATAAGCGCCGTTGGCGACTAAAACCGGTGTGTCAACCGCCATTCCCGCAAAAGATTTAGAGGGCGTCCAATCCAATCGAGATGTGGTAGCCGGCGGCACATCAACACCCAAAAGCCGACGCACACTATTAGGCTTTTGCCCTACATTGGCGGTACTTAACAGTGCTGTTTCAACCGCTTGCGCCTGCTCGCCGGAGGCGGTTGCGGCACTCGACTCTGGCGCTAGGTCCTCTGGAAAAATTACACTGCCAGGCGTTGGCGCAATCACTTCATTCAGATCAATGTTGGTCGCGGTAGGACTAGCGGCATCGGTTGAATAGGGCGCGGGTGATTCGGCCGCCTGATGCTCAGCCTCTACTTGAGCCGCTTTACTATTTACGGGCTGAATTGTCGCGTGACTTGGCTCGCCAACGACAGGCTCAGGGGCTTCGGCCTCCAAGGGTTGATCTACCGACTGACTCGATTCGCCCGCAACGGGTCCTGTTTGATAATGACGCTTCGACGCGGCATCATCGGACGTTTGGCTCCAAACCGTAAGGCTAAAAACAACAAGGCAGACGACTGCTACAAAGCGGAAACGATGAATGGCCATATATCCAAGGGGCTGCTGATTTACCAAGTGCCATTGTGATAGCCCGCAGGGAAAACTGCAAACTATGGCAGCACTCCAATTTTAATCTTTTGCTCATTCGCACCCGGCGGCGCGCAAAGCCCGCGAGTCCAGACGCCCATACCACGCATAGCCTGATCATCTAATTTACTTACTTGAAAACACTTGTCGCCTATCACAACTTCTTGAACACCGTTAACGTCGGCCAACAAGGTACCCACGGCAGCAGTTGGTGCCACGCGACCGGGTTCGATTTGACTGAGGCGGTTATTGAAAGCGGCATCAAACACGGTACCCTGGCCCTGATGCGGGCCTGGCTGGGTAACCTCCTGGCCGACATAGGTGTCCGACCACGCCTGCAGCACTGCGGCTTTCGACTCTGCTATTGACGGCGTGACACGGGCAGCATTATCCGCAATCTGGGCGTTAGCGCCGACATCCTTGGTCGCTGCTTGCTTCGCATCGGAGACAGTCGGTGCTGGCTCGACCCGTTGCTGGAACTCAGAACCCACACTTAACCGCTCCGTAACGTCACTCGATTGCGCCTCACTAGGCGCTTGTAAATGCAGCCTTAATACCTTATTTGGCTTAGGGGATGCGCGCTCCAAGGGCGTCAACACCACAATAGCCAGCACAATGAGCACAGCCAATCCATACCAAACCAAGCGACTGAGCCTAACTTGCCGAGGCTCGAACACCGCCTCCTCGGCAAAGATAGGCATTTCGAGGCTTGCCACATAGGTGCACTCAGCCGCCGTCAATATCTTCGCGTCGGCCAAATCATAATCAAGACGCAAAGCGGCCGGCAGCTCGCCAACATCCGCATTTACCCGCACCGATGTGAAATGTAGACCTAAATTCATCACTGTTGGACAGGTGCCAAAAATAGAAGTTCATGGCTTAGCTCCCAATTTGTGGCATAACCGGTTAATCTACGCCGCTAGGTATGCATATAAATCAGAGGCTAAAAAGCCCGTATTCGAGGAGAGTGGCAAGTCGTGCAAACTGCCGTATTAAAAGAAGTCACCATTGATAACGTTATTTTTGGATTAGACGGAAACAAACTTCAAATATTACTGGTGAAACATGCCATCGGTGAGAGTAAAGGTTCTTGGGGTCTGCCCGGAGGTCGTATTGGCATGAACCAAGACATAGATGCCGCCGCCGCCGCCGCGCTCTATGATCTAACCGGTGCCCGCGACCTCTACCTCGAGCAATTTAGGGCCTTCGGCCGGGTAGACCGCGCTCGCGAACGGGTGTTAACGATTGCCTATTACGCACTCGTTAGGCCCGAGAGTTGCGCTATCGCACCGGGTGAAAGTGCCGAAGCCGTAGCCTGGTTTGACATTAAAGACGTTCCCCCTCTCATTTTTGACCACCGCGAAATACTGGATTTTGGCCTAGCCTTTCTTCGTCACAAGATTCGCCACGAGCCCATCGGCTTCAATCTATTACCGGATAAATTTACCCTGCTGCAACTGCAAGAGTTATACGAAGGCATCTTAGATGTGAGTCTGGACAAGCCAAATTTTCGCCGCAAAATGACGAAGATGAATCTCTTGGTTTCCTGTAATGAAAAGCAACAAGGGGTAGCCCATCGCGCTGCCACCCTGTACCGTTTTGACCCCGCGGTTTACGAAAGCTTAATGGAACAAGGTTTTGTCTTCGTGGTGTAATTTTTTATCTCATCGCACCCGACCTAGCTAACGCTAAGATCAACAAGCATAAAAAAACCGCCTTTCGGCGGTTTTTTTATCGAGCGAGAGCGGGCAATTACATCATGCCGCCCATGCCACCCATGCCGCCCATATCAGGCATTGCTGGGCCTTTTTCTTCTGGTAAATCAGCAACCATTGCCTCGGTGGTGAGCATCAAGCCAGCAATAGAAGCCGCCGCCTGCAATGCAGTACGGGTTACTTTAGCTGGATCGAGAATACCCATTTCCAACATGTCGCCATAGGTGCTATTACCGGCGTTGTAACCGAAGTTACCGGTACCATTTTTCACCTTGTCGGCCACCACAGACGCTTCTTCGCCGGCATTGGTCACGATTTGACGCAGTGGGGATTCCATTGCGCGACGGGCAAGGTTAATACCTGCCGTCTGGTCTTCGTTGTCACCAACCAAGTCTTTGATCGCAGCAACAGCGCGAATCAAAGCAGTACCACCGCCAGGCACAACGCCTTCTTCAACGGCAGCACGGGTTGCATGCAACGCATCTTCTACGCGCGCCTTCTTCTCTTTCATTTCAACTTCGGTGGCTGCGCCTACTTTGATCACCGCAACACCGCCAGCTAATTTTGCTACGCGCTCTTGCAGTTTTTCACGGTCGTAATCAGAAGATGTATCTTCGATTTGTACACGAATTTGTGCAACGCGCGCCTGAATGTCGGCTGCATTACCGGCACCGTCAACGATGATGGTGTTTTCTTTGCTCAAGGTTACGCGCTTGGCGCTGCCTAAATGCTCGAGCGTAGTACTTTCCAAGTCCAAACCGATTTCTTCAGAAATAACAGTTGCACCCGTCAGTACAGCAATATCTTGCAGCATAGCTTTACGACGATCGCCGAAACCTGGTGCCTTACAAGCCGCAACTTTCACAATACCGCGCATGTTGTTAACAACCAGCGTTGCCAAGGCTTCGCCTTCAACATCTTCTGCAACAATGATCAACGGCTTGCCAGATTTAGCCACGGCTTCCAACACCGGCAATAATTCGCGAATGTTAGAAACTTTTTTATCGACCAACAACAAGAAGGGATTGTCGTGTTCGGCAATCATGTTGTCTTGGTTGTTGATGAAGTAAGGTGACAAGTAACCACGGTCAAACTGCATACCTTCAACGATATCCAATTCGTTTTCCAAGCTATTACCTTCCTCAACGGTGATAACGCCTTCTTTGCCAACTTTATCCATGGCTTCTGCGATGATACCGCCGATGGATTCATCGGAGTTGGCAGAAATAGTACCTACCTGAGCGATCGCTTTGTTGTCTGTGCACGGTTGAGCGATAGACTTAATGTGTGCAACAGCAGCGATAACAGCCTTGTCGATACCGCGCTTTAAGTCCATTGGGTTCATGCCAGCGGCAACGGCTTTCAGGCCTTCGTTAACGATAGATTGCGCCAACACGGTTGCCGTGGTGGTGCCGTCACCGGCGTCGTCAGAAGCTTTAGAAGCCACTTCCTTCACCATCTGCGCGCCCATGTTTTCAAACTTGTCTTCTAGGCTGATGTCTTTTGCCACAGATACGCCGTCTTTTGTAACGGTTGGCGCGCCAAAAGATTTCTCTAATACAACGTTACGGCCTTTTGGGCCCAAAGTGATTTTTACCGCGTCGGCTAAAATATTTACGCCTTTCAGCATTTTCTGGCGAGCGTCATTGCCAAATTTTACGTCTTTTGCAGCCATGTTTAATTCCTCAAATTCAGTTTACGTGGGGAGTATTGAAACTAGTAAATTAGTCTTCCAATACGCCGTAAATTTCACTTTCGCTCATGATGATCAGCTCTTCGCCGTCGATCTTTAGCGTGTTGCTATCGGCATAGCGGCCGAACACAACTTTATCGCCAACCTTGACGGTGCAAGCGCGAACATCGCCGTTATCCAATACGCGACCAGCGCCAACTGCAACCACTTCACCTTGGTTAGGCTTTTCTTTTGCAGAGCCGGCCAGCACGATGCCGCCCGCTGACTTGGCTTCTTCTTCTTTGCGACGAACCACAATGCGGTCATTTAGTGGACGAATTTTCATGGATTTCTCTCCAGTACTAGCGTTTGTTTAACACTGATTAAGACTGACCTTTCGGTCTAAACCCTGAAATAAAGCCAATTTGGCATTTTTCAAGCGTTCAAAACAAAAAGGGGTTTCAAATTTCGTGAAGTCTAAATGGGGGGGGCGATGGAGGATTTCAACACCTCCAGCAAAATAATTATGGCTCGCGACGGTATTCGCCTTCGATCACATCCGGCGCTGGTGCCTTAGTAGCAGGGTCATTGGCTGAAAATCCGCCGGCCATGAATACTCGGCCTCGGCTGCGTTTGAGCAAACCACCCACCAGCATAGATCTGATGCCAGGCGTTAAGCAGAGGAAGCCTACCGCATCGGTAATGAACCCTGGCACCAGTAAGAGCAAACCACCCGCTGCCAAGAATACGCCCTGCACCAACTCTTCTGCCGGCAATTCCCCTGCCGCCATTTTTTGTTGGGCGCGCAACAAGGCGCTAAAGCCCTGTATTCGCAATAAGGTCACACCCAAGAGCGCCGTAAAAATAACCATTAATACGGTGGTCAACGGCCCAATAGCGCTCCCGACTTTAATCAGCAGCCATAGTTCAGCCATGGGCAATAGGATGAATAACAATAACAACGGCATAATTAACTCCTTTCCTAACCTCTACAATGGTTACGATATGACCAATTTCAACCCATCACACCCAATCTACCCCTTTAGAAGGGTAAAGGCTAAGCGAGTTCCAACCCAAGGGTTCAGCCATAAAAAAACCCAGCCTACGCTGGGTTTTTCTGCCCACACCTAGTTACCACTGATAGCCAACACCAACGGTAATGCGTGTATCTAAGCTTTTGGTGTCTTGCTGAGGCTGATTATCGTAATCGTACTCATGTTTTATCTCGCCGAAGATCCCGCCGAAAATTGGCATCAAGAAGCCGGTATCAGCGTCGAATTGCCAATTCTCGTTGTTCTCATTAGAGACGGAGTAGTTACTGATGTGGAAAAACTCACCACCAAAGTCAAACTTGTAGCGATAGTTCAGACCTGCAGTCCAGGCGGCGCGCTTATCTTGGCCCTCAAAATCAGGCTCGGGCACTTCTGGCGTAATAAAATACTCATCCACCCACGATGCACCCATGCGCAAGCTTAACGCGGTAATGTCATTTTCCCAGAACTGATAACCCAAACCGGTACCGGCGCGGGTTTTCGACTCAATGGATTTAGCATCGTCAAAACTATAAGCCAAGGTATTGGTCCAGAACCAGCGCTCTGCGAAGAACCAGTCAAATTGGTATTCAGCTAAGCCACGCTCTTGCTTGGGATCTGGATCTTTTTCCTTGGAATCGAATTGCAATATGCCGCCATGACGATAATCGCCCCGCCGGTAGACATTATAAGCATCCAACACCCAGGTATCTTCGATCTTATTACCCCGATCTTGGAAACCCGTCATGCTGATTTTGCCCGTGTATGTGGAGGACCCCATCAAAAAGTCCTCATAGGGCTCAACTTTGTTAATGGTCAGTAAAGGCGTGTCGCCGGTTGCGCCGCCAGAACAGCTAAATAACACCTTGGGACCGTCCATGCCCACCAACGCACAAGGCTCCTCGTGACCATCAATCTTAACTAATTCACTACTTTCCAAATTATCGATGGCGGATTTTGGAACCGTAATTTCGCCCAAAGATTCAGATAGCCAAACGAGATTGTCGGCATCCATACTCTTGATTTCACCGGCCAATATATCGCCGTTTTTAAATTCTAATTTGCCAGCTAACGCCGACTGCGCCAGTATTAGCACCAGCAAGCTCAGAAACCATTTCATGACATCTCCATTACACTTTCGCGCGAATTAAACCATTTCGCGGATTTTAAACGAATTTAGTTCAAAAATGACAGATAAAGAGTTTCAGACGCACATTTATCAACTTTTGTATGACATCCCAGCAGGAAAGGTAACCAGCTACGGACGGCTCGCAGCCATGGCTGGCTTTCCAAGACGGTCACGCATGGTGGGGAAAATCCTAAAGGCCTTGCCTCAAGGCGGCAAACTACCCTGGTATAGAGTGACAACCTCAACGGGACGGCTCGCCTTCCCGCTCGACTCGGCAGATTATAAACGCCAGCGGGGCTTACTCGAGGCCGAGGGCGTGATATTCGAGCAGGGAAAAGTGCCCATCAAACACTATTTGTGGCGCCCTTAAGCTCAGAGCTTTCGCCCCAAGGCGCTACCAAAAATAACAAAAGCATCCCGGGAATGGCCACAAGCGCGCACAATAAGAAAAACGGATACCAACCCAGTAACTCCACCAACCAGCCGGTACTGGCATTAACAAAGGTACGTGGAATAGACGCCAATGCCGTAAATAGTGCCAGCTGCGTTGCGGCAAATAAGGGGCTGGTTTCCCGTGCCTGAAAGGCGGTAAAGGCCGCCGTTCCGAGGCCAACACCCAAATACTCGGCGGCGATAACTAAAGCCAAATAGGTATTGTTCGGCTCCTGCAAAGCAAGCCAGGCAAAACCAAAGATAGTGGTTAATTGCACTACGCCAAATATCCACAGCGCTCGGTTGATGCCCCAGCGCAACATCAATAAACCACCTAAAAGCCCTCCCACAATCGCTGGCCAAAGCGCTGCATTCTTGGCCACCAAACCGATATCGCTAAGGCTGTAACCGAGGTCAATATAAAATGGCGACGACAAGGCCGTTGCCATGTTGTCGCCCAATTTATAGAGCAACATAAACAGCAGCAGCAATGCCGCCCCCAACAGCCCCTTGCGACCAATAAACTCTTGAAAAGGCGCAACCACAGAACTAAAAAAAGTACGCTGCCGTAATTCGAGCTGCTTGGGTTCAACAAACCAAAAGGTGGCGGCAATAGCCGCCAACATAAAACCGGCAACAATGCTGAACACCCAAGACCAAGCGAGGTGATCGGCCAGTATTAAGGCTAAGGAACCGGGAACGAGACTCGACAGCCGATAGGCCTGCACGTTAATGGATAAGCCAATGCCTAATTCGGCATCGGGCAATATTTCGCGTCGAAAAGCATCCAATACAATATCTTGCGTGGCACTGAAAAATGCCACCAATGCGCTGAGCGTAGCCACCAACATCAGCGAACTTTTGGGGTCGATAAAACCTAAAGCTGCAATGGACGCAAGCAAGCTCACTTGAGTGGCGAGCATCCATCCCCTACGGCGCCCCAGCAATGGCAAGCTATAGCGATCAAGTAACGGCGCCCAGAGGAATTTCCACGTGTAAGGAAAACCAATTAACGCAAATAAACCAATTTCAGCTAGGCCCACACCTTCGGTGCGCAACCAGGCCGGCACGAGTTGAATTAACACATACAGCGGCATGCCCGAAGCAAAGCCCGTGGCGACACACACCAACATACGCCGATTAAAAATTGATCTGCGGTAAAATGCCCAATCCATATAACCCCCAATTCCAACCGGCACGGTAACAGAATCCCCGCGCTGGTCGCCAGTTGTTATACTGCTGACCTTTAAAAGCCCAAGCCCAACCGAAGACTTAATGCTGTGAACAACCTACTCGACGTTAAAAACCTAACCAAGCGCTATGGCAAATCAACAGCCGTTAACGCGATCAATTTCTCTATTCAACAAGGTCATTGTTTTGGTTTACTCGGTCCGAACGGCGCCGGAAAAACCACGACCATTGAAATGATTGAGGGCATCACCCCCATTTCTGAAGGCGAAATTTTATATAAAGGTGCCCAGCAGGATCAGCGCTTTAAAAACGAAGTGGGTATTCAATTTCAATCCACCGCGCTGATGGATCATTTAACCGTCGCCGAAGTTCTCGCCCTGTTTGCAGGACTTTACCCGCAGCACGCCGCTATCCCCGAGCTAGTGCAACAATGTCAACTGGGTGAATACCTAGACCGCGACGCGGCAAAGCTCTCCGGCGGCCAGCGCCAACGCCTGCTGCTGGCCTTGGCCTTAATCAATGATCCCGCCATCGTATTCTTAGATGAGCCAACCACCGGCCTAGATCCACAGTCGCGAAGAAACTTTTGGGATTTGGTGGAGCGCATTAAAGCGCAAGGTAAAACCATCGTGCTCACCACCCACTATATGGATGAAGCACAATACCTGTGCGATCAACTGGTGATTATGGACAGAGGCAACATCATCGCCCAAGGCAGCCCCGAGGCCTTGTTAGCCGAGCACTTTGATCAGGTGTTTGTGTGTCTGGAGGCCGCCGCGCTGACCGAGCAGCAAGCGCAGCTATTCGATGCCGAACGCCATCGGGATCAATGGCAAATTGCCGCCAACCACGTGGAAACTACCTTAAACCAGTTACTCGCCCACCAGGTTGCGCTCACCAGCTTACAAATTCGCACGCCGACATTGGACGATTTATTTTTAAAGCTCACCGGTCACACGCTGCGCGATTAATGGAATGATGCTATGAAACGCCTTTTCGCCTTATTTATGGCGCGCAACAAAGAGTACTACCGCGATAAAAGCTCGTTAATCTGGTCTTTTGTCATGCCACCACTGATTATTGGCTTGGTGGCACTGGCCTTTAACAATGGCGGCCAAAAATTATTCAAGGTGGGCGTGCTCGACAGCGACACCGCCATCACCTTATTCGATCCAGCCTTTACCCGCCTTGTGCCAGTGGCCGAACTCGCATTTGGCCAACAGCGTATTGCGCACCACCAATTGGATATTTTGGTTGATCAAACATCGCAACAATATTGGCTGAATCCAAACAGCGAAAAAGGCCGCGTACTGGAAGCCTTACTCACACACAAAAATCACTGGCAGCGCCAGGAAATCTCCGGCCAAGCAGTGCGCTACGTAGACTGGGTAGTGCCGGGTATTCTAGGTATGAACCTGATGTTTTCCGGCTTGTGGGGTATCGGTTACGTGATAGTGCGATACCGAAAAAACGGCGTACTCAAACGCCTACAAGCGACACCGGTTCATCCCGTTGAATTTATCGGTGCCCAAATCGCATCGCGCATGATCATCATGTTGATGGTCTCTACCATCGTTTACCTAAGTTGTGACGCCTTCTTAGACTTTTTAATGCTGGGCAGCTATTGGGATTTACTGGTGATCGCCATCCTCGGCAATTTGAGTGTGCTATCGCTCGGTTTATTGGTGGCAGCGCGCAGTGCCAGCGAGGAGTTTGCCAACGGTCTACTCAATTTCGTTAGCTTTCCCATGCTGATGGTGTCGGAAGTGTGGTTCTCACTCGATGGCGCGCCTGCATGGCTACATGCTATCGCCAACCTCAGCCCCTTAACCCACATGGTAAAGGCCGCGCGGGCGGTGATGGTGGATGGCGCAAGCCTAGGCCAAGTCAGCGATCACTTAGCAGCGCTAGCGCTAATCACCGCGCTACTCATCGGGCTAAGCGCATGGCTATTTCGCTGGCAGGAAAAATAGCCAAGGCCCAGCTTAATCGCTGGTAGGGTTAATCGCGGAAATTATCAAATTGCAAAGGCATTTCAATATCCGATGCTCTTAACATAGCGATGACCTCTTGCAGGTCGTCGCGCTTTTTACCCGTCACCCGCACTTGGTCGCCCTGCACCTGCGACTGCACTTTAAGCTTCTTATCCTTAATCATCTTGACGATTTTGCGACACAGGTCGGCGTCTAACCCGGTGCGCACGGTCACCGCCATGCGCGTCAACTTGCCACTCATTACCGGTTCAGCCACATCCAAACACGCGATATCGATACCAGCCTTGTGCAAGGCGCCCTGAAAGATATCGAGCATCTGGCGCACCTGAAATTCAACTTCGGCAATGAGCGTCACTACATAATCTTTGCGCTCAAAGCTTGCGTCGACGCCCTTGAAGTCGAAGCGTGTGGTAATAATTCGTGTAGACTGATCCACACAGTTGGTCAGTACTTGCTTATCGACTTCAGACACAATATCAAAGGTAGGCATAATCAATCTCTCCTAAACGAATGGCGCGATAATAGCAGATCTGCCGCACCGAATACTCGGCAGCCAAGAGGCCCGCCTTGCCAAAGGCCCAAACTCAACTATTTTTAAGGGATGAGCAGGGAAATCGCTATGCACAATCATGTTTGCTTTACCTATTTACAGCTCCGCAATCCGAGCCAAGATGTGCTGTTTAGTGGCTCAGAAGACTATCGCGCCACCCTCGATGTCATTGCCGACCTATCGCAAAACCACACCCGTATTGGCGCTTTCTGCCTACTCGAGCAGGAAGTTCACCTGATTGCACTCGCCGATGCAGCGCAAAGCCTCGCGCTATCCCAAGCCCTTCTTGATGCACTCACCGGCAACCCCAATCACCCGCTGAGCCGGCACTGGACATTCAAAGAGACTAGCCGCAAACAGCTTCCGCAACTACTCGCGCAAATGCATCGTCTGCCCTGTACTCGTGGCCTGTGCAGCAACGCCGACATATACCCGTGGACCAGCCATCAGGCCTTTGCCCAACCGAGCCTTGCACCCACTTGGTTAAGTACCGAGGCGCTTTGGCGCCTAATTACACCACGCCACTCCAATCGAGTTAGGGCTTACTTACATCTACTCGAGCAGCGCACTTGGCCCTCTGCCCCACAAACACCCAGACAACATCAATCAACGAGCCTAACTACCGAGGCCAGCGAGCTAACGGAGCGTCGAGTAGCGGAATTTGTATTGCGCGATCACCAAACGCAATGGCCGCATTTAAGCCATCACCGCTCTCAAAGGCGCAAGCAGTATTTAGCCGGGCTCAGCTGCGCACTGTGCCAATACTTGGCCATTTTTGATGAGAACAACACAATATTAAATGAGCTGTTTGACTGTTCTGTAGAAGAATTAATAGGTTTGGCAAGGCTGGCAAGCCGTGAAGCTAGTCAATACATTATTACCAGCGCCAGCAAGCTAAGCGCGCCTGCTGTGGCCAGCCTGCACCTACCTAACACTAGTGACAAAAGCCGTGTACAAACGACTTACCCAATTAGCGATGCCACAAAAGCAGGCACCGATGAATGGCCTGAAGCAGTGGATGACGAAAGTGAATTCATTACCAGCGCCGATGACATAGACCTGCCGCTGGACTTTCCCAATGAAGAAGATGTGGCGCTAGACCTACCCACTATCCGCCTAGTAGCAAGGCAATAAGCGCCGCCGCACACACCCATAAAACGAGCGCGCGGGACATTAGCCCCACCAAGTTATCGATTTCTCGCAGGGCCTCGGTATCGCCTGGCGATATTTCACGCACCAAGGCGCCATCCAGACCCAGTGCACCGCGATTAAACGCCTCAATAACCATGGGCGTTGGGCTGGCCATACACAAGCCCAAGACTCGCCAGCGCTCGGCACAGGCAACAAAATTACCCACCATCGCCACAGACAAATAGTAAACACGGGCCGCCGGCCACTCTAAAATCCAGAGCAAACGCTGCGACAAGGGCGATTCAGCCGTGACCGGTTGACGCGCGTAAATTGCCGCCAATCGATACAGTAATGCACCGGGGGCACCTAGAACCGCGAACCAAAATAACACCACAAACATCCGCTCAAAACCACGGTAACTAATGGCTTGAAACGCTTCGGCGTGCACTCCCTGCCACTCGCCATCGGTTTGACAGGAGAGCTCGCCATCTAAGCGCAGCGCATTAACGGCTTCACAGGCACTTACATTGGCCTGATCCAACCAAGCCGCGCGATAATTTTGCACCAACACATCGAGCCGACCGCGGCCGAGCGCAAACAGTAAAACCGGCACATTGATGACGATGATCCACTTCGCAGACAAGCCATATAACAAGGCTAAACATAGCGCTAGTAACACGAAAACAGGCAAGCCCACCAACAAAAACAGGCGCAAAACAGGGCCAGCAGTGAGCCGATGAACGCGCTCAATTAAACCTAAATACCAAGCGTCACGATGCAAAGGGCCACCCGACCCCCACCACTGAACCAGCGCTAAAACTACGAGTAAGCTGACAAATCCCATTATTATTCTCCAATCAGCGATAGGTAGCGCGGCCAATCAAAATACGGCCCCGGGTCGGTTTTTCGCCCGGGCGAAATATCTGAATGCCCTGTTATTCTCGCCCGGGTAATACTCGGATACAGGCCGCGTATTGTTTGCGTCAACTGCCCAAGCACCTCGTATTGAACATCGGTGAAAGGCACATAATCAGACCCCTCTAGTTCAACACCAATAGAATAGTCGTTGCAATTGGCACGGCCCTCAAACACTGACTGACCCGCATGCCAAGCGCGCCGGTTTAACGGTACAAACTGCAGTAGCTGACCCGAGCGTTTAATATAAAAGTGCGCTGAAACCTGCAGGCCCTCTATTTCACGATAGTAGGGATGCACAGTCCAATCGAGTTTATTTAAAAATAATGCCTCCACCTCAGAGCCGCCGAAATTATCAGGAGGCAAGCTGATATTGTGGATCACCAGTAGGCTAGGCTCTATGCCATCAGGGCGGTCATTAAAATTGGGCGAAGCCAATCGACGGGCGGCGTCTAGCCACAGGTCTTGACCACGATGTAAGGGTTTTTCAACAGACACACACTGGCCTCATCAATGAGCAAAGACCAGTATATAAGAAAAGCGCGAGTCTTAACGACCGCGAGTTGATCGCAAGTTGCCAATAACCGCCTCTAATGCGCGGTCAAATAACATACCGTCATCGAGCGATTGCAACTGACCATCGCGCAGGGCTTGGGCAAACTCAGGCGCGGTCTTTTCCGCTACCTTCATACCGGCGCGATTAACGAAAATATATTTGCCCGTGGCTTTGATAATCGCGGCCAAGCGGCAGCGGTATTGCTGGCTGCCATCATTGTGCTCAAACCAACTGCCAGGGGACATTCTCGCCACTTGCATGAGCAATGGATCATTCGGATCTTGCTCGAGCTTTGCCTGAACTTCTGACTCAGCAGGTAGAGCCGCAATCACAGATTCAACCATTGCCTGCGGCGTCTGCTCTATAACTGGCGCCGCCACTGTTTTAATCGCTTCAACGTCTTTAACAGCATCAACCTGTTGCACTGCTTTTTGTTCGGCGGGCTCACGTTTTTCGTTTGTAACAGCTTGAGGTGGTGTAGGCGCTGCCGCTTGTGCTGGAGCCACAGGCGCCTTTAGACGCGCCAGATGGACACCTTGCAACTGTTTGAACAGCTGCGTCATCTCGAACGGGTTGTAGGACACACTCTCGAGACCTGTGCGTAAACGCTTCAACAAATCCGGCACCAGCTGCAGCATCTTGGCGCGACTTTCTTTATCGAGTGTTGCACTCACACTCCAAACAAGATCAGCCGCCGTTTGCAATACATCTTTCCACTCGTCGCTTTGCGTGTCGTGCTTAAGGCAGGTCAAAAACAACACATTACCCCAGGCTTCATGCAACAACTTAAGCACCGGCTCGGGTAAATTGCGGCCACCGATAAGCGCGTTGACACTCTGATTAACCAAGGCTCGCGCCTGTTCAGATTTTGCTTTACCGTCTTCGGCATCAAGCGTGCGCTGCTCTAAAATTGACGCTCGGCGCTTTTCCTTTTCGGTGAACGACACAAAGTCGGCCAACATTTCGGAAAAAATTGATACATCACTGTCAAAATCAGTGATTAATGTTTGAACAATCGCGGATATTTTCTTAAACAGTGCATCTTTTTCACCGCCGTCGCCCTGCCAACCAAGAGCCGCCGTGGCCAATTCGTTTAACAAGCGCCGCGCTGGATGGCCGCCTTTGCCGAAGAATGACTTATCAGCAATGGCGACTTTCAATAAAGGAATTTGTAAGCGCCCTAACAACGCCTTCATCGGCGAGGCTAAGTTTCGATCGTCGAGGATAAACTCGAACATCATATTAACGAGGTTGATTACATCGTCGTCAAGCTGACCTAACTTCTTCCCGTCATCGCGGGCGCGCAACACGTGATCGAGCACCGATTTAATATTGCGCTGCCCACTGGGCAAATCACGCTGCTGAAGCTGCGACAACAAGCGCATAACATCTGTGGTGCCAATGGTAGGAGAACCAGAAAACTCAGGTGTTAACTGATCGCCATCCACACCGCCACGCTGCTCAGCAAGGAGTTGTTGTAGGGTTGATAGCACTTCGTTGTCAACACTTGAGTTACCACTCGCCTGACCGCCAGCGCTGGTATAACCAGATTGACCGCCTTGTTGGGTTGGCGCTCGCTGAGCTACTGCTGCTCTGCGATCCTGCCGCAACTGCCCCTTCAAGGAGGGCAGAATATTATGTTCCACCAAGGTTTTATTGGCTTCGTCATACAAGTTGCCAAGCTGGGTAACCACCAGCCGATCAAACAGCTTAAAGAGTACGAGACGCGCTTTTATATCTAGCGTCATGCAGCCACTAGCGGAAACAAAACCGGCACACAGTACATCTGGGCCTAAAGGGTTATTCTTCTGGTATACCTTATGGGGCACCAAGCTATCCAAGCGCAAGGCGAGGTGCTGAATAGATTCCGCAAAGCGCTCATTGGCCTTGGTAATCATTGAATCTGTGGCAACTAACTCCTCAAGCTCATCATTCTGAACCAGAGACAAGTTATCTAGGGAGAATTCTTCATCCGACAGGTCGCCACTCTCGGCTTTGGCCTCACCACCGGCCAACACTGCAAACGCGCTGTCTACCTGATCGGCAAACTGCGTTTCAACGTTACGGCGCTTCAGCCGCACTTCCCGCATAGATTCGAAATAGAGGTTTTGATCTTGGTTATTCACCGCCCTATCAGCCAGCTCAAATAAAGAGTCATCGGCCTTATCAAATAAGGTACGGAGTAAGCCTGCGAGTATCTGCTTACCTTTTTGTTGAACAGCTTGCACAGGCACAGGCAACCGAGCTAGCAGCGCGCGATCAATGCGCCGGCTTTCGATTTTTGCATCTGGCTTCAAAGGCACTACTTTTGCCCCTGTGCTTCCTGTCGACATGGTAGAACTCCACCGGTGGTCGGTTTAACTAAGACACGGATATTGCATGATGGATGAGCCATCGGATAGTAGTATAAACGAGCCCTCGCACATACCCAGAGGTAACTACTGATATCGAGAATTGCATCACATCATGTTATAAGTACTTGTGATTTTAAGATCGGTTTATTTGGGCATAATCGTAATTTCGACTTATTTAGGTATAGCTGGGTATAAAAAAGGCCATGGACACAAATCCACACGCAAGCACAGACAAAATCGGCAGGGGCATGCTAACCCTCGTGTGGATATTTGCGCTAGGGCTGTTAACGCTGATCTTTGGCCGCTGGGAAGACCATCAAGTCAATCCCAACCAAAGCCCCAGCAGCCAAAGGCTGGGCACTACTACCGAAGTACTATTAACTGCGAACCGCCAACATCACTACCTCGCCAACGGCCAGATAAACAACCAACCAGTCACCTTCCTGCTCGACACTGGCGCAACACACGTCTCTGTACCGGCACACCTAGCACAAAAACTAGGTTTAGAGCGCGGACAAGCCATGACCTCGACAACTGCCAATGGCAAAGTAACCGTATACTCAACCCGCATTAGCCGTCTCGACCTAGGCGCTATACAGCTCTACAACCTTCAAGGCAGTATCAACCCCGGCATGAAGGACGATGAAGTATTGCTGGGCATGAGCGCACTCAAACAACTCGAAATTCGCCAACTGGGCGATACACTGACCCTCATACAACACCACTAAATTGACGAAAATGAAGTCAACAGTAGACAGCTTACAGTTGACAGGAAAAGCGAAGGTCAAAAGCGGCGCTACGAGCGAGCAACCGAGGTTTTTAATGGACGCTTACTTAGCTGGGGGAAGCCCCGCGCCTTGTCATTTATAGAAGGCCGACGTGTCGGATCAAGCCATCCGTTTTACCGCTAGTAGCTCCAACCCCTTAGCTCCACGGATTTCCTATCAACTGTCAACTTTTTAGAAATGCTGTTTCGAATCTAGGCTTGGCTGTTACAATACAACCCATCAATTTTTCGATGTAGACCCATGACCCCTGAACAACTTGCAGAAATCATCGCCGCCGATCGCGTAATCGCGGTACGCCTAGCACTCGCAGAAGACATTGGCAGTGGCGACATCACCGCCCAACTCATCCCAGCGGAACAACACTCTACAGCCCGAGTCATTACACGTGAAAACTGCACTGTCGCCGGCACCGACTGGGTGGATGAGGTGTTTAAACAGCTAGACCCGAGCGTAAAAGTCACGTGGCATACAAAAGATGGCGCCAAGGCACAGGCAAACGATGTGTTATTTGAACTAGAGGGCAACGCCCGCTCACTCATGACCGGCGAACGCACCGCGCTGAATTTCCTGCAGCTACTCTCCGGCGTCGCCACTAAATGTAGAGAGTACGCAGATCTCGTTGAAGGCACAGGCGTTAAGCTTTTAGATACCCGCAAAACCATTCCCGGCTTAAGAACAGCACAAAAATACGCTGTCACTTGCGGCGGCTGCTACAACCATCGCATCGGTTTGTACGATGCTTTTTTGATTAAAGAAAACCACATCATGGCCTGCGGCGGCATTGAAGCGGCTATTAAAGCTGCCCATGAAATTGCACCGGGAAAGCCCGTTGAAGTAGAAGTTGAGAATTTGGCGGAGTTTGAGTTGGCGCTGAAAGCCGGCGCGGACATTATTATGCTGGACGAGTTTAGTGAGGAAGATACCCGTGCAGCGGTTAAATTAAACCAAACGGCAAAAATAGAAGCTTCCGGTGGAGTGACAAGTAAAAATTTGAAACAGCTTGCGAAAACGGGGATTGACTACATATCGCTGGGAACACTTACCAAGCATTGCCAAGCAATTGATTTATCAATGAGAGTCAATCATTGTTAGTAGCATGGTAGCGGCCATAGGCTGAGCACCCCAAATCAGATATAAAACCTTAGCTAGAACGGGTCAAAATCTAATAGCCGAATAGGTATTCCACTGGAAGTATCTACAATTGCAGTCCAAGCCAAACCGTTATTCATGAAAGGCACCCAAGCCTGGCTCCCATCAGATGACTGATCAAGCCCAGCCAATAAATCGACCCGATTTTCCGCTTGGATCTTATCTCTTAATTGTGTTAGTGGACGCATTCGCTGGCGCACGAGCGCCGCATCCATCACAACGTAATATTCAGGTGATAGATGAATATCTTTACCACCTAACACAGCACTAAATAACAAATTAGTGCGCTCCTCCACATCGTCAGGAAATTTAACGGCAACAACGGTCGGCCCAGCTAGCAGATTTAAAATCTGCGTCGCATCTAAGCGGTCACTCTCCAGTAAATCCGCAGCAACAACTAACTCGTAGCGATCTACGGCATAAACCACATATATAGGATGAGCCAAGAATACGCTGTATACGCCATAACTCAAACCAGCCAACTGAATAAAGCCTACAACAAAGTAGTCGAACACCAGCTCTTTAACGCTTTTTGACGCATTAAAAACAACAAACGACATCAAAGGGCCAAGACAAATCTCAACTAATAGCACCAGTCCGAAAAGCCCCCAAGCGCCAGACAGCTCACTATAAGGCTCTGGATACCAATAGCCAAAAATCACCCATGCGGTTAACGTAACAATCATTGTTGTTACACCAAGATGTACTAATGCAGCCTTCAATTTACCCATAATCAATACCATTGCCCCAACAAAAACGCCTCGCTAGGCGAGGCGTCCTTTTACAGCAAACTTCCTGTCGCGATTAACGACACTCAGCTGGAGCAAAGCGCGCTAACAAAGTACCAGCCGCACCTACACCAAAGACACTAGCAGCTGCACGACACTGCCACATAATGCTACCAGTAGGCGGAGTGTAAGAACCGGCACCACCAGAGCTGTCAGGCAGCACAACAGGCGCAGCGAAAGTACCTGAATATGGAACCAAGTTCAGCGTATTCGCACCAGCTGCCGCAACACCTGCAGAGTAGGTAATGACGATTTGACCATCGGTCTGAGAAACTGTCAAACCCGTTACGTTTTTAGTAGCGCCAGGTGCAGTCCAGCCGGCATCGTATGCTACGGCGTTAGCCGCATTTTCGGTAACAGACAATTTTGCAGAAGCTGCCAAACCTAAACCTTCGGTTACTTTGGCACGCACGGTGTAGTCTTGGTACGCAGGCAGAGCTACAGCAGCCAAAATACCAATGATCGCAACCACGATCATCAATTCAATCAAGGTAAAACCTTTTTGTACGCTTTTCATAGGGTGTCTCCACAGACGTTTTTTAGGGAAAAGGTATTAGAGATAAGCAATTTGCTTGCCAAGTCGCGAAATTACGTTGTAACGCACCATAGACTGCCATACAGCGGCTATCAAGATCCAAGCTTAACCCTGAGAACCCTGCTAACTTACAGATTCTGGCATTAAGTGACGATATTTGTCACCCGTCACGCACTGTTTACTTCTAAACTTAACGGCATATACTAGTTTCTAGCCCGCAACAACATAAATAAGCTTGTTTTACAGAGGGTTATAAGCCAAAGTTAAGTATTTATTTAGCTAACTTAGTCAGCGAAAACTTAATATGAATGCACCGACACCTCAATTAAGCGGCCTAGCAAGGCGCTTAGTGAAAGATGGGCTTTTAGATGAAAGCGCCGCAAAAAACGCTATTGGCCAAGCGGCAAAAGAAAAGAAACCGCTGGTGCAGTTCCTTATTGCCAGCGGTACGCTTAGTGCCGACACCATAGCTAATGCCGCATCTGAGGAGTTTGGCACACCACTTTTTGACCTCGACAGCCTCAATGCTGAGGCCATACCGAAGGATACCGTAGATCGAAAGCTTATCCATAAGCATCATGCGCTTCCTCTCTACAAACGCGGTAATCGCCTATTTGTAGCCATGGCAGACCCAACCAATTTACATGCACTGGATGAAATAAAATTTCAATCAGGCTGTAGCTCGGAAGTCATCTTAGTCCATGGTGATAAGCTAACAGTCGCCATAGAAAAATTCCTTACCGCACAAGAAGAGTCCATCGGTGACGCCTTAGGTGGGCTTGACGATGAAGGCCTAGAAGACCTTGATATTCAGGCCGTGGACGAAGATAAGCAAGGCGACGACAAAGCGGGCCAAGAGGCGGACGAAGCCCCGATTGTTAAGTTTGTTAACAAAGTGCTGCTAGATGCCATCAAGGGCGGCGCCTCGGATATTCACTTTGAACCCTATGAAAAAGCCTACCGAGTTCGCTTTCGCACCGACGGCATTTTGGAAGAGAAAGCCAGACCCCCAGTCAACCTAGCATCTAGACTGGCGGCGCGCTTAAAGGTTATGTCTCAAATGGATATTTCCGAGCGTCGAGTACCTCAAGACGGCCGGATTAAGATGAAGATATCGAAAACCCGAGCCATCGACTTCCGGGTTAATACCCTCCCCACACTTTTTGGCGAAAAGGTGGTGCTGCGGATTTTAGACCCCTCTTCGGCAAAACTCGGCATCGATGCATTAGGCTACGAAGACAACCAAAAAAAAATATACATGGACGCACTCGCCCAGCCACAGGGTATGATCTTAGTGACTGGGCCAACAGGCTCTGGTAAGACCGTTTCGCTTTACACCGGCCTGAATATTCTAAACACACCTGAAATCAACATCAGTACGGCTGAAGACCCGGTTGAAATTAACCTTGAGGGCGTCAACCAGGTACAAATGAACGCGCGCGTAGGCCTTACCTTTGCCGAGGCGTTACGGTCATTTCTTCGCCAAGATCCCGACGTAGTTATGGTGGGGGAGATTCGCGACCTCGAAACTGCAGAGATTGGCATTAAAGCGGCACAAACAGGTCATCTTGTGCTTTCCACTCTGCATACCAATAGCGCCCCTGAAACACTGACGCGCCTACTGAATATGGGAGTACCGGCTTTTAACGTAGCCACCACAGTGAGCGTAATCATCGCCCAGCGCCTAGCGCGCCGTTTATGTGGACACTGTAAAAAGCCAGCTACAGACATTCCCGACGAAATTCTAACGGAAGAGGGCTTCGACGATATTGGCATCCCGAGAGCCGAGTTCCAGTTGTTTCACCCAGTTGGCTGCGCGCAGTGCAACAAGGGCTATAAAGGCCGAGTCGGCGTATATGAAGTAGTTCGCATCACGCCAACAATCTCCAGCCTTATAATGGAAGGCGGTAACGCCATTGATATCGCCAAAGCAGCGAGAGAAGCCGGCTTTAACAACTTACGAATTTCAGCGCTTCGCAAAGCGGCTTGGGGTATGACCAGCCTAGAAGAAGCTAACCGCGTCACCAAGGATTAATGACTATGGCCACGGCAAAAGCAATCGCCAAACCCACAATTTTTGTCTACAAAGGCGTAGACAGGAAGGGCAACAAAATTTCGGGAGAAGTTGACGGTAGTAGCGCAGCACTTGTTAAAGCTCAATTAATGAAACAAGGCATTAGAGCTAGCACCGTAAGGAAGAAACCCAAACCTCTGTTCGGCGGTGGCGGAAAAGCAATTACACCTCAAGATATAGCAATTTTCAGCCGACAGATGGCGACAATGATGAAAGCCGGCGTGCCACTTGTGCAGAGCTTCGAAATAGTTGCCGATGGCCTAGAAAACCCTAAGCTAAGAGAGCTCGTACTAGCAATTCGAGAAGATGTTGCTTCAGGTAATGGCTTTGCTGTCGCACTAACTAAGCACCCAAAATATTTCGACGAACTTTTTTGTAATCTAGTCGACGCGGGAGAACAGTCCGGGGCACTCGAGACAATGCTTGACCGCATCGCAACTTACAAAGAAAAAACAGAAAAAATTAAAGCGAAAATCAAAAAGGCAATGACCTACCCAATTGCGGTACTTGTTGTTGCACTTATTGTCACCGGTATTCTCTTAGTGAAGGTAGTACCGCAATTTGCCGAGACATTCAGTTCTTTTGGCGCCAAGCTTCCAGCCTTTACCCTTTTCGTTCTGGGCTTATCTGAATACGCCCAAGAATGGTGGTTCATCATTTTAATATTCACCGTAGGTGCAGTATTTCTTTTTAAAGAGGCTGTTGCTAGGTCTGAAGCTCTGGCCTATCAGGTTGACAAAATGTCATTGAAACTCCCTATTGTTGGAGCAATATTATATAACTCAATTATCGCTCGCTTTGCTCGTACCTTGTCGACAACCTTTTCTGCGGGCGTTCCATTAATTGACGCACTTACATCGGTATCGGGTGCTTGTGGCAATATGATCTATAAAGATGCTGTATTAAAAATACGGGAAGAAGTCTCAACTGGAATACAGCTCAACCTGTCGCTTCGCGCCTCTAAAATGTTTCCTCCTATGCTAATCCAAATGACTGCGATCGGAGAGGAGTCAGGCGCTCTTGACGACATGCTTGACAAAGTGGCGGAATTCTATGAGGACGCCGTTGATAACATGGTGGACAACTTAACCTCTCTACTTGAGCCAATGATCATGTCGGTGCTTGGAGTTCTAGTGGGAGGGCTAATGATCGCTATGTATCTGCCAATATTTCAAATTGGTCAGGTCGTATAGCGGTGGTAAACACAGACTTCCTGCGCGCTATCCAAGAACCTTGGTTTTATTTAACCGCTATCACTTTATTTGGTTTAACCGTTGGCAGTTTTTTGAATGTGGTCATTTATCGGCTACCAAAAATTATTCAAAAAGGCTGGAAAGCCGAGTGCTGCGAATTATTAGAAGTAGCACCCGAAAAATCTGATGAGGGGGAATTCAATCTTGCATTCCCCAACTCTCATTGCCCCAACTGTAACACGCCCATTAAGGCATACCACAATATCCCAGTACTCAGTTACCTAGCACTGGGAGGTAAGTGTCACGCATGTAAAGTCTCGATCTCAATAAGATACCCCTTCGTAGAGCTCGCCTCAGGATTACTCTGCTTCGCCCTAGCTTGGAATTTTGGCGCAAGTTTGCAAACCATTGCGCTACTGTTCTTCACATGGTCGTTAATTGCACTGACGATGATCGATGTCGATACAATGCTACTTCCAGACGACATTACCCTACCACTTATGTGGGCTGGGTTAATAATCAATAGCTTCGGCCTAATAACAGACTTTCACAGCGCATTCTGGGGCGCTGTCGCGGGTTACGGTGTGTTGTGGTCGGTGTTTTGGCTATTTAAGGCCATTACCGGCAAAGACGGCATGGGCTATGGCGACTTCAAACTACTCGCGGCGATTGGGGCTTGGCTAGGCTGGCAATCACTGCCGCTAGTGATATTGCTTTCTTCACTCGTCGGAGCAGTGATCGGCATCGGTCTTATTATGCTGCGCAATCAAGATAATCAAACCCCCATACCTTTCGGACCCTATCTCGCCATTGCCGGTTGGATCGCCATGATGTGGGGCGATGCGATAACCGGCTATTATTTGCAAATATCCGGCATCAATAACTAAAGCGCATGTACGTATTTGGATTAACAGGCGGCATTGGCAGTGGTAAATCAGCTGCAGCGGAAGCCTTTAGAGCATTAGGTGTCGATGTCCTCGATGCCGATAAAGTTGCTCGAGATGTTGTCGGCATTGGTTCAGACGCATTAAAGCAAATCAGCCAACACTTTGGCTCGAATATTTTAAATTCAGACCAATCTCTAAATCGGGCGCGACTTCGTACGATCATCTTCACGACGCCCGATGAAAAAAAGTGGTTAGAAAAACTACTGCACCCGCTGATTCGCAACAATATAGAAGTACAGTTATCAAAAGGCCTAAAGCCTTATCAAATTCTTGAATCACCTCTATTGTTAGAGACGAATCAAGCTGATCTGGTGCAAAAAATCATTGTGGTTGATGTTGACAAAGACATACAAATTGAAAGAGCCAGCCAGCGCGATGGCGTAACACGCGGCGACATTACGGCGATTATTGATAGTCAAATGCCCAGAGCGCAACGCCTCAGGCGTGCAGATTTCATCATAAACAATAATGGCGCCCCTGCAGACCTAAAACGTCAAGTCCTAGACATCCACCATCAACTCGTTGCAATCGCTCAAGCCGAGACCAAAAACAATGCCTAATGACACACAAACAAGCGCAAAATCAATTCAGGTCTGCTGCCCTATCTGCAAAAAAGATGTGGAGTGGAACGATACATTTCCCGAGCGCCCCTTTTGCTCCAAACGCTGCAAGTTAATTGACCTTGGTGACTGGGCATCGGAATCCCATAAAATACCCGTAGACCCAAGTATCGATGATCTTATGTCCGGGGAATTAGAGTTCGTCGAACAAAACACTAAACACTAAAGAGCCTACTGCCACCAATCCCGAATACAGGCGACACCCTGCCCACCCGCCAGACGAGCATTAACGATATCATCCAAGGTCAAGCCACCTAAGGCAAACACCGGGATGTTAATGCTCTCAACCAAGGCGGAAAATCCTGCCCAGCCCAAAAGCTCGTCTGGACGATAACGCTTAGTAGCCGAGACTGGGGATAAAAGCAGAAAGTCGATACCGCGTTGCTGAGCAAGCGCGAGCTCTGACCGATTGTGGCAAGAGGCACTCAGTAATGCACCGTCGAAGCACTCAAAACCCCCTTCCATTTTTCGCGCGGAGAAATGCACCCCAAAATTCTTGTGCTCAGTGATGGCACGTTCAAAATCAGTGCTAGCGGCAGGACACCAGTCAATGTGCCACTGCCACTGCGCGGCGCTAAAAAGGGCCATACTTTTTAAGGCACTAACAAGGCCGAGGAAATCCAAATTGGGGCAAGAGGGACGCAAAATAAATAATCGGTAGCCTCGACTTAACGCTGCCTCAATGGCCGCCAAGTAGACACCTGAGCAGTCAGTATCGCCTGTAATCAAGCAAGTTGACGACAACAAAGTAGCGGTGACAATAGCCTGATTGGCCGCAGGAAACTCGTAATCTAATAAGTCTACCTGCCAGACCCATTTAACTTGTTGCCCCTCCATGCCTCGCGCAACCCCAACAAACTCATGCACCTCCCAAACATCTAGGTAGACCTGTTTATCGGGGTAATCGTGGGTAATCTGAATCAGCGGCTGTGCCGATACAACGGTTAAACCAACCTCTTCTTTTAACTCACGTTTAAGCGCGTCTAAAGGCGCCTCAAATTGCTCAACCTTACCGCCGGGAAACTCCCAAAGCCCACCCATGTGTACATGAGTGGGACGCTTAGCGATAAGAACCTGCTTGTGGTGACCCCGTATAACCGCAGCCACCACATGTACGCGCTTTGACATTGTATACGTCTAACTTCTGTAATCCGCGTTAATGGTTACGTAGTCATGGGACAAATCTGTCGTCCAAACGCGATCTGCAAAGTTCCCCCTAGCCAAATCAATATCGATAGTAATGGACGATTGATTCATTACCGCCTGCCCTTGCTCTTCGGTATAAGAGGCAGCACGACCACCATTCTCCACAATGAGTACACCACCTAAGCGCACCCGCACCTTGCTTGCATCTAAATTTTCTACACCTGCGTAACCAATAGCCGCAACTATACGCCCCCAATTTGGATCACTTGCAAATAAGGCGGTTTTTATCAGGGGTGAATGAGCCACAGCATAAGCCACCTTCAAGGGCTCATCACTGTTGGCGCCACCTGTCACATTAACGGTAACAAACTTAGTAGCACCCTCGCCGTCGGTCACGATAGCTTTAGCTAATTGCTCGTGCACGGAGATGACTGCCGCGCTGAGTTTTTCGAAGTATTCGCCCCGCGCTTCAGTAATTTCCGGTAAATGAGTTTTGCCGGTAGCAACCAAAATGCCTGAATCATTTGTAGATGTGTCGCCATCCACCGTAATTCTGTTGAAGGATTTATTTGTTGCATCCGTTAACAAGCTTTGCAGCACATCGCGCTTCACTTTTGCGTTAGTCGCAACATACCCCAACATAGTGGCCATATTGGGTTTAATCATGCCGGAACCCTTAGCAATCCCTGAGACATAAATAGTTTCACCCTGATGAACAAAACTTTCTGTAGCGCCTTTAGGTCGGGTATCTGTTGTCATAATACCAGTGGCCGCATCCTGCCAATTCGATTCGTCTAAGTTCGCAACGGCATCGGCAAGCACAGGCATTATTTTTGCGGTTGGTAACGGCTCGCCGATGACACCTGTTGAAAAAGGCAGCACATCGGCTTCTTCTACCGACATGATACGCGCAACTTCTGCGCATACTTTTTTTGCGTTCGCCAAACCAGACTCACCCGTACAAGCATTCGCGTTACCCGTATTGGTCACGAATACTCGCGGCAGACCTTGAGCTAAACGCTCCTTACAAACTGTCACAGGCGCCGCGCAAAATGCGTTCGTGGTGAACACCCCAACCACTTCAGAACCTGCAACAGCCTCCATGACAACCACGTCTTTCCTACCGGGTCGCTTGATACCAGCACTCGCTATACCTAATTTAAAACCGGGTATGGCATGCATGTTTGGAAATGGAAATTCACCTACGGCCATAATGGAGCTCCCTATATTTATGAAGACTGACGTGATTTAGAACAGTTTAACGCACTTATTTAATCTGAAGAAAGATAACACTAAGGTTGGCACAACGGCAGACAAAAAAGGCTGCCTTAGGCAGCCTTATGATCAAATCCATAGTCTATTAGGATAGCTTTCCATGGCACTGCTTGAACTTTTTACCCGAGCCACAGGGACAAACATCGTTGCGCCCTACTTTTTGGCCAGCCCTTACAAAAGGTTGGGCACCTTCATCGGGCACCTCTGACTCACCAAGCGCGGACATTTCAGCATGCTGTAATTGCATTTTCTGGCGCGCAAGCGCTTCTGCACGCTTGCGTTCCATTTCAGCCATTTGCTCTTCGCTTATCGGCTCAACCCGCGCCAAGATCTTGATGACCTCAAACTTAATGGAATTCAACATGCGTTGAAACAACTCAAAGGCCTCACGCTTGTACTCTTGCTTTGGGTTTTTCTGCGCATAGGCACGCAATCCGATACCCTGACGCAAATGATCCATACTCGCTAAGTGCTCTTTCCACTGCATATCGAGCACTTGAAGCATCACTTGGCGCTCAATATCTTTTATCACAGTACCAATGCGCTCGGACTTTTCATCATAAGCTTCTTGTGCAGCGGCCAACACGCGCTCGCGCACCGTGGCCTCATTCACACTTTTATCTTCATCGAGCCATGATTGAATTGGCAACTTAAGCCCTAACTCAGCTTCCAAACTGCTTTCTAAACCGGGCACATCCCACTGCTCTTCCATGCTTTGCGGAGGAATACCAGCGGAGACAATGTCATTCACTACATCTTCACGAATCGCGGTGATAGTGCTTGTGATGTGGTCTGCCACCAATAAATCATTGCGCTGATGGTACACAATCTGACGTTGGTCATTGGCAATATCATCGTACTCAAGCAATTGCTTACGAATATCGAAGTTACGCCCTTCGACCTTACGCTGAGCCTTTTCAATGGCGTTGGTCACCATTCGATGTTCTATCGCTTCGCCCTTCTCCATACCCAAGGCTTTCATAAAGTTACGCACTCGATCAGAGGCGAAAATGCGCATTAAGCTATCTTCAAGCGAAAGATAGAAACGTGACATACCTGGGTCGCCCTGACGCCCGGCGCGACCGCGAAGCTGGTTGTCGATACGACGCGATTCATGGCGCTCGGTACCGATAATATGTAGACCACCGGCCTCAATAACGAGGTCGTGGCGCTGTTGCCAATCCGCCTTTAAAGCCGCCTTTTGTTCTTCTGTAGGGTTATTCAGCGCCGCTAATTCAGCTTCGAAGTTTCCACCTAAAACGATATCAGTACCACGTCCTGCCATATTCGTTGCGATAGTGACGGCGCTAGGACGACCCGCTTGAGAAATGATCTCTGCTTCTTTTTCGTGGAATTTTGCATTTAACACCTGATGCTTGATGCCAGCCTTCTTCAGCCGCGCAGACATCATCTCCGATGTTTCAATGGATGCGGTGCCAACCAGAACCGGCACTTTCTTTTCTATGCAAGATTTAACATCTTCAACAATCGCATCGTACTTTTCATCGACGGTAAGAAAAATGAGATCGTTTAAGTCTTGGCGTTGGATGGGCTTGTTGGTTGGGATAACCACAACGTCCAAGCCATAGATTTGTCTAAATTCAAACGCTTCTGTATCGGCAGTACCTGTCATGCCCGACAAGCCATTATAGAGCCTAAAATAATTTTGGAAGGTAATGGAGGCCAGTGTTTGGCTTTCATTTTGAATATTGACGGCTTCTTTAGCTTCGAGCGCTTGGTGCAAGCCCTCCGACAAGCGACGACCAGGCATAGAGCGCCCTGTATGTTCGTCGATGAGCATCACCTGTCCATCTTGAACAATGTAATCAACATTCTTCTGAAACAGCGTATGAGCCTTTAAGGCCGCATGCACATGATGCAAAAGGCTTAAATTGGTTGCCGCATAGAGGCTTTCATCGCCCTGTAGCAATCCAGCCTCAATTAACATGTCCTCGATAACCTGATGGCCCTCTTCAGAGAGCTCAACTTGACGTGCTTTCTCATCGAGAATGTAATGACCTGGTTCTTCCTCTGTAGGCTTCTGTAACTTTGGAATCAATCCGTTGATCATTCGATAAAGTTCAGAGCTATCTTCAGCTGCACCAGAAATAATCAGTGGCGTACGCGCCTCGTCGATTAAAATAGAATCGACCTCATCAACCACTGCAAAGTTGAGTTCGCGCTGAAAACGATCTTCTTTGCGCAGCGCCATATTGTCGCGCAAATAATCAAACCCAAATTCGTTATTGGTACCGTAGGTAATATCCGCTTGATAGGCCGCGCGCTTTTCTTCTGGGTCTTGCATGGAGCGAATGACGCCAACACTCAAACCTAAAAAGTTATACAGCGGTGCCATCCAAGCGGCATCGCGTGCTGCCAAATAATCGTTTACCGTAACGATGTGAACACCGGTACCAGGGATAGCATTTAAATAGGCCGCCAGGGTCGACATTAACGTCTTACCTTCACCGGTACGCATTTCAGCAATACGGCCTTCCTGCAACGTCATACCACCGATCAGCTGCACATCGAAATGGCGCATGGACATCACACGTCGAGATGCTTCACGGCACACCGCAAAAGCCTCTGGCAAAAGATCTGTTAAGGTCGCACCCTCGCTAAATCTCTGCCTAAATTCTGCCGTTTTGGCGGCGAGCTGCTCATCGCTTAATGCCTTAAGACTTTCCTCAAAACCATTAATTAATTTAACGGTTTTTCCCATGCGCTTGAGTTCGCGGTCGTTTTTTGTGCCGAAAATGGTCTTTAGCATCTTGCCTATCATGATAATTCCGAATGTCACATACAGGTTGTGCCGCCTTCAAGGCGGTGAAAGGGTGTCAAGTAAATAGAAAGGAGCCCTTGAACGCAAGAGCTACAGCGGGTCAGCGCGCTGCGCGGTGAATATAAACAGCAGGATCGACCGGGCGGCCGTGCTTATAAACTTCAAAATGAACATGCGGGCCTGTGGAGCGACCACTGGTTCCCATAAGCGCGATAACTTGGCCTTTTTTAACGATATCCCCCACTTGAACCTTCAGCTCTGAGTTATGGGCATATCGAGTAGAAAAGCCGTTACCGTGGTTAATTTCCACTAGATCGCCGTAGCCCTGACGCTTGGTTGCCCAAGTGACGACACCGGCTGCAACAGAAATAACATCTGAGCCATGTTTACCGGCGAAATCAACACCTGAGTGCCAAGCAACACGCCCGGTAAACGGGTCGGTTCGACGCCCATAACGAGACGACATCCAACCTTTTGTGACAGGCCGTCCAGCGAGGAATACATCGTTTTGAATTTTGCGCTTAGCTAGTAAATCCTGAAGGATTTCTAGTTGTTGCTCACGGCTTTCAATCTGAGCCGTTAGCTGATCGATAACATCAATGAACTCTGGCGCGGCGTAAGCATCCCCGAGCGAGGCACTTTCGGGGCCACCTAAGGCAGGGGGCTGGCTAAAATCAAACTCGCCTTGGTCTAACTTAGCGATAGTCGTTAGGCGTTCACCCAGCGCGTCTAAACGCACCAACCGCGCCTGCAGCTCGGCCATGCGCAATGTAATGGCCGCAAGCTGTTGCTGAGCATGTTGTCGCGTTTGTTCAAGCTGTTCTTTCTGTGCTGCCAAGCCCTGACTCCAGCTCTTGGCAGAATCTGCGGTGAATAAGTCAGCGCCGTCGCCGCGCGCCCATTCGAGCCCCGCTACGACTCCCACACCAGCAGGCAATCCTATCAGGCATGCCGACAGAACGGCACGCGTCCACCCACCGAGGGTGAAACTTCGCGTACTGCCATGGCGCTGACTGACAAGGATAACTTTCATCAGACCTACTTGTGTAAGTTATTGAATATTTAAGCCCTTAGGCCTCGCGAACCTTCACTACTAGAGCTATCTAGGGTCTTAAGTTAAGCACATTAGCGAGCCTGTTTCGACCCAACTGAGCCCGGCTGAAAACCGTGCGCATCATAAAGGCGAAGCGATCCAGCTTCCACCAAAGGCATCACATCTTAGGTAATCTATACGCGTAAAGTACCAAAACACACGTGAAAAGCCACACTCTGCTCAACAATGAACAAAATATGGCATAGATATCAATGAATTACCAACGACAATGCACAAAGCACATTAACCATTTACATGGCTAATATAGGCTTGATATAAGAAATTGGTGCTGTTTTTTCATCTTCAAATGTCACCACTTCCCATGCATCTTCTTGTGCGATGAGCTGGCGCAATGATTTATTATTAAGCGCGTGACCTGATTTGTGAGCCTTAAACTCACCAATCAAACTATTGCCAAGCAGGTAAAGGTCGCCGATAGCGTCGAGCACTTTATGCTTCACAAATTCATCTTCGTAACGTAAGCCATCCTCATTGACCACGCGATAGTCATCAACAACGATAGCGTTGTCGACACTGCCGCCTTTCGCTAAACCCTTCGAGCGCAGATATTCGATTTCATGCATAAAACCAAAGGTACGTGCACGACTAACTTCTTTAACAAACGAGGTGCTTGAAAAATCTAAGCTCGCATTTAATGTGCGGCCATTAAAAACGGGGTGATCAAAATCAATACTGAAGGTAACTTTGAAACCTTCAAATGGCAGAAATGCAGCTTCTTTATCGCCATCCTTAACCACTACGGGACGCTTGATACGGATAAACTTTTTAGCCGCATTCTGCTCTTCAATACCCGCTGATTGAATCAAAAAAACAAAAGGGCCAGCACTGCCATCCATAATAGGCACTTCAGGCGCAGAGACTTCGACAATCGCATTGTCGATACCCAAGCCGGCCATGGCACTCAATAGGTGCTCAACCGTGGATACACGCACATCGCCTTTAATCAACGACGTTGATAACGTTGTATCGCCAACATTCGCTGCTTTAGCCTCAATTTCTACCATCGGGTTGAGGTCAGTACGGCGAAAAATAATGCCCGTATCAACCGGTGCAGGCTTTAAAGATAAGTAAACTTTCTCGCCCGTATGCAAACCCACACCAGTAGCGCGAATGGGATTTTTCAGCGTTCGTTGCTTAATCATATGTCACCGTATCTTCAATGTGTCATGGCCCGCGATTCACGCAGATCCGCCAAAATCAATGCCAAAAGAACAAACCAACCAAGCGGATATCCACTTAAGTCAGCGAGGCTCTCCTTTAAACAGAGGGGAGAAGAGCCAACTTAGCCTTAGCCCTGGCCTCGATACTCCAGCCTATCTGCGCAACCATGGCCACCAACTCAGCAAACGCCAAATCGTGCACCAAAATCACTAAATAATTGGTCCGATTGCACCGTTTAAGCTGTCTAATTCAACCAAAAGTTTGGCCAAACAGCCCAAAAAGGACTCGGAAGCGCCGAATAGTATCAAATTTCAGACAATGAAACCAACACTTAAGTTCCACGCCTACCAATTTAATCAGTCCCAGCGCGCACCAAATTTAGTCGGCTTGGCGACGCAGGAATGCTGGGATATCGAACAACTCCATATCTTTTTCCTGCGCTGCGAGCGCCGTGTTGCCACCACCAGATGCCGCCTGCTTACGGCGCTGATAGGTAGGCGTATCAAAATCCTCTGGTTGATTGCCGAGTTTTTGCCGTGGCGTATTATCGACAACGACCGAGGCTTTAGGCTTTACGGCTTCAGGCTTAACCATCGGGCCTAGACCTGTCGCAACAACAGTAACCCGCAACTCGTCCTTCATTTCAGGGTCAATTACCGTCCCAACAACTACCGTGGCATCAGCCGAGGCGAATTCGCCAATGGTATCTCCAACCTCAGTAAACTCACCCAAGGATAGATCGATACCTGCGGTAATGTTAACCAGTATTCCGCGCGCACCCTGAAGATCAACATCTTCTAACAGCGGGCTACGAATCGCGGCTTCTGCTGCCTCACGTGCACGATTTTCGCCACGCGCAGCGCCAGTACCCATCATCGCCATGCCCATTTCAGACATAACGGTGCGCACATCGGCAAAGTCGACGTTGATCATGCCAGGCCTAATAATCAGATCAGCAATGCCCTGCACAGCGCCCAGCAACACGTTGTTGGCGGCTTTAAACGCGTCGAGTAATGTGGTCTTGGTACCCAAAACAGAAAGCAGTTTTTCATTTGGGATAGTGATTAACGAATCGACACGCTCTGCCAACTCCCGAATACCTGCATCGGCTATGGCCATCCGCTTTTTACCTTCAAACGGGAAAGGTTTGGTTACGACCGCTACAGTTAGTATGCCCATTTCGCGTGCAACCTCAGCCACGACTGGCGCACCACCCGTGCCTGTACCACCCCCCATACCGGCGGTAACAAACACCATATCAGCGCCTTCAAGAATCTCTGCGATTCGCTCGCGATCTTCCATGGCGGCTTGACGCCCGACTTCAGGGTTGGCACCGGCGCCCAAACCTTTCGTCATTGAATTGCCAAGCTGTAACACAGTGCGAGCATCAATATCTTTTAACGCTTGAGCATCCGTGTTGGCACAAACGAACTCAACGCCTTCAATATCGCTGGCGATCATGTGTTTAACAGCGTTGCCGCCACCACCGCCGACGCCAACAACTTTTATCACCGCATTCTGCGGTACGCTATCTACTAGTTCAAACATGGTATATCCCCTCTGTTTTAGCGATTTCCAAATCAATTAAAAGTGAACAGTAAAAACCCGTCACTGCTTAAAAATTTTCTGACAGCCACGCTTTAGCGCGAGACCACCAGCCATTCTTGTTTTCGCGAGATGTGTTGGTTGGTCGCCCATCCAGCTGTTTCATGCCATAAAACAGTAATCCAACGCCCGTGGAGTAAATAGGGTTGTTTACGATGTCACTTAATCCACGCACATTTTGCGGTGCACCTAGTCGCACGGGCATGTGGAAAATTTCTTCAGCCAACTCAACAACACCTTCCATTTTTGACGTACCGCCGGTCAATACAATACCGGCAGCAACCAGATCTTCGTACCCACTGCGGCGCAACTCAGCTTGCACCAAGGTAAATAATTCATCGTAACGAGGCTCAACAACTTCGGCTAAAGCTTGACGCGATAGCTCTCGTGGCTCTCGATCACCAACACTGGGTACTTTAATAGTTTCATCAGCACCCGTTAACTTTGCCAAGGCGCAGGCATACTTAATTTTTATTTCTTCCGCATGAGCCGTAGGCGTACGCAGGGCCATCGCAATATCATTTGTAACCTGATCCCCAGCAATCGGAATCGATTTAGTATGGCGTATAGACCCATCAGTAAATATCGCTATATCCGTCGTGCCACCGCCAACATCGACCAGACATACACCTAAACTTTTTTCATCATCGGTTAATACGGCATAACTGGATGCAAGTTGCTCGAGGATAATGTCATCCACTTCCAAACCACAGCGCTTAATACACTTCTCAATATTCTGTGCGGCATTGACGGCACAAGTCACCAAGTGAACTTTTGCCTCCAAGCGAACACCTGACATACCCAATGGCTCGCGCACGCCTTCCTGGTTATCAATCAAATATTCCTGAGGCAATATATGTAGAATTTTTTGATCGGCGGGGATTGCAACTGCCTGAGCCGCATCAATTACACGATCAACATCTTGGGTAAAAACCTCACGGTCTTTAATTGCGACAATACCGTGAGAATTCAAACTGCTAATATGACTACCCGCTATCCCAGCGTATACCGAATCGATTTGACAACCTGCCATCAACTCAGCCTCCTCTACAGCACGCTGGATGGAGTGCACTGTAGATTCGATATTAACAACCACACCCTTTTTTAAGCCGATAGATTTATGCGAGCCGATGCCAACAATTTCTAACTCGCCGTCATTTGACACCGAACCCACGATGGCTACAACCTTGGAGGTGCCAATATCTAGGCCAACAATCATGCGACTCTCATTTACAGGTGGCATTGTGTTAACCCCGTCTTATGATTAGCGTTAATATTCATCTTTCAGCCTGTTGTAATCCATTCTTCCTGAACATCTCTTAAGTTGACTTACGCCAGCTCACCGCAGCACCGTTGTTATAACGCACATCAACACTGTTGACCTCGGTCCATCGGTGAGCTAATTGATCGTCGTAAACTTTCGCAAACAAACGCATCCTTTCCTGTAGCTGGTGGCGGCCGAAGGCAATTTTTACACCGTCTTGCAACTGCACTTTCCAACTACCTCTTTTATCTAATTCGATACGCGCAACATTCAAATTTCTAACGCTCATTAACGCAGCAATTGTTTGGTAGCTCTGCATTAACTTTCCCAATGAGCGATCTTCAGCATCTAACCTTGGCAAACCCGCTAACCGCTCCACATTATTCGCCAGAATCAATTCAGCTCGGTAATTTACAAAACCTCTATCGGCCCAGCGTGCAATGGGGTTTTGCTCCACTACTTCTACAATCAACCGGTCAGGCCAACGCCTGCGAATCAACACATAATCAATCCAAGGGTCCTGCTCCAAGGCAACTTGAAGCCCTTGAATATCTAGCTGCCAAAACCCCGTATCGATATTCTTTTCAAGTAAACTCGCAATATGCTCTTTATCAACAAGCCTAAACTGCCCCTCAATTGCGACACCATTTACTGGCCTATCCCAAATCGCTAAAGCGCTCCGGGTGATCTGCGGCGCCAACCAAACCAACACCGCCAACAACGCCGAACCTAATAATATTTTACGAACGAAACCGGGCTTACCTTCTGGCAACTTCTCCCGCACTGCCCGCTTCGATTCAGCCTTCATTTATTCAATGAATCCTGCAAAATCGTACCGACTAACGCCTCAAAATTTAATCCCGCTTGCTTTGCAGCCATAGGGACTAAACTGTGGTCCGTCATGCCCGGAACGGTATTAACCTCAAGCATAAAGAACTGACCGCTTTGATCGGCCATCACATCAACTCGCCCCCAACCCTTGCAACCTACAGCCTTAAAACCTGCTAGCGCCAAGGCTTTAAGTTCGGCCTCCTTTTCTGCCGGTAATTCACACGGGCAAATGTATCGCGTCTCATTTGAAACATACTTTGCATCGTAGTCATAAAACGTATTTGCCGACTCCAACCGAATAGGCGGCAGTACCTCATCAACCAGAATAGCGACAGTATATTCAGCACCTTCAATAAGCCTCTCGACCAACACGCTGGAATCTAGGGCTCGGGCTTTTTCCACCGCAATTTCGAACTCCGCTAAGTTTTGTACCTTAGACATGCCGATACTAGAACCTTCATGGCTAGGCTTAACCATGACTTTGCCGCCTAACGAGTGCAAAACTTGGGCAAGATCCAATTCAGGCGTAAGCACAACATATTCAGGTGTCGACAATTTCTCACCGCGCCAAATTTGTTTGGTGCGCCATTTGTCCATAGCGATCGCCGACGCTTGAACACCACTACCTGTATACGGAATATCGAGGAACTCCAACAATGCTTGCATACGACCATCTTCGCCACCTGGGCCATGCAGTGCGATAAAAGCACGATCTATACCGGCCTTTTGAATTTGCGCCACGGCATTTACTTGCGTATCTATCGCAACCACTTCAACGCCTAAGGCTTTCAAGCCATCACAAATGGCATTACCCGACTTCAAACTAACGGCACGCTCCGCTGAACTACCGCCAAGTAGCACGCCCACCTTACCCAGCTGGGCTAAGGTTGCTGCATCAAATCTAAACTCTTTATTGTGCATCTCCGAATTACCTCACGACCATTTCAGCACAGAGAGTTCTGCCGACAATTGACCAACATTTCCCGCACCTTGCGTAATCACAATATCATTAGGCTTAATAATGTGTTTTAAGGCTTCGGCTACTCCGTCAATTTGCTCCACAAAAACAGGATCGACGACCCCGCGCGTGCGAATACTGCGACTCAAGCTTCGACCATCTGCGCCAGCAATTGGGTCTTCGCCAGCAGAATAAACATCCAATAAAATCAATGAATCCACACCACTCAATACATCAACGAAATCTTCATACAAGTCCCGTGTTCTGCTATAGCGATGAGGTTGATAAATCATAACCAAGCGGCGATCCGGCCAACCGCTACGTACCGCTTTAATAGTCGCAGCAACTTCTCTAGGATGATGACCATAATCGTCAACTAACATCGCGCTGCCTGTTTCGCCCACTGGCACATTGCCAACCACTTGAAAGCGTCGACCAACACCTTGAAAGCCGGCGAGCCCCTCCTGTATTGCACCGTCACTCACACCTTCATCCGTGGCAACCGCAATAACAGCCAATGCATTTAATACATTGTGCTCACCTGGCATGTTGACGGTAACCGGAAGATTGTTTGCATGACCTGCGCGAACAACATCGAATGACGTGGTCATTTTTTCTTGGCGTATATTGATGGCGCGCACGTCACACTGCTCGCCCATACCATAGGTGATAACAGCCCGTGAAATTTGTGGCAACAACTCGCAAACCACTGGGTCATCAGCACACACAACCGCTACACCATAGAAAGGCAAGTTATGCAGAAACTCGACAAACGTTTTCTTGAGTACTGAAAAATCGCCACCATAAGTATCCATGTGATCCGCATCGATATTGGTGACCACAGAAACCATTGGCTGCAAATGTAAAAAAGTTGCGTCACTTTCATCTGCTTCTGCCACGAAATAGCGACTTTCACCTAATTTCGCATTACTCCCAGCACTGTTTAACAAGCCGCCAATAACAAATGTCGGGTCTAAGCCATCCGCCGCCAACACTGAAGCCATTAAACTTGTCGTGGTGGTTTTACCGTGGGTTCCAGCAATAGCAATGCCGTGCCGATAGCGCATTAGCTCGCCCAGCATTTCGGCCCGACGAACGACGGGAATTCGATTTTGTTTTGCCGCTTGCAATTCCGGATTATCAGCTTTCACAGCCGTGGAATTAACAACCACATCAACACCCTCAATATTCTCAGCCGAGTGCCCAATAAAAACCTTGATGCCTTTACGTTCCAAATGCTTCGTCGTTGTGGACGCGCGGATATCAGAGCCTGAAATCTCATAGCCCATATTCAAGAGCACTTCAGCGATACCGCTCATCCCTGCGCCACCAACACCAATAAAGTGAATTCTACGAATTCGACGCATCTCTGGAATCTGATAAATCTTCGGCTTAATCACGCAATACCTCCTGACAAATTTTAGCTACCGCCTGTGCAGCGCCGGCCTTTGCCTGAGCCCGAGCATTAAGCGCCATGTCTAGTAATAATTTTCGGTCGGCGAACTGGTGTGTTAACAAGTCCGCCAATGATGCTGGTGTTAACTCACTTTGCTGCTTCACGAGCGCCGCTTTATGTTGAACCAGCCAGTTTGCATTAGCGGTTTGATGGTCATCTATCGCAAATGGAAAAGGAATAAAAATAGCAGGCAAGCCAGCAACGGAAATCTCTGACACCGTTAAAGCACCAGATCGGCAAATAACCACATCAGCCCAACCATAGGCTTCCGCCATATCGGTAATGAATGGCACCAAACGCACATTTTCCAAACCGGCAGCTCGATATGCATGCCCGCAGATATCGAAATGCTTGGCGCCTGCTTGGTGGTAAACCGTTAACCTACCCTCAGGCAGCAAAGCGATCGTTTTCGGCAACAAATCATTAATAAACTGTGCGCCCAAGCTACCGCCAAGCACCAGCACCCTCAACGGGCCTTGACGATCTTTAAAGCGCACATCCGGTGTGGGCAGCGAGCAAATGTCCTCCCGCACAGGATTCCCTACGGTCTCAGCTTTTGCCATGCCGGAATCAAAAGCTTCCAACCGACGCGATGCCACCTTGGACAACAATTGATTCGTTGTACCCACCCTCGCATTCTGCTCGTGAATGATAAGAGGAATCCCAAACAGCCAGGCCATCAGCCCGCCTGGCCCTGACGCAAAACCACCAAAGCCGAGCACGAGCTTAGGTTTAGTACGACGTAGCACTTTCGCAGCCTGCACTAACGAAACAAGAAGCTTGGCAGGCGCCAACAGTAAATTAGCCAACCCCTTGCCACGCAAACCTTCTACCTTAATGACATTCAGTAAAATGCCGGCGGCAGGTACTAGCTGAGACTCAATCCCACGCTGAGTTCCCAACCATTGCACATCACAGCCGTCACTTCTGAGTGCATCCGCTACCGCTAGCGCAGGAAACACGTGTCCACCGGTACCGCCAGCCATAATCAACACGCGAGGACTAGTCATCAATCAAGTCCTCCACCTGTGCTTTACGTGGTTTAGCAACCGCTTTTGTTGCCCGTTTTTTTACGACTTTTTTGGCTTCTCGTACAATTTGAACTTCAGATTCCCAATCAATTCTTAGCATTAGCCCCATAAGTGCGCAGCACAGCAATAAGCTACTGCCGCCATAACTGATAAAGGGCAAAGTCAAACCCTTGGTGGGTAAAAAACCAGACGCTACGCCAATATTAATAAACGCTTGCATAGCAAACAGAATTGCGACTCCGAAGGCCAATAATGCTGGAAAGCAATCATCGTGCGACATGCGGCTGCGACACCGGCGCAATATTTCAAAAATAAGCGCACCGAATAGAGCAATAACAATTAGCCCACCGATTAATCCAAACTCCTCCGCAATCACAGCGAAAACAAAGTCCGTATGAGCTTCTGGCAAATACAGCATCTTTTGAATGCTATTTCCCAAACCCTGCCCCAACCATTGCCCGTTGCCAAAAGCAATCAGCGATTGGGTAAGCTGATAACCGGCATTAAACTGATCAGCCCAGGGGTCGAGATACGTTACTAAGCGCTGTAATCGATATGGCGACATCAATGCCACAGAGGTAAACAAGCCTCCACCAACAAGCATCAAGCTGAGCATCACCCAGAGGCGCGCCCCTACAAAAAATAGCATTGCCATTACCGTGACGACGATCACTACCGAGCTGCCAAAATCTGGTTCTGCAAGTAGCAAAAGCACAAGCACACCCAGAATAGCCAGTGCGCGCAATAAGCCTTTGTTCTGCCGACTCAAGGCCACTGCACGTTTAGTAAAATAACTCGCAAAAAAGATAATGGCGCAAAACTTTACAGCTTCAGATGCCTGCAATGTTAAAGAGCCTATCGCTAACCAACGCTGACTACCGTTTACCCGACGACCAACGCCAGGTATCAACACCACTAAAAGCAACACAAAAGCCAGCATCAGCAGCACCCAGGCATATTTTTGCCAAACTGCGAGCGGGACCATCGCGACGGCCGCACTTGCAGTGAGACCCATCGCTAAAAATATCAGGTGTCGTCGGGTGAAATACCAAGGGTCACCTAAGGTTGAATCGGCAAATGCGATGCTTGACGATGCGACCATAATCGTGCCGAAGGTCAGTAAAGTGGCCCAGATAAAAACCATGCGCGTAGCCAGCAAGCGCGAAACATCAGGGCGCAGCTGTGCAAACAGGTCTGGTTGCAGACCCGCACTTAGCAACGGTTTGAATGCGAAAGAGGTGCTCATGCAGAGAGCCCTCTCACAGCCGCGACAAACTGTTCACCTCGATCGACATAGTTTTTAAACATATCTAGCGATGCACACGCAGGAGACAATAAAACTTTGTCGCCCGACTGCGCCAATTGATGCGCCTGTGCCACGGCGTCACACATATCTGACGCAAAAGCTACCTGAACATCATTTTCTGCAAGTGCAGCAATGGCCTTAGCATCGCGCCCAATAACCACTAATGCCCGCGCGAATTGGTTGATCACAGGTTTTAGGGGTGAAAAATCAGCACCCTTGCCATCGCCGCCGGCTATCAACACTATTTTATGCTGGGCGCTGGCGAAGCCTTCTATTGCGGCCAATGTCGCACCAACGTTCGTGCCTTTAGTATCATTGATATAACTCACACCGCGCACATCCGCTACCCACTCACAGCGGTGCGGAAGACCTTTGAATTTCTTTAGCGCGGCCAACATGCTAACCATTGAGAAACCGGCTGCGTGCCCAATAGCAAGTGCCGCTAATGCGTTAGCAACATTATGCTTACCTTGAATTTTCAGTTCGTCGACAAGCATGAGGGGTTCAAACTGAAATGCTAAATAAGTTTGACCTGCGCTTTCAATCAACCCAAATTGGTTGAAATCAGGTTTATTTAATCCAAAACTAGTTAGCTTTAAGCCAGCTGACATGGGAGGCTGGGTTAGCGCATCGGCGCGATTAACCACCACGGATTCAGCACCGTAGTAAATCCGCTGTTTGGCGGCGTGATAAGCAGCAAAACTATCATAACGATCTTGATGGTCATCACTAAGATTCAAAATACAGGCAACCTGTGCCGATAATTTAGGCGTTGTCTCAAGCTGAAAACTAGAAAGTTCCAAAACATACAGATCAGCATCTGCCACCAATAGATCAAGGGCCGCCGTACCTAGGTTGCCACCCACACCAACCTTAAGCCCAGCTTCCGCAGCCATCTCGCCCACCAACGTGGTTACCGTGCTTTTTGCATTAGAACCGGTGATGCCAACAATAGGCGCATTCGCCTCGCGAACAAATAGCGCGATATCTCCAACAACACTAACCCCCGCTGCTTTGGCAGTTTGTATGGCTGGTAATTTTAACGATAAGCCTGGACTGAGAATAATTTCATCGAACTGGCAAAGCTTTCCGGCATCTAGCTCACCGAGAAAAACCTCTACGTTGGGAAATTCCCGCTGAAAGACGTTAAGTTGAGCGGGCGCTAAACGCGAATCGAACATAGCAAAGGCTGAATTTTTTCGGGCCAAAAAGCGAGCCACAGACAAGCCGGTGACGCCTAGGCCAACAACTGCAGTGGTGGTACTTTTTGCGATTAATTCAGACACAAACCTTTCCTATTCTCAGATGTCTATTAACGTAGCTTTAACGTGGCCAAGCCAATCAAAACCAACATAACCGTAATAATCCAAAACCTAACGATGACTCTAGGCTCAGGCCAGCCTTTCAATTCAAAATGATGATGCAAAGGCGCCATTCTAAATATACGACGACCGGTTAATTTAAAGGAGCCAACTTGCAAGATAACCGAGACGGTTTCCATCACGAACACACCGCCCATGATAAAAAAAACAATTTCATGGCGAACAATCACGGCAATCACACCCAGAGCCGCACCTAAAGCCAAAGCGCCAACATCGCCCATAAATACTTGCGCGGGATAGGTGTTAAACCATAAAAAACCTAAGCCAGCTCCAGCTAGCGCCCCACAAAACACCACCAACTCACCAGCACCGGGCACATAACCAATATGCAGATAGTTAGCAAATTCAACATGGCCTACTAGGTAGGCGATAATACCCAGTGCGCCACCCACCATGACCGAGGGCATAATCGCTAAACCATCCAAACCATCCGTCAAGTTCACAGCATTACTCGACCCCACGATGACAAAATACGTCAACACGACGAACAACGGCCCCATGGATATGGCGACGTCTTTGAAAAACGGAATAAACAATTGGGTTTCGGCGGGCACCACCGCTGTCACATACAAAAATACAGCCGCACCTATACCGCCCACCGACTGCCAAAAATATTTCCACTTTGCGGGTAGGCCTTTTGAGTTTGACTCTACAACTTTACGATAATCGTCTACCCAACCGACCGCGCCAAAAATAAAGGTGACGGCAAGTACAACCCAAACAAATCGATTGTTTAAATCTGACCACAGTAAGGCGCTGGTAAAAATGGCAGCCAAAATTAATGTGCCACCCATTGTCGGTGTGCCCGACTTACTTAAATGCGATTGAGGCCCATCGTTTCTAACTGACTGACCAATTTGTAAGTAATTCAACCGCCGAATCATCCACGGCCCGACTAGAAGCGAAATACCCAAAGCTGTTAGTACACCTAGAATAGCCCGCACTGAAAGATATTTAAAAACGCCGAAGGCATTCATGTACTGCTGTAAATAATCTGCTAACCAAAGCAACATTAGCTTGTCCTCACTAGGGTTGTGATGGCCTGTACGATCAATTCCATTCGCGCACTTCTCGACCCTTTAATTAAAATAGTTAAGTGGCCTGCTTGGCTATCAATCAAATCCTTTAAAAACGTTACAACCTCTTGCTGCGACTCAAATGCATGGCTTGAACCAAAGGTTTCAGCGGCATAGCGGCTCAGCTTGCCCACGGAAACCAAACCGGTCAGCTGAGCATCTTTGGCATACCCGCCCACGGTTTGATGGTGAAGAATCTCGTCACTACCCAACTCCCCCATATCACCCAACACTAACCAACGCTCACCCTCGAAAGGAGCTAAGGCATCAATAGCCGCCTTAACTGAACCAGGATTAGCGTTATAGGTATCATCAATTAAGGTCAATTCACTCGACGGCTTTGATATATTCATGCGGCCTTTTACCGCTGAAAAAGCATTCAAACCTTGAATGGTATTTTTAAGGCTTATACCTGACGCGAACGCACAGGCAGCGGCAACAAGCGCATTGCGAACATTATGCAAGCCAGCCACCGGCAACACGACAGACATAAACTTACCATCTATATAAAGGTCAAATATTGACTGCTCCGGCAGCAGCTTTATGCTATCCGCCCTTAGATTGGCCTGCGCTTGATTAATCGATACCGTAATGCTGCGCCTTGACCGAACCTGAGCGATGAACATGTCGGCAAATTCATCATCTATATTTATGATCGCGACACCATCGTCACCCAAGCCGTGATAAATGGCGGACTTGGCCTTTGCGACACCTTCAACGCTACCAAAACCTTCGACATGCGCAGGCATGACATTGTTAACAACCGCAACTGTCGGCGTGGCCATATGCGTGAGGTAGGCTATTTCATCAGGTCCACTGGCGCCCATTTCAATAATCGCAAACTTATGCTCTGCCGATAGCCTAAATAGCGTTTTCGGCACACCAATATGGTTATTAAAATTGCCCTGCGTGGCCAGCACAGCACCTTCTCCGAAGGCCACACCGGCTATGGACAATAACATTTCTTTAACCGTGGTTTTGCCACAGCTACCGGTTATTGCAATTAAAGGAGCGGTAAATGTTTCGCGTAAGATAACGGCGATATGGCCGAGAGCCTGGGTCGTATCGTCAACACACCAATAGTTGCCTGAACCTAAGTCAGACTGATTTTTTTCAGCCCAGACTTTCGACACAACACAGGCAACCGGGCTACGCCGTTGCACACTGTGAACATAATCATGGCCATCAAAGTTGTCGCCAACCAATGCGACAAACAGCTCATCGGCGGCAATCGTACGGCTATCAGTAGACACGCTACTGAATTGAGCATTGATATCACCTCGAATCTCACCGCCAAATCTTGCTTTTAATTCAGCAAGGGATAAAGGCCGAATCATGCGCCACCTCCCACTCGCTGCTCTAGGGCAGACCTGGCTATCGCTATATCGCTAAACGGATATTTAGTCGTGCCAATGATTTGATAGTCTTCATGCCCCTTACCGGCAATCACGATTACATCACCATCCTGCGCCTGAGATACCGCCTGACCAATAGCATTTTTACGATCTTCGACAACTGAATAGGTATCGCTAGGTTTAAACCCCGTTACAATATCCACAATAATAGTTTGCGGGTCTTCAGTGCGCGGGTTATCGCTGGTAACCACACTGCAATCAGCGAGGGCTGCAGAAATTTTTGCCATCTCCGCTCGCTTACCCGAGTCGCGATCACCGCCACAACCAAACACCGACCACAAGCGCGCCTTGCAATGCAACCGAGCGGCACTCAAAACCGCGCGCAAGGCATCGGGTGTATGCGCATAGTCGACAATCACTTGCACGTCCGATTTCATATCAATGCGTTGCATACGCCCTGGAACTGGCTCAAGTGTTGCAACCGCGGCAAGCACTTCCACAAGCGTAAAGCCTTCACTGCAAGCCGTGGCCACAACTGCCAACAAGTTACTAAGGTTAAATTCACCCAGTAAATGCGAACGCAGCTCACCCTTGCCCCAAGGCGTACTGATTAGTGCCTGAATACCCGCATCATGAAAATTCACCTCAGTCGCCACAACATCGGCAGCCTTATTTTCAATTCCGTACGTGATCAATGGAATGTTAGTGATGTGCTGTTGAATAATTACTGCAAATGGATCATCCAGATTTATCACCCCGCGCACGATGCCGAGCTGCCGAAACAAACTCAATTTGGCCGCACCATAATTTTCCATGTCGCCGTGAAAATCGAGGTGATCGCGAGTAAGGTTGGTAAACACAGCCGTCTGCATAGGCACTGCAGCGACACGGTGCTGAACCAGCGCATGTGAAGAAACCTCCATGGCCAAATGACGCACATGGCGCTGGCGTAAATCCCGCAGAATTTTTTGTGTTTGCACCGCGTCTGGCGTTGTCATTCCAGTGTCGGTTAACGAGCTACCAATAGGACCGTAACCCAGTGTCCCCAGCACGGCTACACGCTCACCCAAGGCGTGGTAAAGGCGCCCCAGTAATTGTGAACACGTGGTCTTGCCGTTGGTGCCAGTCACGCCGATAATTTTTAATTCCTGCCCGGGCAAACCGTAAAATCGTGCGGCTATCTCACTGACTTTTGTGGCCAAGTTTGGTACCGCAATAATCCAACCTTGATCAAACTCACAGGTTACAATCTCAGTATCTACATCGACTAGAGCCACCAGTGCACCCGCGGCGAACGCCTGAGCAACAAACGCTTGACCGTTTGCCTGACTACCTTGCACGGCAAAAAATAAGCTGCCAGCACTAGCCGTTCGACTGTCTAAGGTAACGGACGATATAACTAACTCGGCCGCAGCTTCAGGCAACTGAATTTCAGGTAGCAATATTTTCAACGGCAGTGCCTGCAAAAAAGCGCTCATCAGCGATGACCTCCTCGACTCACCAGCTGCGTTGCAGCCGGCTCAGGCGGGACCTGTAAAGTGCGCATCGCGCCTTCTGTAACCCGCGCAAAAACCGGCGCAGCTACGTCACCACCAAAATATTTACCCGCGCCCGGCTCATCGACGACCACAACGATCGCTAGGCGCGGATTATCCGCCGGCGCCAAACCTGCAAACAGCGAGCGGTATCGGCTAGCCTCATAACCATTTGGCCCAACTTTATGGGCGGTGCCGGTTTTACCTGCCACGGTATAATTTTCGAGCTTTGCACGCGTAGCTGTACCACCCGGCTCGACCACCGTTTTTAACATTTCGATCAATTGATCCGTATAACGGTGATCAATAATGTGTTCACCCTGCTGAGGGGTATCATTTTTTAATAATGATGCAGAGTGTTTGACGCCAGCCCCAGCGACAATGGCGTAGGCTTGTGCCAACTGCAGCGCGGTAACCGTCAAGCCGTAGCCAAATGCGTAGTTCGCCTGCACAATGGGTTGCCAGCGCTGATGGTTAGGTAATTGACCTGCGCTCTCACCGGGGAAACCTGTGTTGGAGACCTGACCAAAGCCCAAGCGCACATACATATCCCGTATCTGCTTAGGCTCCATGGTCAACGCAACTTTAGTTAGACCCACCTGCGATGATTTGGTCAAAATCTTTGTGACATCTATCAAGCCGTAATTAACTGGATCGAGCAGCGTTTTTTTACCTACGCGGATGTAACCAGGCGAGGTTTCAATGGGTGTATGCGGATTAACCTTTCCGGCTTCAAGCGCCGCCATAATCGTTAACGGTTTTACCGTCGAACCCGGCTCAAACTGATCGGTCATGGCGCGATTGCGCATGGCAGCTGGCTTTAAATTTGCTCTGTCATTCGGGTTGTAACTCGGCTGATTTGCCATGGCTAAAATTTCACCCGTTTGCACGTCGATGACAACGATTGAGCCCGCCCGCGCTTGGTGCGCTTGAACCGCCGCTTTCAGTTCGCGATAGGCTAAATATTGCAAGCGTAAATCGATACTTAACGCGATATCCTTCCCAGCTTCTGCCGCGCGAACCAAACCAACTTCTTTAATGTTACGGCCACGTAGATCTCGCAACACCTGCTTTACACCCTGTTGGCCACTCAACCAATTATCGAAGGCCATCTCCACACCCTCTTGGCCCCTCTCATCTACATTGGTAAAACCAACAATATGCGAGGTCACTTCTGCGGCAGGATAGTAACGACGATACTCTTGCTCAGAGCTAACACCGGCAATACCTAAAGCCAAAATCAGATCGGCATCCTGAGGCGGGAGGTGGCGTTTCAAATACATAAACTCGCGCTTCGCATTTTCCTCTAAACGCTTTTGCAAACTGGCTTTGCTTACACCCAAAGCCCCCGCTAAACGACCGACATCCTCCGCGGGCAACAATTTTGGGTTTACCCATAGCGACTTAACCGGGGTGCTGACCGCGAGAGGCTCGCCGTTGCGGTCGGTAATAACTCCGCGGTAAGCAGCAATTCTCTCTTCGCGCAGTGTTCGAGCCTCACCCTGACCCTGCAAAAATTCGAAGCCCTTTTCCTCCCCAGGTAATACCTGTACCCGCGCTAAATGCCATGCAATTGCAATAACCAAGGCGAAGAGAAATACCACGGAAAACACAAAGCGCCAGCGCGCCAATTGAAATGGTTTTTGCACCCGACTCATGGCTGCACCATGATGGTCGATGCCGCATCGGGAAGACGCATGTGTAATTTTTCGACGGCTAGCTTTTCAACGCGGCTATACGCAGCCCAGGTGCTTTGCTCGAGCAAATACTGCCCGCGCTGCACTTCCAATTCACCGGCCTCGCGGCGCAAAGATTCCAACTGAAAGTAAGCAATACGGGCATCGTGTGTCGAGCGCACAACCAATAACGCAGAGGCAGCCACAAGCAGCCACAATAGTACCGTTACAAGTACTAAGGCTGCTTTAGGTTGATCTTTCACTGCAATCGGATTTTGCACCCAATTTCCCTGTTTTATTGTGTTAGCAAATAATTATTGTCGTGTCTTTATATATTGCTTAGCGTTTCACTCGTTGTTCTTGAGGTAAAAACTAAGCCAATTTTTTCGCACAACGCATTACGGCGCTTCGTGAGCGCTGATTTTCGGCCAATTCGGCGGCGCCAGCTTTCACGGCTTTGCCTAGGCTCTTCATTGTCTTGTTTAGCTGGCTGTCCATAACCGGCAAACCTTTGGGCAATTGTTGCCCTCGCTCCTGATCGCGAATAAAACGCTTAACCAGTCGATCCTCTAATGAGTGGAAACTTATTACCACTAAATGACCGCCAACTTTTAACGCCGTAAGAGCCGCGGTCAAAACCTGCTCTAAATCCTTCAACTCACTGTTAATAAAAATCCGAATACCTTGAAAGGCCCGAGTTGCTGGGTGCTTATGCTTTTCCCACGCAGGATTGGCCTCTGTAACAATTTTTGACAGGCGCCCAGTGGTAACAATCGGTTCCAACGCCTGCTCGCGAAATATCGCGTTAGCAATGCGTTTAGCAAACCGCTCTTCGCCAAACTCCTTCAACACAAAAGCGATTTCCTCCGCATCCGCACTGGCAATCCACTCCGCGGCACTTAGGCCTCGGGTGGTATCCATGCGCATATCCAAAGGGCCGTCCTGCATAAAACTGAAGCCGCGCTCGGCTTGATCTAACTGGGGCGACGACACACCTAAATCGAGCAAAACCCCATCGACACTGCCGGGCTCTACCCAAGCCAACAAATCGGCAAAGGAGCCATGCTTAATCGAAAAACGCCCGTCCGCTTGGGCCAAGGCCTCGCCTTCGGCAATGGCCTGCGGGTCCTTATCAATCCCGATTAGCTTGCCGGTCGGCGCCAAGCGCTCCAATATCAACCGGCTGTGGCCACCGCGACCAAAAGTACCATCCAGATAAAGACCATCGAGGGGCCCAATAAGCGCCTCTACCGCTTCATTTAACAGTACGGTGTAATGTGCGGTCTTTTTCATATTCATTCGCTATAGAGATAAAGATTGCATTTCGTCTGGCATTTCGCCGTCATCGGCGTCGGCGTCCAGCCAGTTTTGCCAACCTTCTTCACTCCAAAGCTCTAATTTTTTACCCTGCCCGACCAACATCAACTTTTTGTCGAGCTGCGCATACTCGCGCAATGTGGGCGGCAACAACACTCGGCCATTGGCGTCGACATCAAGTGGCGTGGCATAGCCAATCAGCAGCCGCTGTGTACGACGCGCAATTTTGTTAAAACTGGGCAAAGCTTCAATTTTGGGCAGAATGTCCAACCATTGAGGCTCGGGATAGACCAACAAACAGCGCTCTTCCGTGTGGGCAGTCACCACCAATCGGCCGCCACACACCTCTGCCAGCGTTTCGCGAATGCGCGCTGGAATCGCCAGACGCCCTTTCGCGTCCATGCTGATGGTATGGCTGCCGAGAAACACTATTTCCCACCTAAGAGTCGATTCAAACCACTAAATTCCACTTTTATCCACTTTTTCCCACATTCACACACTATAAATCCGCGCACTTTAAAGTCAAGCAAAGTGACGTGAACTAGGCCGTAAAGTCGCGAAAAATGCAGGAAAATGTCACGAAGGTGTAATCAAGCAGCAGAACAAGAAGGCATTAAACTTTTCAAAATCAGCAAGATGGAAGCAGCACTTAATGTAATACATTAAGTGTGCAATCCTTTCGCATTAAGAAAGATGGGATATATAACTAAAGAGTATGAAACACTTATACTTTAAGGGCACAAGTGCTTGCATTAGAAAGAGGCGAGCCAGCCGGTAAGCCGGGTTCTGTCGTGGACAGTCATTCATCTGGGACAGATGTCACCATCTGCCTCAAGCAATCTACCCGCCTTCAGTACGGGTCGCACCATAGAAGGCCTATTTGATCTTGCTCCGAGTGGGGTTTACCTAGCCGCAGACTGTTACCAGCTACGCGGTGCGCTCTTACCGCACCATTTCAACCTTACCGGCGCTTGCGCGCTTAGGCGGTTTATTTTCTGTTGCACTTTCCGTAGGCTCGCGCCTCCCAGGCGTTACCTGGCACTCTACCCTGTGGAGCCCGGACTTTCCTCCCCCTTGCGGGAGCGACTGTCTAGCTGACTCGCGCCCACAATAATCAAGCCGGCGCACCAATTCAACTGCTAATTTATCCAAGCTTACATTTGCGACCAACTAGTCTATCTTTTATTTGGTGAATTCGACGCATAGTGATAGGCAAATCAAATCGTCGACGGCATACTCTGGTTGCAGATTGTTCAAAAGCACCATCCAATAATTTTAAGAACGTCGGAGAGCAGCATGATCAAACCACTCAAGAATTTTCTTCCCTTGGCTATCAGCGCAGCCATCGCGAGCGCAGCAACAGCACAAGACCTCGTACTGGAGGAAGTAGTCGTTACCGCCCAAAAGCGCGTCGAGCGCCTACAAGATGTCCCAATCTCTGTTAACGCCGTATCGGGCGCGAAAATGGAAGAGGCTGGCATCACCAACCTCGAGGGCATGACTGCCTATGTCCCCAATTTAACGATGAACCAAACCGGTATCGGCACTATTATCGCCATCCGCGGTATTAGCTCTGGCATCAACCAAGGTTTCGAGCAATCAGTAGGTCAGTATGTCGACGGTGTGTATTACGGACGCGCACAGCTGGCGCGCGCACCGTTTATGGATCTCGAACGCGTAGAAGTTTTACGCGGCCCGCAAAGTATTTTGTTCGGCAAAAACTCCATCGGCGGCGCCATCAGTATGGTCACCGCTAAGCCAACTGAAGAATTCGAAGGTCAAGTCACGGCGCTCTACGAACCCACCCACGGCGAGAAAGATTTACGCGTTGTACTCTCAGGGCCGCTAACAGACACCTTATCCGGCCGCCTATCTTTAATGGGTAGAGACATGGATGGCTACTATGACAACACCACCCTTGACCGCGACGAATCTGGCGACAAAGAACAGGTCATTCGCGGCCAACTAAAATGGGATGCCTCCGAAGATCTAACCGTCAACTTAAAACTAGAGACGGGTTCATTCGATACTAAAGGACGCAATTTAGAGCCCATCAATCCAGTAACCGGCGCGGGCGGCCTGTCCTACCAACAAACATTATCTCTTTTGACTGGCGGGCAATATCAGCTAGATACTGAGCAAGACTTCAAACGTCAGTCAAATGGTGACTTTTCAAATAACGACACTGAAAATGCAACCTTAACAATCGATTATGCCCTCGGCGAGCATACGCTAACAGCCATTACTGGCTACAATGCGTACAATTACGAAGAGGATTGCGATTGCGACTTTACTGGCGCCACGATATTCACAGCAGACAGTCGAGAAGATTTTAAGCAATTCAGTCAAGAAATCCGCATCGCCTCACCCGGCGGTGAAACCATTGATTATATCGGTGGCTTATTCTATCAAAGTAGCGAAATGACCTTTGATGACGCCATTCGAGTGCCCTCGACCAGTTTGCTTGGCGGTCTGTCTACACTCCTACTCGGTACCGCGTCTCAGCGCGACTTTACACAGGACTCAGACTTATGGGCCGGCTTCGCACAAGCCACATGGAACATTAATGATGCTTGGCGCCTTACTGTTGGGGGTCGCTACACCAGCGAATCTAAAGACGCCACACGCACACAACACCATACAAATACATTAGGTAACGATGTTGGAAGCTCAGACATTCTATTGAATACTGTGTACACCTCTTTCCGTTTAGAGCCTTACCCTACAATAGAGGACAAACGCTCAGAGGGTGCATTCACACCTCTCGTCACCATGCAGTGGGATGCAACCGACGATATGATGCTTTACGCCACTTATACTGAAGGTTTTAAATCAGGCGGTTTTGACGTCCGGTCAAATGCTCACCCAGATCCAACCTATGGCGTGAACATTATTGCCAATCCCGTAGGGCCAGTAATTATACAAACCACCGCTGCAAATGGATTCCAAGCTGGTGTATTTGAATACGAAGAAGAGAAAGCAAAGAGCTTTGAGATTGGCTCAAAGATGACACTAGCCGATGGTGCCGCAGAACTAAACGCCGCTATCTTCCGGACTCAAATAACCGATATGCAAACCAGTCAGTTTGATGGCGTGCTCGGTTTCAATGTTACTAACGCCGGTGAAGCAACCACCCAAGGACTCGAACTCGACGGTCGCTGGCTAGTGGCGTCTGGGCTAACGCTTAGCGGGTCACTTGGTTTTCTCGATTTCACGTTCGATAAATTTCCAAACAGCCAATGCTATTTCGGCCAAACACCAAACAGCGCAACCTACCCTGGCTTATGTGATCTGAAAGGTGAAACGCGGGAGTTCGCACCAGAATTCCAGGGCACACTTTCGGCGGATTATAGCCAGCCCATGGGTGATAATCTGGAGTGGCGCATTACCGGCGACGTAAACTTCAGCGATTCGTATTTCACCTCACCAACACTTGACCCAAATCTTGAACAAGATGCCTACGCCAAACTGAACCTTAGATTGGCAATGGGATCACAGGATGGTATGTGGGAGGTAGCACTGGTGGGTAAAAACTTAACCGATGAATCGATTTCAACTTTTGGTAATCAACTACCGGTTTCTACAACTCTCACTAGAGCGACAAACGTAGCGGTAGGCAATGGTCCTATTGCAAGCACCGCTTACTACAGCTTCTATGAAAGACCACGTAGTATTGCCCTACAAGGTACCCTGCGTTTTTAACACCACGCTGCAATAAAAAACGGGAAGCATTGCTTCCCGTTTTTTATTGCAGCTTTTAACGCCTGCTAGCTCAAACTGGCCTGAATAATTTCCCAGGCCTGCTCTGGCGTATCAACGAACTGAAATAATTTTACATCCTCAGCACTGATCATACCCTCCTCGACTAACACATCGAAGTTAAGCAAGCGCGACCAAAATTCTCGACCGAATATCAAAATAGGTAATGGTTTAATCTTTTGTGTTTGCACCAGTGTTAGCGCTTCAAACAGCTCATCTAGAGTCCCAAAACCACCAGGGAAAACTACCAGCGCTTTTGCCCGCATGAGGAAATGCATTTTACGCATAGCAAAGTAGTGAAACCGAAAACACAATTCAGGGGAGATGTAGGGGTTCGGGTATTGTTCATGGGGCAATACAATATTTAGACCCACGGACTTAGCCTGCGCTTCGGAAGCGCCTCTATTAGCGCCTTCCATAACGCCAGGGCCACCACCCGTAATAACATGCAATTCACCGGATGAACTGATAGGAGACTGGCGGGCAATAAGTCCAGCAAGCTCTCTCGCCTGCTCATAGTAACGGGCATTGCGCAAATTGGCCTTTGCCTTGGCAAGTAACTGCTGATCACCACTCGTTTGTCCTTGCAATAAATCCACAGCCTTCTGTGCAGTTTCCAGATCAGGCGTGCGAGCGCTGCCAAAAATCACAACCGTTTGATTCACCCCCAATGCTTGCAAAACCGCTTCAGGTTTACTGAGCTCCAACATTAAACGCACCGGTCTCAGCTCTTCGCTCAACATGAAATCTTGATCGGTATACGCTAAACGATAGGCTGAAGAACATAGCTGCGGGTTGCCACAAAGCACATCATCGGGATATTTTGCGTGCTCTACCTCATCGGCGGCGGAGTAAAAAAGTCTATTTTTGCCTTTGCTAGATTTTGCCATACAGCATCCTTTATCTTGCCAAACGAATATGTCTATTTACTGAAACGAACTCTGAAGCACCTTCCTATGCGATTTACCAACTCACCAATTGCCTCAAAAAACCAGAGACCGAGTTCATTTTTGCTCCACATACCACTGGTACAACGCCTTTTTTTTCACGCCCGTTATTTCCTCCGCAAGCGCACTGGCTTTTTTCGGCGGTAATTCAGCCGCTAGTAACGCCATAATCCGGGTCGACTCTGTATCCAGCGAGGCGGCTTCCGACTTTGGTGCGCCCTGCACCAGCAATACAATTTCACCGCGCTGTTGGTTGGAATCAGCGGTCACTTTTGCAAGCACATCCGCCGCGCTGCCGGTTAAAAAAGTCTCGAAGGTTTTGGTCAACTCGCGCGCCACCACAACGGGCCTATCGGCGCCAAATACGACAACCAGATCTTGCAATGATTCCAAAATACGGTGCGGCGCCTCATAAAAAATAACGGTGCCAGTATTGCTCACCAATTCAGCCAAGCGCTTTTGCCGAGCGACCTGCTTGGCCGGCAAAAAGCCTTCGAAGCTAAACCTATCCGAAGCCAAACCAGAGGCAGCCAGTGCAGCAATCAACGCACAGGCCCCAGGAATAGGCACAACGCGCACGCCGGCCGCTTGCGCGGCAGCGACAAGCTGATAGCCAGGGTCTGAAACCAGTGGCGTTCCAGCATCGGATATTAAGGCAATACTCTCGCCAGCCAGCAGTTTATCGATCAAATATTGGGTGCGCTTGCTGTCGCTATGATCGTGGTAAGCCAGCAAAGGTGTTTTGATGTGAAAATGTTCCAGCAGCTTAGCGCTGTGACGTGTATCCTCGGCAGCAATTAACTGGACCGTTTGAAGAGTTTCCACCGCTCGCGGTACCATATCGCCCAAATTGCCAATAGGCGTTGCAACAACATATAAAGTAGGTTCAGTCATGAATCGACGCTTGTGCAATGAAAGGTAAAGGTAAGAGACCGGATCATACCATGATACAAAGCAACCCTCAGAACCAGCGTTTTCAAGCCCTAAAGCTAGCAGGCATTACTGCCGTGCTGCTATTAGCCGCCTGCTCCGCGCCGACTAAAAAAGCCGATATAGACAGCGCCGAGCCCACGGTGCAAGTGTCACAGGAGGCCGTACAAACACTGTTATTGGCCGCACGGGCCGCACAGTCGCCAGAAAAAGAACAATTATTGATCAAATCGGCACAATACCTTTACGACTTGGATGATAAAGATTGGGCGAGAAACTTACTGGGCTCGATTGATGCAGACACATTGGCGCCATCAGATCTCTGGGCCTATACCCAAACGTATAGCGATATCACACTTGAGCAAGACGCCAACTTTATCGCCCGCTTAGTACTCATGAACCCAAAGCTCGTAGCGCAATGGGAGTTGATGCCAAAAGAGACCTACGTAGACATCCGTAGTCGGCGCGCCAAATTACTGCAAAAACTCGGCGAAACAGAACTAGCCGTCGCAGAATATATTGCCCTAGACCACGCCAGCCTAAACCAAGACCAAAAGGCCGAGAACCAAGAAGCGCTTTGGCAAACATTGATGGAACAACCTTGGCAAAACTTACACGCCTTTGCCATGGCTTCGCGCGAACTTGAGCCCAAGGGCTGGTACGAGTTGGCCGCCCTTAGCAAGCACAACCAACATCAATTGGAGTCACAATTAAGTGGCGTAGATGATTGGATGATGCGCTGGCCCGGTCACCCAGCCGCAAGCCGGCTACCCAACGATCTCCAGCTACTGCAAAAGCTCATTGCCGAGAAGCCGTCAAATATCGCCCTACTACTTCCAGTCAGCGGTAAGCTAGGTCGTGCCGGTCGCGCCATTCGCGACGGCTTTTTTGCCGCTTACTACCAATCCCTTCAGGCCGGTAGCCCAAGCGCGACCATAACACTGTACGATACCAATGTTGGCGACATATCGAGCCATTACCAGCGCGCTGTCGATGCCGGCGCGCAAATGATCATTGGCCCGCTCGATAAAGAAAAAGTTGCCGAGTTAGCGCTATTACCCGAGCTGCCAGTACCCACACTGGCTCTTAATCAAGTTGATCAACCAGGGCAATTATTACCGCCACGCCAGCTAGTACAATTTGGTTTATCAGCTGAAGATGAAGCGCGGCAGGCCGCGCGCAGAGCTTGGCTAGAAGGCCATAGGCTGGCCATGGTTGTCGCCGTTGATGCGAGCTGGGCCGACAGAAGCGCTGTTGCCTTTATCAACGAATGGAACGACCTTGGCGGCACTGTGGTGGATTACACAAAATTCACAGGAAAAGCCGACTACTCCAAAGTCATTCAGCGCGGGCTGTTAATCGATAAGAGCCAAAGCCGCGCTAACAATGTCAGAAATATTCTCGGTCGAGCGATGGAGTTCGAACCAAGGCGCCGCCAAGACGTAGACATGATTTTCCTAACGGCGCTGCCAAACCAAGCCCGTCAGGTAAAACCGACATTGAAATTTCACCAAGCGAGCAACATTCCCGTTTTCGCTACCAGCCACATGTACACAGGCGAAGCCGACGCGAAGCTCGATAGCGATCTCAATGGCATTCGCTTTAGCACCTTGCCGTGGGTATTCGATACACAAAGTGAAGAAAAAAAGGCCATCGAAAGATTTTCTAAAGACCCAGCCTTTAACCGCCTTTACGCAATGGGTGTAGATGCATTTCACCTCTACCCGAGACTACGACAACTACAAGAAATACCCAGTGCCCGCCTTTTTGGCGCCACAGGTAACTTGCAACTTCTCGCCAATGGTCAGGTCGAACGCGAGCAGATGTGGGCACAAATTAAAGGCGGTATAGCTAAACCCATGCCCGTGCTGGTCAGCGTTAGCCAAAACGATTTAGCTGGCGAATGAATACTGGTGCTGAGGCCGAACAGCTAGCGGAGAAATTCCTCATTGCACAAGGCCTAGCGCTCTTGGGGAAAAATTTTCGCTGCAAAGGTGGCGAACTCGATTTGATTATGCAGCATCAGAGCTGTACGGTTTTTGTCGAGGTTCGACTGCGCAGTAATCGGCAGTTTGCCAGTCCGTTAGAATCGGTCACGGTGGGAAAGCAAAAAAAGCTTAAACTGGCCGCCCAGCATTTTCTACAAGAACACCCGAAGCTCGCGCAAATGGCCTGCCGCTTCGATGTAGTTGCCTTTAACGGCTTATCAGAAACGCCTGAATGGATACAGGCAGCCTTCGACTAGAAGGTATGATCCTAACCAACTGTGTAATATAGGTCCCCAAACATTATGGAGCAGCGCGTAATACAACTGTTTCACGAAAGCATTGAAGCAACCATGAATGCCGGCGAGCAATTTGCCCCGCTGATTGCCGACGCCAGCCAACTCATCGTGAACGCCTTATTGCAAGAACGCAAACTGTTAGTGTGCGGCAACGGTATCGGTACAAGTAATGCGCAACTTCTCACGGCGTCATTGGTTAACCGGTTTGAGCAAGAGCGACCTAGCCTACCCGCTATTACCATTGGCGTTGATGCCACGGTCAACAGCGCCATTTCTAACGATCACAATTACAATGAAATTTACGCCAAGCAAATTCGAGCGCTAGGCAATACCGGCGACATATTGGTAGTATTTGCCGGCAGCGGCAACAGCAGTATTCTTGTTCAAGCCATCAGCGCTGCGCGCGACAAAAACATGCAAATTATCGTGTTAAGCGGGCAAAATAGCGCCGATATAGCCGCTGTTCTAGACGCCCACGATATCGAACTACGGGTACCATCAGAATCTATTGCCCGAGTACACGAGGTGCATTTACTCTGCACTTTCTGTCTTTGTGATTTAATTGACCGTCAACTTTTTGGAGGTTACGCCTAATGCGTTTCGCCCTAGTATCTATCACGTTATTGACTTCGATGTTGTTCATCTCCGGCTGTAGCCATATCGTTGGCGCGGCCTCCGAAACACCTATATCGCAAGACCCAAAGGAGCGAAGCCTTGGCGCTGCACTCGATGATGAAAAAATCGAAATTGCCACCCTCGTTAATCTACGGAAGGCATCCCCCTTACTTGAGAACGCCAATATTTCGGTCACCAGCTTCAATGGCATAGTGCTGTTAACCGGCCAAGTTCAAGCGCCAGACATGAAAGCATTGGCCGGAGAAGAGACCCGCAAAGTGACGCGTGTACGCGAAGTGCACAACGAACTTGCCATTCAAGGCAACTCCTCAGTTTTAACCTCTACGAGCGACACCTGGTTAACATCTAAGGTAAAAACCAAAATGATGGCGGACATGAACCTCGATAGTGGCCGCGTCAAAATAGTCACCGAATCGGGTGTGGTTTACCTCATGGGCTTGTTAACCCGCAAAGAGGCAAACCGGGCCGCAGAAATTGCCCGAACCACAGGCGGCGTACAGAAAGTTGTCAAAGTCGTTGAATACATCGACTAGTGATGCAACGGGGACAGGGAAAATAAAAAGGGCAGCCAATTGGCTGCCTTTTTTATCAAGGCCTGTTTGACTACAGACGCTCAATTGCAATCGCAGTCGCTTCGCCGCCACCAATGCACAAACTAGCAACACCTTTATGCTTACCTTGCTGCTCGAGGGCCGCCAACAGGGTCACAATGATTCGTGCACCAGAGGTGCCTAGAGGGTGCCCCAAAGCACAAGCACCGCCGTTGATGTTTACCTTTGCGTGCTCTAAATCAAGCTCGCTCATCGCCGCCATAGCGACCACCGCGAAGGCTTCATTGATTTCAAAAAGGTCAACATCCTGAGCCGACCACTGAACCTGATCGAGTAGCTTTTTCATGGCGGTAACCGGCGCGGTGGTAAACCATTCGGGCTCATGGGCGTACTGACTGTAACCTTTAATCACGGCCAACGGTTTCACGCCTTTTTGCGCCGCCGTTGAGGCGCGCATTAACACTAAAGCTGCCGCACCATCGGAAATCGAGCTGGCATTGGCAGCGGTCACTGTTCCGTCTTTTTTAAAGGCGGGCTTCAACTGTGAAATTTTTTCAGGCCGGGCATTACCAGGCTGCTCATCCACCGACACGGTTTCATCGCCTTTGCGGGTGGCAAAGGTGACAGGCACGATTTCACGGGTAAAACGCCCCTCTGCAATAGCACGGTTGGCCCGTGTTAAAGACTCTATCGCGTAAGCATCTTGCTGCTCGCGGGTAAACTGGTATTTATTGGCGCAAACTTCGGCAAAATTACCCATCAAGCCGCCCTCATAGGCGTCTTGCAGGCCGTCTAGGAACATATGGTCCAGTAATTCGCCATGCCCTAAGCGATAGCCAGCGCGTGCTTTTGCTAGCAAATAAGGGGCATTGGACATGCTCTCCATACCACCGGCAACGGCAACATCGATATTTCCCGACCGCAGTGCATCGGCAGCCATCATGACGGTTTTCATACCTGAGCCGCAGACCTTATTCACCGTGGTACAAGGTACTCCAATCGGCAACCCAGCTTTCAACGCAGCCTGCCGGGCGGGCGCTTGCCCAACCCCCGCGGGTAATACGCAACCCATCAACACTTCATGCACGTCCGCGGCGTCCACCCCCGCATCCGCCAAAGCACCCTTAATGGCACTTGCGCCTAATTCTGGAGCGCTCACACTACTCAAGGCGCCTTGCATACCACCCATTGGGGTTCGAGCAATGCCTACAATTACAATAGGATCGCTTACATTTACATCATTCATCTCTCATTCCTCACGGTTGTGTGCTCATTTCGAGCACGCGCGCCTAACGGCCGTCAATCCGCACAAACAGGGCAATTTTTATCGCCTCTACATCGTTCTAACCACGGGATTATACCAGAGCCAAGACCCCAATCGATAAACCTCGCTATTTTGGCTCAACATGTGTTCCATCGAACCTGGGCCACCACTAATCGCAGTCCCTTTAGCGTGAGGGAAGAGCCGTGCTAACATAGCGATCCATTCATGGAGGACTCACTATGGGCACATCTGCCATTGTTACACTGGTTATTCTTGCGCTATTTATTTTCTATGTCGTGGGTATTTTTAACCGATTGGTTGCCCTGAAAAATCGGTTCGAGAATGCGTTTGCGCAAATTGAGGTACAACTGAAACGCCGCTACGACCTGATCCCAAACTTAGTGGAGACCGCTAAGGGCTACATCAAACACGAGCGCGAAACCTTAGAAGCAGTTATTGCAGCGCGCAACCAAGCGCTTTCTGGTCTAAAGGAAATGGCCGGTCACGTAGGCGACGCAGCCAGTGTGGCGAAATTAAACCAGGCTGAAGGTATGCTTACTCAAGCCTTGGGTAAACTAAACGTTGTTGTTGAGGCCTACCCAGATCTTAAAGCCAATCAAAACATGATGCAGCTCTCGGAAGAGTTAACGTCTACCGAAAACAAAGTATCGTTTGCCCGCCAGGCCTTCAACGATGCGGTGACGGCTTACAACAGCTACAAGCAAAGCTTTCCACCAGTTTTTTTCGCCAGTTTGTTTCGCCACAGCAAAGATGCCACGTTACTCGAATTTGCCGACAGCGCCGCCATTCAGGAAGCGCCAAAAATCGCTTTTTAAGGCGCTTTACGCGAGACGCCCACGCGGCGTCTCGTCGACTATCGCCAACGCATTGCCACATCAAACAATACCAACTCTTGTCTGCCAACAGAGGCCTACACACCTAATGCCGGCATCCAATGATTAAGGCGCAAGCCATCGGGAACCAACCCTATGAATTTTTTTGAACATCAAGATCAGGCCAAAAGCCAAACGAAAAAACTCATACTGCTGCTGGCCGTCGCCGTACTGGCACTGATTATTGTCACCGCCTTTTTCGTCGCCATACTGCTGCATTACTCCCAAGGCGCAGCACTACCCAGCACAGAACTGCAAAACTTTTGGCAAAACTTCTTTAGTCTGCTGGACTGGCACCTACTGCTTGGCGTCGCAACCGCAGTCCTTATCGTGGTTTTACTGGGCAGTCTTTATCGCATCAGTCAACTGCGCCAGGGCGGCTCAGTTGTCGCCGAATCACTCAATGGACGGCTACTTAACACGGCCGATTGTGATTTAAAAGAAAAACGACTGCTCAACATCGTCGAAGAAATGGCTATTGCCGCAGGCGTTCCCGTGCCCCCAGTGTACCTATTAGACGAAATCGGTATTAATGCTTTTGCCGCTGGTTACGATCCAAAAGATGCAGTCATCGGCGTCACACGAGGTAGCCTAGAGCAGTTAAACCGCGAGCAATTGCAGGGTGTCATTGCGCACGAATACAGCCATATTTTACATGGCGACATGCGCTTAAATTTGCGCTTAGTGGGTATTTTACACGGTATATTACTGATCGGATTAATCGGTCACATGCTCTTGCGCTCTGGTCGACACTCGCGGAAAAATGGCGGTGGCATTGCGCTGTTTGGCTTGGGGCTGATCGTCATCGGTTTTGCAGGGACCTTTTGCGGCAACCTAATCAAGTCAGCCGTTAGCCGTCAACGCGAATACCTCGCAGATGCATCTGCCGTTCAATTCACTCGCAATCCTCTAGGTATTAGCGAAGCGCTACAGCGTATCGGAGGCTATCCGGCCGCGTCGAGTATGGAAGCAGAAAACGCGAGTGAATATAGCCACTTTTATTTTGCCAACGGGTTACGTAATTGGATTGGCGGCTGGTATTCCACGCACCCGCCCCTCGATGACAGAATTCGGCGCATCAACCCCACTTGGCGGGGTAATTTTCTGTCGCAAAAAACAGCTGACCCAGAACTTGGCGAAAACGACCTAGGTCATTATGGCGCCGCAGGAAACCCAAGTATTTCTGGCTTCGCAGAAAGCCCAGCAACTAATCAACCGTCATCACAAGCAGTGGCCTCATCGCATCAACATTTATCAGACCAGAACATCACCGCTGAAATAGGCAACCCGAGTTCCGCCGCACTAGCCGTAGCTGGCCAGCTATTAGACAGCATTGGCACGCGCATCCGAGAAGCCTGCCACAACCCAGCCAGTGCAATGGCAATTATCTATGGATTACTATTTACTGACACAGTAAAACTCGAGCAAGAATCCTACATAGGTGTCCATGCGCCCAAACCTATTTTTAATCTCTATAAACATTACCTAGGCGCTGTAGCCGCACTCCCAATTGCGCAACGGCTACCGGTGATAGATCTTTGCCTTCCCTCACTCAAGGCCTTATCTGAACCACAATTGGCGCAATTTCGCAGCGTTATTATCGGCCTAATTAAAGCCGACAATCACCTAAGCCTGACCGAATGGTGCGTTTTTCGCATTCTGCAAAACTCGTTATTTGCAAGAAAAAAACCGAAGGGGAAGCCCTTAGATATCGTCGAATGTGGAACCGAGATAGACCAAATATTAACACTTGTAGCGCTACAAAGCTCAGCAAGCTCACAACAAAAAGCGTACAGTTCAGCGCTTAAATCACTCAACCTGGACAATCGCGAACTGGGCGAACAAGCTGGCTATGCTGTTTTAGATAAATCGCTAGCGACGCTGAATCGATTAAAACCCTTGCAGAAGCCTAGGCTGTTGAAAGCGCTCATGCTGTCGATTCAAACCGACGGTGCCATCGATATAGCCGAGTACGAACTGCTGAGAGTAATTGCGGATGGGTTAGATTGCCCGATGCCACTGCTGCATTAAAAAATCTCTTGCGTATAAAAAAACCCGCTTCAGCGGGTTTTTTTATACGTCCTTTTCCAACAGCTAATCGGCATCAAAGGTCGCGACAACAGGGTTATAAATGGCTCGAGTATCAAAGCCCCGCAACTCCTGTTTATCGAACATGCCAAAACTCATTAAATTAAGCCAACTGCGGTCATTGATATCGAGACTGTATTGAAAGTTAAAGTTTCCCTCGCTATCAAAATTAGGGTAGTCGGGAAAATTCGCTTTTAATATGTCAACTGCGCTATCAGCCAGCTCGTTCATTTCCAGCAAGTGATAACCTTGAGCCATCACCGCCAGTGCGTCGGGTACTGCTGGCGTCAATTGAAAGTTTTCAACCACATAGCGCCCACGATTAGCGGCGGCAAGATAGGCTCCACGCTTAAAATAATAATTCGCTACGTGAATTTCGTAGCGCGCCAAAATATTGCGTAGATGAATCATGCGTTTGCGTGCATCGCCGGCATATTGACTATCGGGGTAACGCGCAATTAATTGGGCGAAATGTGCAAAAGACTCGCGCGCCGCACCAGGGTCTCGATCAGTTAAATCTGAAGGAATAAAGCGCTCGAATATGCCCTGATTTTGGGTGTAGGACGTTAGGCCCTTCATGTAATAGGCATAATCCACGCTGCGGTGCTGGGGATGCAAACGAATAAAGCGGTCGGCTGCAGCAATGGCGGCCTCCGGTTGGTTACTCTTGTAATAGCCGTAAATTAACTCTAACTGCGCCTGTTCGGCATAGGCTCCGAAGGGAAAGTGCTCTTCCAACAACTGCAAGTTTCTAATAGCCGGCTCCCATTGGCTGCTGTTTAGCAAGCGCTGAGCCGCATCATAAAACTCCTTCTCCGTGCTGACTTTTGGCTCGTCATCAGTGCTAGAACAACCTGCCACCAGCAGCAATGCTGCGAACAATGCGATAAAGGGGATTCGACGAAGGGTCATGTAACTACTCTTGAATACAATAAATTGACGTAAACGAACGGCTAGCGCGAGACCTACTCAGGAAGGCTAATCCTACAACATACCTAAATCGAAACTTTAAGTTGTTGAAATCCCGCCACACCCCATAAGGCACTAGGGTTCTTGAGCCGCAGCGCGTAAACTAGACGGCCATTTAAACACAGCCGTTGAAGATACCAAACCCCCATGCCTTCGGATAGCCAACAAATCCAATTAGACGCCAAAGTACCCAACAACGCCGGTGGAATGCGAATTGACGCCATGGCCAGCAGCCTCTTTCCCGATTACTCCCGAGCCAGACTGCAAACCTGGATCAAAGACGGGGTGCTAACACTCGACGGCAAACCCTGCCGGAGCAAGGATAAGTGTTACGGTGGCGAGCGCCTATCGCTCAACGTGGTACTTGAAGCCGCCGGCGATTGGGTCGCGCAAGACATTGATTTAGATGTAATTTTTGAAGACGAACACATTCTCGTAGTGAACAAGCCGGCAGGTCTAGTGGTACACCCAGGCGCGGGCAATCACGACGGCACGCTGCTCAATGCACTGTTACACCACTGCCCAGATCTGCAACTGATTCCCCGCGCAGGCATTGTGCACCGGCTAGATAAAGACACTACCGGCCTCATGGTGGTGGCGAAAACCTTAATCGCCCAGAATGATTTAGTGGCCCAACTTCAAGCCAGAACGGTCAAGCGCGAATACGATGCATTAGCGCTTGGTCGTATCATTGGCGGCGGCACTATCAACCAACCCATGGGCCGCCACCCGACCCAACGCACAAAAATGGCGGTGGTTGAACACGGTGGCAAAGAGGCCATCACCCACTACACCATCCAGCGTCGCTATAAACATTACACGCTAGTGCGCTGCCAGCTTGCCACGGGACGCACCCACCAAATAAGGGTCCACATGGCGTGGATGAAGCACCCGCTAGTGGGCGATCAAACCTATGCTGGCGGCCGTCAATTAGCGGCGGGATTGAGTTTAACCCTGAGAGAAGCGCTGACCGCTTTCCCGCGCCAGGCACTGCATGCGGCGCAACTGGGCCTAAACCATCCTATCAGTGGCGAAGCCATGAGCTGGCAAAGCGAACGCCCAAAAGATTTTCAAGCCTTGTTAGCACTCATGGCTGAGGAAGATAGTGTTGTACGATAAGCTCACACTGTTAACGCCGAATTGGCCTGCGCCAGCGCAGGTAAAGGTCGCCATTAGCTGTCGTAACACAGGCTATAGTCAGGGCGTTTACACAGCTGGAAACTTGGCCTTGCACGTTGATGATGATCCATTATTGGTGGCAAAAAATCGTCGGGCACTGCAACACCAAATCGGTGTCCAACACATTCAATGGCTAGAGCAAGTGCATGGCACCCACGTGGCAAATGCCCTGCCCGACGGGCTCACCCGCACAGCCGATGCCTGCATCACCGAACAAACACATCTCGCCTGTAGCGTCATGACCGCCGATTGCTTACCGCTCCTATTGTGCGACCAAGCCGGTACCCAGGTCGCCGCCGTGCACGCGGGCTGGCGCGGCCTCGCCAAAGGAGTTATTGCCGAAACAGTTAAGCAATTTACTGGAAAGCCCAACCAACTACTGGCCTATCTAGGCCCCGCTATCAGCAAAACCCATTTCGAAGTAGGCGTTGACGTACTCGAAGCCTTTTTCGAATTGGCCGGCAATAGCGACGCGGCCGACGCCATTGCCAACGCGTTCCAGCCTAGCCTGAAACCACTAAAATTTTACGCCGACCTCTACGCACTCGCTCGGTTAGCGTTAGCACAAGCAGGCGTTAACAATATCTACGGTGGCGATTTTTGCACCTTCAGCGACGTCGATCGCTTTTACTCTTATCGCCGTGACGGTCAAACTGGACGCATGGCGAGCCTCATCTGGCTTGATTGATTTACATCAAACCAGCACAAGGTTTCTCGAGTCCCTGCTTGAATTTCGCCGCTGCTACCCTTACCTCTGTAAGTAACGCAGCTGCACTAGCAGCAAAACAGACAGAGGTGTTGATATGCGAATTGATCGTTTAACCAACCAGTTGCAAATGGCGCTGTCGGACGCGCAATCGCTCGCCGTTGGCCGCGATCATCCACAGCTGGAGCCTAGCCATTTATTGTTGGCCCTGCTCGACCAGCAAGCGGGTACGGTGCGTCCATTACTCGCCCAAGCCGGATTTGATGTCACAGGTTTGCGCAATGGCCTCGCCAAGAAACTCGACCAACTAGCGCGCATCCAAAACCCCAATGGCGATGTGCACATGTCGCCCGAGCTCGGCCGGCTACTAAATCTTGCCGATAAACACGCGCAAAAATCTGGTGACAAATTTATTTCCAGCGAGACACTACTGCTCGCAGCTATGGAGGAAGGCAATAGCGACCTCGCTAAGATGCTAGCCCAATTCGGCAATGTGCAACGGTTAAAATCTGCCGTGGAAAGCGTGCGCGGTGGCGAAAAAGTTGAAACCCAAGACGCCGAAGAAAATCGTCAGGCACTAGAAAAATACACCATTGACTTAACCGCCCGCGCCGAAGCCGGAAAGCTCGACCCGGTGATTGGTCGCGACGACGAGATTCGCCGCACCATTCAAGTTTTACAACGCCGCACGAAAAACAATCCCGTGCTTATTGGCGAACCTGGTGTGGGTAAAACTGCGATTGTCGAAGGCTTAGCACAACGCATTATCAACGGCGAAGTACCTGAAGGTTTGAAAAACAAACGCCTGCTGTCACTTGATCTCGGCTCGCTACTAGCCGGTGCTAAATTTCGCGGCGACTTCGAAGAGCGGCTAAAGAATTTACTGAAAGAGCTGTCGAAACAAGAAGGTCGAATCATTCTCTTCATCGACGAACTTCACACCATGGTCGGCGCAGGAAAAGCCGATGGTGCACTCGATGCTGGCAACATGTTAAAACCAGCGCTAGCCCGCGGCGAACTACACTGCGTGGGCGCCACCACGCTGGATGAATACCGTCAGTATATTGAAAAAGATGCAGCCCTCGAGCGCCGCTTCCAAAAAGTATTAGTCGACGAACCGAGCGAGGAAGATACCATTGCGATATTGCGCGGCCTGAAAGAGCGCTATGAAGTGCACCACGGCGTAGATATCACCGACTCGGCCATTATTGCCGCAGCAAAACTTTCGCAGCGCTATATCACTGATCGCCAACTGCCCGACAAGGCCATTGACTTAATTGATGAAGCCGCCAGCCGTATTCGCATGGAGATAGATTCCAAGCCAGAGGTGATGGACAAATTAGAACGTCGTTTAATACAGCTAAAAATCGAGCGCGAAGCGGTTAAAAAAGACGAAACCGATGGCGCCAAGAAACAACTATCTATGCTCGACGGCGAAATAGATAAAGTTGAACGAGAATTTTCCGACCTCGAAGAAATTTGGCGAGCAGAAAAAGCGGCATTAAGTGGCTCACAAGATATTAAAAGCAGCCTAGAGCAGGCACGACAGGACATGGAATCCGCCCGTCGCGCCGGCGATCTTGCGCGCATGTCTGAGCTGCAATACGGCATCATTCCGGAGCTAGAAAAGCAACTCGACATGGCTGGTCAAGCGGAAATGATGGAGATGAAACTGCTCCGCAACAAGGTCACGGAAGAAGAGATTGCCGAAGTCGTGTCGAAATGGACCGGCATTCCGGTCTCCAAAATGCTTGAGGGCGAAAGAGAGAAGCTGCTGCAAATGGAGCCGGCTTTACACAAAAAAGTCATCGGGCAAAGTGAAGCCGTTATTGCTGTCGCCAATGCCGTGCGCCGCTCTCGGGCTGGCTTATCAGATCCACATAGGCCAAACGGCTCGTTTTTGTTTCTTGGGCCAACTGGGGTTGGTAAAACTGAACTGTGTAAAGCACTGGCGGAATTTTTATTCGATACTGCCGACGCCATGGTGCGCATCGACATGTCTGAATTCATGGAAAAACACTCGGTCGCCAGGCTCATCGGTGCACCGCCTGGTTATGTAGGTTACGAGGAAGGTGGCTACTTAACCGAAGCCGTGCGGCGTAAACCCTACTCGGTGTTATTGCTCGATGAAATAGAAAAAGCGCACCCAGATGTGTTTAACATTTTGCTACAAGTACTGGACGACGGTCGCTTAACCGATGGTCAAGGCCGAACCGTGGATTTTCGCAATACCGTGATTGTCATGACCTCAAACTTGGGCTCTGACCGCATTCAGTTGCTCAGCGCCAATGATACCGGCGAGGCTAATTACGACGAGATTAAGCGCTCGGTTATGGAGGTAGTGGGGCAACATTTTCGCCCAGAGTTTATCAACCGTATCGATGAATCCGTTGTTTTCCACCCGCTAGGCCGTGAGCAAATCAAAGGGATTGCGGAGCTGCAATTGAAGCTACTCAGCCGACGGCTAAGCGAAAGGGAGCTTACCCTAGAGCTGTCGCCGGCCGTGATGAACAAACTCTTGGAGGCCGGCTACGATCCTGTTTACGGCGCGAGGCCTCTCAAGAGGGCCATTCAGCACATTGTAGAGAACCCACTGGCGCAGGCGATATTGGAAGGACGATTTATGCCCGGCGACAAGATTCAGGCAGATCTAGATATGGATCGCATTGTATTTACCACGATCTAAACTGGATCTAATAAAAAAGGCGCCTAAGCGCCTTTTTTATAGATTTACTAGCTAGATTATTCGCAGCTCTCGCGAATAGCCGCTTCAGCTTCAGCGCGCTTCTCGTTCAACTCATCGTCGGAAAGGTAGCGAATACTGCCATCCGCGCCGGTGACTTTAATACGTGCGTGATTATTCAAGGTTTCGACATTAGCTCGGGCAACGCTGCAGCGTTGAGGATCTAACGCCGTCATTTGTACTTCGGGTTTAGCCGCTTCAGCCGTTTGAGGCTTAGGCGTAGAACCCGCCTCATCGCCAGGCAACACTCGACTTGTCGGAATGGCATTCGAACTAGATTTACTGCCAGCCCCAATTTGCGTGCGAATTAAGGTGGAAGCCCTATCCTTCGGCGCGGTGACGGTGTAATGGGTGACACCCTCATCATCAACCCAACGATAAAACTCTTTTGCATCAGATTGCACCGAAAAAACGGCGCCAACCAAGACGATAGTGGCCAGAAACAAGTTACGCATGGCGAATTCCATACTCCAGATTAGTGGTTCAGCATAAGACTATACTACTTGGTAGCAATAAAACCTACCAAGCACCTCACATATAGACCATCTTGCAGAAGGTTTGCCACTTTTTACCCTAAGTACTTGACTTTACTTGCCAAATTGCCAGAATTACCGATTCGCTAGATGGCTATAGACCAACCGGTAAACCCGGTTCATTTCTACCCCAGGCAGGTCAACCACCCGCCTTACCATCCAGAGTTGCAAAGATGCGTCCACCGACGCCATCTTGTCCGGTTCTCGGAGCGTTAAAAGCGCAGGGAACGGGTTAATCCGAAGCTAACTCAGCATTGAGATCGGGCGCACCTGCATGGGTAGGTGTCCTTTGGCGCATATAGCGTAGATTAATGCATATTCTTTAAGGGGACATTAAGGTGGAACTGCTTTCCGGCGGCGACATGCTCATTCGCGCTTTGCAAGATGAAGGCGTAGAACACATATTCGGCTATCCTGGCGGCTCTGCGTTGCATATATACGACGCAATTTTCCGACAGCAAAAAGTCCAACACATTCTGGTTCGTCACGAACAAGCGGCCACCCACGCCGCCGACGCCTACGCGCGCTCTACTGGCAAAGTGGGTACAGTCTTGGTTACCTCAGGCCCCGGTGCCACCAATGCCATCACCGGCATTGCTACGGCCTACATGGACTCCATCCCGATGGTGGTGATCTCTGGTCAGGTGCCATCCGATAAGATTGGCGAAGACGCCTTCCAAGAAACCGATATGGTGGGCGTGTCGCGGCCCATCGTTAAACACAGCTTTTTGGTGAAAAATACGGCGGATATCCCAGAGATTATCAAAAAAGCCTACTACATTGCCTCGACCGGTCGGCCGGGCCCTGTGGTTGTCGATCTACCAAAAGACATTACCAATCCTCACGACAAGTACGAGTACAGCTATCCGAAAAAGATCAAGCTGCGCTCCTACACACCAATTGAAAAAGGCCACAGCGGGCAAATTCGCAAAGCGGTGCAATTATTGATGACCGCGCGCCGGCCTGTGATTTACGCTGGCGGTGGCGTGGTTCAAGGCAACGCCTCTGACCTAGTGACAAAGTTTGCCAAGCAATTACATTTTCCCGTGACCAACACATTAATGGGCTTAGGTGGTTTTCCGGCGTCGGACAAACAGTGGCTGGGCATGCTCGGTATGCATGGCACCTTTGAAGCGAATACCGCCATGCATCACGCCGATGTGATACTGGCCGTAGGCGCACGCTTCGACGATCGCGTCACCAACACGCCCAATAAATTTTGCCCGCAGGCAAAGATCATTCATATTGATATCGACCCAGCGTCAATTTCTAAAACTGTCTCAGCCGATATCCCCATTGTTGGCTCTGTGGCCAGCGTAATGAGGGATATGCTTGGGCTGTTAACCGAAATTAAGGAGCGTCCAGACGCTAAGATGCTCGGCGACTGGTGGCAACAAATTGAAGACTGGCGCGCCCGGCACGGCATTTACACCCAGCCACGCTACAACACCGACAGCAACATGATCATGCCGCAGGATGTGATTAAGATGCTGCACAAGGTCACCAAAGGCGATGCCTACGTCACCTCGGACGTTGGCCAGCACCAAATGTTTGCCGCTCAGTATTACGGTTTCGACAAGCCTCGTCGCTGGATCAACTCCGGTGGCTTAGGCACCATGGGCTTTGGCTTACCCGCAGCTATGGGCGTGCAGATGGCGCATCGCGACGCCGTGGTCGCCTGCGTTACCGGTGAAGGCTCTATACAGATGTGCATCCAAGAATTGTCGGCCTGCACCCAGTACAAGCTACCGGTAAAAATTATTTGTTTAAATAATCAGGCCCTAGGCATGGTGAAACAATGGCAAGACATGCAGTACAGCGGTCGCTACTCCGAATCACTCTATGAAGATTCGCTGCCCGACTTCGTAAAGCTTGCCGAGGCCTACGGCCACGTCGGTATGAGAGTGGACAAAAAAGAAGACCTTGAAGCGAAAATGGAAGCCTGTTTTGCCATGACCGATCGAGTGGTATTTATGGACATTTATGTGGATCCAACTGAGCATGTTTACCCCATGCAAATTGCGCCAGGTACCATGCGCGATATGTGGCTCAGCAAAACGGAGCGCACATAATGAGACGTATTATTTCTGTACTCATGGAAAACGCGCCTGGCGCCCTGTCTCGAGTTGTAGGGCTTTTTTCCCAGCGTGGCTACAATATCGAAAGCTTAACCGTTGCCCCCACTGAGGATGTCACGCTCAGCCGGTTAACGTTAACGACCCTAGGCGACGATCATAAAATTGAACAAATCACCAAACACCTCAACAAGTTGATTGATGTGGTGAAACTGGTGGATCTGACTGAAGGTGCACATATTGAGCGCGAGCTCATGCTCATCAAAGTCAAGGCCGTGGGCGGTCAGCGCGAAGAAATCAAACGCTGCGTCGACATTTTCCGAGGCCAAATAGTCGATGTAACACCCAGCGTTTACATCATTCAAGTAGCCGGCACCTCTGACAAACTAGACGCATTTGTGCAGTCAGTTGGTGATAGTTCGATACTGGAAGTTGTACGCACTGGCGTTTCCGGCATCGCTCGCGGCGAAAAAATACTGAGCCTCTAGGCTCAAGCATTACCTATTCGAACCCATTTATTGCAACAGAAAACATAGGATTTAATCATGCAAGTTTACTACGACAAAGATTGCGACCTTTCTATCATCAAAGGTAAAAACGTTGCCATCGTGGGTTACGGCTCACAAGGTCACGCACACGCACAAAACTTAAAAGATTCAGGCGTTGCCAACGTAGTAGTTGCTCTGCGCAAAGGCTCTGCCAACTGGAAAAAGGCTGAAAAAGCCGGCCTCAAAGTTGCGGAAATTGCCGACGCAGTGAAAGACGCCGACGTCACCATGATTCTTTGCCCAGACGAGCATCAAGCCGCTATCTATGCAAAAGACATAGCGCCGCACCTCAAGTCCGGCTCTGCGCTAGCTTTCGCCCACGGCCTAAATATTCACTTCCAATTGATTCAACCGCCCGCTGACGTCGATGTTATCATGATCGCCCCGAAAGGCCCTGGTCACACCGTTCGTTCAACCTACATGGAAGGCGGCGGCGTGCCAACCTTGATCGCGATCTACCAAGACGCGACCGGCAAGGCAAAAGATACCGCCCTGTCCTACGCCTCTGCCAATGGCGGCGGCCGCTCTGGCATCATCGAAACTAACTTCCGCGAAGAAACTGAAACGGATTTATTCGGCGAGCAGGCTGTGCTTTGCGGTGGTGCATCTGCGTTGGTTGAAGCGGGTTTCGAAACCTTGGTTGAAGCCGGTTACGCGCCAGAGATGGCCTACTTCGAATGCTTGCACGAACTGAAGCTGATTGTAGATTTGATGTACCAGGGCGGTATCGCCGATATGCGTTACTCAATTTCCAACACAGCTGAATACGGCGATTACGCCACCGGCCCACGCATTATTACCGCTGAAACAAAAGCTGAAATGAAGCGTGTATTGACCGACATTCAAGAGGGCCGCTTCGTACGCGACTTCATTCTTGAATGCCAAGCGGGCTACCCCGTCATGAAAGCAAAGCGCCGTATCTCTAGCGAACACGGTATTGAGCAAGTCGGTAGCAAGCTACGCGCTATGATGCCTTGGATCAAGGCCAACAAGATTATCGATCGCTCTGAGAATAATTAAGAGCGGTGGACAGTAAACAGGAAAAGCACAGCGAACGCGCCTTAAGCTGTAAGCAAGCTTAAAAAAAGCCCCGCAATTGCGGGGCTTTTTTTTGTCTGAAATATTTAAAAAGTTAGGTCAATCGACGTAGACGGGGCCAATGCCCATACCCCAAACAATCACGGTACCCACGCGCACGATAACGAGCATTACCAGCCCCACTGTCACCACAGAGGTGGCGTACATGAACGCGCGCTCTTTATCGATATTCATCAAAATGGGAATGCCTTCATACACTAAATAAACGGCATAACAACCGGCTAAAATAGTCGCTACAGCATTCAACCACAATTCTGGGTAGATACCCGCTATACCCGCCAAAAAAACTGGCGTGGTGATGTAAACAGCCAAGGCCGTACCTTCATAGTGACGCTTTTCAGCTGAATCTGTCACACCGTAGGTTTTCGCCATCCAATTAATAAATTCGCCCAGAACATAAACGCCTACCATTAAGGCGATATACGTCATAATACACAGCGACAACGCTGATTCGATGGTGAGCTTCACCACATCGCCATCGCCGATGGTCCAACCAACTTGGGTTACGCCGATAAATGCCGCCACAGGCGGAATGAGCGCCAAAATGGGCACATGACTAAAAAATACCTGAGCAAATGAGTGACGTTCATTTCGAATTGCTTTCCACTCTTGGTCGGGATGAAGCAAAATACCTAACGTGTGCTCCAAAAGGGCCATAAAGCCTCCTTCTATAATTATTTTGGCTGCACGCTTGAATACTTAATCAATCCGAGGATTTATCGGCGCAAGCAACAGCGTACAGCCTCAGTATTATGGAGGCTCGGCTGATAAACCAATAAGAATTCGCTATGTAAATAGCCGTTATAATGCTGCAGTGATATATAGAAATTGACTATTCGCTCAATACCCAACACCAACTCACCCCCTACAAGGACAGTCAAAATGTCGAATATTTACCAAGACAACTCGCAAACTATCGGTAAAACACCACTGGTAAAGCTCAATAACCTCAGCTCCCACAACATTTTGGCAAAAATTGAGTCCCGTAATCCTGCCGCATCAGTAAAGTGCCGCATAGGTGCCAACATGATTTGGGAAGCTGAGAAACAAGGCCTGCTTAAGCCAGGAATGACCGTAGTCGAGCCTACCAGCGGCAACACCGGCATCGCCCTTGCTTATGTCTGCGCTGCCCGAGGTTACAAACTGATATTAACCATGCCCAACACCATGAGCTTGGAAAGGCGCCAACTGATTAAAGCCCTAGGCGCAGAGCTGGTACTTACCCCTGGTGAAAAAGGCATGAAAGGCGCGATAGATAAAGCCGCAGAGATTGTGGCTACTAACACGGCGGCCTACTTCGCCCCCCAACAATTCTCAAACCCCGCCAACCCAGCCATTCACGAGGCCACCACCGGCCCAGAGATTTGGCAAGATACCGATGGTGCCATTGATATTTTGGTTGCCGGCGTGGGCACAGGCGGCACCATTAGCGGCATTTCGCGCTACATCAAAAAGACCCAAGGTAAAGCCATTCAATCTATTGCGGTAGAACCGACAAGTTCACCGGTGATTAGCCAAGCGAGAGCTGGTCAAGCCCTTGCGCCAGCGCCACACAAAATTCAAGGCATTGGTGCTGGCTTTATCCCAGACAACCTAGATTTAAGCTTAGTGGATGCCACAGAGCTTGTGAGCAATGAAGACGCCATAGCGATGGCACACAGATTGATGAAAGAGGAGGGCATTCTGGCTGGGATATCGTCTGGCGCAGCAGTTGCCGCGGCAATTAGGGTAGCAGAACAACCCGGTAATGCAGGCAAAACGATTGTTGTGATATTACCCGACTCGGGTGAGCGCTATCTCTCAAGCGCCTTGTTCGCAGGATTCTTTACTGACTCTGAAACCAAGCAGTAATCGTCACTTAGGCTGCCTCAGGACTAGAGGCAGCCTAAACTGGGTTACTCAGGCGGGTTATTTGCGGCGAATACCCGCATCTTCCAAATCGATAATGCCCTGCTTATAAAGATGACCAATCGTGCGTTTGAACGCCGCCTTGCTCATAGCGAAAGCGCGCTTTATTTGCTCAGGGGACGATTTATCGTGCAGTGGGGCGAAGCCGTTATTGCTGTCTAAATACTTTAATATGACTTGGGCGTGACTATCGCCAAGCTCCTGATTACTACGCAAACTCAGATCTATCTTGCCATCAGGCCTTACTCGCTTGATGAAGCCTTTAATTGACTGACCAAAACTGAGCCGTTGAAACACCTCATCACTGAACAAAACCCCCCAATGGCTGTGGTTAACAATCGCTTTAAAGCCCAAGTCGGTGCTATTAGCCACGATCAAATCAACCGGCTGACCGGCTTTGAAAAAAGATGGTTTCTTATCAAGGAACTTGTCAATTTTAGAGCTAGCAGTCAATCGCCCGTCGTGCGGATTCAAGTAGATGTAAACCAGATAAGATCTGCCCTCTTCCATTGGCCGCTGCTGTTCACCAAAGGGCACCAAGAGATCCTTGCCTAAACCCCAATCCAAAAAAGCGCCAAACTTGGTGACCGAATTGACTTTCAGGCAGGCAAATTCGCCCACTACCGCTTTAGGTGTTTCGGTGGTCGCCACAGGGCGGTCTTCCGAGTCCATATGCAAAAACACGCGGACGAAATCACCAACCTTTAAACCTTCTGTCACATAACGCCTAGGTAACAGCACTTCGCCTAAATCACCTGCGCCTAAAAATGCGCCAAAATCTGATAGTCGCTGCACGGGCAAGGTGTGAAACTGGCCTAATTGAATCATATCTACTCTCGTATACATTATCGATCTAGCTTTGCCACACATTAAAATTGGTATGACATAAAAAACCAAATCATAAAAAAAGGGGCTAAAGCCCCTTCTTACCTAATTTACTTGACCACCCTTAGGCTCGGCCTTGCCGCTATAGGCGTCGCGGGCTTCGCCGCTTTCGGTTTGACGACCTGAGGCTTTTTACTGGGCTCAGGTGGCGTCGGTTCCGGCTCTAACTCGGGCTCAAACACCATGCCCTGACCATTTTCTCGGGCATAAATACCTAATACAGCGCGGCATGGAACATAGATATCAGTAGGAATACCGCCAAAGCGCGCGTTAAACCTAATAGCTTGGTTTTCTAAACTGAGTCCCATAACAGCTGAAGGCGCGATATTTAAGACGATTTGCCCTTCCTTATTCACATGCTGTTGGGGTACTTCCACATCAGAAGCGTGGGCATCAACCAAAATATACGGCGTGCAGTTATTATCAACTATCCATTCATACAAGGCCCGAATCATGTAAGGGCGGCTTGATGTCATAGCCATGGGGCAGCAGCTCCTATCGGGTTGAATGACACATACTACATTAACGAGCTAGGTATGATACATACCCAGCTCGGCTCAGTTACTTCTTGAACGGACGCATTTCCTTTTCGAGCTCAGTTAAGCTCTCACGGAAAGATTCGCGCACGAAGAGGCGATCCATGTAGTCAAACAAAGGCTTGGTCGCCTTAGTCTGAGGAATATTAATTTCCAGCGAGTCTAATCGCCAAAAGATCGGTGCCAAGCAGCAGTCAACCAAGGTGAACTCTTCGCTCATAAAAAACGGCATTTCAGAAAAAATCGGCGCAATAGCGGTAAAGCTTTCGCGCAATTCTTTACGCGCTTTAGTAACCGCATCTTTGTTCTTATTTTCCAAGATGGTGTCTATCAAGGGGCACCAGTCGCGCTCGATACGGTACATCCACAAACGGCTCTGGGCACGGGCAACGGGATAAACTGGCAACAATGGAGGATGCGGAAAACGCTCATCCAAATACTCCATCATCACTTTAGTTTCATATAAAGCGAGATCGCGATCCACCAGCGTGGGCAAAGAGTTGTAAGGGTTCAAATCTGCTAATTCAGCAGGCTTGGCCTCTGGATCTATATCTTCTACGTCTACGGTTACTCCCTTTTCCGCGAGCACAATACGCACTCGGTGACTGTAATGGTCACGAGCATCGGAAAAATAGGTCATAGATGATCGCTTAGCGACAGCACCCATTGGTTTCACCTCAATTTAGTCTAAACAATAATAAACAAAGGCGGCACTACGTTTCCGCAGGCCGCCCTAACGTGCAATTCAATCAGTGAATGTCTTTCCAATACTCACGGTTTAGCAAGTACGTGAAAACAAATAGCACTAACAAGAACAACAATACATAGATACCAATGCGCTCGCGATCTAAGGCATAAGGCTCGGCAACATATTCTAAGAAGTTCACCAAATCATAAATCGCCTGATCAAACTCTTCAGCGTTCATGGTTCCCTTGCTATCGCCAACCTTCAAACTGCCACAGGGATCATCAGCAATGACCGCACCGGTCACTGGGTCGCGCACAGGGCGGCCATCTTCAAAATGTGGGCCAGGCGCACATTCAGCCAAGCCTTGCAGTTCGAGCATGGCATGGGGCATAGCCACTTTATCGAACACCCGATTGTTAACGCCGGTTGGGCGGGTATCGTCTTTGTAGAAATTACGCAGGTAGGTATACAACCACTCAGGATTACGGGCGCGAGCCACCAAGGTCAAGTCTGGAGGCGTAGCGCCAAACCACGCCTTTGACTTAGCAGGATCCATAGAAATGGTCATCAATTCGCCGATGCGACGATCACCAAACACCATGTTGTCCATCATCACATCATGTGGAATACCCAAGTCATCGGCAACGCGGCCGAAGCGAGAAAAACTAGCGGCGTGACAACCCATGCAATAGTTGGTGAACAACATGGCGCCGCGCTGCAGCGATTCTTTATTCTCTAGGTCGGGCACCATGACGTCGCATTCGATGGCGCCACAGGCGTAGGCTGATTCAGCACCAACAGCTTTAATCGGAATCACTGTCAACGCAATGAACAACAATAAGCCACCCCAAACCATGCCGGCGCCCAAGCCTTTCGCCTGTGTGCGCGTTGGCTCTGGCAAACACTTCTCGCGCTTGGTCCAGAAGGGCATGCCGATAAAGTAGGCAAAGTAAATCACGGTGCAAACTTGAGCCAAAATCGTGCGGCCTTCCGTTGGCGCCTTCACGCCTAGGTAGCCCAGAATAACGAATGAGGCAGCAAACACCATGAGTGCAACACGGCTAAAGTTGCCTTTGTAGCGCATGGACTTTACGGGGCTCTTGTCGAGCCAAGGCAAGACAAACAAAATCGCAATAGCGGCACCCATGGCAATTAAGCCTAAGAACTTAGAGCTCAAGGGGCCTATATCGAAGGTAACAGCGCGTAAAATTGCGTAGAAAGGTGTGAAATACCACACTGGCGCAATGTGCGGTGGCGTCTTCAGATTGTTCGCTTCTTCAAAGTTGGCGTATTCCAAAAAGAAGCCGCCCATTTCTGGCATGAAGAAAATAACGAAGCAGAAGGCGAACAAAAATACGGTCACGCCAACCAAGTCATGCACGGTGTAGAAGGGGTGGAAAGCCACGCCATCAAGTGGAATACCGTTTTCATCTTTGGTTTTTTTAATTTCAACGCCATCGGGGTTGTTAGAGCCCACTTCGTGCAGCGCTAAAATATGCAGCACCACTAACGCCAGCAATACGATTGGCAGGGCAACAACGTGTAGTGCGAAGAAACGGTTTAAGGTAATCCCAGAGATCAAGTAATCGCCGCGAATCCACTGCACCAGGTCATCGCCCACAACGGGGATAGCACCGAACAGCGATACGATGACCTGAGCACCCCAATAAGACATCTGACCCCAGGGCAACACGTAGCCCATGAACGCCTCAGCCATTAGGGCGACATAGATGGTCATGCCGAAAATCCACACCAGCTCGCGGGGCGCCTTGTAGGAGCCATACATTAAGCCGCGGAACATATGTAGATAGACCACCAAGAAAAACGCCGAAGCACCGGTAGAGTGCATGTAGCGAATAATCCAACCGAAATCCACATCGCGCATGATGTACTCAACCGACGCGAATGCACCTTCTGCGGTAGGGGTGTAACTCATGGTCAGCCAGATACCGGTCAATAATTGGTTAACTAAAACCAAGATCGACAGAACACCGAAGAAATACCAAAAGTTAAAGTTTTTAGGGGCGTAGTACTTCGCCATGTGGGTATCCCACGCGCGAGTTACCGGTAAACGTGCGTCCACCCAACCCAATAGACCTGTGAGCCAGTTCGTCATGCCTTATGCCTCCTGATCTACGCCGATTAAAATAACTGCATCGGACTCATAACTGTGTGGGGGAACTTCCAAGTTGATTGGTGCAGGAACGCCTTTAAATACGCGGCCGGCCAAATCAAATTTAGAACCGTGACAGGGACAGAAGAAACCACCCAACCACTCGCTACCACCCAAGTCTTGAGCACCAACATCTGGGCGATACATAGGTGCGCAACCCAGGTGGGTGCACAAACCTAGCAAGACAAGATATTCGGGCTTAATAGAGCGGTATTCATTCTTCGCATAAGCCGGCTGCTGCTTTTCTTCAGCTGACTCTGGATCGCGAAGACTATCAGCCATGCCACCTAACGAGCTAAGAGTTTCCTCCGTACGTCGCACGATATACACAGGCTTGCCGCGCCACTCAACCACGATCATCTGACCTGGCTCTAACTTTGACACGTTGGCTCGCACAGGTGCACCAGCCGCTTTGGCTTTTGCACTTGGGTTCCAGGACCCTACAAACGGTACCGCTACACCAACAGCGCCCACAGCGCCTACTACGGAGGTAGCTGCTGTCAGAAAACGACGACGCCCCTCGTTTACACCGTCATTGGTCATGACGTTTCTCTCCCATCACAGCTGCAAGAGCCAGTAAATGACTGAAATAAAAAGAAATAGCGAGAATTTCTGCACCCCAAAAAGTCGCACAATCTTAATGAAAATGACCACAACTGACAAGGATAACCACAGTTCATGCCTCGATTTGGGCAAAATGGGTGCTTTTGAAACAAAAAAGGCGCGCCTTTGAGGGCACGCCTTTCGAGTCCGCCTGTAAACAGGCTGCGAATTAACGCTTGGAGAACTGTGGTTTCTTACGTGCTTTACGCAAGCCCACTTTCTTACGCTCAACTTCGCGCGAATCACGAGTTACATAACCCGCTTCACGTAAGCTTGGACGCAAGGCTTCGTCATAGGCCATCAACGCACGGGTTAAACCGTGACGGATTGCACCCGCTTGACCGAAGCTACCACCACCTTTGACGGTAACAGTTACGTCGAACTTTTCAACATTGTCAGTCAGCTCAAGTGGTTGACGAACAATCATACGAGCCACTTCACGACCAAAGTAAGCGTCCAACGTACGCTCGTTGATGGTGATGTTGCCACTGCCAGCCTTAATGAAAACGCGAGCAGTTGAGGTCTTGCGGCGACCGGTACCGTAATATTGAGTATCTGCCATTTTCAGCTTCCTTAGATATTCAGTTCTTTAGGTTGCTGTGCAGTGTGCGGGTGAGCACTACCAGCGTACACTTTCAGCTTGCGGAACATGGCGCGTCCCAGAGGGCCTTTGGGTAACATACCCTTAACAGCACTCTGAATAATGCGCTCGGGGGCGTGAGCAAGAAGCTTTTCAAAGCTCATTGTCTTCAAACCACCAGGAAACTCGGTGTGACGGTGATACATCTTGTCCGTCGTCTTGTTTCCAGTAACACGCACTTTATCTGCGTTGACTACAACAATGTAGTCGCCAGTGTCCACATGCGGGGTGTACTCAGGCTTGTGCTTGCCACGCAAACGACTAGCGATCTCGGTAGCCATGCGGCCAAGAGTCTTGCCATCAGCATCGACAATGAACCAGTCGCGCTGGACTGTTTCGGGTTTAGCACTGTATGTCTTCATGTTATATAGCCTTGAACGAGGGTCTTCCCACAAAAAGAGCGCGCATACTACAGAGTAGCGCGCCGTAATTCAAGCGCTTTAGATGGCTTTTATCGCCAATCAAAGCACCCACCTCAACAGTTACCGAAACCTACCTGACTGTTAAGGCTTATGCGGCCGCGCTAGGTATTCGCGGCTTTGCATCTCGAGTAGCCGGCTACTGGTGCGCTCGAACTCGAAGCTCAATCGACCACCGCCATAGAGCTCGGTTAACGGCACAGCTGCCGAAATCACCAATTTTACGCTACGATCGTAAAATTCATCCACCATATTCACAAAGCGCCGCGCTTGGTCATCCTTCTGCCCCCCAAGCACCGGCACATTAGTCACCAGTACGGCATGGTAAATACGCGCAAGTTCGATGTAATCGTTCTGCGAACGCGGTCCATCGCACAGGGTATCAAAATCAAACCAGGCGACGTCTTCGGCCTCAAAACGGGCGCGAATAATACGCCCTTCCACCTCGAGCGCCACATCGGCCTCTATCTCTTCAATATCAGGCACCAAGGCCTCAAAATTTTCGCGCATGGCGGCCTCGGCAGGCGCACCAAGCGGCGAATGATAGAGCGCTGCCTGCTCCAAGACCCGAAGGCGATAATCAACACCGCCATCCACATTAACCACCAGAGTGTGCTGATTAAGTAAAGCAATGGCGGGCAGGAAGCGCGCGCGCTGCAAACCGTTTTTATAGAGACCATCGGGCACGATATTCGAGGTCGCCACCAACGCCACACCACGGGCGAACAAGGCCTCGAGCAAGGTACCTAAAATCATGGCATCGGTAATGTCGCTGACGAAAAACTCATCGAAGCAAACGATACGGGTTTCGCCCGCCAGCCGATCCGCAACCTTTTCGAGTGGATTAGCCTGCCCTTCCAAAGCCGTTAATTCGTGGTGAACTCGGCGCATGAAGCGGTGAAAATGCACCCGCATTTTATTTTCAAAGGGCAATGCATCATAAAAAACATCCATCAAGTAGGTCTTGCCACGACCAACCCCGCCCCAAAAATATAAGCCTTTCTCTGGCTGCTTACTCGGCCTCTCAAGCCAACGGTTAAGACGTGCAAAAAAAGAGTCCGCGGCTTTAGGGGCCAACAAGCGGTCATATAAATCTTGCAGCAACACAATCGCCTGCTGTTGTGCAGCGTCGGGCTTAAAACCCAGATGGGCTATGTCGTGTGCGTATCGCTGCAGCGGTGTCAGATCACTGATCATCGAGTGCCTCCTGCAGCAGATTGATCGAGAACTAACACCAACTGCTGTACTAGCCAGTCCTTCAACTCCGTTAGCTGACCATGAAAAAAGTGACCCGTTTCAGGGATAACGAGTAACTGTTTATTGCCGCTCAAGCCGTCAAACCAACGCTTCAAACCTGCCACACCTACCAACTCATCCTGCTCGCCAATAGCAACGGCCACAGGCTGTGAAAAGGCGCCAGCCTTATCGTAGGCATAACGCTCCACCGGTGGTGCTACTAAAATGAGGTGCCCAGAGGGAACAACAAAACTCGCCGCCGCGGCAACAGCAGAGCCAAATGAAAAACCCGCGAGCAAAAGACCTGACGTCGGCAGCTGCTGTTGGGCCCAGTCACAAACCGTTAAGAAATCCTCTAACTCACCGCGCCCCTGATCAAAACTTCCTTGGCTGTTTCCAACCCCCCTGAAATTAAAGCGCACCGAGTCTATGCCAAGCTGCCGATAAACGCGGGCCAAGGTAGACACAACCTTATTGCTCATGTTGCCGCCATGCACAGGATGAGGATGCGCGATGACCGCAAGATAACCCGCGCCGCGCAAAGCACCCTGATCATCGCCTCGCTGAGTAAGGAGCTCCAAGTCACCCGCCGGGCCTTGGATCAATAATGTCGTTTCTTTCAGGTTAAACACGGGCGTCGGCCTTCCGTAATTCGCTAAATTGACTGTAAATATACAAACATTTTGCTCTAAGATTGTGATCCATTCAGATCAATAACAGCATATAATGTACGTATGAGTTGCCCGCTAGGGCAATTCGGCGCGCATTATGGCATGGAGGACCGCGCGCTTTAAGCCGTAAGTTGTAATTTTGGCACCCAGAAGGAGAGCCCTTTGTTTTCGCTTAGCACTTTAATCCTGACCGTTTTGACCTGCTTAATCTGTGGCGGCGTGGTAGGCGCCTTTTTGATGTTCGCACTGCGCCCACAAGAAAAAATCAACCGCGAGCTAGAAGCACAGCTTTTAGAATCAGAGGCCAAGCTGCGAGACTACCAGCACGAGGTAACACAGCACTTTGTCGACACATCGCAGCTGATCAACAACTTGACTCGCTCCTACCGCGACGTGCACGAACACCTTGCATCCTCAGCCCTAAAGCTCGGAAATGCCGATATTAGTCGTCAAATTGCCCAAGCAGCTGACGGTAAATTACTCGAACAAAGCGCCAACCTAGACGCAGACGGTAACTACAAAGCACCTACCGACTGGGCCCCCAAAAAGCCGGGTAAACATGGCATTTTGAGCGAAGAGTTCGGCTTAAACGATGATGTAAACGTCGAAGATGAAGAGTTGATTTTAAACAGTAGAGCCTGACACCAAGGGCACTTTAGTGCCCTTGGCTATTCCTGCCTTAGCGAATGTCGCCTCTGCTAATGATCATCGCCGCGGCACAATACAGTAGCTCGCTGACTTCTAAGCTCAGGAGCACCTCACCCTCCCATGATAAAAACGCACCCATAGCGCAAACTAAAAGCCGAAGCGCTTTTATTGCCAACAGCGCACAACCTTTCACCGGTGCAATACTCTATAATGAAGCGCTTTAATCGCAAATGCAGGCATGACCTTGAAAAAAATATTCGATTATCTGGCATGGCCAGTTGCTTGCGGCCTACTTATCGCCCTCTTTTTTCTGGTATTTTCGAAACAACTCAGCCCCCTACTGAGCCCAGCACTGGCCAATGTAACAAACAATTTGCCCGGCACAGGGCCGGTATCTTATGCCGATGCGGTAAAAAGAACGGCGCCCGCAGTAGTGAATATTTTTACTCAGCGCAGAGTGGCAAATCAAACCAATCCACTGGTAAACGATCCGCTGTTTCGCCACTTCTACAATAATTCTAACCTCCCGCAACAAGAGCGCCTACAGTCGTCCCTAGGTTCGGGCGTCATTATGAATCCGGAGGGCTATATCTTAACCAACCATCACGTGATCAACGGTGCCGACCAAATTGTGGCGCTGTTAACCGATGGTCGAGAAGCGCAGGCGCGAGTCATAGGCACAGACCCAGACACTGACCTAGCCGTGCTAAAAATTAATTTAGAGAACTTACAAGCAATCCCCATTGGCGACCCAAGTAAAGCGAGAGTCGGCGATGTGGTGCTGGCCATCGGCAACCCGTTTGGCGTTGGCCAAACCGTGACACAAGGTATCATCAGCGCGGTTGGCCGCTACGGCTTGGGCATTAACACTTTCGAAAATTACCTACAAACCGACGCCGCCATCAACCCAGGCAACTCCGGCGGCGCACTGATTGATGCGCGTGGAAATTTAATCGGCATCAACACGGCCATCTTGGACAAAACTGGATTTTCTGTTGGCATCAGCTTCGCAGTACCCATCGATATGGCGCTGCGCACACTGAAAGATATCGCCGAACACGGCAACGTTGTGCGCGGCTGGATTGGCGTTGAAGCGCAAAAAATGACACCACAACTGGCTAGAAATCTCGGCTTAGATATCAACCTCGGCGTGATAGTTACTGCGGTGTATAAAGAAAGTCCAGCCTATAAGGTCGGTATCAGACCCGGCGATATCATCACGGATCTGAATGGCATAGCGCTCGGCGATGGCCGTAAAGGCGTGCAATTTATTGAGCAGAGCCGCCCCGGTGACAGCATCACGCTAGGCATACAGCGCGGCCTACAGAAAACCGAAGTGAAGCTCGTCATGGCGGCACAACCAGGCAGCTAGCCGCATTACTTTTCGATGATTCGATATTCAGCCGAGCGCGCGTGCGCCTCTAAGGACTCACCGCGCGCCAGAACACTTGCACACCTACCCAACTCACTAGCGCCCTGCGGCGAACAATAAATCAAACTCGAGCGCTTTTGAAAATCGTACACCCCCAAGGGCGAGGAAAATCTTGCTGTGCCCGAGGTGGGTAAAACATGATTCGGGCCAGCGCAATAATCGCCTAAAGCTTCAGCGGTATAGCGACCCATAAATATCGCACCGGCATGGCGAATACTTGGCAGCCAACGCTCTGGCTCATCGACTGACAACTCTAAGTGCTCAGGCGCGATGCGATTACACAACGCCATGGCCTGCTCTAAAGACTCAACCAGAATTAATGCACCGCGCCCACGCAGCGATTTGGCGGCAATGGCATGGCGCTCTAAGGTCGGTAACAAGCGAGCAATGGATGCCTTCACAGCCTTCAGAAAAGCGGCGTCGGGCGAAATTAGAATGGCTTGCGCTAACTCATCGTGCTCGGCCTGACTAAATAGATCCATGGCAATCCAATCCGGATCTGTCTGGCCATCGCAAATCACTAGGATTTCGGAAGGACCTGCAATCATATCTATGGCAACGGCACCAAAAACGGCGCGCTTAGCGGTGGCCACAAAAATATTGCCAGGGCCGACGATCTTATCGACCTTGGGAATCGTCGCCGTCCCATAAGCAAGCGCAGCGACTGCCTGTGCACCGCCAACGGTAAACACCCGATCGACACCGGCAATATGCGCCGCCGCCAACACTAAGGGGTTGATTTCGCCCTTGGGTGCAGGCACCACCATGATAATTTCATCGACGCCGGCCACTTTGGCGGGAATCGCATTCATGAGCACCGACGACGGATAAACGGCCTTGCCACCGGGCACATAAATACCCACGCGCTCCATAGCGGTAATTTGCTGGCCTAAAACAGTGCCGTCGCTTTCCTGATACTGCCAACTAGCCTGCAGCTGGCGCTCGTGATAAGCCCGCACTCGCTCGGCGGCTAGTAACAGCGCATCGCGCTGTTCAACATCTAACTCTTCAAACGCCGTTAAAAGCCGATCTGAACTCACCTCCAACTCAGCCATGGTCGAGACAGAGAGCTGATCAAACTGCGCCGTAAACCGCAATACAGCTGCGTCGCCGTCGGTGCGCACCGCGTGCAAAATCTGTTTTACCGTCTGCTCAACCTGCTCACCAGTATCGGATTCAAAGGCGAGCAGCTGGGACAGCTGTTGATCAAACGTAGCGTCGAGACTAGAGAGCTCAGAAATCATGTTTGTAAACTTTTAAAAATTAGCCAGCAATCGCCGCAGCGATATCATCAATAATGCGCTGAATACGCGCGTGCTTCATTTTCATCGACGCCTTATTCACGATCAAACGGGAACTGATGTCGGCAATGTGATCTCGCGCCTCTAAACCATTGGCTTTCAACGTATTGCCCGTGTCGACAATATCGACAATTTCATCGGCCAAATTCATCAAGGGCGCCAATTCCATACCGCCATACAGTTTAATGATATCGGCTTGGCGGCCTTGCGCGGCGTAATAACGCTTGGCCACATTGACATATTTCGTCGCCACTTTTAAACGACCCGCCGGCGCTTTTGCGCCCTTAATGGCAGCAGTCATTAAACTGCACTTGGCAATTTTCAAATCCAGCAGCTCGTAAAGTCCATCGGCGCCATTTTCTAGCAACGTGTCCTTGCCGGAGACTCCCATATCCGCAGCGCCAAACTGCACATAGGTAGGCACATCTGATCCGCGTAATACCACCAAGCTAATATCCGCCTGATTGGTACCGAAAATCAGCTTTCGGGATTTATTGATATCTTCCTCGGGCTCAATTCCTGCGGCCGCCAATAGAGGTAAGGTCTCTTCGAGAATGCGCCCTTTTGTTAACGCTATGGTTAATTTACTCATTAGCCGGGCACCCTTCTTATATCAGCACCTAAAGACATCAACTTTTCTTCAATACATTCATAGCCGCGATCGATATGATAAATACGATCGACCAAGGTGTCGCCCTGAGCCACCAAGCCGGCGATAACCAAGCTGGCCGAGGCGCGCAAATCAGATGCCATCACTGGTGCGGCTTTTAATTGCGCCACACCGTTTATCACCGCCGTATTGCCCTCTAAGGTAATGTGGGCGCCCATGCGATTTAGTTCATGCACTTGTATCAAACGATTTTCGAAGATGGTCTCTGTCACCATCCCGACGCCTTCAGCAATCGCGTTCATGGCGGTAAATTGCGCCTGCATATCCGTTGGAAAAGCCGGATAAGGTGCCGTTTTTAAATTCACAGCTTTTGGCCTACGGCCCTTCATATCGAGCTCAATCCAATCCTCACCGCAGGTGATTTCGGCACCGGCCTCTTCGAGCTTCAAAATAACCGCCTCTAATATGTCGGCGCGGGTATCTTTTAACTTTACTTTGCCACCTGTGGCTGCAGCCGCCACGAGATACGTGCCGGTTTCGATGCGATCAGGCATCACTTTATAAGTACAGCCGTGCAGCTCTGGGACGCCATCGATGACCAAGGTGGCCGTGCCAATACCGGAAATTTTGGCGCCCATGGCCACCAAACACTGACAAAGGTCAACAATCTCAGGTTCGCGCGCTGAGTTTTCCAACACGGTACGACCCTCTGCCAGCACTGCCGCCATAACGAGGTTTTCAGTGCCGCCCACGGTGACGGTATCCATGAAGAAATGGGCGCCCTTTAAACGTCCATCGCAGCGGGCGCGAATATAGCCCTCATCCACCTCAATAGTTGCGCCCATGGCCTCGAGACCGCGCAAGTGAATATCCACAGGGCGACTACCGATGGCACAACCACCTGGAAAAGACACATTGGCCTCACCGAAGCGCGACAGCATGGGGCCCAACACCAAAATTGACGCGCGCATCGTACGTACTAGCTCATAGGGAGCGGTAAAGTCCGTCATGCCCTCGGTGTTAGTTTCAACACACATTTTTTCATCGATAGTAATATCGACGCCCATACAGCGCAGTAACGCCAACATAGTGGTGATGTCATTTAAATGCGGCAAATTGCAAACATGCATAGGCCCCTTCGCCAGCAAGGTCGCGGCAAGAATGGGTAGACCGGAGTTCTTGGCACCAGAAATACGAATTTCGCCATTGAGGCGAGCGCCACCTTTGATTAACAATTTGTCCATGACACATCTCTATATTGGAACTAACGAAGAAAACAATGACTCAGCCTTGGGCGAAGACCCGGCGTAAAACGCCTTTTAACCCGCTTCTGCCGGTGTCAGCGTTTGCATGTGTACCGCGTGAATCGCGCCACTGGCAATTTGGTCGGCCAGTATTTTGTACACTAACTGCTGCTTTTGCACAGGCCGCAACCCTTCAAAAACCGCACTAATAACTTTAACGGTGACGTGACTGCCGTCCGAACTCACCTCAACCTGACTACCTGCAATATTAGCCTCAAGCAGCGCTTTAATTTCACTCGGTTGCATTTACCACCTCAATTGTTCACTTTTCGACCACGAACCTCAAAATCAAAGGCCCAAAAACAAAAACACCCCCAATTAAGGGGGTGCCAAGTTTACTGGTTTGTGCCAGCTATTGCACGGCTAACACACTTAAGACTTAGCCTGTGGGGCCTGAGCCCAAAGCTGAATAACCTTATCCACGTCGCCATTGTGCTGCTTAATGGCCTGAGCGAATTGACTACGGAAAGTTTTACCTAAGTTAATACCGTTCAGAACCACGTTAATTAACTTCCACTCGCCTGAGCTCCTATTTTTTGCCATTGTGTAATCAATAACCTGAATACCCGAGGTGGTGGTCACCTCTTGCCGCACCGCTACGCGGTTCTGGCCTTTGGCCTCTGGACCTAGCGGGGGAATATTCATCTCCGCCTCTACGTAGCCCTTCATACCTTTCGCATAGGTTGACACTAAGCTTTCGCGAAATACAGCCTCAAACCGGCCGAGCTGATCTTTTGTCGCGGTTTTAGCGGTATCGCCCATAACCACTTTTGCGATAAAACCAAAATCCACCACTGGTTCTAAAATGCCTCGCATCTCCTGCATTAAGGCAAGCCCCTCTGGGTCTGTAGCATCATCGTGCTTACGCACGGCAACTCGCAAATCATCAACCACCTTCACGACCACCTCATGAGGGCCAACGGCAGATGCTGCAAAACCCACTTGCGACGCCAATAAACTGCCCGCAATTGCTAACGTTTTAATCCAACCCCACATACATCATCCTCAAAATCATCACTTGTTTCACTCGCTTACCAATATACACCGGCCAAGAAACAACGGGTGAATACCGGCTAAATCCCTAGGCCAGCCGACACTGTGTTGCTGACATTACGCGGTTAGCACTATACCATTACCGAATCTAAACTACTCACCATCTGTGACGAGCCGACACATGAGTCAGACAACAGCCTTCATCGAGGCGGGAAAGCGAACCGTAGCTATAGAGTCGCAAGCCGTAAGCGCGTTACAAACACGCATTGATCAACAATTTGTTAAAGCCTGTGAAATCATTTTAGCTTGCCAAGGTCGGGTCATAGTCACCGGCATGGGCAAATCTGGCCACATCGGCGGTAAAATGGCAGCCACATTTGCCAGCACGGGTACCCCTGCCTTCTTCGTGCACCCAGGCGAAGCTAGCCATGGCGACCTAGGCATGGTGACCAAAAATGATGTAGTGATAGCCATCTCAAATTCCGGCAGCTCGGCGGAAGTGTTAACGCTGATACCCCTGTTCAAGCGCATGCAAATTAATATCATCAGTATGACCGGAAACCCTAACTCACCGCTCGCGCAGGCGGCCGATGTTAATTTAGATATCAGTATCAAGGAAGAAGCTTGCCCGCTGGATCTCGCCCCGACGTCATCGACAACTGTCACCTTAGTGATGGGCGACGCACTCGCGGTTGCACTGCTTGAGGCTCGAGGCTTTACCAAAGAAGAATTCGCTTTCTCTCACCCAGGCGGTGCACTCGGTCGACGCCTGCTTATCCGCGCCAGCGACCTGATGCACAGCGGCACTGAATTACCGAAGGTATCGCCGGACAGCCTACTCTCTTCAGCGCTTGTCGAAATGACGCGCACCGGCTTTGGCATGACCACCGTTGTCGATAGTAACGACCAGCTAATTGGCGTGTTTACCGATGGCGATCTGCGCCGCAATGTCGATCAAGGCATTAACCTTGCCACGGCAACGATGGCACAAGTTATGAACAAAAAACCTAAGGCGATTAAAGCATCTCTTTTAGCGGCTGAAGCATTAAACGTCATGGAGCAGCGAAAAATTACCGCGTTGGTGGTGGAGGATGACAACAATCATCCCGTTGGCCTGCTGCACATGCACGATATATTACGCGCCGGAATCGTTTAGTTTTTTAAGAGTTAACAACCATGACCCAAGTGTTAAAAATAGCCCAGTCTATTCGCCTGCTTCTATTGGATGTGGACGGCGTATTAACCGACGGCAAGCTGTATTTCGATAACAGCGGCAACGAAATGAAAGCCTTCAACACGCAAGACGGCCACGGCATTAAGTTGCTACAAAAAACCGGCGTTAAGGTTGGCATCATCACCGGCCGCAGCAGTGCGCTGGTTGAGCGCCGCGCCAAGGATTTGGGCATTTCTATTTTAATACAAGGCCGCGAAGATAAATTTACCGCGCTACAAGAAATACTCGCGAGCCACCCGATCGCGCTGGAACAAATTGCATTCATGGGCGACGATCATCCAGACCTAACCTGCATGGTTAAGGTTGGCCTCGCTATGACTACAGCCAACGCTCATCCAGACGTCATTGCCCAAGCGCACTGGCAAAGCAGCCGCAACGGCGGCGATGGCGCCGTGCGAGAAGCTTGCGATTACCTCATGAAATCCCAAGGCACACATCAAGCCCTGCTCAATGCCTACTTAGGTAAAGACTAAAAGCATGGCATTCCTTAAAAAGTTATTACCGATAATAATCGCAATTATGGTTGTGGTTTATCTTTTTAGCGTAGATAACCCCTCCAGCCGTCTGTTTGATACCGGCAGCAGTAAAGACCAACAAATGGCGCCAGCCTTTTTTATTACGAATTTTATCAGCAAACAGTACGATGTGAACGGTCGATTAAGTCAACATATCACCGGCGCGCGAGCCGATCACTTCCAACCCAAAGGCAAAGCGAGCGATCAAGACTACACCCTCATACAAACAATTGAAGCCCAAATTTTTACGCAAAATTCACTGCCATGGCACATCACCGCTGACCGAGGGCGTGCGACAGAAAAAGGCCAGCAAGTGGAACTGATAGGCAACGTGCACCTATGGCAAGAGGACCCTACTAAAGGCAGAACGGAACTCTTTACCGATCGAATGATCTATTTTACCAAGCGCCAAATAGCCGATACCGATCAACCAGTAAAAATCATTACACCTACGGGCATTACCACTGCAGTGGGCTTAACCGCTGATATGAAAGCCCATACACTAACGCTTAAACATAAGGTAAGAGGAACCCATGCCCCTTATTAACGCCGTTAAAGGTACAACCTTGCTAGCCTTAACGCTGACCAGTTTTTTGAGTTATGGCCTACCCGACGACCGAGATCAACCTATTCAGATTGAGGCCGATAAAGCGACTCAAGATCAAAACAAAGGCATTACTATTTACACCGGCAACGTTCAAATGGATCAAGGTAGCATTCATATTGTTGCCGACAAGATTGTCATCCATAGCGCCGAGAAAAAAGTTAACCGCATTGTTGCCACCGGTGCACCAGCACACTTCCAACAAAAGCCAGCACTCGACAAAGAAGTGATTATTGCGCGCGGTAATACCCTCAAGTATGAAGTTGTGAAAGATAAATTAACCATCACCGAAAATGCACAAGTTGAACAAGACGGCTCCATAGTGACCGGCGACATCATTAATTACGATATTCATCTCGCGCTAGTCGAAGCTGGCAGTCGAGCCAGCAATAACTCTCGGGTTAAAATGATTCTTCAACCTCAGAAAAAAGACAGCGACTCGAAGGAATAGCATGGCTAAATTAAGTGCATTAAATCTAGCTAAAAGCTATAAAGGCCGCCGCGTCGTAATAGATGTATCCATAGAGGTTAACAGCGGTCAAATTGTTGGTTTACTCGGCCCCAATGGCGCGGGCAAAACCACCTGCTTTTATATGATTGCAGGCCTAGTGGAAAACGATGCAGGGCGCGTATTAATCGACGATAAAAACCTGACTGGACTACCCATTCATGGTCGTGCGCGGGCCGGTATCGGCTATTTACCACAAGAGGCATCCGTGTTTCGAAAGCTCACGGTGGCTAATAATATTCTCGCCATACTGGAGACACGCAAAGAGCTCAACCGCAAACAACGTCTTGCGCGCACGGAGGCTTTATTGGAAGAGTTTCACATTACCCATATCCGAGACAGTCTTGGTATGGCACTCTCCGGCGGCGAGAGACGGCGCGTTGAAATTGCCCGGGCACTGGCCACAGAGCCACAGTTTATTTTACTCGACGAACCGTTTGCCGGTGTCGATCCAATTTCGGTTGGCGACATTAAAAATATCATTAAGCACCTCAAAGAGCGCGGTATTGGCGTACTTATTACCGACCATAATGTGCGCGAAACGCTCAGTATCTGTGAGAAGGCCTATATCGTCAGCGAGGGTCACATTATTGCGGAAGGCGACGCCAATACAGTGCTAGCCAACCAACGCGTGCGGGAAGTCTATTTAGGTGATCAATTCACCCTCTAATCTACCCTATGTTCATAAAGGCATGGAGCTTGCTTGTCAATATTGCCTGTGCCTTGAGGGATGACTACACTAAGACCATGCCTCGGCGAAGTTGCGAGGTACTACCTCAAAGGATGTTAGTCATCAAACCATGAAGCCATCACTACAACTCAAGCTCGGTCAACAGCTAACCATGACGCCGCAATTGCAGCAGGCTATTCGCCTACTGCAATTATCAACCTTAGACCTTCAGGCGGAAATTCAGGAAGCGTTAGAGTCAAACCCCATGCTTGAGATTACCGAGGGCGAAGATGGGGCGCAGGACACAGAGGCAAGTGGCGACACCAGTGACAGTGATAACGGCGAGCATGGCGAGACAGAGTTTAGCCTCAGTAAAGAATCGACCGAAACCAATCTACAAGAATTAAACACACCAGAAGCCACGCCCGATAATAACCAGTCCAACGACATGGATAGCGACTGGAGCAACGACATACCGGACGATCTACCGGTCGATACCAACTGGGACGACATCTACACCTCAGGCCCAGCCAGCAGCGGTTCAAGTAGCGACGAAGACCGCGATTACGAGCGCGGCGATACTACGGGTGAGAGCCTGCAGGAACACTTACTCTGGCAGCTCAACTTAACCCCCATGAGCGATAGGGATAGAGTTATTGCCCTTTCAATCATCGATGACATCGAGCCAAGCGGTATGCTAGGCAACCCTATCAGCGACATCGCCGAGGGCCTGAATCAAGAAGAGGAAATGCTCGAAGACCCAGTTGAACTGGACGAAGTGTTAGCCGTTCTGCATCGTATACAGCAGTTTGATCCCGTCGGGGTCGCCGGCCAAGATCTCGCCGAAAGCCTGCTCATACAACTTCGGACGCTGCCAGCGACCACGCCTTTCCTAGATGCTGCTAAGCTTATCGTTAAGGATCATCTAGCGCTGTTAGGCAATCGCGATTACAAGCAACTGATGCGGCGCTGCAAACTGAAAGAAGCTGAATTGGCAGAGGTGATAGGGCTAATCCAAACCCTTAATCCGCGCCCCGGCGAACAAATCGCACAGGCCGATACTGAATATGTTGTTCCAGATGTCTTTGTCAGTAAAAAACAGGATCGCTGGTTAGTGGAACTCAATCCCGACATAGCGCCCAAAATACGCATTAACGCCGGTTATGCCTCACTGGTCAAACGGGCCGATACCAGCCCAGACAACAACTTCATGCGCGACCATCTACAAGAAGCACGCTGGTTCCTCAAAAGTCTACAAAGCCGAAATGAAACCTTGCTAAAAGTCGCCAGTTGCATCGTCGAAAAGCAAATGGGGTTTTTTGAATCTGGCCCTGAAGCCATGCGTCCCATGGTCTTGCATGATATCGCCGAAGAGGTGGGCATGCACGAATCCACTATCTCCCGCGTTACCACGCAAAAATATATGCATACGCCACGGGGTATATTTGAGCTGAAATACTTTTTCTCCAGCCACGTAAGCACGGATGCCGGTGGCGAGTGTTCATCCACCGCTATCCGAGCCATTATCAAAAAACTGGTGGCGGCCGAGAATCCGAAAAAGCCCTTAAGCGATAGCAAAATTACCACATTACTTGAAGAGCAAGGCATTCAAGTGGCGCGCAGAACCATCGCTAAATACCGAGAGTCATTGGGCATAGCAGCATCCAATGAACGCAAGAGATTGATCTAAAAACCGGATCAAGCAACGCCGTAACACTGAGTTTTAGGCGCCCAGCTTTGGCATTTGCACCAAAAAAGGGCAGTTGACAAGCAAAAGCAGCGACACAAAGGAGCAGCCGAATGCAAATAAATATCAGCGGACACCACCTAGACCTGACCGACGCCATAAAAGATTACGTCCACGCAAAGCTCGAAAAGCTCGGGCGACACCACGACCGAATAACCAGTATCAACACCATACTAAGTGTTGATAAACTACAGCAAAAGGCGGAAGCGACAGTACACGTCAGTGGCGCTGAGTTTTTTGCAGATTCAGAGTCTCAAGACCTGTATGCAGCCATAGACCTACTCTCTGACAAGCTAGATCGCCAATTAATTAAACACAAAGAAAAACTCCGAAGCCATCGATAACCCTATGCAGTTTGAAACCCTTCTAGCCCCTCGCCGTGTACAACACGGCGTAGAGGGCGTCAGCAAAAAGCGCGTGCTTGAGACAATCGCCAACATCATCGCCACAGATCTACCAAGTCTGAATGCCGATACCCTCTTTCGCAGTTTAATTGCACGTGAAAAACTAGGCAGTACAGGGTTAGGCCATGGAATTGCCATCCCTCATTGCCGAATCGCCAGTTGTGAAAGCACTATCGGCGCCTTGATTGTCCTCTCGAACCCCATCGACTTCGATGCTATCGACGGTGCGCCCGTCGACGTCATATTTACCCTTATGGTGCCTGAAGAAGCCAATAGCGAGCACTTACAAACACTGGCGAAACTTGCCGAATTATTTCAACAAGAAGATTTTCGTGCGGCGCTCAGAACTGCTGGCTCGAACGAACTACTCTATAGTAGGGTAAACGCCTACCTTGCCACGAAATAAAGGAGCCCCCTCACGATGAGCACGGATCAAAGTACGGCCAAACAATCGCCGCGCTTAATTATCGTCAGTGGCCGCTCCGGTGCAGGCAAGAGTACCGCACTACACGTACTTGAAGATTTAGGCTTTAACTGCGTCGATAATCTACCCCTGCGCTTACTACCCGAGTTGGTACATCAGTTAGTATCAGATCCAACGCCCAACTCTCTGTTCGCGATCAGTGTCGACGCTCGCAACGCTTGGCAGGAACTGCCCAAATTTCCCCAGTTGGTGGCCGATGCCAATGCCAAAGGTATTCGGATCGAAGTCATGTTTTTAGATGCTCGATCGCCGGTACTTATTCAGCGGTTTAGCGAAACGCGACGTAAGCACCCGCTGAGCAAAGACGGAATAAGCCTAAAAGAGGCCACGGTTAAAGAGCGCGAACTGCTGCAACCCATCGTCGACCTCGCCGATTTAGTCATCGACACAACGACTCTAACCCTGCACCAACTGCGGGATTTGGTTAAAAACCGGGTTAGCTTAAGTTCGGACACAAGCATGTCCGTACAATTAGTGTCCTTTGGCTTTAAGCGCGGAGTGCCAGTGGACGCCGATTTTGTATTTGACGTGCGCTGTTTACCCAACCCCTACTGGAAGCCACACTTGAGGGCCTTAACCGGCCAAGACCAACCCGTTGCAGATTTTCTTGAAGAACAAGAAGACACACGCCTCATGCGCAATGATATTTTAACTCACCTAACCCGGTGGCTACCGAAATTCGAACAAAGCAACCGCAGCTACATGACCATCGCCATCGGCTGCACCGGCGGCCAACATCGGTCTGTGTACATGGCCGAAGAACTTTATAAAGCATTGACAGAAAAAACCCCTAAACTACAGCTTAGGCATAGAGAACTAACCGGCACAAAAGGCTAAGCATAGCGTGATTCAGACCCAAATAGAGATCATCAACAAACTCGGCCTACACGCCCGTGCGGCGGCAAAAATGGCCACGCTCTGCGCACGTTTTGGCTGCAAAATACAAACAGGTATTGGCGATAGAATGGTGGACGGCAAAAGCGTCATGTCACTCATGCTACTGGCGGCCGCGAAAGGCACACAGCTGACCCTAAGAACTGATGGCGACGACGAGCAGGAAGCCATGGATGCCATAACCGCTCTAATCAACGACTACTTCGGCGAAGGCGAGTAACGCTGTCGCTTTATCGCTGAGTTGGGTACCATGCGGGCCACTGAGTATCGGCCCGCAACTAATCGACGAGCCGAGCAAAGATTTTGGATATTATCATGGCAAACCACGACCACGCTGACGACCTTCTCGATGGCGAAGAGCTCCCAAAAAGTCGCACCCAAATCAAAAACGAAGCCACAGCCCTGCAAGCGCTAGGCGCCAAGTTATGCGACCTCAATAAAGACCAGCTGACCAAGATCCCGCTTCCCGAAACGCTCCAATTGGCTATCGTGGAAATGGGTCGCATCAAAACCAACAGCGCAAAACGTAGGCACATGCAATTCATTGGGCGATTAATGCGTGAAGCCGATCACGAAGCCATCGCGTCCGCTTACCAAGGTTTAATGCAAGTTTCAGAACAACACGTTTTACAACAACACCTAGCCGAACGTTGGCGCGACCGTTTTATTGCCGACGGCGACGATGCCATTAACGAATTTATGCTGGACTACCCTGACGCAGATCGACAACAACTGAGGCAGTTGGTGCGCACAGCAAAGTCTGAACTCGAACGCGGTAAGCCGCCTGCCGCTGCACGTAAAATCTTTCGTGCGATACGCGACACCATCGTGTCTAACAGCCTTGTTTAGTGAAATCATCTTTTTTGCCGGAATTATAGGCTGCGCCGTTTTTGCAATCTCTGGCGCTCTAGCGGCGGCAGAGAAACAGCAAGATATCATGAGTTTTATCCTACTGGGTGTCGTCACTGGCATTGGTGGCGGTACCATCAGAGATCTGATCCTCAACAAACCCCAAGTGTTTTGGTTAGCCGAGCCGATATATCTTTATGTGTGCGTGATTGCCTCGGCGCTAACCTACTTTATTGCCCACTATGTCGCTTCAAAGCACCGCGCACTGGTATGGATGGACGCCGCCGGGTTGGCGCTGTTTAGCGTGATGGCAACACACACCTCTTTGATGTGGAACGACTCCTGGCTGGTTGCCATAGCCATGGCAATGATTACTGCCTCTTTTGGCGGCGTGATTCGAGACGTTATGCTCGATCAAATGCCAGTAATTTTAGAGCCCGAAATTTACGTCTCGGCAAGCGTAACCGGCTCCTTGGTGTTCCTCATTGCCCATCATTTTCAACTCGATTCATCGCTAAGCATCTGCTTGGGCTTCCTAGGGGCATTCTGCTTGCGCGGCGCGGCCATTATTTGGGATCTCAGGCTACCAAAATATAAGGATTAGCCCTTACTGCTGATCGGGAATAAATTCCAGTGCCGCCGAATTGATGCAATAACGCAGGCCTGTTGGCTCTGGTCCATCGTCAAATACATGACCAAGATGTTCACCACATTTAGATAACACTTCTACGCGACGCATACCCCAGCTGTAATCAGTTTTGAGGACGATATTCTCCGCATTAAACATCTCCCAAAAACTGGGCCAACCACTGCCAGATTCATACTTATGCTCAGATCGAAACACCGGTAATTGACACCCGGCGGTAACGAATGTGCCCTCGCCTTTGGTCTCCAACAGCGCCCCAGTAAAGGCTCGCTCGGTAGCGCCATTCCACATAACATCAAATTGCTGCGCGGTTAATAACTCAGCCCACACATCACGGGGTATCGATTCAAGGTCGCGTTGCTCAGCAATCATTTTTTTTGCTTGATCTATTACGTCATTGCCTACAGGGGCTTTATCTGCACAAGCACATAATGAGCATAAGAGGAAAATAGAACCAATAATCCTAGTCATGGCGGCACCTCGGTTAACAGTCGATGAATGAGGATTAGAGGCGCATAGGCTTAATTTGTTACGCTGAAGAGTTTATTAAGAAGGTGTGCATCTAAGGCTTTACAGTGCAGAATTTCAATAGCAAGCCCAGACCTAAAAATCTAGATAGTCAAAGCACTTAAGGTACGCAAACAGAATCAAGCACTCGCCCGATGCATTCAAGTCCATATTGCCTACAGATTGTCATTCACATTGCACACATCAATCACATGCCGGCGTTCACATCTCATTCTCGTTGTCGACGGTTGCAGCGGCCGGCTCACTGTCAATAGGATTATTGTCGGGGCCTGTTTTTTTCGAGTTCAAACCTTGTTGATCCAACCCTTTCGCTGAATCTGGTTCGCTATTCTCAGCACCTTGCCTAACAGGAGCCTGAACACCGGCACTCTTTTTCGGGTTGTCCGCTACCTGTTTAAACTGCATGGTTGGGTTATCTAGTGCCCCAACCACCTGATAATTGACACTAGTCATTTTATCAAACTGCTTTTCAAATAATCGGCTTGCAACAAACACCCCTGCAGCGACGGGTAAACCGGCTGAAACCGCGGCGATAAATGTTAAATTGTCTAACACCGGCAAATTCACGGTCAATTTAGTGTCAATGGTGTTATCGACTAAATTCACCTGCCCTTGCATCTGCATTTTACTCGATGGCGTTTTTACCGACACAGGTGAGTTAAACTGCACCAAGCCTCTATCAAATTGCAATGCGCCTTTGACTTCATCATAGGCCATACCACTGGCGTAGACGTCAGAAAAGTCCAACTGCAAGCGGCGAATCCAAGTATCAAAGTTAAATATTCCCATCAGTCGCATCAACGCATTACTGGCGGAGGCATCGGCACGCATAAAGCGGCCATCCTTAACCTGAAACTCCACATCACCACGCAAGCTTTCCAACTTAACGGAGTGAGGATCACCTCGCCAAGCTAGATTAGCGTTAAATGTCGCCTTGTTACTTTCAATTAACTTCTTTGTCTCAAAGGCATCCATCACCGCGCCTAGATCGCCCGCCTGTACTTGCCCAGAGAATACAGATTGATTACTGTCATGATTCCACGACAAGCTTGCTCCCCTAGCGTCGGTATTGGGTAAGGCCGTTAGAGACAAGCCGAATAAAGCACCCGTAATATTATCGATATGCCAAGTGTCTTGCTGTATATAGGAGTCAAACGTCAATTGACCAATATTCTTTTCCTTAACATACAAACTCGCTATAGCCGCATGAATCTTCGGCAGGGAGCTTACCCTTTGCCAAGCCAGCTCTGCCTTTTCTAGCGCCAATGCTTCCATGTCCGCAGTTGCGTCTTCAGACGACTCGCTAGACGCGGGCTCCTCGTGCAATGTTTCTTGCGCAGGCCAAAGCGGCAATCTTAAAACTTTCAAGGAGAGATCCAATGGACTGTTTGTCGCTAGCGGTAGATTCAAAGTACCTGCCAGCCTCTCATTTTGTAAACTAAACACCCAACGGTCAGCACTTTTTATACCTTCTAAGTGTGTTTCACCTATGTCGTGCTGGCCATCTAATAATAACTGTTCGGTGTCGAGCACAATGTAAAGTGGCAAGGGGGTGACGCTATCTGACTGCGGCATGACGTCAGCACCCGCAACACTTTCATCAGGAGAAACATCAAGCGGAGCACGTATAGCACTCCACTGCCCATCAAAAGCATTTAGCCAAGCACTCACGTCAAAGGATTGAAAGCTCGCACCCAATCGAAGCATCGGCTGTGCCGGTAATCGCGCCTGACCAAATAGCTGTACAGCACCTCGATTGAAATTAAACCCCTGATCAGCCTTCGACCACAGGAGAACCGTATCTACAACATTACCTGCACGCGCGCTAACGTTTAAACTTTGCTCAGTGAGCGGAATATTTAACGTAAACGGCAATGCCTTATCGGGCGTTTTACCCAAGGGCGCAGGCAGATTGACGTTGAGCCCGATGAGGTCACTTGTAACGCCAATATTTACCAACGCGTCACTGTCTTGACCCCGCCCCCATGGAACGTCTATCGTCACGGAATAATTCGAAACACCCGAGACTTGTTTAACCGGCGAAAAACCCGCCCAACTCACTAAATCGGCAATATCTGCCTGGGCATCCAACGTTATCCCCAACACTTGCCTGCTACCCTTCAGCTCAGAACTAACACGTAACGGTTGATCCCACAGACGGCCACTTAACGAACGAATAACGATTGCATCCTGGCTTGATATTTTTAATTCACCGGTTAAATCTGTCGCTGATAGCTTTAAAAAAGGAAGCGCTAAGTCACCGTTTGCAACCTCGACCTGAACATCAAACCCCAGCTCATCAGCACCCTCCGTCATAGGTACATTTAACGCCAAATCGGCTGTAAAACGCCCATTCATGAGCCAATCAGCAAAGGTGTGGTTGGTAATTTCGGCTAATGGACTTTCAGCCAAGAGTTTCTGTCCATTGGCCAATGGGCCAGCCAGTCGACCATCAATCAATAAATTTGAAGAGCCATTCTCCTGAGTGATCAACTCCACCTTAGCGTGCTGTAAGCTAGAGTCATAAATTCGCCCTGCCGTGGCATTAACAATCAGGTGCGATGTATCTAGAACCAGTTCTGCGCTCACATCGGATACTGCTGGCCAGGGCGAAGAGTAATCGAGTGCAGCATTTTCAATATCTAGCCACAGCTGAACACTCGGCATGCGCGCTAAAGTGCCAGAAATAAAACCATGAAAAATAAATCCACCTTGGCGAACATCGCCCTGCTGCACCGCAACATCAAGCCACTGCCGTAAGTTTTCGGACACCACAAAGGGCACATACTTCTTATGGTATTGAGCCGCTGATCCCTCGATACCAATTTGTAGTAAAAGTTCTAGCGTGTGATCTTCACGCTGCAGCGGCGCATTAATGTATAAGAAGCCTGTGGCATTTCCGTCTTCACCAGCCAACCGAATAGGCCCGCTATTAACATAAAGCGTTTTCTCATCAGGTTTAAGCCACCAAGCTACCTGTCCATTAGCCGTCTCATAATCCATGGCATTTTCATAGACAGTGGTATAGTGCATGCTGAATCCTTGGCGACTATCCAAATCAACAAAACCACTATCTTTTGTTGTTTCTAAGTAGCCATCCACGCCAGTTACAGCCGGCGCACCTCGCCAAGCAAGGGCCGATACATTAGCCAAATTAGTTTGCAATAAAAAAGTTGATGGATCAGCTTGAGGCCACGTCAGATGCACATTTTGAAGGCTTCCCGCTGGGCTTAGTTCATCGAACACTTCAACCAGAGCTGGCGGCAACAACTGGCTATCATTCAACCATTTGTGCCAATACTGCAGCACCACACGATCGGCATTGAGACTCATGGCCTTTTCAGCGTTCGATTGGATTTGCACAGCAAACGCAGGGTGTGCAGTATCACCCCATTGCATATTGATATTTTGTAATTGTAAAAGCCAATTACCATCAAAATTAGCGTCGCCAACAATTTCTGCTTCGACGGACCGAAAGGGAACTTGATGACCTTTTAATTCAAAGGGTAAACCACTCAAGCTAACGCGACCCAACCAACTCAGGCCTTTGTCTGGCGCCAGTGTTAGCCAAGCTTCAATACTCGCCTGACCTTCCCGTCGCCACTGCCCCTCGGGCAAACTTTGCCAATAGCGTCGAGCAACTAACGCCAATAATTTTTCGGTGGGAAAGTCATCTATTCGTAGATAAGCCTTGGAACCAAACTCAGAAATATCGAAGGGGTCGCCGCTACCTTCCATAATTATAGATATTGCTTCTGGTTTATCTTCCAATTGAATAGAGGCACTTAATCGATGACGATTGTTACCATGCTCCAGCAATATCCTATTCACTGTAACTTCAAGCTCATGACCACTGACGAGGCGAATTCGAGTTTTTAAATCAATTAAATTCACCTGTTTTCCAATCAGGAAAACATCTCGTAAATCATCGAGCGTGTAAGGCGTAGGTGCTGAATCTTTAACGGCGCTCGTGTTCGAACTGAGCCCTTCAAGACTAAAAGAACCGCTATCATTTTCAACAAAATTACTTCGTAAACCCAAAAACTCAACATCCGAAAAACGTAGTTGCTGCTCTAATACTGTGTCGATTAAATCCACTTCGGCTAGCGCACTTTCTACTTCCAACACCACTTTCCCGTTGGGTGTAGAAATAACCAAACCCTCTAATGCAAGCACAGGTAACAAGCTTTCCCAGCGAGCATCGAGCGAGTTAATAGCCACCTGCATGCCCAACTTATTGGCGAGGTAATCAACCAAAGGCTGGCGATAATCCGCAACCATCGGTGTCGCCATTCGGCCTAACTGTACAAATAGCGCACACAAAATTAACAGCAGTGCGATAAGGCGCCAGAAATGGCCTAGGGTGATGGCAATAAAGGAGCCGAGTTTTTTCATAGTGTGTTCATCAAACCAAGATAATGTCGTATTGTTCTTGGCTATACAGTGTTTCCACCTGAAACTTCACTGGCCGCCCGATAAACTCCTCTAAGTCTGCGACATTTGCGGACTCCTCATCGAGCAATCGATCAATAACAACCTGTGCGCCGAGCACCAAAAAACTTTCGTTCTCGTAAGATCGAGCCTCCCGTAGAATTTCTCGAAACAACTCAAAACACACAGTTTCTACAGATTTTAACTGCCCTCGTCCCTGACAAACGGGACAAGGCGCGCACATAACCTGACCTAAAGACTCGCGCGTACGCTTGCGTGTCATTTCTACCAAGCCAAGTTCTGACACCCCAGTGATACTTGTTTTGGCGTTATCGCGCTCCATCATTTTTTCAAGGGTTCTCAAAACCTGACGCTGATGTTCCTTATCTTGCATGTCGATAAAGTCAAGAATAATGATGCCGCCCAAATTTCGTAAGCGCAGCTGCCGGGCAATCATGGTTGCCGCTTCAAGGTTGGTTTTGAAGATTGTCTCTTCTAAATTACGATGACCGACAAAAGCGCCAGTATTCACGTCGACGGTGGTCATCGCTTCAGTTTGCTCAATTAACAGATAGCCACCCGACTTCAACGGCACTTTGGTTTCAAGTGCACGCTCAATTTCGTCTTCGACCCCGTATAGGTCAAACAGTGGACGCTCGCCCGGATAATGCTCCAACAGGCTCGCAATTTCCGGCGAATATTGATGAGCAAATTCATTCATGCGAGCATAAACTTCACGCGAATCAACTCGGATTTTTTCTAAATTAGGTTTTACCAAATCGCGCAAAGTACGCAAAAACAATGGCAAATCCTCATGCAAAACAGAGGGCACTGCTGCTGCAGAAATAGCACCACTCAAATTATCCCAAAGCCGGTAAAGAAAAGGCACATCCGCCATAATTTCAGCTTCTGTGGCGAGTTCAGCAACGGTTCGCACAATAAAACCACCTCGCCCTACGCCATTATTTTCCGTGATGGCGCGCTCAACCAACTGCTTTAACCGCTCCCTCTCTGCCTCTTCTTCAATGCGAGTGGAGATACCAATATGTTCTGTTTTAGGCATGTACACGAGATAGCGCGAGGAAAGCGAGAGATGAGTGGTTAATCTAGCGCCCTTGGTGCCGATGGCATCTTTAGTAACTTGCACGACTAAAGTTTGCCCCTCGTGCACTAGGCTTCGAATATCAGGTACTTCGACTTGCCGCGCCTCCATGCCATTTTCATCCAATGGCGCTATATCGGCGGCATGAATAAAACCGGCACGCTCAAGACCGATATTAATAAATGCCGCCTGCATTCCCGGCAGCACGCGCACAACTTTACCTTTGTAAATATTGCCAACTAAACCTCTACGCTGTGGGCGCTCAATGTAAACTTCCTGCAGCACACCATTTTCTACTAAAGCAACACGCGTTTCGGTTGGGGCCACATTAATTAACAACTCTTCACTCATGGTTTAGCCCAAGGCCCTATTTTTTGTGGATTGACACCAATAGGTTATATCAAACTGATCAAACATCGGTATCAGCTTCTCTATCGGTAACCCGACTACCCCAGAGTAACTACCAGAAATACGTTTAACGAAAGCTGCCCCCATTCCTTGAATAGCGTATCCGCCCGCTTTATCAAGACCTTCGCCGGTAAGCCAGTATTTATCGATCATGTCGTCTGTCAGCGCGATGAATTGAACCTGCGTTACCGAAAGCTCAAGCGCCGTTACTTCACCGTTATACATACAAACACTGGTTAAAACCTCGTGGCTGCGGCCAGATAAACGCCGCCACATGGACTTAGCATGCGCCTCTGATTCAGGTTTTTCCAAAATTTGCTCGTCGCAAACAACCACCGTGTCAGCGCCCAGCACGACGGCGGCATTCTGACGACCATAACCGGCGTGCGCCTTTGCTTCCGCTAAGCGACACACATAAGCGGCAGGTAATTCATTGACGAGGGGGACTTCTTCAACATCGACAGATATCTGGGTAAAGTTCACGCCCAGTTGCAGTAGTATCTCCCTGCGCCGAGGAGACTGAGACGCTAAAACCAGCGGTAGCTTAACCATACATCTTCCTTGGCGATAGAACCACAATCCTCACATTATATCCTTAACCTAGAGCGAGTAATCCTAAACCTAGGGCTACTCGCTCTATCCGAGCAAATATCCATGGACAGGAAAGCGAGCTAAGTGACCTTGTAACGCCGGCGCAACCATTGTTGCGAGCGATGGACGGCTGGCCAACACAAAGCGCTGGTCAGCGCCGGCAGGAGAAAATCTAACCCGGTATATTCATGGCCGGAGAGTGAGTTGACCCAATTGCCGATGACCTGCTGCATACCCACTAGGACAAACAGCCAACCGGCTTGCTGCCAAGGCGCGTAGTTGCGAAGGCGTTGATAAGACAAGAGACAAACATAACCAATAAGTACCAGTGAGAGTGCATGAAAACCCAGCATGCCGCCCTCGACAATATCCTGCAACAAGCCGACAAAACACAGGGCGACCAAGCCCACGCGGTAGGGCAAAGCAAGTACCCAATAGGTGCATAGCAACACGATCCAGGCGGGTCTGTAAGCGCTCCAACTGCCCATGGGCCAAACCGCCAAAAGCAAGCCAATGGCCAGCATCAGCGGGAGAATCCACAAATTATTGGGCTTGGGTGCCTGCACGACTTGTCTCGTTATCAAATACCAGCAGTACATGTCGACTGCGATTGAGCTGTGCCTTAGGTACGGCGATAACATCGGCAAAGGGCTTGCCAGGCTCCATGGTCACCGACACCACCTCGGCCACCGGATAGCCCACGGGGAAGCGCCGCCCCAGGCCAGATGACACTAGCAGATCACCAGCTCGAATATCCACCGTGCTCGATAAATGGCGTAACTTTAACGAATACAAGTCGCCCACCCCCTCGGCAATGGCCCGCACGCCGTTACGGTTAACTTGCACCGGCAAGGCGTGAGTGGGATCGGTAATGAGCATGACACGACTGGTCACCGCGGTAATATCTATCACCTGGCCCATCAAACCATTGGCATCGAGCAAGGGCTGACCAACATAGACGCCATCGTCACTGCCTTTATTAACGACGACGATATGAGACTGAGGATTGGGCGAGACACCGATGAGTTCGGCAACTAGAACGCGGTCTTCGATTAAATCTGCCGAGTTTAACAGTTGGCGCAATCGCACGTTTTCAGCGGCTAACGAGGCCATTTGCTGGGTCTTGCGCTTGAGCACTAAGACCTCCCCTTTTAGGGCAGCATTTTGTTGCTCGAGCTCTTCGCGCGAGCTCATGCTGTCATCCAGCCACTCACCGAGTCGCGAGGGTACGTTAGAGAGCCAATAAAAAGGTGCGGCAATAACGCCTAACTGCTCGCGCGCAGGATCGAGCCACGTGGTATAGCGGTTGATTAATATCAACGCCAACATCGCCGCAATGAGCACACTGGCACGCGATGCTGGGGAGGGCCCTTTGGTAAACAGCGGTTTGATCGTCAAGCCTCCTGTTTACAGGCTTAAGAGGACAGCAGATCGATATTTCGCTTATCCATGAGGTCCATTGCCTTACCGCCACCACGAGCAACGCAAGTCAACGGATCGTCGGCAACAATAACCGGCAAGCCAGTCTCTTCAGAGAGTAAGCGATCGATGTCGCGCAACAAGGCACCGCCACCGGTCAAAACGATACCGCTCTCGGCGATGTCAGATGCCAATTCTGGCGGCGACTGCTCGAGCGCACTTTTCACCGCTTGAACGATACCGGCCAAAGGCTCTTGCAGCGCTTCGAGAATTTCATCGGAATTCAAGGTAAAACTACGCGGCACACCTTCAGCCAAGTTGCGACCGCGCACGTCGATTTCACGCACCTCACTACCGGGGAAAGCACAACCAATTTCTTGCTTAATGCGCTCAGCAGTGGCATCGCCTATCACCGAGCCGTAGTTGCGACGCACATAATTAACAATGGCCTCGTCAAAACGGTCGCCACCAATGCGCACGGAATCAGAGTAGACCACACCATTCAAGGAGATAATGGCAATCTCCGTGGTGCCTCCGCCGATATCTACCACCATAGAGCCGGTGGCTTCTTCCACCCGCAAGCCGGCGCCAATAGCGGCCGCCATGGGCTCTTCAATTAAACGCACTTCGCGCGCACCAGCGCCGATGGCGGACTCGCGAATCGCTCGTTTCTCAACCTCGGTGGATAAACACGGTACGCAGATAAGTACTCTGGGCGACGGCTGAAACCAGCTATTTTCATGCACTTTGCGGATAAAGTGCTGCAGCATTTTTTCGGTAACTTGGAAATCCGCAATCACGCCATCTTTTAAGGGCCGAATAGCGGTGATATTGCCTGGGGTTCGACCCAACATGCGCTTCGCTTCAACGCCGACAGCTTCCACAATTTTGGAACCGTTGTGCTGGCGAATAGCAACCACAGACGGCTCATCGAGGACGATACCGCGTTCGCGTACATAAATAAGTGTATTTGCCGTGCCCAAGTCGATGGACAGGTCGTTAGAAAACATACCGCGCAGGCGTTTAAACATGGGTGGGGCGCACCTTACTGCTGATAAACTGAATTGTTATTGAGGAGTCGGGCCTTGGCGTGAACCACTGTGACGCTTGTTATAGGGTTTTCACCGTATAAATTACACTTCAGGCGCCGTGTGACAGGAATCGCGCAGGTTAATGGCCACTTCGTCCATAATCCACGCACTCTAACAACGGTAGGGATTTTGAGCAAGGCGCAAATATGGTAAGTTTAGCGCCCTTTTTCACAAACTAGTGCCCTTAGACAAACTTTGACCGAAACCACAGGGTCAAATGCTTAAAATTTGCGCGCTCAAGTACGACTACAAGATCCTGACGACGGAGAATTACCATGGCAGTGGATCGATCTGATATTGAAAAGTTGGGCGAACTCGCGCGGCTAGAAATCAGCGAAGCGACAATCGACGAAGTCACCAACCGCTTAGCCAATGTGCTGGCGCTCGTGGACCAGTTACAAGCAGCCGACACCGACAAGGTTGCGCCCATGGCACACCCAATGGATGCCAACCAGCGCTTGCGCGCCGATGTGGTCACCGAAACCAACCAGCGCGACGCCTTCCAAGCAATTGCACCAGCCACAGAAGATGGCCTCTACCTAGTACCCAAGGTTATCGACTGATCGTCGCATTAAGGACAACAACATGCACAACAAAACTATCGCCGAACTGAGTGCGGGCCTGCAATCTAAAGCTTGGTCAAGCGAAGAGCTCACGCGTCATTTTCTAGCGCGCATAAAACGCCTAGACGGCAACTACAACAGTTTTATTACCATCACCGAAGACGTCGCCATCGCACAGGCAAAAGCCGCCGATGCGAGACTCGCCCAAGGTGACACCAACCCACTGTGCGGCGTACCCATTGCGCACAAAGATATTTTTTGCACCAAGGGCATTCGTACCAGCTGCGGCTCGAAAATGCTCGATAATTTCATTTCCCCCTACGATGCAACGGTGGTGGAAAATTACCAAACGGCCGGCGCTGTGATGTTGGGTAAAACCAACATGGACGAATTCGCCATGGGCTCATCGAATGAAACCAGCTTCTACGGCCCGGTAAAAAACCCGTGGGATGTTAACTGTGTTCCCGGTGGTTCGTCCGGTGGTTCCGCTGCAGCCGTCGCCGCGCGCCTAGCCCCGGCCGCAACAGCAACCGACACCGGCGGTTCGATTCGCCAGCCTGCGGCCCTGTGTGGCCTAACCGGCTTAAAGCCCACCTATGGCCGCGTATCTCGCTGGGGCATGATTGCCTTCGCATCCAGCCTCGATCAAGCTGGGCCGCTAACGCGCACCGCCGAAGACGCCGCGTTAATGATGAATGCCATGGCATCTTTCGATCCAAAAGATTCAACCAACATCGACCGCGAGGTACCCGATTACAGCGCCCATTTAAACGACTCACTTGACGGTTTAACCTTGGGTGTACCAAAAGAATATTTCGGCGAAGGTTTAGACGCTGGCACGCAAAAAGCGGTAGAGGCGGCGATCAAACAATATCAAGCCATGGGCGCAAAAGTTAAAGAGATTAGCTTGCCGCACTCCGCCTTAGCGGTTCCGGCTTATTATGTGATCGCGCCTGCGGAATGCTCAGCCAACTTGTCGCGCTTCGACGGAGTTCGCTACGGCTACCGCTGCGAGAACCCAAGCGACTTATCCGACCTGTACAAGCGCTCGCGCGGCGAAGCCTTTGGTGAAGAAGTACAGCGCCGTATTTTGATTGGCACCTACTGCCTGTCTGCCGGATACTACGACGCCTACTACCGCAAGGCACAAAAGGTTCGCCGCCTCATCAAACAAGATTTTGTCGACGCGTTTAAAGAAGTGGATCTCGTGGTTGGCCCCACCTCGCCATCACCGGCCTTTGCCTTTGGCGCCAAAGGTGCAGACCCGATTGCCATGTACCTAGAAGATATCTACACCATCGCCACCAATTTAGCCGGGCTACCGGGCATGTCTATCCCCTGTGGTCTAGTGGATAACAAACCCGTTGGCCTTCAGCTCATTGGCAATTATTTTGAAGAGGCGCGCATGCTCAATGCCGCGCACAAATTCCAACAGGCGACCAATTTTCACCAACTGGCGCCGCAAGGCATCGAATAGGCCATATTTTTAAGGAGTCATCCCTATGCAATGGGAAACGGTTATCGGCCTAGAAGTGCATGTGCAACTGGCCACAGCAACAAAAATATTTTCCGGCGCCAGCACGGCGTTCGGCGCTGAGCCGAACACACAAGCTTGCGCTATCGATCTCGCCATGCCGGGCACGCTGCCCGTAGTAAACCAGCAAGCCTACCGCTATGCCACCATGTTTGGCTTGGCAATCAATGCGGACATCGGCAAACGTTCATTTTTTGAGCGCAAAAATTATTTTTACCCCGACCTACCCAAGGGCTATCAAACCACGCAGCTGGAAGCCCCCATTGTTGGCGCCGGCGTCGTTGAGATCGAATTGAGCGGTGGACGCACAAAGCAGGTGCGAATCCACCATGCGCACCTAGAAGAGGATGCGGGTAAATCTCTGCACGAAGACTACCACGGCATGAGCGGTATCGATTTGAACCGCGCCGGCACACCACTGATTGAGATTGTCTCCGAGCCCGACATGCGCAATGCCGAAGAGGCTGTAGCCTTTGCGAAAAAATTACACTCTATCGTAACTTCGCTCGGCATTTGCGATGGCGAGATGTCACAGGGCTCCATGCGCTTCGATGTCAATATTTCTGTGCGACCTCTGGGCGAGGAAAAACTGGGCACGCGCACCGAAACAAAGAACTTAAACTCCTTCCGCTTCATGGAGGAAGCCATTAAATTAGAAGTCGAGCGTCAAATCGATCTAATCGAAGATGGCGGCACTGTGCGACAAGAAACGCGCCTGTATAACGGCGAACGCAAAGAGGCTCGCTCCATGCGTTCAAAGGAAGAAGCGAACGACTACCGCTACTTCCCCTGCCCCGATCTACTGCCCGTCATCCTCGACGACGACTACATCGAGTCAGTGCGAGCCAGCCTGCCCGAACTACCCAACGCACGTCGAGCACGCTTTATTGAGAGCTACCAGCTATCCGATTACGATGCCGCACAATTGGCCGACGATCTAACGACAGCCCAGTTCTTTGAAAAAGCAGTACTCGCCTCTGGCGAAGCGAAACTGTCTGCCAACTGGATCATGGGCGAATTAGCGGCGCGTTTGAACGCAGACGACTTGAGCCTTTCTGCCAGCCCCGTTAGCGCTGAGCAGTTAGGCGGTATGATTGCGCGCATTAAAGACGGCACCATCTCCAGCAAGCAAGCCAAGGACGTTTTCGATGGCCTCTGGGCCGGCGAAGGCGACGCCGATACTATTATCGACGCGCGTGGGCTCAAGCAGGTATCGGATACCGGTGCCCTCGAAGCCATGGCCGATGACATTATTGCAGCAAGCCCGAAACAAGTAGAAAACTACCGTGCAGCTGACCCAGACAAGCGACCTAAAATGCTCGGTTTCTTCGTTGGCCAGATCATGAAAGCGTCAAAGGGACAGGCAAACCCTCAAGCGATCAATGACATTCTGCTGAAGAAGCTCAACGCACTCCTTTAAACGTCACATCAACAACGACTGAGTGCAGCCCACGGCTGCACAGCAACAGGTTCATAAATATGTCTCTCAAAAAAGATAAACAAAAAGTTCTCGGCGAAGTATTTAGCGACGAGCAAGTAAAAACCTTTTTAGATGTCACACCGCCAGCTGGGGTAGACGCCGACTTTCACTGTCTAGAAAAAGCCTACCGCGGTATGGTTGCGGAAAATTTCGCAACTTTCGTTGGTTTTTTTCTCGAGGCAGGCAGAAATATCGACGCCAAAAACAGCGAAGGGCAAACACTGCTTACCTTGGCCAAGCAACACCGCCAAGGTAGTGACTATGCTGCCATCCTGACCGAAGCCGGCGCACACTAAGTACTATCACAAGGGATTTACATGTTCGCATTGAATGGCAACCCAACCTCAGGCCCAGCCGCTCTCTCGCTGGGTCTCAAGCTCATTCTGCAGCCAGAATTGCGGGTGTTTATTTTAGTGCCGATGATCATTAACGTGGTTTTATTCTTTGTGGTAACCGCTTGGCTGTTAAGCGAGTTTGGCCTACTGATGGACGGCATGATGAGCTATCTGCCCGGCTGGCTTAGTTTCTTAGGCAGTATTCTTTGGCTGTTTGCAGCCTTTCTAGTGATATTTGTCTATGGCTACAGCTTTAGCATTATCACTAATTTAATTGCCGCGCCGTTCAACGGTATCCTTGCAGAAAAAATAGAAGAGAAATTAACCGGTATTGCTCCACCCGCAGAGCCACTGCACCAAATGATCCCAAGAACGCTGTTACGTGAACTGTTGAAGTTGTGGTATTTCATTTCGCGCGGTTTCTTGGTACTACTACTTATGTTCGTATTAGCATTTATCCCAATCGTGAACTTACTAGCGCCCATTATTGGCGTACTTTGGGGTGCCTGGTGTATGTCGATCCAATATGTTGACTATGCCTCTGACAACCACAAAACACCCTTTAAAACGCTACGCGCTCAACTCGGCAGCCAAACACTGGGTAGCTACAGTTTTGGTGGCCTCGTTATGTTCGGCAACATGGTACCGGTATTGAATATATTCGTGATGCCGATAGCCGTTGCCGGCGCTACCGTATTCTGGTTAAGAGACATTCAGGGTAAACCCTTAGACCCCTCGAGACTGTTGAGTTCTTGAAGCTCGATGGATTGACACTTAAACATTGTCGTCATCTTCATCGTCGTCGCCCACCACGAGGTTTCGACCTGCGTCTTTGGCACGGAACAGAAACCTGTCGGCGACTGCGAGCTGCTCATCCAAATTACCGCAAAGCTGATTGGTCACACCCGCACTAAAGCTGATATAAAGCTCGGTACCATCCGCCAATATGACTGGGCGAGACGCGAGCATTTGACGCAATTGTGAAATCAACGATTGCGCCTGATCGTTATCTAAACCCGGCAATAAGACAAAAAATTCTTCACCACCTGCTCGAGCCACCAGAAAGCGGTTGAGCTTGGTATTCAATAGACTCGCCACCTCAACTAACACTTGGTCACCGGCTTCATGGCCGTAAGAGTCATTAATCTTTTTAAAATGATCCAGATCGATGAGCACGACGGCAAGTTGGGATTGATTCTGTATGGCTTCCCGATGAATAGGTTCGGCATGGTCGAAAAAGTAGCGCCGATTCCAGGCGCCCGTCAGATAATCCTTAAACGCTGCCGCACGAATCTGCTGTATTAGTTCGAGGGATTCCACATTGTGCCTAACTCGACAAGTAAACTCTTCGTAGTTGAAGGGTTTATGTAAAAAATCATTTGCACCATTTTTAATAAACTGCGCCGATAACGATTTCTCTCCCCGGCCCGACAACCCAATAATCACTAGGTCGCTTTTCTCATACTTATAGCGAATGTTTTTAACTAACTCTATGCCGTCCATCATGGGCATGTTGAAGTCAGTTATCACCAGCTTAATATCCTCGTGCGCCAGTAACAATTTAATAGCCTCAACGCCATTAGATGCGGTTAAAACGACAAACTGCTGGCGCTTTAATAGCTCAGAAATATATCGTCGAGAAGTCTCTGAATCATCGACGACGAGAACCGTCGTCGCCTGATTGTGGGCAAGCCGGTGTACAACACCGATGGCATATTCATAAGAATACCGACCCTCTTTCACCACATAATCGACAATTCCTTTGGCCAATATTTTCTCGCGTCGCTGTTCATCATAACTGCCGGTTAGCACAATGGTGGGTATACCTTCGGCCAAAATTAAATCAACCACTTCACCGTCAGGCGCATCCGGTAAATTTAAATCGGCCAATGCCGCAAACAACTGCCCATTATTACGAGCTAACTGCTCCTTAGCCTCAGCAAGGCTGGAGGCGTAAACCGCCTCCAAACCACTATCGAGTTTAACAACATGCCGTACAACCTTAGTGACGAGCTGACTGTCTTCAACCACTAATATACGTTTCATGGTGTTCCGTCCTAAACATTTTCGCAAAGATGCCTATCAGTCTAGACCGGAAATAAAAAACCCGGCGGCTGCCGGGTTGATTAATGCGTTATCGGGATCGGTGCCCGCTTGAGCGATGCCCACCAGATCTGCTTCCACCACCTCTGGACGAGCTGCCAGAGCGACCACCACTGGAAGGCCTGGGGCCTCTCGAGCGCTTTGCCGGCGGCAGTAAAGCCGGGGTGGGTGCCAACAAGACTTCAGGTGGTTGCTCGCACTTCAAGGGCGCACCTAGCAAATCACCAATAGGCATCAACCGAAAGGCATCGTCCTCGCAGGCAAAGCTGATAGATGTACCATGACTACCGGCGCGGCCAGTTCGACCAATGCGATGCACGTAATCCTCAGGCTCTTCGGGCAAGGTGAAATTGACCACATGACTGATGCCACTAATATGGATACCTCGGCCAGCAACATCGGTTGCCACTAACACTTTTATTCTGCCGGTTTTAAAGTCATCGAGTGTTTTAACACGCTTATTTTGTGCGACCTCACCGGATAACAAGCCAGCTTTAAAGCCATGGGCAATTAACTGCTCGTGTAAACGCCGACATTCATCTCTGCGATTGGCAAACACAATCAAGCTTTCTACGTTATCTTGATTCAACAAATTATAGAGCAGCGTGTACTTTTCTTCCGTGCTGGCAAGATAGACAAATTGCTCGACGGTATCGGTAGCCACCGATTCGGGCTCAATCTCAATACGCACGGGATCGACCGTCCACTGCTCCGCCAAGCTCAACACGTCGTCGGTAAAGGTGGCAGAGAATAGCAGCGTTTGGCGCTGCGATTTCTGCGGTGTCTGGCGAATAATTCTGCGCACTTGCGGAATAAAGCCCATGTCCAACATGCGATCGGCTTCATCGAGCACCAGAATTTCGACATGATCCAAATAACAATCGCGGTTACCAGTAAAATCAATCAGACGGCCGGGCGTCGCCACCAAAATATCGACCAACTCTCCATGCAAGCGCTGCTGTTGCTTGCCGTAATCCATGCCACCAACCAAGGTGTGTACGGTTAAGTCCGTGTACTTGGTTAGCAACTTGGCATCATCGGCAATTTGAATTACCAATTCGCGCGTCGGCGCAATAATCAGCGCGCGCGCCTCGCCGGCAAAACGCTCACCCTGAATCGGGTTATTCATCAGCTCATCAATGATAGCGATTAAAAAGGCGGCCGTTTTACCCGTGCCTGTTTGCGCCTTGCCCACTAAATCATCGCCATTCAGCGCATAAGGCAAGGATTGCGCCTGTATAGGGGATGCGTACTCAAAACCGAGGTCAGCGATGGCGTGCATCAACGGTAGAGGAAGATCTAAGTCGTGGAAGCGTGTTTTATCGGCAACCTTGGCAACCTTAAACGCTGATATATCCCAGTTATCAGCGGCCTTTGGCTCTTGAGGGGCGTCTTTTGCTGGAGCGTTATCGCGTTTTGCCCCTCGGCCACGACCACCCTGACGATGACCACTATGCTTAGCTCGAGAGTCACTTGCACCTTTAGCGTCGGGTTTTTCTGGCCTCGGGACTCGACTTGGCTGTTTACTGTCTGAACTGCGATTTTGCCTGACTTCTTGCTTGCCTTCACTGGGCTTGGGGGCTGAATGCTGGCCACCCACTAAGTTTTTTATAAATTTGACGATCAATGTGGAATACTCACCGGATTAAGGCGCGGGAGTATAACACGGCAGGCTGAACTGCGTGTATTTTGACCAATCAAAGCCGAAAATTAAGCTAATATTCGTCAATTACGCCCATTTTATAGTTATTGCGCCCACTATTTTTTACTTGATATAGGGCAGAATCCGCCGCCTTAAAAATAGTTCTCAGTGGATTTGGACCGCCCAAGGATTCAGGTAGCGGCTCTCCCGCAAAAAGAGATACCGCGCCGACACTCACCGTTAAATGGCCAAAGGATGAGCCTAGGTGCGCAATTTTTTGCTCGCGGACGGCGGCACAAAGACTCGAGCACAGGGTAGCAACCGCCTCGCGGCTGGCGCCAACAATCACCATTGAAAACTCTTCGCCACCATAGCGAGCAGTGAGCGCCTCTAGGTTTGGCTGGAAAGATTGAAGCAGCTGAGCGACTTGACTCAACACGCGATCGCCTGCGGCATGCCCGTAGTTGTCGTTATATTTTTTGAAGAAATCGATATCGATTAATATCAAGCTATAGGTAGCGCGTTGAGCTTTAGCTTTTTCCCAAGATTCATCCATAAACTGATCAAGGTAGCGCCGATTAGCCAAGCCTGTTAAGCCGTCTGAAATGGAAGCCAAGTGTAGCTTAGCGTGCTTTTTTCTCGCTAAATCCTGCTGTCGGCAAACTTCATCAAGCAGCAAGTTAAATTGGCTGGCCAACTGCTCCAGCTCGCCATAGCTTCTGACCGACAACCGATCCTCATAAGTACCAAATTCTGTAATGTCATCCATTTGCCGCCCAATAGCCGTCAACGGATTGACCAACCAAACTTTCACCACCAGAGCCAAACCTACTATCAACAACAACGCTGCAATAACGCCAACTAAAATTGCCTGAGAAAAGAGCTGATACTCGGGCCCCAGCGGCTCAAACTGAATACTCAACAAATAGACTGGCTCACCATTAATATCCTTCAACAACCAAGCAAGCTGATCGTCGGCATTGCGAAGGCCCTCAGACTGAACCAGCAAATGGCGCCACGAGCTTTCAAGGGATTCCTCGCCTTGAACTAAATATCGCGCCGTCACATCTAGCTTGGTTTGCTCGGCCAGCGATTGAAAATACTGATCGTCCAACCAAGCCCACATCACCAATGTGCCGCGACTTTTTAACTCGTCGTCGCCAAGATTAGTTGGAAATATAGGTGATGCAGAATAAACAAGGGCGCCCTCGCTAGCCCGAACATAGCCCGTACGAGTTTCGAACAGGCCCTGCGCCGGTCTTTGCGGCTCGATATAAAATGCCTGTAGTAGTTGTGCACCGATAATTGGCGGCTCTGTAAGCTGTGAATCGGCACGTGTCTCGTGATCAAAGTGCAAGCCATACTGCCATATCACCTTGCCCTGCGTATCGAGAAATATGACACCATCCAAATCATTATCAATCAAAGTACGCCGATCGAAATTACTTTTGATAAAAGTATCGTTTGGCTGCGTGACAAATTCAAAGGCGTCATTCCACAGCGCATTATCGGCAACCCGGCTCTCATAAACCGCCAGTCGGTGAGATAGAACCTTCTCCACCCGCAATCGGTCCTTACTATCAGCAACTGTTACCAACTGCAACATCACCGGCAGGTTAAAGTAATACCTGACCCCCAATTGCGCAGCTAAAAGGAAGGCAAAGGCGGCGCAACCCAACCAGATCGCTCTTGTTCGCAACAAATAGCCTTGCTGAAAAGTTAATCGCCGCACGCCTACCTCTAATATGAAAGATCTCTTCTCAGTGTAGACGGAATAAGGCACTCGTCAGAATTCGGTAGCAGCCATCAATTTCTGCACTAAACTCTGAGCCGGTCAACGTTAAATAGAGGTCGAGCCATGCCACTAAAAGACATGATGAACAAAGCGCAACAATTACCCAACATACCCAAGGTGGTACAAGAGTTGATTGAGAGCTTTGGAAATGAAGATATCAACACCGATGACATTGCAAAGAAGCTAGCGTCGGATCAAGTACTCACCGCCAAGGTGCTGCGAATGGCCAATTCCGCACGCTACGGCGGCAACCGCAAGATAGGTTCGGTGAATGATGCCGTGGTTGTCTTGGGTTTTAACGCTCTGAGAACGCTAGTGTTAGCCTCTGGCCTGACCTCGGCCTTTAAGGCACCCGAGGGATTCGATATCAAACAATTCTGGCGCAACAGTTTTACCTGTGCAGCACTGTGCAAGTGGCTAGCGAAATTTACCAAGCTAGACTCAGAAATCGCCTTCACTTGCGGCATGATGCACAATATTGGCGGCCTACTCATCCACATATTGACGCCAGACAAAGCGATAGTAATCGATAGTGCTGTAGGCCAAGGGCAAGACCGAAAACAAATACAAGATCGCCAACTTGGCTTCGACTTTACCGAGGCCGGCGCCGAACTGGCACAAAGCTGGCGCTTTCCGCAGGAAATAGTAGACGCCGTGCGCTTCCAACTCTCTCCCGAGCAACCCGCACCCTATGCCAAAACGGTCTACCTAGCAATGTTCATCCTGTCCCTGAACGCCAGTAAACAGCCCGAGCAAATGCTGGCCGAATTCCCAGACCACATTGCCAAATCCATTGGCATAGATGTCGACCAGATGAAAAACAGATTGGCCGAAACTAAAGCGATTGACTCAGGTCTAGACGAGCTACTGGGCTAATGGCACTCGCAAGGGGCGCCAGACGCTGCCCAACCCCGGGTCAGAGGTGACCACACTAATATCATAACCCGCTGGGCCGGAGGCAATACCTGTAACCCGGAATCCATCTAAGCGAAAAGCTGGGAAGGCATCCCCGCTAAAGGGAAATGACCAAATAACCGTGCCCTGCCCAGCTGACTCAGGGATGGCTAGCCACCAACCACGAGCATCCTCATAAGCACTCAGAGGATTAAGTTCCAACGCGGCGGGTTGTAAGCTCGACAGTGTATGATCCTCAAAAGAGTACTCGGCAGAGAAACGCTGCCCTTCACTAAATAGCGTGAGCGCCATAGCCGATTGCGACGCCTGACCACAACTCAACGCCGTTAACGCCAGCGCTTTGGGCACTAGAGCCTGCCCCAAGATTGTGGCTTTAGGCGTTTTGGACCAATTACGCACTTGAAGATGCACCAGTGAAGCTTGCTCACCTGGTTGCACGATGGCGGCCACAACCTCGCCCTCATAGCCTTTTACGGCGCAGAGACCGATCAGCTGCCCAGCTAAGCGCCCCTCCCAGTCATCAATCTTTATGGCGCGAAAACCCAGCCCAGTGTCATCGTATTTCAGCAGACCAAATCGGTTAGCCTCGCCAGCGGCAACCAAGTAGGTTCCCTGCCCAAGCTCGGCTACGCCGCGAAACTCATTTTTTTTCTGCACCGGAGCGGCACCCATATGCCCCCAAACCAAAACAATCACCAACCCCCACGATAGTAGGTGCATCACTGCATTAATCATTACTCGATATCCCTCGTCGTTAAGCGATGTATCATACCTGAGGCAACAGCTCTGAGTCGCAACCTGCTGTTGCGAAGTGCAAGCGCTGTCCTATAAACTGCGCCTGTGATATAAAACGCCACTCGCTCGATACGCCCTAGTTAGGGAAAAGCGCCCATAACGACAAAATATCCAACCTAAAGACACCTTTGGTACATGGCATTACCTAAAAAATCAATGCTCGAACAACTGTTTGATAGCCATGCTACGGGATTGGTGCGCTACCTGACTCGAAAGATGAAGAGCGCGCAAGATGCCGAAGATATAGCCCAAAATGCCTTTATCCGCATACAAAAGCTTGCCGAAGCCGGCGAGTTGGATAACCCAAAAGCCTATCTATATCAAACCGCCTCTAATCTCGCGATCGATCAAATCAGGCGAGAAAAACTACACAGCAACTACCTCCAAGGTGAGGTAACTAGGCAGCTAGCCGACTACGAAATTCCAGGCGCCATGCCTGATTACTGCACGCCTGAACGCCTACTCGCGGCGAAACAGCAACTCAACGAAATGGAAAAGGCCATCGGCAAGCTACCGTTAAAATGCCGCCAAGCCTTTCTACTGCATCGCCTGAAAGGTCTTTCCTATGCGGAAATTGCGCAGGAAATGGCAATTTCGGTATCAAGTGTCGAAAAATACATACTGCAAGCACTAAAAGCGTGCAGAAAGGCACTGGAAAGGGTCGGCGCCAGCGAAATCTAGCGCTAGATCACTTTTTTCAAATCTTTTCTTGCGAGCTATGAATCTCTGTTCGTCTAAATGACTGGAAGGGCACAACAAGGGTGCCAATTTAATCCACCCTGTGCTAATATCGCGCGCCCTGAACGGGACACATTTGAGATAAAACAAGCGTTTACCAGCAACAAATAGCTACAAACGCAGAGAAAATCGACGAAATAAAACTTTATAGCGATGAAGCCGCTATAAAAGTCTCGCCGAGATAGCGAAACTATCGAAGCCCTATCTACAGTAAAACGAGTGGGGGCAAGTGTTATAGAACGATGAATTATTTGGTCTCGGCAATGTCCAAGACTTACAAACCGAGCGATACGTCTAACTAATACGGACATTTAGGGGCGAAAGCCTAACTATCGCCGGATTTAACGAAACCACGATTTTAATGATGCAAGCGCATCGCAGGAAATAGCAGTGAACGCAGCAGAGCAAAACCATATATCACTCGAAGCTAGCGGCTGGATTGCACGCTTACGCTCTGATGCTGCCACCCATGCTGACAAAGCCGCCTTTTCAAATTGGCTAAACAGTGATGCAAACCATGAACTCGCGTTTGACAACGCCCTGAGCGACTGGCAAACCACAGGCGCGCTGAAATACTCAACACAAGCACAAGCTTTCCTTAGCTCAGATCTAGAGCCGAAGCGCTCGATTACCTCCTGGTTCCCCAGTGGGCACGCCGTAGCGTTTGCCTCAGTTGTACTCGTTGCATTTTTGGGCTTTGGCCTTTTTAACAACACGCCGAGCTCGGATATTGACACGCTTTACTATACGACTGAAATTGGCGAGCAGAAGAACATCAGCCTGCCTGATGGCTCGACCATAAACCTAAACACCAACTCCCAAATTCACGTTCAGTATTCAGATTCAGAGCGAAAACTGATCTTAGACGGTGGCGAAGCCTTCTTTAAAGTGGCCTCCAACAAAGCTCGCCCCTTTGTGGTTGACGTTGGGGAAGGCACGGTAACAGCCGTAGGCACGGCCTTCGGCATCAATCGCGACGCCTCAACTGTCAAAGTAACCGTCATCGAAGGCATTGTGAGCGTCAAAGAAAGGGAAACCCAGCCGCAAATCAAGCCGGAATCCTTGCTGGTTAAAGCGGATGAAGGCCTGTCTATTGATATGCAGGGCTTATCCACTGTTCGAACCACGAATGCGCGCCAAGCACTGGCGTGGAGAAACAAGCTCTTAGTCCTTGAAAATCAGCCCCTGACAACTGCCCTAAACGAACTCAACCGCTACCTCAAAGCGCCAGTGGATAGCTCCGACCCATCATTGGCAAAACTTAGAGTCTCCGGCACGTTTAGTCTGCAGACGCCCGAGTCAACATTAACGGCTCTTATCACCACATTTGACCTACAGCAGGACACCAGCGGCGACAGCGCTCGCTTGTATGCTCGTAGCGAATAATATATAACCTCTCTATTAAACGACTCCATTTGAGGTAAGCCTCGAGTGGATTTTGTCTATTTTGGGTAATTACACCAAATCGGGCACCTTTTTAGGAATGACCAACCTCCAACTAAGAGAGGTGGCAGCCAAAAATGCGAGAGAGATGCACAAACTAATACCCCGCAATGCAGCCAGGGCATGGTTCGCAGTCGCCACACTATTATCGAGTTCGGCTTTTGCTGCACTCGACAGCCAAGTGGTATTCTCTAACGATAACCGCCAAGCGAGCCCCGTACCGCTCTCAGACAGCCTGATTAAGTTGGGCCGCGAAGGCGATGTCAGCATCGTATTCCCTAGCAGCCTGCTCAAAGGCAAGCTCACCCCCACCGTGGCGCCGCAAGAAACAACGCTTTCAACCCTTGAAACACTCAATCTGCTTCTCGCTAACTCTGGCCTCAGCTACAAAATCATCAACAGCCAAGTCATCGCAATCACCTTGGCTGCGGCCGAGGCTGAGCAGCCCGACGAGTACTACCTCAACCTTTATCAAGAGGAGATTGCGGTTGAAGGCAAACCCATTACCGGCTCGCGCATCAGAAAAAGCTATGTCACCGGCGCCTCACCCATAGATGTAATCTCCCAACCCGAGCTGGCTGCGAGCGGTGCTCAGACCTTAGGTGAGTTCTTAAAATTCATCCCTACAGTCGCCGGGAACTCAACCTCTACCGCGGTTAGCAATGGCGGTGACGGCACGGCAACGGTCACACTTCGAGGGCTACCAGCCAATAACACGTTGGTCCTACTAAATGGCCAACGAACGGCCTATTCAGGCCTAGCAGGCGATGCGATCGACCTGAACTCCATCCCCCCCGCTGCGGTCGAGCGCATCGAGATCCTTAAAGATGGCGCATCCGCCGTTTATGGGTCTGACGCCATTGCTGGGGTTGTTAATATCATCCTCAGGAGCAACTTTGAGGGATTTCAAGTCGAACAATTTTACGGCGAAACGTCGCGTTCAGACTTAGAAACTGCCACCACCAGCCTGCTCTGGGGTACCCAATCCAACACAGCTTCGCTCATGGTCGCCGCCTCTTACTTCGACCAGCAAGGCATCATGAGTCGCGATAGAGAAGTCGCTCGCAGCGCCAATAACCTAGCCAAAGGCGGCGCCGATTTGCGATCCAGTGCAACGCCCGACGGGCGCATCACCGTGAACGATCAAGTCCTCACCCTCATCAAAGGCCAAGACGGCAGCTCAAGCTCGGACTTTGAACCGGCCTCAGTCAACGATCTGTTCGACTACCCCGCATTTACCAGCTCCATATCACCTTCGACACGAGCAAGCCTCTTTTCAACGGCCAGGCTCGAACTGAACCACACCACCAGCGTGTTTATCGACGCGTCTTACACGGGTACAGAAGCCAGCATTACCTTGGCTCCCACACCACTATTTACTGGTTTTGAAGCCGAGCCCATCGACGTTGATTCGAGCAATATTTACAACCCTTTTGGGCAAACCCTTGGGGACGTTCGAAAAAGGCTTGTTGAACTGGGGCCGAGAGAGCAAATCAATAACGCTCAAGCCTACCGCCTCAACATTGGACTAGAAGGCGACGACGGCGTCATTCGCTGGCAATTAAACCAATTCTGGAGCCGAACCAACGCCCAACTTGAAAGCACAAACCTGCTAAGCGGCCTCAAAACCCAACGGGCGCTGGGCGATGACACGCTATGCAACGCCGCTGCCAGCTGCGTCCCACTGAATGTCTTTGGCCCTGAAGGTAGTATTACTCAGGACATGGCCGACTATATTCGCATTGACAACAATGTGCGCGGCAACAGCCAACTCATGGGGCTGTCTCTCAGCTTGGACTCGCAATTGGCGGCGTTAGCCAGCGGCGAAGTATTGGCCGCTGGCGGGTTCGAAGTTCGACGCGAATCCACCAGCAGAAAACCCAACACATTGGAAAATAACGACTTCTATATTGGCGGCGGCGAAGACACCGCCACCGAAGGCGCGCGCAACATCACTGAAATGTTTGCCGAACTTCAAATACCTCTGGCACAAAATACAAGCTGGGCCCACCATCTAGACTTAGAAATCGCCAGCCGCATCTCCCATTACAGCGACTTCGGCACCGCCGTGACACCAAAAGCCGGGCTAAGATATCAGCCAACAGCCAACCTATTGGTCAGAACCACCTTCTCCAAGGGCTTCCGCGCGCCAAGCCTGAATGAGCTGCATAAGGGTGGCCAAACCACACAGGCGTTCTTAGATGATCCTTGCGCCAACCCAAACAGTGTTGGCGTGCTCGTGGGTTGCAACCAGCAGAGCGACCCCACGCGAAATCAGTTTCTAACGGAGTTTTCAGGCTCGACCAACCTTGAACCCGAAAGCTCCAACAACAGCACCCTAGGGATCGTTTGGACACCTTCAACGCTACCAGGCTTATACGCCGCCTTAGATTTTTTCTGGATTGAACAAAACGACGTCGTAGACGCCTCCGCGCAATATATCGTCAACCAAAATGCCGAAGCGGGATTATTTCAGGACAAGGTGACTCGCAACGCGGCAGGAGACATTGAGAGAATTGATGCATCCTTCATTAACATCGGCCGCAGGGAAATTAATGGTGCGGACCTAACCCTAAAGTACCAGCATCTTATAGACGCCGGACTAGCGTCCATCTCCCTAAACGCTGCACATCTGCACTCATTTAAAGATCAATTAGCCCCTTCGGCGGCCACTGAAGAACTAGCCGGCAGCTTTTCCGACGAAGCCTCCGAAGGCAACGGCGCACTACCCAAACTAAAAGCAAATACCGGCATTCACTGGCAACAAGACGGCCTAGACCTGCACTACACCATCAACTATGTCAGCCCCCTAGAAGAAGAAGTCCCAAAAGCAGGCACGAAGCGCACCATCGATAGCTGGATTACTCACGACGTACAATTCAACTACCTATTACCGGTAAAAAAAGGCCTAAAACTAACGTTAGGTGCAGACAATCTACTCGACAATCCCGCCCCTTTCGCCGCATCGGCATTCAACGACAGCATGGACTCCCGCACCCACGACCTAAAAGGCCGGTTTTGGTATGGGCGGGTTAGCCTGAAGTTCTAGATTTTAACCTTGCGAGAACTTTTAAATGAATTACCTACCAATTATCGCCTGCCTTACGGCTTTAACATTGAGCACAAACAGCAATTCGGACGACTTACCGCTCAACATAAAAGACTATATGAGTAGCGAAGAAGCTAGCTCAACCGGTGTCAGTACATTGTCAGAGCAGCAGCTCACAGAACTTAACCGCTGGTTAACTCGATTTGTTGCACTCGACGCGCACCTACTGAGAGATAACACAAAGGTTACCGCTGTTGCTTCGGAGAGTGTCCACACCTCCATCAAGGGCAAGTTCACCGGCTGGAATGGAAACACGATATTCGTGCTAGAGAACGGCCAAACTTGGAAACAAAGGCTACCGGGGAAGTGGAGAACCAACAAACAAAACCCACAAGTGGTGCTAGCATTAAACGCCCTCAATTTATGGGAACTGACGGTCGTCGAAAACAACAAAAAAATAGGCGTCAAGCGCGTTAAGTAGAATTTTAGAAATAACCTTGAGGCTGCCCAGCACGTGCTCGTCAAATATGACGTAGAGATAAGTCCGCCTCAAACTTGAGGCTTGAAATAATAATGTTAATGAGGAACTCTTATGGCACATCGCAAACAATTGTCAACGGCGATAAAACTCATCGTACTTGGCGCCACAACCACCTTGGGCCTAGCAGCCAACACAGTATCAGCACAAGACAATATTAGTGCACTGGAAGAGGTTACCGTTACAGGGTCTCGTATTTCTCGAGACGAATTTAGCTCCGCCAGCGCTATATCGACATTTGATGCATCAGAGCTTCAAAAGGCCGGGGTTACCGGTATTGATGAATTCCTGAAGGATGTTCCAGCCTTTACCGGCTACCAAATGGGCACGTCCACCAACAACGGCAGCGATCAAGGCCAAAAGAAGATTGACATGCGTGGCCTAGGCTTCAACCGCACGCTGGTGTTGGTTAATGGCCGTCGCCAAATCGGTGATAGCTCCGGCGATGGCGCCGTAGATTTAAACACCATACCCTCAGCGATGATTAAGCGCGTTGAAGTGCTGAAAGACGGAGCATCTACCGTATACGGCTCAGACGCCCTTGCCGGTGTGGTAAACATCATTCTCCACGACGATTTCGAAGGCTTCCAGGTTACCGGCGACTGGGGTCGCGGGGTATCAGATGGTCAAGCAGAAAACCAATCCTTATCCATGCTAGCGGGTGTGGCTGGTGATCGCGGCAATGCTGTGTTCTCCATCGGTTGGACTAACCAAGACGAAATGCTTCAAGCCGAGCGCCCATGGGCGACTGAAGCGCTATACCCCGTTCTGCAATCAGACGGCACTTTTAAAGCAGTTGGCTCAGGCTCGTCAAATAGCCGCAAAATTCGCGTACCCGGCGCTGGCAACCGCATTCTCGATGCAGATACAGGCATAGGTCGCACATTCGTCGGCAGCGACGTTTATAACTATGCACCGGTAAACGCTTTAATCACACCCAACGAGCGCTACCAATTTGGCTTCAACGGCACCATTGAAATTACAGACGATGTGAAAGGCTATGCCGAAGCGCTTTACACCAAAAGAACCTCGCAGCAGCGCTTAGCGCCCGATGCCTCTTTTGCGGTAAGCCCAAACACCGAAACCCCTAATAACGGCGTACAATGGAACGACTTTGTTCCCGCCAACAACCCCTTCAACCCCTATGGTGTAAACCCGAACAACGACGAAGGCCTCTCCAACCTAGACGTAAGGATAAATCGCCGCTTTGTTGAGTCTGGCGGGCGTCTATTCCGTCAATCATCCAGCACCTACCGAATAATTACCGGCTTTAAGGGCGATTTCAACGATAAGGTAAACTGGGATGTTTCCTACACTGTAGCCGAAAGCGAAACCGCCGATGAGACCAAAAACTACGGTCGCTTTGACCGCTGGGCGATTGCTGTTGACCCAGTAGCTTGCGCTGCTGATCCAGGCTGCACCGCCGCAGGTGGCGTATTGAACCCCTTTGGAGATTACGGCAGCATCAGCGACGCCCAAATGGCCTTCCTGACCACTGGCTCACTGAAAGATCAATACAGTGGCCGCATGGATTTGTTTGCCGTAAACCTCTCCGGCGACCTGTTCGAAATGTCCGGCGGCAGCGCTGGCTGGGCTCTCGGCTTTGAAAACCGTCACGAACAAGGCTACTACAGCCCAGATGAGTTCGTTGCCGGCGGTCTAACCACAGGTGGCGCAGGTGACCCGCTGAGCGGCAGCTACGGCGTTAAAGAAGTGTACGCGGAAGCCTATTTACCCGTTTTAGACACCTTGAGCATTAGCGCTTCAACCCGCTACTCGGACTACGACACCTCTGCAGGCGCTAAAACGACCTACAAAATTGGTGGCGACTGGAACCCAACAGAAGCCTTAAAAGTCCGTGCGGGATACTCTACCGGCTTCCGTGCGCCCAATATTGCGGAACTCAACCAAGGCGAAAACACAGATTTCCCTATCGTAGAACCGATCTGCGAATTTGCTGATCGACGGCTGGCATCAGGCGATATTAGCCAAGTCGCCTATGACAACTGCCAAGCACTGGGCATTGTCACTGACGACTCCGGCGAATTAGGCTTTGCTTGGCAGTCTACTTACACCACAAGCGCACCAAGCAAACCGCTGAAACCAGAAGAATCCACTTCTATTAACTTTGGCGTTTCCTACGCACCAGAGTTTTTACCCGGCCTACAGCTAAGTGCGGATTACTGGGATATTGAAATTGAAAACGTTATCGGATCTGAGGATTTCAACGATTTGATGCAGAGCTGTATGAACTCGGTGAACCTATCGGCAGCCTCTTGCGATCTATTCTTGAATGACGCAGGTAATGCAGAGCCGTTTTTAAACAGTGCTGATAATGATGGCTTGCCCTATCCGGCCGATGCAACGGCGGAGTTTGGTAACCTTGGTACGCTATCTACCACTGGCTGGGATTTCGAAGCACTCTATATGGGAGAGATCTCAAGCTCTGTTGTCACTGGCTACACGCTGGGCTGGAGCGCAACTTGGCAAAACAAATATGAGCGCGCCTATCCATTAGCAGGCACCAGAGATTTGATTGGTACTGCCAACGGCTTCGCTGTTTTCCCAGAATGGCGCTACAACTTTACCGCAGGTATTGAGGGGAATAACTGGTCGGCCAGCTGGAAAATGCGCTACATTGGCGAGACCGAAGATGCACTTCGCCCTGCCTCAATCACCGATGATGCCACCGCTGAAGCGATGCTTTACCATGACCTCGTAGGTAACTACACATGGGAAAATATTTCCTTCACTCTAGGTATTAACAACGTAACAGATGAAGATGCACCCCGCTTCCATAGCGCGTTTAACGCTAACACGGAGCCAGGTATGTACGATGTGATTGGTCGCCGCCTCTTTACCAGCGTGCAACTAACCTTCTAACATCTACTAGCTTGACTTGCTTTCGAAGGCCCCTTTACGGGGCCTTTTTTATTTACAAACTAAATATAAGCCCACCAACACCCAATAAAAATACTATAAAAAGTGCAAATAACTCTTGAGGCTCTAGTTATAAACTTCGTCATTGTAGTTGGAACTTTGCCTACCAAAGGGCATCGGAGCCATATAAGAATACATAAATGAGGAAGCCATAATGGTTAAACGCACAAAACTAGCTACAGCAATTAAACTTGCAGCCCTGAGCGCGGGAGCAGCGATGTTCTTAGCCGCACCAGCCAGCGCTCAAGAGGCAGGATTAGATACCATTGAAGAGGTGATGGTGACAGGTTCGCGCATTATGCGGGCAAACCTAGAAGCACCCACAGCGGTAACCACTCTAGACTCTGCTGCTATTGAGTTCACCGGTCAGCTAAACACCGCTGACATCCTGCGCTCACTGCCGGCAGCGGGCGTGTCCGGCCTGTCTTCCACTAACTCCAACTTCTTTACCTCAGGCGGCGGTATCAATACCGTAGACCTGCGTAACTTAGGTGAAGACCGTACCCTAGTCCTTGTAAATGGACGCCGTTACATTTCCGGCGTAGCCGGTACTTCAGCCGTGGATTGGAACACCATTCCAACCGAGCTAATCGAGCGCGTTGAAGTCATTACCGGTGGCGCCTCTGCTATTTACGGTTCAGACGCACTTGCTGGTGTGGTGAACGTTACCTTGAAAGATGATTTTGAGGGCGTTGAAGTAAGCATGTCTCACGGCGAAACCATGGAATATGGCGACGACAAGACCGATCGCCTAAACATATTGATGGGCAGCAATTTCGCCGATGACAAAGGTAACGCAGTTGTTTCTTTGACTTGGTCAGAGGAAGGCGGTGTGCTGGCTAAAGATCGCCCGAATACTGCGCAAGACGATATCGCTGAATGTTTGTTCACTGGCGACATCAACGATTGCCAGACTTCGCGCACCCCGTTTTTCTCTTCATACTCCGAATGGGGCCGCTTCTCTACTCCCAGCACACCAAGCCAATACACTGTGGATAACGGTCAAGTATTACCTTGGAACGCTGCAACCTACGGCTTTAATCGCCAAGCGTTCCGTCGTCACTCAGTACCAACTGAGCGTTACTTGATATCCAGCAATATCAGCTATGAGATCAACGACAAGCTGGAAGCGTTCATGGAAACGACTTTCGCGCGCACCGAAACTCAGACAGATATTGAACCCTTCCCGCACTCCGCCGGCGATCTGTTTATTGATGGTATCTCCATCGACAACCCGTTTGTGCCGCAGGACCTACGTAATATCGCCATCGCCAATGGTGATGATGTAATTCAGTACGTGCGTCGGACCACCGAATTGGACAACCGCGGCTCCTTTGCCGAGCGTCAAACCTTCCGAGGCGTATTCGGCCTGCGTGGTGAAATTAACGACAACTGGAACTGGGACGCTTTCTACGGTCAAGCCCAGATGCAAGACAGCCAGCGCGGTACTGGTCAGCTAAACATTTCCAATTTCCGCCAAGCGCTGAATGCCGGCGATGACGGCAGTGGTAACATTGTGTGTCTGGATGCAGCGGCTGTGGAAGAAGGCTGTGTGCCGATCAACATCTTTGGCTACGGCACCATTAGTCCTGGTGCAGCCAAATATGTAACCGCACCATCTATTCGCGACCAGCGCACCCGCCAGACCATTGCCGGCGCAAACATTACCGGCGATCTGTTTGAACTACCAGCTGGTGCCTTAGCTATGGCTGCCGGTTTAGAGTACCGCTCTGAGTACGCAGCTGACTTCCCAGATGCACTGACCCGCTCTGGCCAAAATGGTGGTAACAAGGAAGAGCCAACTGAAGGCAGCTACAGCGTTCGCGAAGCTTACATGGAACTTGATGCTCCGTTGTTAACCGACGCACCCTTTGCTAAGTCTTTGAGTGTAGGTGTAGCCTTCCGTTTGTCTGATTACGATACTATCGGCAACACAGAGGCTTATACGGCTCGCGCAGCTTGGCAACCAGTTGATTCGCTACGCATTCGTGGTCAATTCGCCCGCGCAGTTCGCGCGCCGAACATCAGCGAATTGTTCTCCCCTGGTGGTGAAAACTTCGCTGCTGTAGCCGATCCTTGTAATGGTGTAACAGCAACAACGGCCGGCACCATCGCGGATAACTGCCGCTCAGTTCCTTCGATCGCAGCCCGTATCGCGTCCGAAGGTTCATTCACCCTGACTCAGCCTGAAATTCAGGGCACAGGTGGCTTCACCGGTAAGGGCAATGAGAACCTCACCACTGAAACCGCCGATAGTATTACTTTCGGTGCAGTGTTTGATCATGACTTTGGCAACATCGGCAGCATGACCTTGTCTGTTGACTGGTATCAGATCGAAATTGAAGACCTGATTGATACCGTTAGCCGTCAAACCTCTGTTGACTTCTGCTATAACCAAACCAACTTCCCGAACAACTTCTGTAATTTCGTGGAGCGCGACACCGCCGGTCCGTCATTCCAGACTGGTGAGATCACTGCAGTTAACTCGGGCTACATCAACGAAGGTAGCCTGGAAACTTCAGGTGTTGACGTGCAGTTTCAGTGGGGCATGCTACTGTCTGACGTAATTGACAGCGCTGCTGGTGGTCTCGACATAGACGTCAAATATGGCTTCTTGAATGAATACACCCTCACGAAGTTCGGTGATGCCGATGAGTCTGTAGGCGATGTGGGCCAGTCTGAGCACAAGTGGTTGGCAACGGCCACCTACACGCTGGACAAGTTCGCATTCCAGTGGGAAACCACTTACATCGGTGACGCAGTGCCAAATCAAGACAATGCACTGTTCAACTTCGACGTAGGTTCATTTGTGACCCATGACATCTACATGTCATACAATGTACTCGATAACACCAAGGTGTTCTTGAGCATTGACAACTTGACCGACGAAGAGTCACCGGTCATTTTGAGCGGTGTCACAGGTAACACCACTGGCTGGGATACCAACGCTGCCGTTTACGGCACCTATGGTCGCGGCTACGCCTTGGGCTTCAAGTCGACTTTCTAAGTCGTCTTTGCTCAGAAAAAGGCGGGCTTTAGCCCGCCTTTTTTTATGCTCACTTTCCTTCATTACAGCTAGTTCAACTTTTTATGCATGCAGAGCAACTACAATCACAAGCGTACTTATACCTGCAGCAGGGCAACTACCACGCGGCGCTGGCGTCAGCCACCCAGTCGCTGGCTCTCTCACCTGATAACCCGGCAACCCTGGCCGCTGCGGCCAAAGCCTTGAGCCTGCTACAACTACCCGCTGAAAGCCTGCCGTTCTACCATAAGATATTCACCCTGGTGGGCCGCGCTACGCCGGTGGCCCTCTATTTAGAGGCCGCTCAGGCCTACACTGAACTCAGACGACTAGACAAAGCGCAACAGCTACTCGAACACGCACAAAAATGCTTTCCTAAAACAATAGAACCTAGCATCCGGCTAGCCGCTCTGCGACTAGCGCAAGGCGATAAAACAGCCGCTAAAAAACAGTTTAGAAAAATACTAGAAACATCACCAAACAATGGCTCCGCCTTGCTGGGCTTAGCACAATGCGATGGGATAGCCCAAGGTTCACATTTTTTCGAATCCCTAAGGGTAAGCGCCAACAATCCCAAAGATCGACAACAAGCGAGCTATCTGTATGCCTTAGCCAAGATTCATCGAGCAGCGGATGACGCAGAATCATTTGAAGCAACGCTTGCTCAGGCGCTGTCTTTGCAGGCTCGCCACAGCCCGCCCGATATAGAAGTAAGCTACAAGCTAGAACACAGCAGAGCGATGACCCTCCAAACGGGCTTTGCCTACGAGGCGCCGGAACCTGTTGGGAACGAACCACAGATAATATTTATCGTTGGCATGCCACGATCTGGCACCAGTCTGGTGGAGAGCCTGCTAAGCACTCATCCTGATGTAGCGGCAGGTGGCGAACTGAACTACTTCCGAGGCAGTGTGGCTACTGAATACCAGAATTCGACTGGTTACCCGCTTCCACAGGGGTTGGCGCTTCATGAACATCGCATTCAGCTGCGCAACCATTACATGCGCAGAGTCAAGGCCATTGCGCGCGAGCAAGGATATATAACCGACAAAACCCCAGGAAATTACCATTTAATAGGCCCTTTGCTGAATACCTTTCCAGGCTGCAAGGTCATCCATTTACAACGCGACCCAATGGATACCTGCTTTTCGATTTTGCAGCAGCCGTTCATCCAATCAGCACCTCACACCTACAATATGGATCTGCTTGGACAGGCCTACGCACATTATGTGGAAATTATGTCGGGCTGGCGATCGCTGGCGGGAGATAAATATCTGACAGTCGATTATGAATGCTTGGTACGTGAACCCCGGCAGACGTTTTCAAGCATTTTTGAGTTTTGCGGATTAAGCTGGAAAGATCGATGGTTGAGTAGCAACCGCGCAGCTGGTGCAACTTTTACGTTTAGCGCGAACCAGGTACACGAGACCATTTCAACACGCAGTATTGGATCTTGGCAGCCCTATACAGATTTTCTGGCCCCGCTAAGAAAGTCCCTCACAAGTCATTCGGTAGAATGGGCGGCCTGATAGGCCATAATCGCTGCCACTTTATCGCGCTTATTGGCATAGCGACCTTTATCCTCATCGTTAGGGGCATGAGATTCCGCTAAACGTAAACTCTCAATGACCTCGCGCTGATCACCCACCTGAGCCATCAGCTGTGCTCTCAATAAATGGAAACGATGTTCTTTGGTAAAGAGCTCAATCGCCCTATCTATCTCCTGAATCGCCAGATCGTTGCGCCCCTTAGAGTAGTTAAGGTGCGCTATGGCATAGTGATAGTAAGGGTTTCTGGCTCGATGCCGCTTAACCCTTTCCTCCAAAAGGTCCGCTTCGACAGTATTGCCCAAGGCGCGAAAGTTGCGTGCCAGATTGCTGGCGATAACCGAATCAAACCCACCAGAATCCATTGCCTTCAGGTACAGCGCCTGAGCAATATCAAATCGCTCAAGCCTGCGATACAACGTTGCAAGATTACCCCATACAAAACCAAGATCACTGTTTAGGTCCAAGGTGCGCTGAAAATAGTACTGTGCATCGGCCAGTTGACCTGCGTTTAATGCTTCTACGGCGCGGTTATTATAGTAAAGCGCTTCTGCATGAACCTTAGTGATACGGCGCTGCGGATAAAGCTCATTGTAATTGCTCATATTGATATCCACTATCTTGCTTTCGGCCCAGAGGATATCGACGATGGCGTTAACATGCTTATAAAAAATTAACTTGTTGGTGTCCTGCACATCCCATACGGGGGGAACGTCTACCTCGTTGAAAGCAACGGTGAGACCAGCCTCATTAGCAAGCGCATAAAGCAAGATTGTAAAGGAAAGGCAGTTTGCTTCCCTACGTCTGAACGCCTCTGCCGCCGAGTGGGTCTCATTGGCACTATAGGTCATGTTGAGCCCGTATTGGGTGGTAAGCGCTCGTACCAGCGCCGTCACCTTGTACTTGTCGTGATACTCAGCAGGGGCAAAATGATTAGCGAATGCCTTCATTTCCGGTGTCAGCGCGAATGGATCGCGGTCGGCAAGTGCCTGCGCCGAAACCTGCCCGCCTACCAGACTACCGGAGCGTGCCAACGCTAACAATTCTGGGTCGCCCGCACCGTATTCAGGCTGCCAGCTGGCGCAACCAGTGACCGCAAGGTGTAATAGGAGCACCACGACAAAGCCATTAACGACCCTCATTCACCACCTCCAAAACTGCCTGACCTTAGTTTAGGGTCATGGCGATCAACTCGCCAAGAATGACCCCCTGATATCACCAATTCCCATGCTCTACTCTGCGCGATATCGGGTGCATTAACATTCTAGTCAAGCTCGAATACGCCTTTGCCTTTTACTGCCTCACCAGCTCAGGAGAGTCATTGCCTGAGCTTCTGTAGAGCCGTGCGCAACGCTTTTTTGGTATGGAACACCCGCCTGCTCCTAGTCTTCAACCAAACTTAATCGATTTACAGGCCTCCCTTAATACGGGTCCTACTTAGGCTATAACACTGCGATCTCTCGCATATTGTAATGAGTCGCCATGTCGCGCGCGTCAGCGTACAAGTCACTATGGCCCATTGGCGACCTCCTAGCCATGAGGTTTGCGATGGGTACCTCACTTTTTGAGGCGACTAACCGAAATAATGTCAGCATCCTTATCCAGAACCGCCCAAATTTGGGCCGTCACAACACCATAGGCTGTCATCAAAAGGTGCGTTCACTGAGCTATTCAGACGAGCACCTCGGTGGCTAACGCTTAGGCGTATATGGCCCAACCTCAACACCTGATTCTCCTGAGGTTATCGCCCTCATTTATCGCAGAACCACTTTAACGCACATTATCAGATGCATTCTAATCGGGTAGCCAAATAAGCTATCAACCCATCGCCACAGCGATGACCAAAGAATGTTACTAACTGAAAGCCATTTTTTCCTTATTCAAAGGAATTAAGAGCTCCCTCAAAGTGAGGTCGGGAGCACCCGACAAGCTCCAGTCAATGCCAGCGCTTCACCAACATCACCAAAACCAACTCTATCTCCTGGTTCCTGAATTCTGCAATCATACCAAGTGCCAATGACCATTGAGGCCTTAAGTGCCACGCTCGTCCTTATAACGATGTGAAATAACCATAATGAGGATTTGGCATGACCACTGCCGCTGTTTCAGCACCTGGGGAATTCCTAGGGCACCCGAAAGGCCTTTACGTTTGCTTTGCCACTGAGTTGTGGGAGCGCTTCTCTTTTTACGGCATGAAGTACCTTCTGCTGCTGTATTTGACAAAGTATCACTTGTTCACTGACATGGCAGGCTACGACGTCTTAGGCGCCTACGCAGGCCTCGTATACGCCCTACCTCTCATCGGCGGGCTCATAGCCGACCGCTATTTAGGTATGCGTAAAGCGGTTGTATTCGGCGCATTGCTGCTGACTGCAGGGCACGCCACCATGGCCTATGAGGGCTTTCAGGCCATGTCTTATGCGGCGGGCACAACCCTCGCTGAGGCCATCACCCTTAATGACGGTACCGTCATTGCTGCAGGGACGGTGTTGGCCGAAGACATCATTATCCAAGACATTGTCGCCTTAAAAGTGTTCTTCTTCGCACTTGCGCTCATCACCGTGGGTGTTGGCTTCTTAAAGCCCAATATTTCCACCATCGTTGGCAAGCTCTATGCACAAGATGACCCACGCCGGGACTCCGGTTTCACCATCTTTTACATGGGCATTAACATCGGCTCATTTATCGCTACCCTACTCTGTGGTTGGCTAGGTGAAACCTACGGTTGGAGCTACGGCTTTGGCGCCGCGGGTATTGGCATGCTGTTAGGCCTAATCACCTTTTTGAAGTTCCAACACACTCTTCAGGGGCACGCTGAACCTGCTGAGCCTGCGAGACTGAAAGAAACCTTCCTCGGCCCGATAAATAAAGAATGGGCAATTTACCTAGGCGGGCTCTTATCATTGTCGGTTGTTTGGTTGCTAGTGCAACATGAACCTGTGGTGCACGTGGCACAGAACAGCCTGTTGATCGTCGCCATTGTCGGTATCATTCTCTACTCCATGCTGCATCAGCCCGAGAAAGGCCAAGACTGGCTGGCGATAGGCGTTGCTATAGCAACCATGGTGCTAGGTCTGATGTGGGCGTTCTTGGGCGATGATACTTGGCTCGGCTTGATGCTGTTAGCCCTGGTTGCGTTTATCACCTATGGCTTTAAGTCTCACAATAGCGCCGAATACGGCCGCACGGTGGTACTCATGGTGATGATTGTATCCACCATCGTGTTCTGGTCACTGTTCGAGCAATCTGCAGGCAGCATGACGTTATACGCCGATCGTGTACTCGATCGCGAGGTTGGCGGCACAGAAGTGCGCGCATCAATGTTTGGCTCTCTAAACGCCGGCTTCATCATGCTACTCGCCATCCCCTTTGCCGCCCTGTGGGTATGGCTTGCCAAACGCGGTTGGGAACCCTCCACCCCCGTTAAATTCGGCTTGGGCATACTACAGGCAGGCTTAGGTTTTGGCGCTCTGGTGATCGGTGCCCAGTTTGCCGATGAAGCCGGTAAAGTCGCTATTATTTGGTTGGTACTGGCCTATTTGCTGCACACCACAGGCGAACTCTGTCTATCACCAGTCGGCTTATCAGCTGTAACCAAGTTATCAATTAACAAGGTTGTTGGCGTTTCCATGGGCACTTGGTTTTTGGCAACCGCACTTTCGGAAACTGTCGCCACGCGTATTGGCAAGATGGCAGCAATCGATACCTCGGGCGCTGAAACTGCTGACGCGGCGAGCTTACTTGTCACCTACACCAGTCTGTACGAATTTTTAATGTGGATTGGTATTGGCGTCGGTATTTTCATGATCGTTATTTCCCCTATCTTGAAGAAGGGAATGCACGGGGTTCGTTAAGCTAACAGTAGCTATTCACAACCGAACAATAAAAAGCCCAGCAAATTTGCTGGGCTTTTTATTGCACTGGTGAAACCGGAAACATTGCCAACAGTTTCAGGAAAGGCTAAAGCAACAACCGAAACTCGTTCAGATGCCATAAGCAAGCGCGCCGGTGTAACAGCTTACCGAAAGCCATCATACCCCTTGCCACTTGCAACGGCTTTTCCTGTCATCTATTTTCCTGTTAACGGCTCCTACCAGCCACATTGCCGATCTTTATTCTGCTCGTCCAACCAAACTTTCAATGGCGCGAAATAATCGACAATAGCGCTGGCATCCAAGTTAGGCTGGCCGGTTAAAGCCTCCATCGCTTTTTGCCAAGGCTGGCTACTACCCATCGCCATCATCGCTTGCAGCTTCTCACCCGCCGCTTTGTTGTTATAAATCGAGCAACGATGTAATGGCCCCTCGAAGCCAGCGGTTTCACAGAGCGCACGATGAAACTGAAATTGCTGAATAAAAGCTAAGAAGTAACGCGTGTAAGGGGTATTACCGGGAATGTGGTACTTTGCACCTGGATCAAAGTCATTTTCAGAGCGCGCTACCGGCGCTGTGATGCCTTGATACTGCTCTCGCAACTGCCACCAGCCTTTGTTGTAATCTGCAGGCTTAATTTCGCCGTTAAATACCTGCCAACGCCACTTGTCCACCATTAAACCGAAGGGTAGGAAGGCAATTTTATCCAACGCCATTTGCATTAAATAACCCAAATCTTCTGAAACTGGCGGCTCCTTTTTTAACAGCCCTAAGCTGACCAAATAGGACGGGGTAATGGATAAAGCCACTGTGTCGCCAAGCGCCTCATGAAAACCATCGTTAGCACTCCCCTGAAACAAGAAGGGTTGCTGGTTGTAAGCGCGTTGGTAATAGTTGTGCCCCAATTCATGGTGAACGGTTTGAAAGTCTTCACCGTTTTTCTGGATACACATCTTAATGCGCAGATCATCTTTACTGTCTAAATTCCACGCACTGGCATGACAAACCACTTCGCGGTCGCGCGGCTTGGTAAATTGTGAACGCTGCCAAAAGGTTTCCGGCAACGGGGCAAAACCAAGGGACGAAAAGAAAGCTTCGGCAGTGCGCACCATACCCAGCTCATTCATTCCGCTCTGTTCAATTAACTGCGTGAGATCGTAACTTTTTTCGCTATTAGCAGGCTTAACCTTTTCGTACACATTGCCCCACGTTTGTGCCCACATGTTGCCCAGCATATGAGCCGGAATTTTTCCAGCTGCTGGCACAACCTCATCGCCATAGGTCTGATTCAACTGTGCGCGCACATGGCAGTGCAGAGCATCATATAAAGGCTTTACTTTATTCCACTGCGCATCCACATCGGCAGCGAATGCATCGGGCTCGGCATCGTAATTTGACCGCCAAAGTACTGATAAATTTTCGAAGCCTAAGTCTTTCGCGCCGGCATTAGCAATTTCCACTTGGCGCTCGTACAAAGGCCGCATTGGCGGTGATACACTGCGCCACCCGGCCCAAACTTCTTTCATCAAGGCAGGGTCTTTACCCTCTGCCAAAATATTACTCATCTCTATTAAATCAAAACACTCGCCCGAAGGACGGCAATATTTACCCTCCCCGTACATGCCCTGCATTTTCGAACCGATATCCGCTAACTCACCAGCTAAGGTTTCATCGTCTGGAGACGGGAAGCTCAAACCTAAACGCAGTGCATCAAGCTTGCGACGGGTATCGGCAGATAGTGTTACGCCATCCCAATGCTTCACCTGCTTGGCATATTTCACCACATTTAAGGTGTAGTCTTTCGACGCTTTAGCTTCGACAAACTGGCTATCAGAATTGATATAGGTTGAGGCCAACCAACTGGCATGGGAGGCAAATTCCGCCGTGCTGGCTAGATCTTTTTCAGCCTGAGCGAGCATTTTGTCGGCACTGGCTTGGTCATATACTGGTGCAGCCGATGCCTTCGCTTGAGCTTTGTCGTCCGACTGACAACCAATCATCACAGCCGCGGCAATCGATACAGCCAAATACGCTTTTTTATTTATTTTAATCATCATCTTTTCCTTAATCTTGCCATTCATCGGCATTTACGACTTCAGTTTCTTGCTTAGCACTTGCTATCCACTCTTGCATCGCTGGCAACTGCAAGACCTGCTGGACATAACGTTGCAGAGGTTCACTCACGGGTAACTGGTAGGTATGGATACGCATAGCGACCGGGGCAAAGTAAGCGTCGACAATACCGAGCTCGCCACCCAGCCAAGGGCCTCCGCTTGCATCAAGTAACATTGTCCACAATGACTCGAGTCGGTTTAAATCGCGCTCAACATTGCCACGCAGCGGCGCCTTGAAAGGTGTTTTACGACAATTCATCGGGTAGTGTTGGCGCAACGCCATAAAGCCCGAGTGCATTTCCATCACCGCAGAAATAGCCAAGCCTTGCACCACCGGATCTTTTGGCCAATTTGCGCTGTCGGGAAAGGTGCGATAAATATAGGCAATAATGGCAAAACTATCCCACACTCGCACCTTGCCATGACTTAAGGCCGGAACCTTGCCAGAGGGCGAATAAGTATAAATTTCCTGCTGAAATTGCACGGTATCCAGAGGTAACCGAACCTCATCGAAACTAATATCATTAATTTTCAGATACAGCCAAGCCCTAAGCGACCAGCTGGAGTAGTTTTTATTGCCGATGACTAATGTAAGCTCTGCCATTACGGCCTCCCTTGTTGTACGTAATTTTTATTGAAGTGAAACCAATCACTCCGCAATGGTTTGGTAAAGCTGAAAGCCGCAGCGTTGATAATTGGGTAGGGCGGCGGCGTGATCTAAGTCGCAGGTATGGACCCAAAGCCGTTGAGCCCCCATTTGCCAAGCCTGCTCAATAGCTGCGCTAAGTAAAGGGCCACCCAACTTTTGGCCTATTGCGTGAGGCAACAACCCAAAATAACGTATTTCAACCTCAGTGCCGACTAAGCTCAACTCGAAATAGCCCGCAGGCTTGTTTCGCCACCATAAGATGGTTGTTTCTATGCGCTCTAAGGGTGCTTCTGGCAACACCTCTGCATCGCCGAAGCCGTCTACATATGCCTGCCAGCGCTCTAGTGACCAGAGGGCTTTGTCACACCAGCCCCATGCGCCACCAACTGCCAAATACATCTGTTGATTGATCATAGCATCGGCATGGACCAACTTTTCAAGTTTGATATCGACGCAGCCAAACTGAACGCTTAGAGCAGGTTTAGGCGTCAGCATTTCAAGATAATAAGTCTTAATCTATGTTTACCCGTTCGTCTTGCGATGATGTAAGTAATAGACGATATCGCGCCTCTCACCCTCAATCTTCTTCGCTCAGCCACGGAGCGGGATTTATTTGCTAATCTAATAACACGCAGAAGGTATTTAGCCTATCCAGCGCAACAACATTTATAGGTTATCGTTACAATTGCACACCTTGCACGGGACGACGTTGACGATTCGCAAACAACAAGCACTTACACTTAATAGGTATCGACCATCATAACCTTTCCCTTCGATATGCCTTATAGAACAGAGCATGCGCTATGAAAGTCGTACTATCATTGCTGGTTTTTTACGTCGTTTTCCAGCACTACCCAGCTCAAGCACAGCAAGAGGCTAGGTTATGCATGGACAACTACCCACCATTTACTTATTTTATCGGAGATAAACCGGCTGGGGCGATGGTAGATGCCTTAGAAATCATTGCCGAAGAGATGCAATTCAAGCTCAAGTACACGCCCAACACCCCGTTTATCCGCTGCATGCGCATGGCGGAAGCCGGGCTGGTAGATTTTGTCGTTAGCTTGCTACGAACGCCTGAAAGACTGAACTACTTGGCTATGTTCCCGTATTCGACACCAGAGCCATCTCGTTTTATTGTACAAACTCAGATGTTAGGCAACCTAAAAGAAGAAAAAGATATTCTACCGTTGAGAGTCGGCTTGATTAAAGGGTTTTTGTATCCCAAGTTTTTTAGCGGCAATGATTTACACATTGAATCTTCATCCACCCCAGAAGCAGGCATCCGAAAACTAAGAGCCAATCAGATAGATGTCTTGGCCTTAAATGAGACTGTCGCATTACACATACTACAGCACGAAAAAAACAAACACGAAACACCAGAAAAACCTATTGCACTACTAGATTTCTTTATTTCATGGGAAGAGGATTCTAACGTTATAGGTTTGTCAAAAAAATCAAAACTAATTACTAGGGAAGAAGAGATAGCAGGAATTATTGAAACCATGAGAATCGATGGCACTTTTACAAAACTGATCGAACTACACAAAAAAAATCAATAAAAAAGCCCGGCCAGGCCGGGCAAGAGCACGATAAAATCTAAAACGCTATTTTCCCTGTTGCCATATCTTTATACATAACCCAATCCCCTAAAAAACTATAAAAAGGGTATTGAAAAGTAGCCGGCTTGTTCTTCTCAAAGAAAAAATGTCCAACCCAAGCCCAAGCGTAGCCCTGAACGATAGCAACGAGTAGCCACGAATAACTACCACTATAAATAGCCCATGCAATCAACATCAGCGCCAAGCTTGAGCCCACAAAATGTAGGCGCCGACAGGTAACATTGGCATGTTCAGCCAAGTAAAAAGGATAGAACTGGGTGAAACTGTCAAATTTTTTAGTCATTATTATTCCTCTTATACTGTCAATTAACGTCGCCACCAACACTCTCATTGATGAGTACTAGGCTAGCGCTTGATCTACGGCCTGGTCAAAAGCACGCCTACGTGCAAATAACACAAACGCCGCAGGCACAAATAAAAATGATAGCAGCGTAGTCAACACTGTACCGCCTGCGATAGCGATGGCAAAGGGTGGCCAGAAACCACCACCGGCCAAAATTAATGGCAAAAAGCCGCCTACGGTGGTGATTGTGGTAGATACAATATGTCTACCACAGCGCATCACACCGGCAACAATATCAGCCTCGTCACCGCGCACAGAATTAGCATCAGATTTAAGCTCAGCCAAAATAACAATGGCCGCATTTATCGCCAGCCCCATCAAACCTAGCAGACCGATGATCACCGTAAAACCAAAAGGATAGTTAAACAAGTACACGCATAATAAACCTAAGCCTATGGATTGAAAGGCCACCGCAAAGATAATCGCACTGAGCCGGAAAGAGTTAAAACTTAACACCACCACCAACACCAGCAGGGTCAAAATAAGACCCACCGAGCCCATGAGATCGTGCACTGCCTCATCGCGTTCAGCGCTTTCACCGCCAAAGGTTAATCGATAACCTGGCGGCAAGTGAAAACCTTGTGCATCGAGCTGGGTTTGTAACTGCGTTAATACCGTCGCCGGCAGGACACCGTCGCGAATGAATGCCTGTAAAGTATTTACCCGCTCGCCATCGCGACGTGTGATGGTGGCTTGAGCTGGCTCTACATCGAGACCAGCGACAGATGTTAAGGGTACAGCGCGATCATCGGCAACGACACCGGCCACAAATTGAAACTGCTGTAGTACATCTAAATCAACACGTTGCTGGGCTTGCAAACGGACCCGCACCGGCACTTGTGTTGTGCCCTCGATCAGCGAGCCACCCACTAAACCATCGAGCGCATTTTGCATTTGCTGTGACAAGTCCACCAGTTGCAACTGCGCCCGCTTGGCCACATCTTCATCGACATCTAACCAAAGTTTTGGCACCGCGGCGGCTAAAGAGGCGCGAGAATGAGTCACCGCCGGCACAGCAACCATGGCCGCACGTACTTCATCACCCTTGGCTTTAAGGACATCGAGGCTAGGGCCAAAGAGGCGCACTTCCACGGGCGCCTCGAACGGCGGCCCCTGTTCCAGTTTGCGCACCAGTATTTGTGCGCTCGGAAAGTGCTGATCCAATTGCTTCTGCAAATTGGGGATAAGTTTATTCGCTATCGAGAAATGTGCTGTTTTCACCATGGCCTGGGCGTAGTTAGCCGAACCATCGCGGCCAAACATTAAGTTGTAATAGAAAGCCGGTGCGGCACTACCGATAAACCAATGCGCCTCTTCAATCTCTGGTACTTCGGCCGTCAAATAATCAGAAATATTGGCAACCACCTGACGCGTCGCATCAATTGTCGCCTGCTCGGGCAAGTACACTTCAATATGAAACATATCGCGATCAGAGGCTGGAAAAAACTGTTCAGTTAGATGCCCTGCCGCAACAAAACCTAGCAGCGGCAAACTTGCCACGGCTACCAAGGTTGCCAAGGGCCTACGCATGGCAGCGGCGATCATCTTTTCAGCTTTTGCGCTAAATTTAGCGCCCGATATTCCGCATTCAAACCAACGCAAACTTTTCTGCTCTTGTGGCAGCCAACGCCCCGCTAAGCCCGCGATTAAGGTGTGTGAAATTATCCAAGAGCCGACCAATGAAAAGATCACCGATAATGCGATACCACCAACAAACTCCCCCGCCGGCCCTGGCATTAACACAATCGGCATAAACGCTAAAATTGTGGTTAACGTCGACCCCAACAAAGGCAACCAAAGGTGGCGCACCGAACGCAGAACTGCTTCTGTGCGGGCGTGTCCGGCTCGACGTTCGCGGGCAATGGAGTCCACCATCACAATCGCGTTGTCGACCATAATACCCAACGCGACAATCAAGCCTGTAACCGACATTTGGTGGATAGGCAGTCCGTAAAACTTCATCACTGCCAAAGTAAACATGGCCGTCAACGGTAGCGCCAAGGCAACGATGATGGCAGAGCGCCAACCCAAGGTAAAAAACAGCACCAACAGGATTAAAGTGAAGCCCAGGACTACGTTACCCATCAAGTCGCTCAATCGCGTCTCGGTATAACCGCGCTGATCAAACAAGGTTTGTAATTGAATATTGGCCGGCAATATCGCCTCAAAATCCTGTAGGCGCTGATCAACTTTTTCACTCCAGCGATCGATGCGTTGATCCGCCAACATCGACACTGATACCACCACCGCGCGCTCGCCGTGCACAATCGCAAGGCTATCCTGAGGCGTTTTCTCGGCGCGATAAACGTGCGCAATGTCGCCAACCACAAGGCTGCCGTAAGCTGGCGACTGCAGCGGTACTTGACGCACGCGTTCAACGCTGTCAATTTCACCACGTACTTCCACGGCGACAGACAAGTGACCTGCACTTAATTCACCCGCCGCGACTTTACTGTCGGCGCGACTAATAGCGTGGCCAATGTCGGCAGGCGTCAGCCCCAAACTGGCAACGCGGTGACTATCAATCGCAACTTGAATTTCTTCCTGCGCCGCACCAAATTTTTCAACCCGCCAAGAACCGGCCAAACCCCGCAATCGACTTTCCAGCTCTTGTGCATAGCGCGCCAAAATCGCCATATCGGGCTCGCCTTTTCCGTGCCACTGCAAAGCTAGGATGCGAGTGAAGGCGTGAGAGCGATTATCTAACATACGCGTTGGCAAAACGCCCTCGGGCATTTGCGTCTGCACCTCGTCGATGAGCGCTCGAGTGCGTGACCATAGACCGGGTACATCTTCGGGGGGAATAGTGCCTTTCAGCTCGATCATAAGTGTCGACAAACCCGCCTTGGAAACGGATGTCACCAACTCCAGCTCAGCCAATTCACGCACTTTGTTTTCAATTTTTTCGGTTACCAACACCTCGACACGCTCCGCGCTAGCGCCCGGAAAAGGCGTGAGAATGGTGGCGTGGCGTCCGGTGATGTATGGGTCTTCGGATAGTGGCAGTGAATTCACCGCCGCTAAACCACCCACAAGTAAAACCGCAATAACTAAAATAACTAGGCGCGGATTTTCAACAAATGCTCGCACCATTATGGCTGCCCCTCGGACACCACAGATGTAGCGCCCTCGGCATCGGCTTCAGGCGTCAGGTTCACACTCACTAATTGCCCTGGCACAACCCGGTGCACGCCATTAGCAACTATTAATTCGCCATCGGCCAACGCACCCGAAGCAAACATGCGATCACCCAGCATATGCTCAATTTGAATATCCCGCGCTTCGACGCGGTACACGCCATCGCTCTCCTTGACTAATACATAAACCGTCCAACGACCTCTAACACCGTCAGTAATGGCATCTGCAGCAATCCAAAACCCTGTTTTTTGCACCGACTCGGTCATCACCAGTTGGATTAAATCACCGTTAAAGGCCGAGGTATTTTGCGGCAGCAACAAACGTACATTAACGGTATTCGTCACTGGGCTTACATCAGAGCCCACGGTGATAATGCGCGCCTCAAAGATGTTACCGCGCAGCGACAAAGGCACCAACTGACCGGCAGTCAAATTCAATGCAAACGTTACCGGCACGCCAATAGCCGCCTCCATTGCGCCAGACTCCTGTAAACGCAACACCGGGCTGCCAGCATTAACCACCATGCCTTGATCGACAAATCGGCGCGCTACAACACCACTATAAGGCGCCTTGAGGTTAGCCTTGCGCAAGCGACTGTCGACGCTATCGAGATTGGCAGTTAAGGCATCTAAGCTCGCGGTTAAGGTTTTCTGCTCTGTTTCAAGTTCATCTAATCGCTGCTGAGAGGCGAACCCGCTCGCCTGTAACGACTGGTGCCGCTTAATATTGGCGGTATTTAATAATTGCCTCGCCTTGGTATCATCGAGTTGCGCAAGCAATTGCGCCCGCTCGGCCACCAACAACTCGGTGTCCAACTTCGCCAGCACTTGGCCCGCCTGTACTCGGTCACCATCGTTTACCAATAACTGCGAGACCCGACCCGCCAATTCGAAACCCACATCGGCATCTTGACTTGCGGCAACACGGCCAGCAAAACGTCGTTCGATGTTATAACTGGCCTGCTCCTGTAGCAGCTGTCCAGCCGCATGCAATCGATGCTTCTCCACTTCAGCCGCATTCGGTTGACGCAATAACGAAGACAGCCCAAGTGCGAATGCCAGTATTAACACCGGCGCGAACACCCAGTAGCGGCGTAAAAATCTTAGCCAACCGGGCGTTAAGCCGTTTGAATCATTAACCTGGAGCACGGAAAACCTCAATTATCGCTAGGGGTGAAAATGACTATCGCGCTTAAACGGCGAGCCCGCTTAACGCCAAAATAGACGCAAGAGTCTAGAATAGACAAAATAGACTGAGCCGTCTAGTTTGTTTTTAGACTATTTTTTCAGTTAGACTAGCGCGATGAACGACACGACAAAAAATAAAACCCGCGGCCGTAGCGAAGAGAAGCGTCAGCAGATTATTGACGCTGCGAGTCATCTATTCACCGAACAAGGCTTCCTCAGTACCAGCATGGACCAAGTGGCCGAAACGGCGGGTGTCTCTAAGCAAACGGTATACAGCCACTTTGGCACCAAGGATGACTTATTCAAGTTCTGTATCGAAAATCGCTGCATAGCAAGCGCCTTGAACGAAGCTATCTTTGTCGACAACCAGCCTGTGAAAACCGTACTGCTCGCCTTTGCCCATCATTTCCAAGAGTTGATACTCAGCCGCGAAGCCATCCAACTGTGTCGGCTCTGTGCCACTAACGCCGAGCTGCATCCAGAAATTTCAGACATGTTTTTCTCCGCAGGGCCCGCACAAGTAGAGTCCTGCCTGCAAAATTACCTCGCGCGACAACATCAACTGGGCACTATCCACTGTGAGAATATCGGGATAGCCACAGATCAATTGCTCTGCCTATTAAAAGGCAGCGCGCACTTTATGGCCTTGCTCGGCCTTCCCAACCAAGACCATCTCGACACGCTAGACCAATACTTGGAAAAATCTGTCGAAATGTTTTTACACTTCTATTAGAACCCGCAGTAGCGCTGTAAGCCGCAGTAAGACCTATTGCAAATTCTCTCGGCACCAAGGGTTAATTCGACCCTTGGTAACTAGCAAACACAACTTACCTTGCGCAAAAGCTGGAATTCTAGCCACAGCCGGACGCCTGCCACCTACGATGCCCCAAGTGATAAAATTATTGCGCCCTAATCGATAAAATCGATTAAAAGTTGCGCAAAAGCCGTTTATAATCCCGCCCGTTTTTTGTAGCCGTATTACAAACCGAGGCCCAACGTGAACTTAAACAACGCAAGCAAAGACCAATTACGCCAGTGGGAACAACAACTCAGCGCCGAATACGACGCTATCGTTGCTAAGAAGCTGAGCCTAGACCTCACACGCGGCAAGCCCTCCAGCGAACAGCTGAGCTTATCCGACGGACTCGACGGCATCCTGAAAGGAAACTACAAAAGTCTCGATGGCACCGATACCCGTAACTACGGCGGCTTAGATGGTCTAGCGGAAGCCCGTGAGCTGGGCGCACATATCTTTGGCGTAAAGCCGGCGGAAGTGCTGGCGCAGGGCAACTCCAGTCTAACCCTAATGTTTCAATGCTTGATCACCGCGGTTGAGTTTGGCTTCACCAGCACCGAAAGTGCTTGGTCTAAGGCTGAACGTATGAAGTTTCTCTGCCCGGTGCCCGGCTACGATCGCCACTTCACCCTGTGCGAACAGCTAAACATAGACATGATACCCGTCGCGATGACCGCCAACGGTCCGGACATGGACCAAGTTGAAGCCTTGGTGCAAGCCGATAGCAGTATTAAAGGTATGTGGTGCGTGCCTAAGTACTCGAACCCAACCGGCGTCATTTATAGTGACGAGGTAGTTGAACGGATTGCGAAATTGGGAAAAATCGCCGGTAATGGCTTCCGCGTCTTCTGGGACAACGCCTACGCGGTACATGATTTAGCGGCGGCTTTACCTCTTGCAAACATCATGGAGTTTTGCCGCGCCCACAGCACAGAAGACTCCGTATTGCAATTTGCATCCACGTCAAAGATTACCCATGCCGGCGCCGGCGTCGCCTTCGTGGCCATGAGCGAGGCCAACCTCAAAGGCTTTCGAAAATTCCTCAATGCACAAAGCATTGGCCCCGACAAAGTGAATCAATTACGCCACATGCGTTTGCTTCCCACAATTGATGCCCTAAACGCGCATATGCAGAAACACGCGCGCATTTTGCAGCCGCGTTTCGATGCTGTGTTAAAAGCCTTAGATGACGCATTTACCGGCACAGATTTAGGCACGTGGGAAAAGCCTGCAGGCGGCTATTTTGTGGCCTTCGACACCCGCCCCCATTGCGCCAAAGACGTTGTTCGTTTAGCCGCAGAAGCTGGCGTCAAACTAACCCCAGCCGGCGCCACCTTTCCCTACGGTAAAGACCCGCAAGACTGCAACATTCGCATAGCGCCATCGGTACCAAGCGTACAAGAAGTCGTCGGTGCCATGGAGGTGTTCGTCACCTGTGTAAAACTCGTGGCGGTGCGCCAACAACTCGCCTAATCATGTAGCCGCACGAAAAAAAAGAGGCCTAACGGCCTCTTTTTTTTACTTTAGTTTCGGTGGCTGATCTTTAAACCATGCAGCCGACTGCGTCAGCGATTCCATGGTGGAACCAACACTTGACGGTAAGTAGATCACATCCTCGTCTTCTTGCGGCCTAGAGCCAAAATACAACATAAAATAGCCGGCCACGCCCGACATCAAAGATCCAATTAAAACTGCGAGCCGGTCTGCACCTTTATACAAAGCTTCATCTTCAAAAGCCAAGGAGTCAACAAACAAACTCATGGTAAAACCAACCCCCGTCAATAACGCCACGCCATAGAGCGATGCCCAAGTAGCACCTTTAGGCATGCTCGCAATCTTTAGCTTAATGGCCAACCAACTCAAGCCAAACACGCCGAGTTGCTTACCAACAAACAGGCCAAAAATAATACCCATAGGTGCGCCAGCGGCTAATTGGCTCAGCGAGATAGTCCGCAAATCAATACCCGCATTACAAAAGGCGAAAAGCGGTAAGATGAAAAAACTGACCCAATAATGCAGATCGTGTTCCATTTTTTTGGACGGTGAAAACACCTCGCCTTTATCGTTGGTAGACTTAAGTGGAATCATAAACGCCAACGCAACACCGGCCAACGTGGCATGAACACCTGACTTCAGCACACTAACCCAGAGCACTACACCGACAATGACATAAGCACCGCGCCTAAAAACGCCCAAGCGATTCATCGCAAAGAGCGTCACTAGCGCAATACTAGCGACCCAAATCGATAAAGCAGAAAGTTCCACGGTATAAAACAGGGCAATAATAACAATAGCGCCCAAGTCATCAATAATAGCCAGCGCCATCAAAAATACTTTTAGTGATAGAGGCACACGATTGCCCAACAGGCTCAATATCCCCAATGCAAATGCGATATCCGTCGCCGTTGGAATAGCCCAGCCACGCATTGCCGTTTCATCGCCCCAGTTAAAAAAGCAATACACCAAAGCTGGCGCAAGCATGCCGCCGATAGCCGCAATACCTGGTAGCGTCATCTGCGATACGGAATTCAAATTGCCTTCAACCAGCTCTCGCTTTACCTCTAGACCAATCAAGAGGAAAAATATCGCCATCAAACCATCGTTAATCCACAGCAATAACGGCTTGGCTATTTCCAGTGCACCAAACTGAATGACTACAGGGGTGTGAAGAAAGCCATCATAAAAACCACTCATCCATGAATTTTTCATCAGTAGTGCCGCAAGAGTCACAGTGATCAGGACAATACCTGCCGATGTTTCCTTCGCTATAAATCGATGAAATGCGCTACTAAATGACATGACTACTCCAGAGTTGCTTTACCGTAAGAACATCTACCACCCAGTTTCGCGGTTAAATACCAAACACGCTTAAGATAGTATTCGTTCAAATATTAACATCCCAACCCGTGGCGCCAACGTTCGCACGGCCAAGGCTAGGTACTACCAATCTACGCTTCGGTGGCCGGTGGCATTTCTCCTTCTGCTTCGCGCTGCTTAGCTTCTTTCAATGCCCGCTCATCGGCTTCTTTCTGCAATCGAGCCGCCTCTTCTTTCGCTTCGCGCGCCGCTTTCTCTTCTGCGGTTTCGGGCGTCACCAAACTCACTATCTGCCAATCGGCCTTGGTTTTAAATTCATGGGAGATGGTATAAATAAAAATATGGCCATTAGGGTCTATAGCACATAACGGCAACGCCCTTGCACCGTAGGTCTCGTGATATTTTTCAAGGGTGAAAGCCTCCGATAGCTTGGTGGTTTTCATGGTCGCCCCCCTAGCCACTAAACTGGCCAAGCGCCCATAGGTTGCCGATTCCGAAAACAGCCCCAGCTTTTTAGCGTAAGACTCAGAGACCTGATGACTGGCTCGACTTTCCTGTTCGTTAGCGCTCAAACCTAACACTGAGCCTTTGCCCATGGCATGTTCAAAATGATAGGTCACCAAGGGGTTTAACTGCCGGTAGGGCGACATAACCAAAACCTGACCCATCGCGGATAAATCCATGGTACGGCGGGCATGCTCAGAAATAGGGTTGCCGTAATAGGTGGGAATATTATCCATGCGCGCCTGACGAATAGAATCCCAGTTGGTATCTGCGATGCGAACTGGAATATTTTTATTAATCAATTCCAAAGCCAGCATGCGCGAAAATTTACTACCACCGAAAATTAAAAAGCCATTGGGTGCGGGTGCCCGTACGCCGAGAAAATTAGCCACATGTACAGAGGTTAAACTTTGCAAGACGACTGTCGCAATGATCACCAAGAAAACCATCGGCACCAAAAGGTCGGCCTCTGCATAGCCCAAGGTTTCCAATTTTAACGCGAACAAGGCCGACACGGCGGCGGCAACAATCCCGCGCGGCGCAATCCAACTTAACAAGCCTAGCTCACGCCAATTTAAGCCTGTACCTACGGAAGAAATTAACACCGAAATAGGGCGAGCAATAAAAATAATAGCAAACAAGACTAAAATCGCGCCCCACCCTACTTGCATGATTGAGCCGAAGTCTAAACGTGCTGCCAGTAATATAAACAGAGCCGAGATGAGCAAAACACTAAGCGTTTCTTTAAATTCTAAGATGTCATCAACATCAACATCTTTCATGTTGGCTAGCCACATGCCCATCACGGTCACAGTTAAAAGCCCTGATTCATGTGCCAACATATTAGAGCCCGCAAAGGCACCTAACATCAGGGTCAGCACTGCGGTATTCTGCAAATAATGGGGCACCCAGTTTTTGCGCAATACCAACCCCATGCCATAGCCCATGAGCGCACCCAAGCCAAAGCCAACCCCTAACACCAAGCCGAAGGTTAACAAGGTATGAGTCCAAGCATCCTGCACAGCGATAATATATTCGTAAACAAGTACAGCGAGCAAAGCGCCGATGGGGTCAATAACAATACCCTCCCAGCGTAAAATGTTAGCCACTTTGGCACTCGGCCTTACCGAGCGCAGCATGGGAACAATCACCGTGGGCCCAGTTACTGTCACAATGGCGCCAAACAGGAACGCCATCTGCCAAGACATACCCAACGCGTAATGCGCCACGGGTGTTGCCACGGCCCAGGTAACAGCAGCGCCCACCGTACATAAGTTACGCACCATAGAGCCGTGGCCCGCTAAGTCCTCAAACTTCAGCGTCAACGCACCTTCAAATAAAATAATGGCAACGGACAAGGAAACCAACGGGAAAAGTAAGTCGCCGAAAAGTGCATCGGGGTCAAGCACACCAAAGGTTGGCCCGAGTAAAATACCGGTTACCAAGAGCGGAAGAATGGCCGGAATTTTTACTTTAAAAGCCAGATATTGGCAGGTAATCGACAATAGACCCACACCTACAAGCAACACCATCGGGTCAATATTCATCTATGCTTTCCTCGTTAATTTTCTATCGCAACGCATTTATCAGTAACGCTCAAAAACTGAAACCTTTCTTACGACAGCAAGGTAATTGTCGATCTTTGTAATCTCACCGTCGGCAACACACACAGTTTGCCATCGTCATCACTCAGCACGATACGCTGAGGATTTTTGTGCGTAATCGAACCCTCAGTAACTTGATCGAGTGCTACTACGCGAATTTTCTGTCCGACATTAAAGGGCACTAATTCTTCCGATATCGTACTCGGCAATTGATCTTGCGGTTTTTCGTTAAAACGCAAAACCGGCTTTTGCAAAATCAAATTATTTGGATAGGTAATAAGCTCGCCACGCGCATTGCGGATCAGCACATGGAATAAACTGATGTCTTCAATCAAACCCACCACATCGATATCTTTTTCTACCACTTGAACCCAATCCCCAACCCGGTAAGGAAAGCTAAAGAAGATAATCGAACTCGCCGTGATGTTGCTCAGAATCGACCACTGAGCAAAAAAAGCCACACCTACCACGGCGAAAACAGAGCTCAGCAGCACCTCAACATCGCTGAAATCTAAGCCAAATACACCTAGCACCAGTAAGCCATAGGCAACAAACAAAACGGTATTAAGCGAGCGCAACGCAAAAGCAACGCCCAATTCACCCACATTCTGCTTTATCGCCAGCTTGCGTAGACCGCGCTCAAATAAATAACGAAAAACTAAAAATGCTGCGGTGTAGAGCGACAGCATCACTAAGGTTAAAAACATACTTGGGTCGATTCCTTCAAACATCATGAGCTACCCTACTGCCAGCCAAACACCCACCAGCACCATCAAACTGCCGGCGATACGATTAAGCCATTTTGCGCCGCCCGCCCTGGCCAAAAAACGACTCAAATGCTTGCCGCCATTGGCGTAAAGCAATAGCGAGCAAAATTCTATCGTGACGATGATGACGAGCAGTGCACCAAGCTGAGACCACAAGGGTAGATCATCGCGCAAAAAGGGCGGCAAGAGTGTGACCATAAAGGCCCAACCTTTCGGATTACTCACCGCCGTGGTGAAACCCTGCAACACGAGAGCCAAGCGAGTTTGCGGCGTAGCACTCTGCTGGTTCAAATCAGGCGGTGGTGCGCGCCAGAGCTTCCAGCCCAACCACAATAAGTAGGCGCCGCCAACATAGCGCAGCACCGTAAAAAGGCTGGGGTAATTAAGCATGAGTGCGGCAACACCGAGCACAGCGGCAATAGCCACAAGGGCCACACCCGCGAGCTCGCCTGCCATCATCCACAGACTGCGCCTAACGCCAATGGCCATACCGAGGGTCAAGGCCAACGTCATGCACATGCCAGGGGAGATAGAAACCAGAAAAAATATGGGAACGAATAACGCTAAAAGACCGGTGTCCATTGGACCTAGTGGGTAGCTAAGGAACCGGCATTGTGGGCTAAGGCTTTCCCAGCTGTAAAGTAGAAAGAGCGAATTAATCGGTATTATTTTGACGTAAAAGCGCCCGCGATCGATGCAAATGTAAGCTGGCTCAAAGAGCCGAGCGCTGCACGGCAACAAAAAGCGACACAAGGCGGCAAAAAGCGAACAAGTGGGCTGCGATTCAACCTAAGGCACCCCAGCCTCAAGTAGCTAACTCATTGACTTTAATAGATATTAGCGCACAGGAATCAGCCAAGAGACCGCTCAAACGCGCCGCTATTGATCGCTGGCCGGCTTAGGGAAATTACCCGAAAAGGGAAATTGGGTCACTTTGTCGCCGGTTTTAATCTCCACCACCTTAGCAGAACCTTCTTTCTCCACTTCATCGATACGAATAATGCTGTGCATGGGAATATACGAGCGTTTTACTTTGGCAAATTCAGTTTTTAGCTTCTCTTCACCGGGATCTACCACAATGGCCGACTTCTCGCCGAAAACAAACTCTTCGACTTCGATGAAACCGTACATTTCACTTTGATAGATGGCGCGCGCGTAAACTTCATAAACCTGATTTTGGTTATAGAAGATTACTTTATAGGTAGGACTTAACGACATGACAAACACACTAAAAAGGAGACGGCGACAAACCTAAGATACACCATAAGTACCGGCCCTAAGGCCCTGTCACCTGAAAGGCGCGCAAGGATACCACAAATCCCAGCAATGCCAACTGGGCAAGGGCCTGCTGCCCCGCTATAATGCGCGGCCATTTTTCGATTGTTCAAGTTTTATACAGGTGTTGTCTATGTCCACCACTGAGAAAGCCGTTAAAAAGCTCTATATCAAGACGCACGGCTGCCAGATGAATGAATACGATTCAGCTCGCATGCGCGATCTGCTGGGCGATTCCCATAAGATGGTGACCACAGACAACCCAGAAGAAGCCGACGTATTGCTGATCAATACCTGCTCGATCCGCGAAAATGCCCAAGAGAAGCTATTTCATCAGCTCGGCCGCTGGAAGAACTATAAAGAAACTCGGCCCGATATCGTGATTGGCGTAGGTGGTTGTGTGGCCAGCCAAGAGGGCGATGCCATCAGCAAGCGCGCGCCTTTTGTCGACCTCATTTTTGGCCCTCAAACCTTGCATCGTCTACCAGAGATGATCGAAACCAAGCGCGACTCAGGCGCAGTGGTGGTGGATATTAGCTTTCCTGAAATCGAGAAGTTTGATCGCTTGCCACAGCCCGAGGCCGACGGCGCCACGGCTTTCGTTTCAATAATGGAAGGCTGCTCTAAATACTGCACCTTTTGCGTGGTGCCCTATACCCGCGGCGAAGAAGTGTCGCGGCCACTCGCTGACGTGCTCACCGAAGTGGCCCACCTAGCCGCTCAGGGCGTGCGCGAAGTGAATTTGCTGGGCCAAAATGTCAACGCTTACCGGGGCGACACAGCCGACGGTCAAGTCGCCGATTTAGCCGAGCTCATTACCTACGTGGCGGCCATAGATGGCATAGATCGGATTCGCTTCACCACCTCGCATCCGGTGGAGTTCTCCGATAGCTTGATCGAGGTGTACGGCAAGGTGCCCGAGCTGGTTAGCCATTTACACCTGCCGGTACAGAGCGGCTCAGACCGAATTCTGGCGGCCATGAAGCGCGGTCACACCGCGTTAGAATACAAATCTAAACTGCGCCGGCTGAAGAAAATTCGACCCGACATCTGCTTTTCCTCCGATTTTATCGTCGGTTTCCCGGGCGAAACCGAGGCCGATTTCGAAGCCACGATGAAGCTGATCACCGACATGAATTTCGACCTGTCCTTTAGCTTTGTGTACAGCCGCCGCCCCGGCACGCCTGCCTCAGACCTGCCCGACGACACACCTGAAGCGCTGAAGAAGGAGCGCCTACATCGGCTTCAGCATCAAATTAACCAGCAGGCGCAAATGATTGCCCGCGCCATGGTGGGCAACACCGAGCGCGTCTTAGTCACTGGCGTATCGAAAAAAGATCCCGGTCAGTTATCCGGCCGCACCGAGAATAACCGCGTGGTCAATTTCCGCTCAGATCAATCGGCATTAATAGGTAAATTCGCCGATATTCTGATCGAAGAGGCGCTGTCTAATTCCTTGCGCGGCACCTTAATCAGCTCGGAACTAGATGATTAATCGGTATAAGTAACTTAATTAATATAAAAAATTAGCTGTTTCGGGTCATTCCACCCATGCCTGCCATGGGGTAATCTGGAATGACACCGACCGCAAAGGAAGACACTGACATTTGAATACTGCCGATACCCACGCTCAAGCCCCGCTTGACGTCAAACCCCAAGACACCTTTTCACTCGAACCCCAAGATCCCGTGCGACTGGCTCAATTATGCGGCCCCATGAATGCACACCTAAAACAGATAGAGCAACGGCTTAACATCAGCATCCACAACCGAGGTGCGGATTTCGCGCTCGTGGGCGCGGTTCGACCAGCCCGAGCAGCGCGACAAATACTGCAAAGCCTGTACGCAGGCTTGAACAACAATCAGGCATTAACAGCAGACGAGGTGCACTTGGCGCTACAGCAATCAGACCTTGAGGCCAATATGGACGACGTGAACCATTCGGCAGAGCCTATTACCCTAATTCGCACCGCCAAATGCACAGTTAGAGCGCGCGGAGCCAACCAGCAACGCTACGTTAAAGCCGTGCAAACGCACGACATCAACTTTGGCGTTGGCCCCGCTGGTACAGGTAAAACGTATTTGGCCGTGGCATGTGCGGTTGAAGCCCTGCTGAAAGACGAAGTCGAGCGCATTCTTCTGGTGCGCCCGGCCGTCGAGGCCGGCGAAAAACTGGGTTTTTTGCCTGGCGACTTATCGCAAAAGGTCGACCCCTATCTGCGCCCGCTATACGACGCGCTGTATGAAATGCTCGGCCACGACACGGTAGGCAAGCTCATTGAGCGCAATGTCATCGAAGTAGCACCGCTGGCCTATATGCGCGGGCGCACACTGAATAACTCCTTTGTCATTTTGGATGAAAGCCAAAACACCACGCGCGAACAGATGAAAATGTTCCTCACCCGCATCGGTTTCGGCTCCACCGCTATTATTACCGGCGATCCATCGCAGATAGATTTGCCCCGGGGCCAGCAATCTGGCTTAAAACACGTCATGGAAGTACTCGACAAGGTAGCCGGCATTAGCTTCACCTATTTCCTGTCCAAGGACGTGGTGCGTCACCCATTAGTGCAGCGCATTGTTGAGGCCTATGAGGACTTCGAGTCCAAACATTCGGATAACCGCTTGTGACAAAAGCCCTCATGGATGAATCGACGCCCATTACCGTCGACGTTGAAAACGCCAGTAGCGCCCCTAACATCCCAAGCCAAGCGCAATTCGAGCGCTGGGTTTCGGCCGCCGTTGGCGACCATCAGGCGGAAGCCGAAGTGAGCCTCATGATCGCGGACGAGGCTCAAGGCCGAAGCCTGAACCACGAATACCGCGGCAAAGACTACGCCACCAATGTGCTGTCCTTTCCCGCCGACCTACCGCCGGAGCTAGAGCTACCTTTGCTCGGTGACCTGGTAATTTGCGCGCCGGTGGTGGCGAGGGAGGCCGTCGAGCAGCATAAAGCGCTAGAGGCCCACTGGGCCCATATGGTAGTGCACGGCACCCTGCATTTACTCGGCTACGATCACATCGACGACGGCGAAGCCGAGGCCATGGAAGCGCTGGAAACACAGATAATTACCGAATTAGGCTACTCTGCCCCCTATGCAGATCGCGAAGTTTAAGTAAAATGACCCCTCTTTCATTTTCTTGGTAGCCTGAGCAGCCGAGGATTCGAAATCATTCATTACCACAGGATATTTAAGGCGCCATGAGCGACGAACCACCGAGTAGTCAGAAGCAGCAAGATAAATCTTGGCTGCGTAAACTGATGAGCTCTTTTTCCACCGAACCCACCTCCCGTGCCGAATTGCTGACCATTATCAAGGAAGCCGCCGAACGCAACCTGTTCGACCAAGAGGCCCTGCACATTATTGAAGGCGCGCTCGAAGTCTCAGATCAACGGGTTCACGATATTCTGGTACCGCGCTCCAAAATGGTGGTGGTTCGCATCGAAGAAACCCCGGAGCAATTTCTGCCTCGCATTATTGAATCCGGTCACTCGCGCTTTCCCGTCATCGAAGAATCCACCGATAACGTGCGTGGCATTTTGCTGGCCAAAGATTTGTTACCGCTGGTGCTTAAGGGCAAAGAACATTTCAGCCTCGAGCAAATTATTCGGCCCGCCAATATCATCCCAGAGAGCAAGCGCCTCAACATTTTGTTGCGCGAGTTCCGCGAGAACCGCTACCACATGGCGATGGTGCTGGATGAGTACGGCGGCATTTCTGGATTGGTGACCATCGAAGATATTTTGGAAGAAATCGTCGGCGAAATCGAAGACGAAACCGATGAAGAAGATACCGATTCGGATATTCGAAAGTTAGAGAACAACGTATTTATCGTCAAAGCGCTAACACCGGTGGATGACTTTAACGAATTCTTTTCCTGCGGCTTTCCCGAAGACGACTTTGACACCATCGGCGGCGTTGTGCTCAATGCCTTTGGCCATCTCGCTAAACGCAATGAGTCGGTCACCATAGACGGCTACACCTTTACCGTCCTCTACTCAGATAGCCGCAAATTACATTTGCTGCGCGTCAGCACGCCACAGGAAACCTAACGCCATGAACAAGGCCCTGCGCCAAACACCCCTGTTTGCCGCAGCCTTGTTGGCCGGCGCTTGCCAACCGCTGGGCTTGGCGCCGTTTAACTACTGGCCGCTTGCGTTTTTCGGCCTGTTTAGTTTTACCGCCATCCTTTACTACAAACCCTCACTGGGTTTTTTTCGCACCAGTTTCGCCTATGGCATTGGTCTTTACGGCGTCGGCGTTAGCTGGGTCTTTGTCAGCATCCACACATACGGCAACGCCTCAGTCTTTTTGGGCACCCTACTGACGGCCTTATTTGTGGTGTTTCTCGGTTTTATGTTTGCGCTGCCCTTCTGGTGCTGGCAGCGTTTTGGCAAGCCTTCGCCGCAATTATTCTTGCTCGGTTTTCCCGCTCTCTGGGCCTTAAACGAAGCCTACCGCAGTTGGATTTTTACCGGTTTCCCCTGGCTCCATATTGGCTATGGGCATTTAGAAACGCCGCTCGCCGGCTGGGCACCGGTGTTGGGTATTTTTGGCTTGGGACTTTTACTGGCCAGTTGTGCCGTCAGTTTACTGGCGATGATTGGCGCCACGCTCAAACAACGTTTACTCGCAGCCACTGTCTTAATAGGCATCGTCGGCGCCGGTGGCCTGCTCAGCCAAAAGGAGTGGACGCGAGCCGTCGGGTCGCTAAAAACAGTGGCCATGGTACAACCCAATATTCCCCAAGAACACAAATGGGATAGAGACTGGCTAGAGCCAACCTATCAACGGCTCGTCAAACAAAGTGAACCGCTATGGCGCGCCGATTGGTTGATTTGGCCTGAAGCCGCACTACCAACCGTACTCAGTGAAGCGCAGCCGTTTATTGCTGCCATGGCCGAGCAAGCCCACGCCACACAAACAGCGTTAGTTACGGGCGTTATCACCGATCAAATTAATACCGAAAGTAAAAATGGCCGGCGCTTTTTCGTGTCTCGCTATTTCAATAGTTTGGTGGTGGCTGGACAAGGCAGTGGTCTTTATCACAAGCAACGCTTAGTCCCCTTTGGCGAATACGTGCCCTTTGAAGCACAACTGCGCGGTTTAATTCAATTTTTTAATTTACCAATGTCGGTATTACACAAGGGGCCTAGCGAGCAATCACCCTTGATGCTCAGCGGCACCCCGGTTTGGCCGGCCGTGTGTTATGAAATCGTCTACCCAGACTTAATTGCCAGTGGCGCACGCAGCGCGCAGGCGATTCTAACCGTAAGTAATGACGCTTGGTTTGGCGAGTCTTGGGCACCCATTCAACACTTACAAATGGCACAAATGCGCGCACTGGAAACTGGCCGCTATGTCATGCGCGCAACCAACAATGGTATCTCTGCCATTATTGACCCGCGCGGAAAGATTACTGCGAGCGGCGAGCAGTTTGTTCAGGAAACGCTCTCCGGTCAGGTGCAACCGCGCACCGGCAACACGCCCTTTATGGCGAGTGGTAGTTCACCGCTATTGATAATTTGCGGCCTGTTATTACTTGGCTTGGGCTTATTGGGTCGCCGCCAAAGCGCCACCCAAGTAGCCTAAAAACTTATTCAATGACAGTCACGATTTCCGCTAAAGCCGCTCTCGTGGTTCGCGCAGCATTCGCCGGTTTCTGCGCGGGATAGCCAAAAGAAATTCCTGTCAGTAGACCAACATCCTCCGGCATATTGAGAAACCGCCTCACTAACGGCGCGTGATGGGCCAAGGCACCTTGAACACAGGCACCTACACCAGCGGCGTGCATCGCCAATACTAACGCCTGCACATAAATACCCACATCGAGTGCATTGTTGTAACCAAATGCTTTGTTCATACCGATAAACACCACGTGCGGCGCATCGAAAAAAGCATAGTTGCGCAACATAGCCTCTAATCGCGCCGGCTTATCCGCGCGCTCGATCCCCATGGCGTCGTATAAGGCGCGCGCGCAGTCTATTTGACGCTCGCGATACAGGCCGGAAAAGTTTTCTACCGAAGTAAAATCTTGCGGGTATATTTCGCCCTGGCTCACAGCAGTCACCAGCTGCTGACGCAGGCGTTCGCAGGCCTCACCCCGCACCAGCCAAACCCGCCAAGGCTGCGAATTACAATTCGACGGTGCCTGCTGCGCCGCGGTAAAAATATCTTGAATCAGCGCAGGATCGACAAGCTCTGATGTAAAGGCGCGCACCGAATGGCGCTCAGCTAACCATTGGCGATACTGATCGAGAGTGATGCTCATAATCTTATTAGCTTTTCAAAAGAGTGTGGAATCAACGGTTGTGAGAACCATCGCAGAAAGGTGGCTTCAAGGTAGCCTTACAGCCACAAAAAAATAACTTCTCAGACTTTTTCGCCACAAATGCGAGCGGCGAGAAATCAGACCCCTTATGACTACCATCGCAAAAGGGTTGCTTATTACTCCGCCCGCAACGGCACCAAAAATAGCTCTGGCCAGCGACAACATCAACAACGAAGGGTAAATCAGAGGCTCGATGTACTTGAGTCATAACGATGTCCTACTGTTTGTAGTGCCTCCAGTACGAGGCTATCTCAACAGCTTAAACCGCCGGCGCCAAATTGCGAAGCTTGGCGTAGGAAACCGGCACCACTTTGCCTTCATTTAAAAACCGACGAATACCCAAATCTTCAATGTTGGGCGTCATCATAGAAAAGGTGTAGTGACTGATCTTTTGACCGGACTGCCAACCTAGCTGGAAACAGCCAAACACGCTGCCCTGATGCGGCATATAAATATGGCGATAAAAACTGGTGGCGTCTTGGGGTAGCTCTAGCCGAGCGACTAACTGTCCAATAAAGGTGGCCGCATTGCGTGCCAGTGCCGGCGTTTTTGGCGCATCCGCCATAAACAGGGCATAGCGGCCATTGTGCTCGTAGAGTCGAATTTGTAATTGTACCGCTTTGCCGTCCTTATCGATGAGCTCAACATTGGAAAGGCTAGGTAGCAGGTTTGGCTTCATGGTAAAACTCCGCAGGTAAACGTTTGGACTCACATCTAAAAACACTCAGCCAGCTTGCACTGCGAGCATCTTCGCCAACATTCCGTTTAGGCGGCAGCAGCGGTTAAGCTACTCAATAATCCGTTGATATATTTATGGTGACCAGCCTTGCTAATGGCTATAGCCTTCGCCTCGAGTGGACAAGAGCCAACCCAGTTAAATCGCCATCGCCATAAGCATTCGCGGTCTTCGAATTCACGCCATTCCACTAGGTGTAATCGTTCACTGTTGCTCTCACACAAGCCCAGTAATTGCCGAGCAAAATACTCAATGTTTTTACTCAGCCGGCGCACGGCGACGCTATCTTTTGAACGAATTACCACTAAATCGGTAGAGGCATCGCTATGCAGCAAAATTTCTGCCTCAACGGGCTGCCCCAATCGATTCTCTAAAGTTACGCGGGTGAACTCACTGTTTTTACTAAACATATGACTCTAAGATACTTACTTATAGTTATAATTTTTAATATTTTTATAACAAACAAAAGCGCACCTCATCGGCCACCTCTGAATGTTGGCGCAGTCTACCATAGAGCAAATGGGAGCCAAGGGCTTTTCCTCTTATTCCAAAAGACGAGGTATTTTCGTTTCGAAATGTGACAGAGGTATGTTACTTGAAGGCACAAGGGCCTAATTTTTAATCACTGCACAGAAAAACGTGCAGCAAATACCCATGCCGGCGTTGGCACGGGTAAGAATTAGGCAGCCCGGGTTTGATTGCGCCCTTTTTCTTTGGCCGCGTATAGCGCAGCGTCTGCGCCGGCCACCAGTGCTGGCCAATCGCCATCGCCCGATGCCAAACCAGCGCTCACGGTTAAATGCCCAAGGGGGCTATCAACATGCTCAAGCTGCAGCTGACTTACCGCCTCTCTAGCGCGCTCGGCGGCTTGAAAAGCACCCGCTTGATTGGTATCGGGCAGCACCAAAATAAGCTCTTCGCCGCCGTAGCGGTATAGCCTATCGCCTTGGCGCAAACTATCGCTGATTGCCTTCGCAACTGCGCGCAGCGCCTCGTCACCTAACTGATGCCCATAGTGATCGTTGTACCGCTTAAACCAATCCACATCCAACAACACCAAACCGTAGGGCGATTGGGTGCGCTGAGCCTTAGCTTGGACGTGCTTTAGATCCCCCTCCATCGCACGGCGATTGCCAATAGACATCAGCGGATCTATTAAACTTAAGGCCATTAACCGCTCATTATCATTGGCCAAGGTCAGCTGCCGTTCAAGAATGTGCGAATAGGCACGCATCAAATCCGTCTGCGTCACCACGCCGACAAGCTCGCCCAACTTATTCACCACGGGTAAATGGCGGATGCCGCAGCGCATGCTCACATCCAATACCGTTTGTAGGCAATCATCTTCTTGCACGGTTATCGGTGGGGAGGACATCAATTGGCGCACCACGCCGAGGTTGTTGACATGAAGGCGCTCTTCGCTGACCAAGTCATCGACATGAACCACTAGGTCCCGCTCGGTTAGAATACCCTCAAGCCCCGCTGGCGTCTGCACCAACAAACACGACAGTTTATGCGATCTTAAGGTGTTGAGCGCCACGACAACAGACTCTTCTGGGGCGACACAGGTAACCCGGCGCGACATTAACTGGGCCACCGGTACATCGTTCATCAGTGTCATTTGTTAATGATTCCTCGGCTGGCGCTGAAATACCTCGCACAGACAGTTCTGGCAGGGCTTCAGCGTAACTAGACCGGTAATTTTTGTGCCTGCACCACAATCTAGACAGCGCAGTGACTCATTCTCAGCCACTTCGCCAGCCATTAACACTTGCTCACTGTGGCCCATCAAATGCACCAGCCGGTACCAATCAATAGCGGTAGGGTCGGCGGCGTCGAGTAGCCACTGGGCAGTGCGAGACTCCAGCAGTTTTATTTCCGAGCCCAGCTCCATTAAATAACTCTGCGCCTTGGCAGCGTCGTCTTTTATGTAGGCCTGCACTAATAACGTTTCGTCCTCAAGCATTTGCTCGGCCGCCAGCTCCAGCTTGATAAAACTGCCTAACTCTGCCTCAACCGCATCGCTCAGCGTCTCGGTTAAATTGGTATCCAGCACTGCGCCAACATGCGTATCGTGACTTTGCTCAACCATTGTCCGCACCTCTAACCATTACTTTTACAAAACTCAGCCACAAATCAATGGGTTATTCCCGAAGATCTGGCCGCCGCCGTACCATTCTGGTGGGCTTAGCTCTATAATTGCCCGCTTTGCGCAGCCCAATGCTGCACCCACCATCAGTAAGTATAGGCTCATCGTGACAACTAACCTGCCGCTATCCGAACACTATCATCCAGACCAGATAGAAACTGCCGCCCAAGCCTTTTGGGATGAGCGCAAAAGCTTCAACGTGAAAGAAGATGCCACACGCGAGAAGTTCTACTGCCTGTCGATGTTCCCCTACCCCAGCGGCAAGCTACACATGGGCCACGTGCGCAATTACACCATCAGCGATGTGATTGCTCGCTATCAACGCATGCAAGGCAAGAACGTGTTGCACCCCATGGGTTGGGACGCCTTCGGCCTACCGGCAGAAAATGCTGCCATCAAACACAATACCGCACCGGCAGCCTGGACCTACTCCAATACCGACTACATGCGCGGCCAATTGCAGCGCCTAGGTTTCGGCTTTGATTGGAGCCGGGAAGTTACTACCTGCAAACCCGATTACTATCGCTGGGAGCAGTGGTTCTTCACCCGCTTGATTGAAAAGGGCTTGGCCTACAAAAAAGTGTCCTCTGTGAACTGGTGCCCGAACGACATGACGGTTCTGGCCAACGAACAGGTTATTGATGGTTGCTGCTGGCGCTGCGATAGCAAGGTAGAGCGCAAAGAAATCCCCCAGTGGTTTATTAAAATCACCAGCTACGCCGAGCAATTGCTCAACGATTTAGATCAACTGGACGAGTGGCCCGAGCAAGTGCGCACCATGCAGCGCAACTGGATTGGCCGCAGCCAAGGTGTCGATATGACCTTCGCCTTGGAGCATGCGGTGGGCGATCACAAGAGCTTCGACGTCTACACCACCCGCCCCGATACGTTGATGGGCGTCACCTATGTGAGCCTGGCCGCCGAGCACCCAATCAGCAAGAAGATTGCCGAAACCAATAAGGGTTTGGCCGCCTTCATCGCCGAGTGCAAAGTGCAATCGGTATCTGAAGCCGACATGGCCACCATGGAAAAGAAAGGTTTCGACACCGGCATTAAAGCCCTGCACCCACTCACGGGCGAGCCAGTACCTGTGTGGGTCGCCAACTATGTGTTGATGGATTACGGCTCGGGTGCGGTGATGGCTGTGCCGGCGCACGATCAACGCGACTTCGAATTTGCCCAAAAATATTCGCTGCCCATCAGCCAAGTGATTGCCGGTGACGGCGATATCAGCAAAGCCGCCATCACCGAAAAAGGTAAGCTGATCAATTCTGGCGCCTTCGATGGTCTGGATTTCCAAGCCGCTTTCGACGCCATAGCCGCCAAGCTTAGCGCCGAAGGTAAAGGCAAAATCACCACCAACTTCCGCCTGCGCGATTGGGGCGTTAGCCGCCAGCGCTACTGGGGCTCGCCTATCCCAGTGCTGTATTTAAAAGACGGCCAAGAAATTCCCGTGCCGGCCTCACGCCTGCCCGTATTGTTACCCGAAGATGTGGTGATGGACGGCGTGCACTCGCCCATCAAGCAAAATGCCCAGTGGCGCAAAACTGAAATTAACGGCCAGGACGCCGAACACGAAACCGATACCTTCGACACCTTCATGGAATCGAGCTGGTATTACGCCCGCTACACCTGCGCCAACTTCGAAGGCGGCATGATCGACAAGGCCGCAGCCGATTACTGGCTACCGGTAGATCAATACGTGGGCGGTATCGAACACGCTATTTTGCATTTGTTGTACGCACGCTTTTTCCACAAGCTGATGCGCGACGAAGGCTTAGTGAGCGGCGACGAACCCTTTAAGCGCTTGCTTTGCCAAGGCATGGTATTGAAAGACGGCACCAAGATGTCCAAATCCAAGGGCAACACCGTCGACCCACAAGAGCTGATTGATTTATACGGCGCCGACACTGTGCGTTTGTTCACCATGTTCGCCGCGCCACCAGAGCAATCGCTCGAATGGAATGACGCCGGTGTAGAGGGCGGCCACCGCTTCTTGCGCAAGCTGTGGAAAGCCGTGCACAGCCATTTGGAAGCCGGTGTTGCTCCAGCCTTAGATGCCGAAAAATTATCTGGCCCACAAAAAGATTTACGCCGTAAAACCCACGAAACCATCGCTAAAGTCAGCGACGATTTCGGCCGCCGCCAAACCTTCAATACTGCCATTGCCGCAGTGATGGAGTTGTTAAATGACGTGGGGCGATTTGATCGCAAAGCTGATCAAGACTTGAGCGTTGAGCGCGAAGCCTTGGCCGCCGCGGTGCAATTGCTGTCGCCCATCGTGCCGCACATCTCGCACACCTTGTGGCAAGCGCTGGGTAACGGCGACAACTTACTCGACGCCGGCTGGCCCAGCGTTGATGAAAGCGCGCTGGTAAAAAGCGAACTCGAGCTGGTGGTGCAAATCAACGGCAAAGTACGCGCCAAGCTAACCGTTGCCGCCGATGCCGATGCCGATAGCATAATCGCCATGGCCAAAGCCAATGAGAATGTCCAAAAGTTTTTGGAAGGCGTTGAAATTAAAATGTGTAAAGTGATTCCAGGAAAGTTAGTAACTTTCGCGGTTAAGTAGCTTAGCCAGGAATAGATAGACCAGAGTACAGCTGAAACGCCGGAACGCGGTTTGTGCGACAGTAATTTCACTCTCGCACAAACATCAAGCAATACACACTTCGAGAAGATAAGCGCTTATGACAAGATTCCTTGCGACACTCGCCGCTCTATTACTGCTATCCAGTTGCGGCTGGCACTTACGCGGCGCCTTAGACTTGCCCTCTGATCTCAACAGCATTTATCTCACGGGGGCCAGCGGCTCGCTGCGCTCAGCCATCGACAAGCAACTCGATGCCAACAACATTGCCTTGGCGGCAAGCGCCAGCGAAGCACAATATGTTTTGGCTATTTCTGACGAAGACACCAAGCAGCGCACCGCCGCCTTAGGTAGCGATGCCTTAGCGGCCGAATACGAATACACCGCCTCCGCCAACTTCGAACTGCGCCGCCCCGACGGCACACTGCTCGGCGCTGCCGACAAGGTACAAGTCGTGCGCTCTGTTAATTTCGACGCAACCCAAGTGCTAGGTGCGTCCAGTGAGAGCCAATTGGTTAAAGAAGAAATGACCCGTGAACTGGCTAGCCAGCTAATTCGACGCATGAGTTTTTTAGCGAAAAAAAACACGCAACAACATAACCCACAAACGCCTCCCGCGAACTAATTATTCGCATGGCTAAATTACGCCCCGAACAACTCGCCAGCGCACTTAAAAAGCAGCTACTGCCCATTTATGTGATCAGTGGCGACGAGCACTTATTGGTTCAAGAAGCCTGTGACGCCATTCGCTCGCATGCTCGCACTAGTGGCTTTACCGAACGCGAGCGCTACCACGCCGACAATAATTTCGAGTGGCATCAGCTCACCAATGCCGCCGCCAGCATGAGTTTGTTTGCGGAAAAGAAAATCATCGAGCTACATATCACCCATGGCAAACCGGGAATAGAAGGCGGTAAAGCACTGCAGGAGTATGCCCAGCGTCCACCAGAGGATAATTTACTCTTAGTCGTGTTGCCTAAGCTCGATCGCAACGGCCAAAAAGCCAAATGGTTTGGCGCCTTGGAAACAGCGGGCGCTTTCGTACAAATTTGGCCGGTTGGTGCAGCGCAGTTACCGCAGTGGTTAGATCAACGTTTACGCCAAGCTGGCCTCAATGCCGATCGCGCAGCCATTGACATGCTTGCCACGCGGGTTGAAGGCAATCTACTTGCCGCAGCACAAGAAATTGAAAAATTAAAGCTGATCGCGCCGGATGGGCAGGTCAGTGCACAACTGCTCGCCAATGTGGTGGCCAACAGTGCACGTTACGATGTATTTGGCTTGGTGGATAAAGCACTCATGGGCGACACGCACGGTGCCGTGCGCAATCTTCAAGGTTTAAAAGGCGAAGGCACAGAACCGCTGGCAATTTTGTGGGCGCTGGCCCGAGAAATTCGCACGCTGATTCAAATGGCCTACGACACCCAAAGCGGCAGCAATTTTGATTGGGCCGCAAAGCAAGCAGGGGTTTGGGAGAACCGAAAGGGCTTAGTGAAAGCAGCACTCGGTAGATTGAGAGCCCCAGAGCTAGACGCCTTGTTGCGCAAAGCCAATGGTGTAGATCGTGCCGTTAAAGGCATGCGCGATGCCGAACCCTGGGACGAACTATTAGATTTAATATTGCATCTCTCGGGCGTGCGCAGCCTTTCACCCGCCAACACCCGTATGAGTTTAAGTCTTTAAAAACGCAAAGCGCTTTAGGAAAAAGAGTTTACCGCGCCTCACATCTTTCAATTTATTCTTCCAAACAATCCAAAACGAACCGTTTGATTTCATCCAGCACGTTTTAAGAATAAACAGTTAACAATTTACAGAGAAGGCAAGTCACCAAACTTAACCTTTGCGCTCTTCCTGTTAGCTATAAACTGTAAACTCTTTTTCCTATTTAACCCTTCTCAAAAACCAAAATAAACCGATTGGTTTGACCTCGAACACTTTTGTCAAACACACTCGCCTCGAGCGCATCTGTCGCATTGACTAGCAGGGCACTTTGTTCCGCCAAGCGAAAACCTCGAGCTTCGAGAGTTTTGATTACGAAAGCTTTTTCAATACGATGTAAATCTTGCGCAGCGCTAGCGCCCGTGCCAATTTTGGCATCATGATCTACAATAATTAATCGTCCACCAGCCACCAAGGCCCGTTGCAGTTGAGCGATGAAGACATCGCTGTCGATGGCAGGCCAAGACTCAGCATCTACAAAATAGAGATCGTGAAAAGACATGCCCATGTAAATCACATCTTGGCTAGCGTCCGCCAAACCCAAATCTGCCACTTCGCGGTCGTGCAAAGCGACCTGCGGCAAGGGTTTTTCTTGGAAACGCAGGTGCACATTCGGGCCAACAAACTTTTTATAAGCTTCATTGTTATGCACCAGCACCTGACCAGACTGACCTACAGCAGCGGCAAAAATCTCACTCCAGTAACCACCACCGGCGAATATATCAACGACCTTCTCGCCCTCAGTCAAATTGAAAAACGCAATAAGTTCTGCCGCCTTATCCCGCTGATCCCGCTCGCGGTCCGCTTCAGTGCGGTCAGCGCTAGACAATAGTTTTTGTACCGCTGAGGCATTGGCGAAAGACGCGCCCGAGAAACATAACGAAACAAGCAACCCCAAGATCGCCCATGAAGCTTGCATATGAGTTAGTTTTTTCACACCACTCTCCCTATTCTATCGTTGATGATGCGCTATGATTTATGGCACCGCATAATCGAACAAAATTAGCGCCAAAATCAACCAAAGGCGAGCACTAGACGGCCAAACCAAGCGCCTTTGCGCTGGATCGAAGCCACACCGCGCCAATGCGAATCTAAATCTAGCCTTTTTGGGTAAAAGTCTTATTTCAGTGACACCCCGGTATCAATAGGATAAATTTGGCGAAACACAAAACACCGAAGATCGAGATGAAAAAATATATTGCAAGCTGCCACTGCGGCGCCGTAAAAGCTGAAGCCCTACTTGCCGACAGTATCACCGCACAAGCGTGCAATTGCTCTATGTGCAATAAGCTAGGGTTCATCCATGTTATCGTGCCGGCAGAGCGATTTCGCTTATTGCAGGGCAAGGATGCTATCACAACCTATACCTTTAATACCGGTGTTGCGAAACACACCTTCTGCAAGCACTGCGGCGTAAAAGCCTTTTATACGCCACGCTCAAACCCAAACGGATTTAGCCTAAACCTACGCTGTTTCGAAACCACACCACCAGAGGTAAAGATCGAAGCGTTCGACGGACAACACTGGGAACAACACGCCGATAGTTTGAAGCATTTAACGTAGATCAGGCCAAATAGCCCATTAGTGTTTTTTTGTCGCGTGCGCAGTGGCGTGCAGACTAACGAGACGCGCCATGATAATGGCAATGTAAAATTGACCAACCATGGCCTCAACCGCCGCCCAGCTTTGCGCCACTTTATGGGTGGGAACAATGTCGCCATAGCCCAAAGTAGAAAGGGTGACAAAGCTATAATAGGTAAAGACACCCATCATCTGCTCCTCCACCTTTAGTCCCTGCTGCCCCGACGCTGCATTAAATAGAAAAGCGCCATCGTAAAATAAATTAATATTGGAAAATATCGCCGCCCAAATCAAACCAATTAGCAGATAAAGACACATGGAGGCATAGATAATGTTGGCAGTTACATTTTTGCTCAACAAAATGGTGCGCAACAGGTGATAACTAATGAAACCTAAAAACGCAATAGTGGTTAAATTATCAATGTAGAAAGCTAGGCGATTATGATTGCTAAAATGATCTAACCAAAGTGTTGCCAACGTTGGCACCATAAGAATCATTGCCAACAACCACATGCGTTTTTGCTCAACAATGACATACACCGCTGAGATCAGCACAGTGGTAAAAATGAGTTTCCAAATTAAGGCGAAGAGTTCGTGACCTTCGAAATAAGGCGGAATCAATAAGGTGCCAAACAAACTTAACAGCAACAGCGGGAAGCGATATTCACCTGTTTCTTTATGGGCAACCAAACTCATTTATTCCACCTTATTTTTGTGCCGCTGACTTGCGCGTAAACCGCAGTAGCTATGACATCATTGCTAGCAACAACGGCCTCGCCCTGCAACGGAGAAAACACTCACTCAATCGTCGTCAACCTCAATAACCGGAATCACAGCGCCCTGCGCAACCCAAAGGTTGGCCGCCATTTGCCGTGCGATGCGCCGATAGGTTTGGCTAATGTCAGACTCGGGATCAGCCACAACACTGGGCACCCCCACATCAACCTGCTCGCGAATCGACAAATCCAGGGGCAGCGAGCCGAGCAGGGTTGTTTGATAATCGCGCGCGATACGCTCGCCACCACCCGCACCAAAAATATGCTCCTCGTGACCACAGCTGGAACAAATATGCGTAGCCATATTTTCCACCACACCCAACACCGGCACATTTACCTTGCGAAACATTTCAATGCCTTTTTTTGCATCAAGCAAGGCGATATCTTGTGGGGTGGTAACGATCACCGAGCCGGTCACTGGCACCGATTGCGCCAATGTTAGCTGAATATCCCCAGTGCCCGGCGGCATGTCGATTAACAGATAATCTAAATCCTGCCAAATGGTCAAGCCCAGCAACTGCTGCAGGGCACCGCTGACCATAGGGCCGCGCCAAACCATGGGCGTTTGCTCGGTCACTAAAAAGCCCATGGAGTTAACCTGCACGCCGTGCGCGGTAATCGGCTCCATATGTTTTTGGCCGCGTATTTGCGGCCGCACATTGCCCACGCCTAACATGTGCGGCTGGCTTGGACCGTAGATATCGGCATCGAGGATTCCGACCGTGGCACCTTCTGCGACCAAGGCGAGCGCGAGGTTAACAGTGGTGGTTGACTTACCCACGCCGCCCTTGCCAGACGCAACCGCAACAATGTTAGCCACGCCGGGTAGCGGCTCTTTTTGATTGGCCGTGGGCTTGGGTTTAATCAGCCAACCCACGTCGGTGGTTACCGAGGCGACGTCATCGACGGTAGACACAGCGACGCACACCAACTCCTCAATGTGTGCCTTCAAGCTCAGTGCTGGGTAGCCCAATATCACATGCACCTTGACGTCAGCGCCGGTGATCTCGACCCCCGCAATAGCCCCTAATGCCCCTAAATTTTGCCCAGTGCAAGGGTCTTTCACGAAACTGAGCGCTTTGTGGATGGCCCCTAAATCTGGGCTAGAACTGGCGCTGGACATAGTCATTCCTCGAAATGCGCGCGCCCAACCAAGCGGGCGCCATCAACGTTGTATTAGGTCGCTATGGTAACGGATTTCCGGTGCAATTTTTGACTTGTGGTAAAAAACCTTAAGCCTGCTAAAGGCGTGCAAAAATGCTATAGTTCGCGGCTTTTCAGCCTGCGCCTTAAACCCGCAGCCAAGAACTAGCTTTGAGAGATTGTTAATGAGCCAACGCCGTCAAATATTAGTGACCAGCGCCCTGCCCTATGCCAATGGGTCTTTGCATTTGGGTCACTTGCTTGAGCATATCCAAACCGACATTTGGGTGCGCTTCCAGCAAACCCGTGGCCACGAGTGTACCTATGTGTGCGCCGACGACGCCCACGGCACAGCCATCATGCTCAAAGCCGAAGAATTAGGCATTAGCCCCGAAGCCCATATCGAAAATATGAAAGCCGAGCACATAGCGGACTTCAAAGGCTTCCTTATTAATCACCACAACTACCACTCAACCCATTCGGACGAGAACAAGGTATTGTCGAGCTTGATTTATGAGCGCTTGAAAGCCAATGGCCATATCGCCAGCCGTTCCATTACCCAAGCGTTCGACCCTGAGAAGCAGCTGTTTTTGGCCGACCGCTACATCAAAGGCAGCTGCCCTAAATGTAAAACCGAAGATCAGTACGGCGACAATTGTGAGGCCTGCGGCGCCACCTACTCACCGGCGGATTTAATTAACCCGCGCTCGGTGATCTCTGGCGCCACCCCCATCGCGAAAGATTCCGAGCACTTCTTCTTCCGCCTGCCCGCCTTCCAAGACTTCCTAAAAGATTGGACCCGCGCCGGCCACCTGCAAACCGAAGTGGCCAACAAGCTGGCCGAGTGGCTCGATGCCGGCCTACAAGAGTGGGACATTTCCCGCGACGCACCTTATTTCGGCTTCGAAATCCCTGGCGAAACCAACAAATTTTTCTATGTTTGGCTGGACGCACCCATCGGCTACATGGCCAGCCACAAAAACCTGTGCGACCGCACCGGGCAAGATTGGGATGCCTATTGGAAGCCAGATTCCAGCGCCGAGCTGTATCACTTCATCGGCAAAGACATCGTTAACTTCCACGCCCTGTTCTGGCCCGCCATGCTGTCGTCGGCGCAATTTCGCACCCCCACCAAGGTGTGCGTACACGGCTTTTTAACGGTGAACGGCAAGAAGATGTCTAAGTCGCGCGGCACCTTTATTAATGCCAGCAGCTACCTAGAGCACTTAAACCCCGAGTACTTGCGCTATTACTTCGCCGCCAAACTCACTGCTGGCGTAGACGATCTAGACCTGAACATGGATGACTTCGTTGGCCGAGTTAACTCCGATTTAGTGGGCAAGGTGGTTAACATCGCCAGCCGCACCGCCAAGTTTGTGCAGAAGTCCGGCGGCATTTTAGCGGCCAATCCAGAGCCCGAACTGTGGGCCAAATTTGTCGACGCTGGCGAAAGCATTGCAGCGCTGTACGAAGCGCGCGAGTTCAGCAAAGCCATGCGCGACATCATGGCGCTGGCCGATCTCGCCAATGAATACATTGCCGCAAAAGCGCCTTGGTCCCTGGCCAAGCAAGAAGGCTCAGAGGCCGAAGTATTGGCCATCTGCTCCCTCGGCATCAACATGTTCCGCGCCCTGCTCACCTATTTAAAGCCTGTGCTGCCGGTGTTAACCGCCGAAGCCGAAGCCTTTTTGGGGGAATCCTTACATTGGGCTGCACCGCTGAGCTATCGCGCAGGCGACGCCATCAACGAATTTAAACCGCTATTAACCCGCATAGACCCAAAAGCCGTAGACGCCATGATTGAAGCCAATAAACAGCCCGAAACCGCACCGGCTGAGGCCGCAGCACAAGCAAGCGGCCCGTTAGTTGACGAGCCCCTAGCGGCAGAAATCAATTTCGATGATTTCGCCAAAGTCGACCTGCGCATCGCGCTGATCAAAGACGCGCAACACGTGGAAGGCGCCGATAAGCTACTGCAGTTAACCCTCGACATAGGCGGTGAAACCCGCAATGTGTTCTCCGGTATCAAGAGCGCGTACAGGCCGGAAGATTTAGTGGGCAAGCTCACGGTAATGGTGGCCAACCTAGCGCCGCGCAAAATGAAGTTCGGTATGAGCGAGGGCATGGTGTTAGCCGCCGGCCCCGGCAAAAAGGAATTCTACTTGCTAGAACCCCACGCCGGCGCTAAGCCAGGCCAGAGGGTGATGTAAAGAACAAGCTGACAGTTTACAGGAGAAGCAAACCCGGGCGCCGCGCCGGCCCGTCCTGTTGACTGTAAGCTGTTTACTGCTTTTAAGCATATTCACAACAGGTATAAACATAACCATCGGGTTATATTGCTGGTCATATCGACCTCACTGATAATAGGCGGCTTATATTGACGCCCTAAAGTAGACAGGAATGGAACTGCCAAGATGACCGAATTTGCCGTCATTATGCTCAGCACTATTTTAGTGAACAACTTCGTGCTGGTTCAGTTCCTCGGGCTGTGCCCATTTATGGGGGTCTCCAATAAATTAGAGACCGCCATTGGCATGGGCGGCGCCACTACCTTCGTTTTAACCTTGGCCTCCATTGCCAGCTACATGGTAAACAGCTGGGTGTTGATGCCGCTGGGTCTCGAATACCTGCGCACCATTGCCTTTATTTTGGTGATCGCCGTGGTCGTGCAATTCGCCAAGATGTTCATCGAAAAATCCAGCCCTTTGCTGTATCGCGTTCTGGGCGTGTTCCTGCCCTTAATCACCACCAACTGCGCGGTATTGGGCGTGGCACTGCAGAACACCGCCCACGCCCATAATTTTGTCGAATCGGCCTTATATGGCTTCGGCGCGGCACTGGGCTTCTCTCTAGTTTTAGTGTTGTTTTCGGCCATGCGCGAGCGCCTAGCCGTCGCCGATGTACCCGCACCTTTTAAAGGTGCCGCCATCGGTATGATTACCGCGGGCCTGATGTCTCTCGCCTTCATGGGCTTTAGTGGTTTGGTATAAGAGCTCGCTATGCTGGAATTAATAACGACCCACCCTATCGCCTCAGCACTAATTGCCCTGGGCAGCCTATCGCTGATTTTCGGTGCCATTCTCGGCTTTGCTGCCGTGCGCTTTAAGGTGGAAGGCGATCCTATTGTCGAACAAATTGATGCCCTACTGCCGCAAACCCAGTGTGGCCAATGCGGCCACCCAGGGTGCAAACCCTATGCCCAAGGCATAGCCAATGGCGAGCCCATCAATAAATGCCCGCCTGGCGGCCAAAGTACTATTAACGCCATTGCGACCTTACTGGATGTGGCGGCCCCCAGCCTCGATGAAGAGCACGGTGTCGAACTCGACGTGGCGCGGGTAGCCTACATTCGCGAAGATGAATGCATTGGTTGCACCAAGTGTATTCAGGCCTGCCCCATGGATGCCATCTTGGGCGCAGCTAAACAAATGCATACCGTGATCGCCGACGAATGCACCGGTTGCGACCTCTGTATCGAGCCCTGCCCCGTAGACTGTATCGACATGATTCCAGTACAAACCAGCTTAAACAGCTGGAAGTGGGAAACCCCCGAAACAGCCCCAGCCAGCGCACCCGACATCATCGCCACAGACCGTTCAGAGCAAGCCGCATGACCCAAATTTGGCCTATTCACGGTGGGATTCACCCGGCCGAGAACAAACAGCAGTCCATGGCCCTGCCCTTGGGCGACATTCCCCTACCACCAACGCTCATACTGCCCTTGAACCAACACTTGGGTGCGCCGGCCGAGCCCTGTGTTGCGGTAGGCGATCTGGTGCGCACCGGGCAGATGATTGCCGAAGCCATCGGACCATTTTCCGCCGCACTGCACGCCTCCAGTTCCGGCCGCGTTATTGCCATCGAGGATCGCCCACTGCCGCACCCATCGGGTATGCACGGCCCCTGTATCGTGATTGAAACTGACGGCCGCGACCAATGGGTTGAGCTGACGCCTTGCGATGACTACAAGTCCCTTGAACTCACGGCCCTGGTGGAGAAAATTCGCCGCGCCGGTATAGCAGGTATGGGCGGCGCTGGCTTTCCCACCGCCATAAAAATGGCGCCCAAAGCCAACCAGCCCATCCACACATTGATCCTCAATGGCACCGAGTGCGAACCCTATATAACCGCCGACGATCGCCTGATGCGCGACAGACCCGCAGACGTGATCGCCGGCGCAAAATTAATGGCACACCTTTTAGGTGAGCCAAAAAATATTCTGATCGGCATCGAAGACAATAAACCCGAGGCTATCGCCGCACTGCAAACAGCAGCACAAGGCAGTCGGGTTAACATCGTTGTATTCCCCACCAAATATCCCTCGGGTGGCGAAAAACAGCTGATTCAAATTGTCACGGGCAAAGAAGTGCCGAGCGGGAAAATTCCCGCCGACATCGGCATCGTCGTGCAAAACGTCGGCACCGCCGTGGCCGCATGGCGCGCTGTTGCCTTAGGCGAACCACTCATTGCGCGCACCACCACGGTAGTGGGCGAAGCGCTGGAGATTCAGCGCAATATTGAGGTGCGTTTAGGCACCCCCATAGGGCACGTGCTAGCGGCACACGGCTTCGACGCCGCCAAAGTCTCGCGCCTAATCATGGGCGGCCCAATGATGGGTTTCACGCTCGAGACAGCCGAAGTGCCAGTAGTAAAAACCACCAACTGTATTTTAGCGCCAAGCAAAAAAGAATTGCCCGCACCGCCACCAGCACAAGCCTGTATTCGCTGCGGGCTGTGCGCCGAAGCCTGCCCGGCATCGCTGCTGCCACAACAACTGTATTGGTATGCTCGCGCGGCAGAGCACGACAAACTCGAAGCCTATAATCTATTTGATTGTATCGAATGCGGGGCCTGCTCCTATGTCTGCCCTTCGTCGATTCCACTGGTGCAATACTACCGCGCCGCCAAAGGTGATATTCGCGAAGCCCGGACCGATAAAATTAAATCTGATCGCTCGCGCGAGCGCTTCGCCTTTCGGCAAGAGCGCATAGCGCGAGCCGAGCTGGAAAAAGAAGCCAAGCGCGTGGAGCGCGCCAAAGCAGCAGCGCTGGCAAAAGAAAAAATGGCAGCCCAAAAAGCCGCCGCTGAAACTGGGCAAAAGCCAGCGCCACAGGTGCCAAGCGCAGACCCAGTGGCCGCTGCCATCGCCAATGCGAAAAAAGCGCAACAAGCACAGCAACTAGCGCCGCAAGCACAGCGCGAGAAGCTAGAGCGACAATTGAGCTCTGCGCAAAGTCGCCTAGAGCTGACACAGCAAAAGTTGGCCGGCGCTCAATCTGAAGAACAAGCAGAGAAATTTCGCGCCGCCATTAAAGGTGCTGAATTAAAGCTGCAGGAAGCGCAGCAAAAGCTAGAGGATTTTGATCAGCAACCGAATGCTGACGCAAACGCAACAACAGACCCGGTGGCGGCAGCCATCGCGCGCGCGCAAGCGAAAATGAATATGGCTCCCGATGAAAAATTAAAAGCCAATATAACCTCTCTGCAAACGCGCGTAGCTAAAGCACAAGAAAAGCTAGCACAAGCCAAAGCAGATAACGCACCCACGGTCGATGCACTGCAACTCGGCGTCGACAAACTAGCGCAAAAACTAACTGAAGCGGAACAGGCGCTTGCCGCAGCGTCGACGGTGCTAGCGCCGTCACCTGCATCACCAGCCGAACAAGACGCCGCCACTATCGCCATTGAGCGCGCTAAAGCAAAAGCGGAAGCGATGGCCGCCATGAGCGACGACGAAAAGTTGCGCCAACAAGTTGAGTCCCTTCAGGCGCGCTTGCTCAAGGCACAGGAAAAACTTGCCAGCGCCGAGGCCGAGGCCAGCCCGCATGTCGATGCGCTGAAAACCGCGGCGGAAAAACTCGAAGCCAAATTGGCAGAAACGCAATCTAAACTTGAAAACGCCTGAGAAAAACTATGGCTTTCCTGCGCATAACCTCACCCCACGCCAAAGGTAGCAACCGCACCCAAACCGTGATGTTAACTGTCGCATTAGCCTGCCTACCCGGGCTGGCAGCGCTGACTTGGTTTTTCGGGTCTGGGACGCTGATCAACATTGGCCTAGCCATTGTGTTTGCTCTTGGCTTCGAGGCACTGGTGTTAACATTACGCAAAAAGCCAATCGGTTTTTATTTAACCGACGGCAGCGCGCTGGTCACCGCTTTATTACTCGGCTTAGCGTTGCCACCCTACGCGCCTTGGTGGCTGGTTTTTGTCGGCGTTGGCTTTGCCATTGTTATTGCTAAACAACTGTACGGCGGTCTAGGCTACAACCCCTTCAACCCAGCTATGGTCGGCTACGTTGTTCTCCTTATTTCATTTCCCGTTGCCATGACGCAGTGGGCCATCCCCGAGGCACTGGCAACAGACTCGCGATCGCTACCCGATTTACTAACCGCGCTCAAACACGTTTTTGAAATTCAAACACTTTCCGCTGACGCCTATACCGGTGCCACACCACTCGATGCCTTCCGGCAAAACAGCGGCCTCCTGCTCGAAGATTTGTACCAACAAAAGCCAACGTTTTTACACGGCCACTGGGCTGGAGCCGGTTTCGAATGGGTCAACTTTGGCTTTTTAGTGGGCGGAATTTTTCTGCTGCAACAGCGTATCTTCACCTGGCACGCCCCCGTAGGTATGCTAATGACGCTGGCATTACTCGCCGCGCTTTTTTATGACGGCGGCAGCTCCAACTCAGCCGGCTCTCCGCTTATGCATCTGCTCTCTGGCGGTACTATGCTGGGCGCATTTTTTATTATTACCGACCCCGTCACGTCGACAACGTCAAACAAAGGCCGATTTATTTTCGGTGCAGGCGTTGGCCTGTTGGTTTTTTGCATTCGCACCTGGGGCAATTATCCCGATGCGATCGCCTTCGCCGTTCTATTGATGAATTTTGCTGCGCCATTTATCGATTACTACACGATACCGCGTACCTATGGCCACACAAAGGCGCGCAAAGCCACGGAGAAAAACGAGTGAAGCTTATATCGTCTATTGGTTTTAACGGCCTACTCTTGGGTGGTTTTGCCATTCTAACCGCGGCGGCCCTGGCGACTGTCAATCAGCTTACCATCGAACCCATTGCAAAGGCCGAACAAGCCGCGGCACAAAAAGCCCTACTCGAAATATTGCCGGCGGCAACCCACGATAACGATCTACTGCACGACACCTTGGCCATTGATGAACAATGGCAAAAACAGTTGCACACCGACACCAACGCAGTCATCTTTCGGGCGCGCAAAAACGGTCAAATCAATGCCGTTATTATTCCAACTGTGGCTCCTGATGGTTATAGCGGCAAGATAAAAATGATTGTCGGCATTAATATGGATCAAAGCATCGCCGGTGTACGGGTGATAAAACACACGGAAACGCCAGGCCTTGGCGACAAAGTTGAACTAAAAAAATCTGATTGGATTTTATCGTTCAACCAAAAAAGTTTATCTTTACCAACACCAGAAAACTGGCAGGTAAAAAAAGATGGCGGCGACTTCGATCAATTTACCGGCGCTACAATTACCCCGCGCGCAACAGTAAAGCAAATTAAAAAAACGTTAGCGTTCGCACGGGAACATCACAAAGCTCTGTTCGACATCAATCAAGCTAAATCCGAACCGGCACAATTAGAGGTGCAGCCATGAGCAAGAGCGACGCAATCGCACCGGGCGCGCAAAACCCAGCTGCGGAAAATACCCATGAAGAACCTGGGGTTTATACCGCCATTGCAAAAAACGGTTTGTGGACCAACAACCCGGCGCTGGTTCAATTACTCGGACTATGCCCGCTGCTTGCCGTTTCCGGCTCGGTGGTCAACGCCCTGGGTTTAGGTTTAGCAACTATGCTTGTGCTGGTCGGATCAAACGCATCTGTAGCGCTCATTCGCAATCATGTTTCCGATGCCGTTCGATTGCCGGTGTTCGTGATGATTATCGCCTCATTTACCACCTGCACTGAAATGCTAATGAAAGCATTTACCTACGAGCTTTTTGAAATACTCGGCATATTTATTCCGCTTATCGTAACTAACTGCGTCATTTTAGGGCGTGCCGACGCCTTTGCATCAAAGAATAAATTAACGCCGGCAATTTTTGACGGGCTTATGATGGGTTTAGGCTTTACCTTGGTGTTAATAACCATTGGCGCTGTGCGGGAATTACTCGGACAGGGTACACTTTTTTCTAACATGGATTTACTTTTTGGATCGATAGCAACGCACTGGAAAATCACTTTACTGAACAATTATTCCGGTTTTTTAGTCGCTATATTACCGCCCGGTGCTTTTTTAGTTGTCGGCTTTTTGGTCGCGATCAAAAATATTATTGATTTTAAAATTAAAGATTCACGTGACAAAAATAGAATAAAAACTGCCAAAGGTAGTAAAAGAGTACGCACAACAGGAACAATTAGCTGACTGTTTCGCATTTTCTTGCTTCGAATACTTTTCAATCAGGCTTTTACGGTTACAATGCATTGGCATTATAAAAATTTGAAAGTCCAAAGTAGATTTTCAGTAAGGGCATGACTTAGAAGTCATCCCACCGTAATAACCACACTGAGGGTAAGGGAATGACAGCAGTAATTAGTACGTCTCGAGCAGAGACAATTGAATTTCAAGGGCGCAAAGCCCAACGCGCGGATAGCAGAGAACGCAGACGCGCAATTCTAGAAGCCACCCTACGTATTGTTGTGAGAGATGGCATACGCGGCGTAAGACATCGCGCCATTGCTAAAGAAGCAAATGTACCTTTAGCAGCCACTACTTATTACTTTAAAGATATCCAAGAACTCGTTTCTGATGCTTTTAACTTGTTTGCACAAGATGCGCTCAAGCAAACCGAGCAGTTAGAAGAGACTGGTTTTGCAGTATTAGAAAAATTGAAAGGCGCAAATCTCTCCGACCCTCAAATATTTGAAGTGCTCAGTACTGCGCTAACAAACGCCATCATGACGCACATTAAAGCTCAGGTTGATGACCGAGATAGACGCATTGTCCAGCACTCGTTTAAAACCGAGGCGCTGCGCAATCCTGCGTTGGCAGTAACGGCCTGCATTCCCCAAGCCAATATCACCACTAGCATCATGAATTTCTTTAAAGTGCTTGGCTCTAAAGAGGCTGAAACCGATGCTCACATCGTGCATGGTGTGATCTTGTATGTGGAGTATTTGCTATTGCTCGACCAAGGTATCCTCAACCTCGAACAGGCGCAAAAGGCCATTCGTCGAATGATTAGCCAGCTGTTGGCACTAGCCGTTAAACGCTAAAGCAGCAAGCAGGTGGCGAGCCTTTGCCACCTGCTCCTCGTCTACACTTACCCAGTTTGACTCACCTTGCGGTGGTCAGCGCTCTAGTCAAGCCAAACCTAGCTCAACAACCTACGCCTTACTGAGCACACCTACTCAGGCGGGCTTGGCTCGCCATCGAAGCAACCCCTTGACCAACTAAGCAACGCTAGGTCATCAACATCCAATGCGTTATCACAGACTGGGTTAAGTCTACGTTTCGCGAAATCCGTCAACAACTGGCTCTCGGCCTGGTGAAAAGGCACATTGCGCGGCGGTGTCATGACGCGACCAGCAGGGCAAATGCACCCAAAAGCTAGTTGGTTCAAATGTGCCAATTGAACACTTGTCTAATTACGCCTGAGTCTTTAATCTCAATTGACCACGATAAAAATAATATTCGGAGTCATAACATGCGCTCACCTGCCCGCTTTACCCAAACACGACTGTCCCTAACGATCGCCCTGCTCTGCCCCTTAGCAGCCGCGCCTTACCTAGCGCTAGCGGAAACACTTGCCCTAGAAGAGGTGGTCGTGACCGCGCAAAAGCGCGAGCAGAACGCAATGGACGTGCCCATTGCCGTGAATACCTTTTCCAATAAAGACATGGCAAATACTGGCGCTCTCACCCTGAGCGACATAGATGCCTACATTCCGGGTTTTGACGTCGGTGGTGGCGTCACCCAGTCCACCTTGAGCATCCGTGGCGTTACCAGCCCCAGCATAAGCGCTGGAGGCGATCCCTCGGTGGCCGCATTTTACGACGACGCTTACTTGCCATCCGCTGCCACCACCATTGCTTTCTCAGATATGGCGCAGGTCGATGTCTTAAAGGGCCCACAAGGTACACTGTTTGGCCGCAATGCCGCGGCTGGCGCGGTTGTCATGGTGCCAAATAAGCCAAGCGAGGAGCTCGAAGCGTTTGTGAGCGCGAAACTCGGTAATTACGGTTTAGTGCGCACAGAAGCCATGTTTAATGCGCCCTTGTCAGACGCCGTTTATTTGCGTGCCAATATTCTATCGAATCAACGCGATGGCTATGTCGACAACGTCGCCGGCCGCGACAGTGGCGAGCAAGATACCTTAAACGCCCGTCTGGCCTTGCTGTGGAATATCACTGAGGCCACCAGCTTGCAGGTGTCTTACGACTGGGACAAAGTCGACAACTCACCCCGCACCGCTATCGGCTTCAGCGACCGCGCACTCAATACCGACCCCTTCTCACGCAAGGTCGCCAATGACGTGATTAACGGCGAGGAAACCCGCGATATGTACGCCGTTAGCACTAAACTAATGCACCAGTTCAACGATCAATTCAGCCTAAAGTGGATTAACAGCTATCGCGCCTTCGAAACCACCAACCGCGAAGAAGAAGACGGCACCGCCGACGCCACGGCCTACTTAGACACCAACAATATCTTCGACAACGACATTTTGTACGAAGAGCTGCAGCTGAATTTTACCGGCGACACCTTCAGCGGTGTGGTGGGGGTAAACTACTCGGTTGAAAATGTGAACCAAACCACCCGAGTCACCGCGCTGGGCGATTCCGTTACCACCCTTGTGACCCAGGACTTAACCAGCAACCCGATGCTGCAAGGCATGATTTATCAGGGTACTGTCGCCGCAGTAAACCAACAAACGGCGCCGGCGGTTCAAGCAGGCTTTATGACCCAAGCCGAAGCCGATGCAATCGCAGCGGCGCAAGCTGAACAGTCGTTAGCCGCACTGAATGCTATAGATCACCTGTGGAATCCAAATGATTGGGCCACCTTTACCACCCTGCTCGGCGTCGGCCCACTGCCGCAAGACGACGTCTATTACGATGCCGTTGCCCAGTCTCTAGGCACCAGCATGCTGTTTGGTTTATCACACGCGGGCCAAGCGTGGCAGGAGTCGGTGCTTAACGAAGGCAAATTTGTCAATTACGGCCTTTTTGCCGACGGTGAGTTCACCCTGACCGACGACTTCCGGGTTTTAGCCGGCTTGCGCTACAGCAACGACAAAAAAGATTTCAGCTGGCAAGTGCCCGGGGTTAACTTCGACCGCGCGACAGTGCCAGGCACCGCCCCTATTGAACCCGTCGTTTTCCGCGCCGGCGACGGCTATGTGGTGGGTGATCAAATCATTAACGCCTCGGAAACCTGGCGTAAAGTCACCGGCCGGTTGGTCGGTCAATATGATATCAATGATGATGTCATGACCTTCCTGTCCTATGCCACGGGCTATAAATCCGGCGGCTTTGACAGCCTAGATCAAAGTACCGCCGACACACCCATCAAACCTGAAGAGGTGACCAACATCGAATTAGGCATAAAGGGCGACCTCTTCGATGGCAAAGCCCGAGTGCAATTTAGTTATTTCGATATGGCGATTGACGGCCGCCAACGCAGTGTTGAGTCAAAGCCACCAGGCCAGGTAAATGCGTTACCACGGGTGATCAACGGCGATCAGCAGTTCAACGGTTTTGAAATTACCTTTGACTGGCTGCCCACAGATACCGTTCGGCTCGGCCTCGTGACCACGGTTCGCGACCAAGAATCTAGCTGGGAGCCCTTCTACAACGCCATTGGCGAGCTACAGTCCGACAAAGAAACGGGCACCACAGACACAGCCTACACCCTCACCTTTGACTGGGCGCCAGAGGTGAGCGTTGGCTCGATCAATTGGCATGCCGACTATGTGTATGCAGAGAACAGTGCCGAATCCGATCCCGCGGCCATCACCTCGGTCAACATTGGCGGTGTCGACACGCCCATTCCCTACTTTGGCGAAGACGCCAAACGGCTGAACTCTCGCCTAAGCTGGACCAGCAATAATGGCCATTACGAGCTGGCGCTTTGGGGCCACAACCTACTGGACAATAAAGTTACCAATAGCCTTGGCGGCCGCACCCTGGACGTCTTCGGTACCGGTTATCTCGACATCTCAGCACCGCGCACCTACGGCATTGATCTGCGCTACAACCTGTAACTGGCTCGGTACATTCCACGTCTTTTTTCAAGGACAAACCCCAACCACCCTAGCGTGGTTGGGGTTACTTAAACGGTGTTATTGTGCCCATAAAAATCGCCCCTAAAATGCCTGTCCGGTCGAGCGGGACTAAGGAGATCGACGATTGAAGTTGAAGCGCCCAGCGCCAGTTTGACGTTGATGTAAATTCATATACCAACCAAAGCAACGCCTACACCCAAGGTATGCAGCAATAAGCAGCAAACCTTGCACAATCCGGCTTAACTGCGCCTCAAATCGCGGCATTGGGCGCATTAGCGAACACCCGTTACATCTCATTTCAGCCCGATTCATTGGAAACAAAATGCCAATACGATGAAACACGCGCCAAACCCCTATTGGTGGGCTGTTTATTTTTTGTCACTTCCGTATAATTCGTAAAACGATGTGGCACTAGCGTACCAGATAAGATGTAAGCAGAAAAATACTGGGACGGATCTAAACTCACAAGATCTTGAGGCAAACAAAGAGCACCACTATGTTTATGAAAACAATCCTAGGCGCGATCCTTCTAGCCGCTGCCGGCTTAGCACACAGCCAAGATGGCAAAGCGCTTTATAGCACTTGCGCCGCCTGCCACGGTCAACAAGCCGAGGGCGTACCAGCCATGCATGCACCGGCATTAGCGGGGCAATCTGCAAGCTATTTAGCGCGCCAGTTAATGCATTTCAAAGCAGGACTCAGGGGAACCGACAGCGCCGATATTTACGGCCAACAAATGCGCGGCATGACTGCAACCCTACCCGATCAAGCCGCCATAAACGCGGTTTCCAGCTATATTGCCGCATTACCACGAACCGCCCCTACCGCTACGCTGTCTGGCAATACGGACGCAGGTTACAAGCAGTACAACATGAAATGCGGCGCTTGCCATGGCGCTAAAGCTGAAGGTAATGAGGCGTTAAACGCCCCAGCGCTGGTCGGCGTTGGCGACGCCTATATGCTGCGTCAATTTGCGGCCTTCAAAGCCGGACACAGAGGTGCAGCACAAGCAGATAAATACGGCCGGCAAATGGCCATGATGGTAAACACCGTCACCGAACAAGAACTCATCGACCTCCTGAGCTACATAAACACACTGAAATGATGGCGACTCGATTGCTAAGCAGATGCTCCTCACAAGGCGCACTCGTTGCGCTACTTAGCCTGCACGCTGTCGGCGCGGCAGGCTCAAGTGCGGTCTCTACCGCGCCCGTGACGCTGGCGCAGCATTGCCCACCAGGCTTTAGTCTAGACCCGAGCAATGGCTGCAAACTGCACAGTCTGTACGATCAATACAACTCCCTGTACAACCGCGGTGTAGGCGGTTTGAAAACTGCCCTACCGGCGCGGCGGGACGGGTTCAGCCCCGAGCAGATTGACTTAGGTCGCATATTATTTTTCGACCCCATTTTATCGGGTGACCACACCCTCTCATGCGCTAGTTGTCATCACCCGCAACTGGGTTTCGCCGACGGCTTACCGCGCTCGCAAGGCATTGCTGGAAAAGAAGCCAACCGCGCCGCACCCAGCCTGTGGAACATGGCTTTTCTCACCCGCTTTTTTTGGGATGCGCGGGCGCAAAGTTTGGAAGAGCAGATGCAAGGGCCACTCTATTCGCCGGTGGAGATGGGCAATAATCCAGTGCAATTATTGACTGACCTCAATGGCAATGCGCACTACAAAGCATTGTTTGCGCAAGCCTTTCCAAATCAGGGCAAGGACATTGACTTGGATAAAATCTATCTCGCTATAGCGGCGTTTGAAACCTCCTTAGTGTCGCTCAATAGCCGCTACGATCATTACGCGCATGGCTTTCACGATGCGTTAAACGATGAAGAAAAAGAAGGCTTAAACGTATTCCGGTCTTTCGTCGCGCGCTGTGCGGAATGCCATACCCCACCGCTGTTTACCAATCAGCAAATCGCTGTTATCGGCGTCGCAGAACCCGAAGGTCGAACATTTGATCGCGGTGCCGAAGCAATATTTAACAACCCCACGTGGCGCGGCGGCTTTAAAGTGCCAAGCCTGCGCAACATTACAAAAACTGCACCCTACATGCACTCGGGCAGCTTCGATACATTGCGCGAGGCAACCGAATTTTACACCCTCGGCCGCGGCCATGCGCTTACCGAGGAGCAAAACAAAAACATGGTGCTGCACTGGCACATTTGGGAACCAAAATTGACCGAGTCAGAATTGGATTTGCTGGTGACCTTTATGGGCACCCTTAGCGATGAAACCTTCAGCCCCAGCATTCCAACGTCAGTGCCATCGGGTTTACCGCCGGTAGGACTGCTTCCCCCGGCACTTAGACAAAAAATTACCCAGGCTTCACAAGGAGAATAAAAATGAGCAATAAATTAATCACAGTGGTTATCGCTGTCGGCCTGGTCGCCGGTGGTGTATGGCTCGGTAGCAGCCTAGCGTCAAATAATGCGGCAACCATTGTCGGCGGCAGCGATCGCTACGCAAAAAATGATGGCACAAAGCTACAAGCCGGCGCCAAGCTCGACGCCTCGGTGGGAGCCACTGGCAGCAGTGGAAAATTTATTGATGTGACCAATGGTCAATCCATCCAAGCGGCGGTAAAAAACGCCCAGCCCGGCGACGTAATTCGCGTTCACCCAGGCACTTATAAAGAAACGGTGTATATCGATAAAGACGATATTTGGTTAACCGGTGTGATCAAAGAGGGCAAGTGGCCCGTGCTCGAAGGCGAACACAAACTCAACGATGCCGTACTCTACTCTGGCAACAACATCACCGTGGAAAACTTGCGCATTACCCATTACAAGGGTAACGCAATTATGGGCCAGGCCGGCAATAACTTTTTGATCCGCAACAACCATGTAGTCGACACCGGCGTGTACGGTATTTTCCCACAGCTAGGTAAAAATGGTTTGATTGAACGCAATGTATTAAGCGGCATTGAAGACGCCGCTATTTACGTGGGCATGTGCGACAACATTCACGTCAACAACAACGAAGTATTTGAAAACGTGGCCGGCATTGAAATCGAAAACTCACGCCACTCGGTGGTAGAAAATAATAAGGTGTACAACAACACCGGCGGCATTCTGGCGTTTATCACTCCAGGCCTGCCAATTAAAACCACTTACGATGTGATTATTCGCAATAATTTTATCAACGACAACAACCACAAAAACTTCGGTGCACCAGGCTCCATTGTGGCCGGTGTTCCGGCCGGTACAGGCATCATCGTGATGGCCGCCGACGAAGTGACCATCGAAGGCAATATCATCACCAACAATAAGAACATTGGCATAGTAATAACCGATCACCACAGCTTCGCCAACATCACCATCGATCCAGACTCAGAGCCCCACTCGGACAAAGTCGCTATTCTCGACAACCTCATGTTCAACAATGGCTACGAGCCGATTGATGAAATTAAGGCGCTCAAAGTTGCCACCTTCACCCAGGGCGACGTGGATATTTTGAACGTGGGTGAAAGTAAAGATAGTTGTATTTTAGATCGCACCAAATACATCGCTGTCGGTTTAAAAGATTATGGCACCTGTGGCTTTGACACCACTGCGGCCACCGTGAGCTATCTATTACCCGAGCCGGCAGAACCACACCCTTTCACACCCGATGAAAAAGGCAAAATGGCATACTTCGGTGTTTGCACCGGCTGCCACGCTTACAATATCCGCATGATTGGCCCACCCGTTCAAATTATTCAGGCGCTGTACATGGATAACCCCGAGGGCTTGGCTGAATACATCGCGAAACCGACGAAAAAGCGCGAGGACTACCCAGAGATGCCGGCGCAAGATTACCTAGACCCAGAGATGCGTCTAGCCGTTGCTAAGTACATGCTCGGTGTCGACAACCGCGGTCGATTTAATGATCCAGCACTCAATCAAGATCAATAGTCTATAAATAAATCAGGGCGCACCCGCGCCCTGATTTAATGCCGCGACAATTTTTTCTTGCCTTTGATTTCCCCACCGATTACTGTCGAGCACTTAATAAAGGAATTATCCATGTACTCGCTCGCCCCTCTACATCTCGTCTGCACACGCAGCATTACCGCCACATGGCGCGTGATGTTGATGGCGGGTGTGTTGAGCTAAATTTTCTATTAACACACCGGCTGCAAATGCGGCGGAATGTGTTAACTGTGTTTCTCACCCTGTCGCCTTTGTCGCCTTTTATCCAAAAGGAAGGACTTTACAATGGACGACGAACCACCCAACTTACGACACAACTCCCAATTCAAGCCAGCCGAACCACCAGCTGACGCAGTTGCCGTGGCTTTAGCGATCGGCTCGATCACGCTCTTTTCGGCCAAACCTATTTTTATTAAGTGGGCTTACGCCTACGGTTTAGACGCCAGCAGTTTAATGTTTTTTCGACTGCTGCTATCGGCACCGGCGTTCTTAGTCATTGGCCTGTGGTCCATGCGCTACTACCGCGTCACGCTCAAAGATCTACTGTTTGCCAGCGGCTTAGGCGTGATCGGCTCCTATGTTTCCGGCTGGCTCGACATGAAAGGCTTGGAATACATTCCTGCACAATTAGAGCGCATGCTGTTATTTTCCTACCCTATTTTTACCGTGCTATTGGGCTGGCTCTGGTTTAAACGCCCGATCAAAAAAACCATGTGGCAGTGTGCACTGCTTACCTACGCGGGGCTTGGTTTAATGTTCATGATGGACAGGCAGGCGCTAGGTGCAGACGTCACCTTAGGGGCAAGTCTGGTGTTACTCGCCGCATTGGTTTTCGCCAGCTACATGGTGTTGAGCCGCGGCCCCATTCAGCGCATGGGCTCTATTCCTTTTACTTGCGTGGTCATGCTGTCATCAACATTGGTAATGACCCTGCATCAAGCGCTGCATCAACCCATTAACCTTGCCACCTTTAGCCAATGGCCAACGGCGGTGTGGTGGGTCATTGCCAGCCTAGCCCTGTTCTGCACCGTGTTGCCAGCCTTTATGGGTAGCGAAGCGGTGCGCCGCATTGGGCCAGAGCAGGTAAGCCTGATGGGCAATGCCGGCCCCGTAGTCACCAGCCTACTTGCTATTTGGTTGCTAGATGAGCACTTTACCGCGTATCACGCGATCGGCATGGCGCTTGTATTGCTGGGTATTTGGGTGTTGCAAAACCCACTCACGGCGCGCACAGCAAAAGCAGCTACCTGATTTAGGCGGCGAGTAAACGCGCACTACCCCGTTAAATAACCGGCAAACTTGCCGGTTATTTACCTCTGGGGCCGCGAAAGGTTTGACATTGGTTACACTTGTAACTAAATTGACGCCTCGTCATCACCAAGAGCCAAGTTCATGGAACCCTTGCGATATTTAACCGGCTTCGACAACGAACATGAAACCGAGGCCCTACCTGGCGCCCTGCCCGTGGGTCAGTTCAGCCCACAAAAAGTCGCCTTTGGCCTCTACGCCGAGCAGTTCAGCAGCACCGCGTTCACCGCGCCCCGTGCGCACAACCGCCGCACCTGGTTTTACCGCATCCGCCCTTCGGCCCAACAAGGTGATTACGCCGCCTATACTGGCGCGACACTTACCCGCACAGGTCCGATAACGGAACAGCCGCCGGTGCCAAACATGCTGCGCTGGTCGCCACTGCCAATCCCGACCCAGCCGCAAGATTTTATCGACGGCTTGGTCACACTCGCAGCCAACGGTGATGCAGCCGTGCAAGTGGGTATCGGCATTCACGTGTATTTAATCAACCAGTCCATGCAGGATCGGTTTTTTTACAACGCCGATGGCGAATTATTATTTGTGCCGCAGCAGGGAAAACTGCGTCTGCATACTGAGTGCGGCTTGCTCGATATCGCGCCGGGCGATATTGCCGTCATTCCCCGCGGCATGAAATTCCGGGTCGTGCTGTTAGAGGCCAGCGCCCGTGGCTACCTGTGTGAAAATTACGGGGCCGCCTTCGCCCTCCCCGAGCGGGGCCCCGTGGGCGCCAACGGCTATGCCAACGATCGCGACTTTCAATACCCGGTCGCAGCCTATGAAGATCGCGAGGGCAAGTTCGAATTAGTGTGTAAATACGGCGGCCACTTTTTCAGCGCCAGTATCGGCCACTCGCCCCTCGATGTTGTCGCTTGGACCGGCAACTCTGCGCCCTACAAATACGACTTGTCGCGCTTTAACGTGATCAACACCGTTAGCTTCGACCACCCAGACCCATCCATTTTCACCGTGATTAGCGCCCCTTCGGATACCCCTGGTGTGGCCAATTGCGACTTCGTCATTTTCCCTCCGCGCTGGATGGTAGCCGACGACACCTTTCGCCCGCCTTGGTATCACCGCAATATCATGAGCGAATTCATGGGCTTAATTCACGGCGTTTACGACGCCAAAGAAAAGGGCTTCGAACCCGGCGGCGCCAGCCTGCATAACTGCATGAGCCCACACGGGCCAGAGGCGGCTGTGTTTGAAAAAGCCAGCAATGCCGAACTAAAACCACAGCGCTATGACAATACGCTGGCGTTTATGTTTGAATCCCGTTACGCCATCACCCCCACGCGCTTCGCCATGACCACAGAAGCGCGCCAAGTGGACTACGTTAAATGCTGGGATAACCTCAAGAAACATTTCAGCGCCCAATCATGAGCCAACGCTTAAGGAAACCACTATGAAATTAGCATCACAAAAATCCGGCCGAGATGGCGCGCTCATCCTTGTCAGTAAAGATTTACAAAAGGCAGTAAAAGCCAGCCACATTGCCCCTACCTTGCAGGCGGCGCTCGATAACTGGGACACCTGTGCACCCAAACTCGAAGCCCTATATAAAGACTTAAACGCAGGCAAAGCCACGGGCAGCTTTAGTTTTAACGAAAGCGAGTGCGCTTCGCCCTTACCGCGCGCCTATCAATGGGCCGATGGCAGTGCCTACGTCAATCACGTGGAATTGGTGCGCAAAGCGCGCAACGCCGAAATGCCTGACACTTTTTGGACAGATCCGTTGATGTACCAAGGCGGCTCGGACGACTTCATTGGCCCGCGCGACGACATCCCACTGCCTAGTGATGAATGGGGCGTAGACTTCGAAGCCGAAATCGCCATCGTGACGGGTGACGTACCTATGTCTACCAATGCCGAGGATGCCAAAAAACATATCCGCTTAGTGATGTTGGTAAACGACGTGTCCCTACGCGGCTTAATTCCCGGCGAACTGGCCAAGGGTTTTGGCTTCTTCCAATCCAAACCAGCCTCGGCTTTTTCTCCCGTGGCAGTGACACCCGATGAATTAGGCGATGCCTGGGACGGCAGCAAATTATCCTTGCCGCTGCTGTCGTATCTCAATGATAAAGCCTTCGGCAAACCCGAAGCCGGCACCGACATGACTTTCCACTTCGGTCAATTAATTGCTCACGTGACAAAATCGCGCAACATGGGCGCTGGTGCCATTATTGGCTCGGGCACGGTATCGAACAAACAAGGTACCGGCCACGGCACCTCCATTGAGGAGGGCGGCGTGGGTTACTCCTGCATTGCCGAAATTCGCATGATCGAAACCATTCGCGACGGCAAACCCAGCACCGCCTTCATGAAATTTGGCGACAAAGTAAAAATAGAAATGCGCGACGAAAACGGTCAATCTATTTTTGGCAGTATCGAGCAAACGCTGGTCAAATACGCTTAACAATTAAAAGGATGTAATATGCCAACCCTGTACGGTTATTTTCGTTCATCAGCCGCCTACCGCGCACGCATTGCCTTCAACCTGAAAGGAGTGCCGGTAGATCTCGCCTTTGTTTCGCTATTAAAAGGTGAGCAAAAATCCGCTGACTACACGCAAAAAAATCCACAGGGTTTGGTTCCCGCGCTGGAAACTGAACAAGGCATGCTCGGGCAATCGATTGCGATTATGGAGTGGCTAGAATTAGAGCACCCAAAGCCCAGCTTGCTGCCAGGCGATAACTGGCAACAGGCGCAAATTCGCGCCTTTGCTCTCGCCATTGCTTGCGATATTCACCCGCTTAATAATTTACGGGTGCTGAAATACATCACCGGTGAACTGGGTGCCAGCGAAGCACAAAAAAATGCCTGGTATGCGCACTGGATCCAATCCGGCTTTGAGGCCTTGGAGTTATCGGTAAAGAAGCACGGCGGTAAATTCTGCTTTGGCAACAATCCCACCTTGGCTGATGTTTGCCTGATTCCACAAATCTACAATGCCGAGCGATTTAATGTAGACCTCTCGGCATTTCCAGCACTCATGGCCGTTTATCAACACTGCAACAGCTTGCCCGCATTCGCCGATGCCAAACCGGAAAACCAACCTGATGCACAAGGGTAGTTATTAAGGATAACTAAGCGCCAAGTCTGCGTTAAAAACTACCCGCTGCTTGCTATTTGTTCGCCGCTCAAAAAAACGTCATACATTGACTGTATTGGGTACTTTCCAAGGTCTGTTGGAACAAAGCCTTGTTGGTTTTAATAAAGTCAGGCTTTTTATCTTCATTCATACCTTCGTGACCAAAATAGGCGTTCAACCTAGCGCAGTTGGCCGCCGTCAAAAATGGCAACTCTTTCAGAATTTTCACGAAGGTGTTTTTATTGCCTAGGTAAATAGGCATTAAATCCGCTGCCAAATACTCCTGAAATGCGGAAGCATTGCGCTGCTCGGCATAGAAGGCAAAAAACATCACCAGCTTGAGACGCTCGACGCTGAAGCTGTTATCGTTCAGGTCCGGCTCTATATTGGTGATATATATTTGCTCAAGCGCCTTGAACATCTTTAATTCATCAACAGCTGTCTTGCCGGAGCTATCGATAAAAACGTATTCATCTTGATTGACATTTAGCAAGCCAGACAATAACAAATAGAAGTCCTGAGTGTCGCCACTGGGCTGCTCAGCCGCATCAATACTGGCGCAAGCGACCAACACCACCAAACAACAAGCGATTAAATTTTTCATCATTTTACCCACTGATAACAACAGTAACGTTGTGGCCATTTTTTGGTGTGATAGCTTTGTATATATCGATAATCTTACTTTCCTCGATGACAATGCAACCATCAGACCACTGCGCATAGGGCGGCTTGCCCATATGAATAAATATGCCAGAAAAACCTGTAACGTTCGGCAGAAAAACCGCTTCTCTTGGATTACCCTTGGAGTTTTTCTTTCTAGACATGGTTGTGGCAGAACAGTTGGCATAGGTACCGGCGGGAATTTTCTTGTCTAGGTTCCAATAACATTTCGTGGAGATCATTTTTCCGCCGCCGTTAAAGGTCAGCGTCCCGTCTTCCTCGCCTCGGGTTACCGTAATTTTATACATCTCAATACATCCTGTAATAATGGTAAGTATTTTCCGATGTAACCCTTTTGAAACAAAAGGGTTACAACTCACTGCGTACTCGGTTGCAGGTCTAGCAACCTGCAACATCGAACCACAATAGAAATACACTTACAATCTTAGCTTGGCGCTGGCGTTGAATTAGGTGCCAAAGAAATACCGAAATGATAACTCGCATCAATAGTCCACAAGGCTCGGGTACCGACGCTGCAAAGACTTTCAGCTGAAAACCTATGGGCTTGCACCGATAGCACTAAGGCTGCAACTCTAAAACTTCCCAGCTAGCCAATTTATGCTGTCGCGCTAAGAGCAAGGCTTTTTCATGGTAGCGCTTAGCATCCGCAGATTCCTTGGTATAGGTTAAACTCATTTGCTGCATCCAATCCGCTTGTTGCTGCTGTTTATCCGATACCGTTAATAACAGAGCCCTGGTGCGTTCCGGCTGGTCGAGCTTATGGAGCGCCTTGCTCAACTGCGTCACCAACTCCCCATGAGACGCCGGAAATTGTTTGCGCGCTTTCGCCATGGCCTCTTCAACCTTATCCATCTGGTTGCTGTGATAAAAATATTTCGCCAAGGTGTATGCCTGCAACCAACTAAAGGAAAAACCGGACCACTGGGCTTTCTTGCGTTCAAAGACTGCAAACACATCTTCATAATCCGCGTATGCCATCAGGTCTTTTACATCGAGAAAATAATTTGGCGTTAAAAACTGCAAACCATCGTATAGCGCCGGTAACGCCATTGTGTAATGGGTTTCATTGGGGTATGTCTTATACTGCCAATAAAACGGCTGCTTTCCTTTCTCTGCCAGCAGATCGGCCAAAGGTGTAACACCCATGTCTCGCTCATTAGCTAACGTTAAAAATAATGGCGCAGGTAGTGTGTTATTGTTGAGCTTATTTTCTAAAGTTGTTTTAAAGCGCTCATCGTCAAACCACGCACTCGGACTCATCGCGAGAAAAGCGTTAAAGGAGGATTGTGCTTGGCTCCACTCATAAAGGCTAAACAACCCACCTAGGGAGTAACCAGCCAGTGCTCTGTCTGTATTGGTGCGATAATACCGATCGATGAGCGGAATTAATTCGGTATTTAAATACTGGGAATAGGCTGCTGCGCCGCCGTAATCAGGTTCACTGGCTATCGCCCAGGTCGTGCTAAAGACATAATCACTGGGGCCATTATTAGCCACACCCACAACAATCATGGCGGGAATTTTTCCCAGCCTTGCCATGCTCCGAGCAAGTGCCGACACATGCTGAAATTGAAAATCTGCGTCGATCACATACAAGACGGCATAAGAACGGGCGTCGGCATAATAGCGCTCCGGTAAAGACACCGAGTAACGTCGCGTTTGTTTTAACACCTGCGACGAATGTTCGCCCGTGTAGCCAGCCACGATGGGCTCTAACCCATGGGTGTTCATGGCGAGTAGCGATCCGAGTATTAACCCAAGAAAAATTTTCATTCAGCTTGCCTCTCACAGGTGAGCAAATTTCAGCGATAAAAAAGCCGAGGCTAAGCTCGGCTTTTTTATCAATGGCCTTATTTCGTTGCTATCCAAGCACTGACTTTTTCATCGAGCACGTGCATGGGCACTGCACCGCCGAGCAACACAACATCGTGGAATTCAGCCAGATCAAATTTATCACCCAACTTAGCTTTGGCGGCTTCGCGGATGGATAATATTTTCAACTGGCCCAACTTGTAACCCAAGGCCTGACCCGGCCACGCCATGTAGCGCTCAATTTCTGAGACCACATCGGATTGCGCCGTACCGGTCGTGCTGGCCATATAGTCGATGGCTTGCTCCCGCGTCCACTGCTTGCTGTGCATGCCAGTATCAACCACTAAACGTACCGCGCGAAATAGTTCGGCTTGCAAACGACCCAAGTCACTAAAAGGGTCGTCTTTATACATGCCCATTTCGGCCGCCAAGCGCTCTGAATATAAAGCCCAACCTTCGGCGTAGGCATTGTAAGGCGCGATGCGACGAAGAAACGGCAAGTCTTCTTGCGCAAGATTCAAGGCTATTTGCCAGTGGTGACCTGGGTTAGCTTCGTGGTAGGTGAGCGTTTTTAAACCGAAGGTGGGGTTGGCCTTCATGTCGCGCAGGTTGATCCAATAAATACCTGGTTTAGAACCATCCACTGAGGGCGAGGTGTATTGGCCGCCCGGTGCGCCATCCTGGGTCTCTTTCGAAAACGCACGCACTTCTACCGCATAGGGCGGTGCGGTTTTAAACAACGGCGCCATGGCCAGCGTCATCTCGGTAATGTAGCCGTTTATATCGGCCAACAAAGCCGCGCGGCCAGCGTCAGAATCTTCGTACAAAAATATTGGCTCTTCATTAATGGCCGCCATACGCGCACCAACACTGCCATCCTTGTAGCCTTGAGCGACAAGAATGGTGTCCATTTCTTTTGAAATCCGGGCCACTTCGCTTAAGCCTAAGCTATGAATCGCCTCGGCGGAGAGATCGCTATCGCCCAACATGTGAATCGCATCTTGGTAGTACTCGGCGCCCTTTGGCTGAGCCCAAATACCCGATGCATCCGTTGCCTTAGGTAGCGCAGCCTCCACCTGAGTCGCAACATTTTTATAAGCGGGGTAAACAACCTGCGTCACCTGCTCGATCGCGGCAGCAGTCAACGCGGCTTTTTGGTCGGCACTGAGGCTGTCTACTTTATTCAGCTTGTCGGCAAAGCTGGTCACTAAGGAATGCTGTGCGGGTTCAGCCGCGAGGAAATTGGCCAGATAACGCAGTGCACCAGTTAAAGTCACTTTTGGTGGCAGCCAGCCGGCCTTGGCATCGGCCTGAAATTTATCGATGACAGACTGCGTCATCTGGTCGAAACTGGCCAAACGCGCTAAATAATCCTGGGCATCCTTTTCGTTGCGAATGGGCTGGTCAGCTTTCATGAAGCCAGGAATATCAATCAGCGGACCGTTAATTTGATTGATGATGAACGGCGATAAGCCCATCCACGTATCGATATAACCAATGGAGAAATCTGGGTTGCCGGCAAAATAGCGCACAACGCTCGCCATCACTTCCTGGTTTTCGCGCTCAGCCGCCGAACTGGGTGCCGGCATGGCTTCGATAGTCGACTGCAACACACGTAACTCTTTACGCATCAGAGCTTCCGAGGCCGGGTCAAAGAGGTCTAGCTTGTGCGCATAAGCGCCACCAGCGCCCGCTTCCGATAAACCGTAGAGCGTGGCAGAAACCGGGCGCGAGCGGAATAACCGCTGGCTGGCCGCCTCGTAGACATCGGCGCTAACCTCTGTTTCTACGCTAACTGCAATTTGGGGTTGTTTGACGGTTGGCTCAGTCGATTCCGAGCAGCCGAACACGGAAAGCGCCAGCCCTATGGCTAACGCGGAATAGGTAAATTTACCCATGATATTGTGCCCCTTATTTTATATGGTCTTTTAATCGCATGTACTTTTGGTCTTGGTGTAGATTTGGCTCAGCTGAATTGACTACCGACTGCCATCGCGTTCAGTTCAAACAAGGTAACGCCACTTGATCGCTCGGAAATCTGTAGGCTAGGTCACAAACTGCCCCATCATGCCAACTCGATCAAACCAAAACGCTCGCCCATCGGCTGAGTCTATTAGGACGATTGACCAAGCCAGAGCCACAAGATGACGGCTGCCGTGTAAATAATTACTAACCCAATTATCGCCCACTGTCGGCACCGTTTTTAAGCCCCGCGCCGACCGAGCCGCTGGCAGCTAGGTTTGCGGCCAGAACCCACAATCCATACACACCTGATACACACCTTATCCACAGGCGAACCTACATATTGTGTTATTGCAAATTAGAATTTGCATATCTTGTGGTAGCGGTTAGAATAAACCCCAATCAATAGTGCTGAAGAAGGTACTTGCTAAGACTTAGCAAGCGGATAAAGCAGCCATAGTGAAGCGGGCCCAAAGCGGCCGCTTACTTAAGCCAAAGGCACTGTCTGTTTCGCGTAAGACGTTACGATTTATCGCTGGCCAGCCAGCAATAACGAACACTGAATCTGAAATCACCGCTAGGTAACAGGATGTCGCCACGGCTTATCGCCTAAATGTCACCCTGAAAGTACATTCGCTGCCCCTGCAGCGACAAACAACAATATTTAAAGCAGTTTAAGGACCATTGACCATGTTGAGTTGGGACGACTACGAAACCGAAGCCCCTATAAAAACAAAATCCGAACCGCAACCGGCCGCTGCCGCGGCGCCAGCTCCCGAGCTGCGCACTGCTAGCGCAGAGCCGGTAGCGGCCCAAGCGGCCGCTAAAACCTCCGCCGCCGAAGTCGCCGATGCCGAAGCTATAGAGCGCGCGCGCGCCGCTATTGCCGAGCTCGACACCGCCGCCGGTGCTGCCGACCTAGAAATGGGCGCCAAGCGCATTCAAGTCGACGACAAACGTATGATCAACTGCCGCGCCGACTTAAACCAATTGGTGCCATTCAAATATGAATGGGCCTGGCAGAAGTACCTCGATGGCTGCGCCAACCATTGGATGCCGCAAGAAATTAACATGACCGCCGACGTGGCTCTTTGGAAGTCTAACGATGGTTTGACAGAAGACGAACGCCGCATTGTCATGCGCTCGCTCGGCTACTTCTCTACCGCTGATTCACTGGTGGCGAACAACTTAGTGCTAGCCATTTACCGCTTGATCACCAACCCCGAGTGTCGCCAGTACATTCTGCGCCAGTCTTTCGAAGAGGCGATTCACACCCACGCCTACCAATACTGCATCGAATCCTTAGGCATGGACGAAGGTGAAGTGTTCAACATGTACCGCGAGCTACCCGCCGTGGCCAACAAGGCGGTGTGGAGCTTAAACCACACCCAGTCGCTGTCGGACCCAACCTTTAATACCGGCACCCCAGAAACCGACCAAGAGTTGCTGCGCAACCTGATTGCTTTCTACGTGGTCACCGAAGGCATCTTCTTCTACTGCGGTTTCACCCAGATTCTATCCATGGGCCGTCGCAATAAAATGACCGGTGTGGCTGAGCAGTTCCAATACATCTTGCGCGACGAGTCGATGCACCTCAACTTCGGCATCGACGTCATCAACCAGATCAAACTAGAGAACCCACACCTCTGGACCACCGAGTTCAAGGCCGAAGTAGTGCAAATGATTTTGGAAGGCACTGAGCTGGAAATCGCCTACGCGCGCGACTCCATGCCGCGCGGTGTACTCGGTATGAACGCCGCCACCATGGAAGAATACTTACACTTCATTGCCAACCGTCGCCTCGCCCAACTTGGCCTTGGCGAGCAGTTCCCTGGCGCGCAAAATCCATTCCCATGGATGAGCGAGATCATGGATTTGCGCAAAGAGAAAAACTTCTTTGAAACCCGCGTTATCGAATATCAGACAGGTGGAGCCCTAAGCTGGGAATAATCATTCCTGGTCGCACGCACCTCAGCTGTATCGGCTGCTACCCCCCAGCGGGGTAGCGCTAACGCGAAAGTGAATACTTACTTAATCTCTAAGGAGGGATTAGGACTATGGACCACGAACGACGTCAAAAGCCTGCCACAAATGAAGCCGTGCTCATTAGCCTCGACCAACTTAGCCAGACACTCGAAGTGATGGCTCAAGTGATCTCCCGCCTCAAAAACCAGCTTGCGGCGACTGAATCCAAGCAACCCACAAGCCACGACCGGCGTAGTACCGACGTCAAAGAAATGAGCCAAGTACGCCACTAATATTATCCGTGCCGTCCAGACGATAGTGTCTATACTGATCTGTAAAATGACGGACTAGCAGTATATGGCCAAAATATTTATCGTTGATGACGTAGAGGATAACATCAAGCTTCTTTGGTACAACTTAGAAGACGATGGCCATGAGGTCATGTCTGCCACCAGCGGGCAAGAGTGCTTAGATAAAGTCTTAGACTTTAATCCCGATGTCATATTACTGGACATGATGATGCCCGGTATGAGCGGCTCCGAAACCCTCGCCCAACTAAAAAAGCTAGATGCAGTCGAAAATACACCCGTTATCATGGTGTCGGCCAATGATGGCGACGACAGCGTCATCGAGACTCTAGACCTAGGCGCGCACGACTTCATTTCCAAACCTTTCATCTATCCAGTGCTTGAAGCACGGGTTCGCTCGGCCGTGAGGCTTAAGCAAAGCCAAGACGAACTAGCGGCTGCAAATGAAACCCTAGCCACCATAGCCTCCACCGATTCACTCACCGAATGCTTTAATCGGCGCCATTTCTTCGAACTCTGCAATATTGAGTTCTCCAAGTCCAAGCGACACTTGCGCCCGCTCTCGGTGATCATGCTCGATGCCGACAAGTTTAAAGCCATTAACGATAATTTCGGCCACGCCATGGGCGATGAAGCGCTCAAAACAATTGCCGAAGTATGTAAGGCCTGTATTCGCGAATCCGACATATTAGCCCGCTTAGGCGGTGAAGAGTTCGCCATTTGCTGTCCAGAATCCACCTGCGACGGCGCCGCCCGTATCGCAGAGCGAATTCGCTTAGCCATTGAGAAACGGGTCATAACACTCAATGGCAAATCGACCCAATTCACTTTAAGCCTAGGCGTTACCGAGTTTACAGGCGCGGAGACTCAATTCGACCAGCTGGTAAACCGCGCCGATCGGCTTTTATACCAAGCGAAGGAGCAAGGCAGAAACTGCGTCATTTCTGGAATTTAGCGTCCTGCTTCACAATTTAGCCCGCATTTTGTGAGGCCTTTCACAGCTTTTTCGACAGCCGCAGCTCATAACCCCAAGCTTGTGCGAGATCGCTTACAAAAGGTTCAGCCATTAGCCACTTTCTATACAAACGCACCTGACAGAGAATAAGCGTCAACAAGGAAGTACACACGGATGTTTAAAGGCCAAAGAAGGCCAACGGAAGCGCCCTTAGGAAATTAGGGCCAAATATAACGGTCAGGGAAACGGAATCAAGGACAGCGTAAGGATTGCGCGAGGCTCTCAGAGCAAGACACAGGGATTAGGATTCAAGGAAGAGCATAGACCGACATTTAGGGAAAGAAATTAAAAGGCCAGCCTCGAGCTGGCCTTTTCATTGGCTCAAGTAAAAGCCCCAAGACAGTGTGGCACTCCCTGCGAGCGACAGGCAAACCTAAGTTCGACGCCCCCAGTGCACCTTCCTAGTACCGCGAAAGCCAAACAGCGCACTTGAAAGCGCTCTCAGCGCAAGGCCTCACAATGCGGACGCATGCCCTAGCGGCAGGAGCGACCTGGAGGAATGCCACTTAAAGACAGTCCTCGAGCTGGCCTCTTTATTGCCCTAGGTAAAAACCCAAGCGCTGTACGAAATATCGCACAAGAAAGACGGCGGCAACTGACAACAACTGCGGATTACGCCCACTAGTTACCGAGAGCGGTTTTTAGCAAAATACATATCAACAAGGAAGTAGACAGGATGTAACGCAGACCAGTGAAGGTCAAAAGGAAGTACCCCTTAGGATTAGGGGTCATGCATACAGGTCACGGAGCATGGACGAAGACCACACTTAGGGAAAAAGCTTTAAAGGGCCAGCATCGCTGGCCCTTTTCTATTTCTACCCCTACATGAATACCAATAGATGACTCAAGCAGATATATCGACTTCTCAGTCACACGCAATGCCTTATACTGCCAAAAACAATAATGGCACAACCCCATGAACTCGAAATTCTCTTTCTGGCCACCCTTTCTCTTATTCAGCTTGATTTACTTGATCTCGATGGCATTTGACTTGCCAAGTTCAGTTTCGGCAGCATTAAAAGTTATGCCGATATTTTTATTAATTGCGTTAGTATTCCGCGCTCAGGTTAAACCCCTTTATCTCTGGCCGGCATTGCTATTCTCTGCCTGCGGCGACGTATTGCTGGCTCTACCTATCAACAACAGTTTCACTTTTGGGCTCAGTGCTTTTTTACTCGCACAGCTAAGCTACGCCGTAGGGTTTTACCGCGAACGCGCGACTAGCCTGACAGCGAAAGCAAAATCGCGCTTAAGCTTTGTTATCATCATCAGCTTAGGGCTAGCGGCAATTATTTTGCCAAAAACAGGGGAGCTACTCATACCCGTAGCCATTTATTTGACCGCCATTATCGCTATGGCCTGTTGCGCTTGCCTACATCAAACCAAGCAAGCCACATTATTTACCGGCGTCTTGTTGTTTGTACTTTCCGATAGTTTAATTGCCATCAATAAATTCGTATTGCCTTTTACCGGTAGCGATATTGCGATCATGGTGACCTATTATGCGGCTCAGGCACTCATCGTTACCGCTGCGTTAATGCATAGGCGTAAAAAAGACGCACCACAAGTACAAACTTAATAGATAGTGATAATAATGCTTGCGGTTTCTAAGCGCTGAGTTGTGGCGCCTTGGCAAGGCGTTGACAGGGGCTAATGCAACAACCAAGCGACCAAAAAAATGACTGGGTTAAAAGATAATCAGTTTTTTACAACAACTGAGGATTTTGCGCGTGCTCAGTACCTTCACCTGGTGTCATAAATAGCAACCGGCTCGGTTCAGAGGTTTTAGCGGTGTGCCAAACACCTTGCGGAATCACAAGGTAACCGCCGGCTTGACCGAGCCAGACGGATTCATCTCCCTCCTGCCCGCGCACAACGAACTCGACTCGACCTGACAGTAATATCACGATTTCATCACCGGCAGGATGTCGCTCCCAACTTCCCCAAGGCTCAGAAAAGTCATAACAAGACACCAGCAGATGCCCCTTAAAATGGTCGAAATTTCGATCCAGCGCCTCGTACATACCAGGCCCAGTTGGCACACTAGCCACGTCGAGCTTAGGCGTAAAGACAGCCGCAAAGTCGAACAGGGTCTGCGTCGATAGTTTCATATCTCTCATTCCCCGTTATTTTTCAATGCATTCGGGTTTAACAGGCAGCCGCATTGAGCTTCGGCAATAACACTATTCAATTGACGTCAGCACGGGCCACTGGTCGGTATCATGGTCGGGATGTTGGCGATTACTGGCGGCTATGGATTGCGCCCAAGCCTCATTGCCTCCAGCACCTGTAACGCCCTCGTCGGCAAGCGTGGTTAGATGCTCAAACCAAACTAGCCGCGCCTCTCGCCCCATTTGCGATTTAGGCGCAAATTTCTCAGGTTCATCGAGAGAACCTATGGTCAGATTAATTCGATTGCTGTCGATTCCGCGATAAAACAAGGGGGTACCGCATTGATGACAAAAGCCGCGCTCAACCAACTCAGAACTCATAAAAACGGACGGCTTGCCGCGCGTCCATTCGAGTGTTTCGTTGGGCGCCGCGACAAGCGCAGAAAAGATATTGCCCACGGCTTTCTGGCACATGCGACAGTGACAGATATGGGCGTTGTCGAACATCAGGTCTGAGTGATAACGAATAGCGCCACACTGGCAACCGCCGCTTACAGAGATTTTACGCCGCTCATGTTCTCAACTCCACAGTTTCCCGAGGTACGCCAATTCTTACACAAAAGATTCAGCTAAATTACCACTTACTTCCAACATGGCAAACTCACTGTCAAAAAAATTCTTTCTGTTAATAGCTAGACCTATTTCTAGGTTCACTTACACACCTGTGTCAGCGCCGCCATATCGATCTTGGTCATGGTCATCATAGCCGCGAACGCCTGCTTTGCCACATTTTGATCCAAGCTTGTAGTCAGGTCGAGCAACAACGTGGGTATAATTTGCCAAGAAAAACCCCAGCGATCTTTACACCAACCGCAGGCGCTTTCAGTGCCGCCATTGCCAATTATCGCTTGCCAAAAACGATCCGTTTCCTGCTGCGTTTCAGTGACAACCATAAAGCTTACAGCTTCATTGGGCTTGAAATTAGGCCCGCCATTCAGGCCAATATACTTGCGCCCTAGCAAGGTAAATTCGACAGTGAGCTCACAGCCTTCCCTACCACCAGGGAAATCACTGGGCGCCAGATTAATGCGATCAACACGGCTATTTGGAAAAGTGGCGGCATAAAATTCAGCCGCCTTAGCTGCTTCACCGTGATCAAACCAAACACAAGTCACCAATTCAGCCATCGATTTTCTCCCCGAATGTCATTACCTTGTTTAAAAGCATGCGACAAAATTCAACGGCCTCCAATAGGTTGAAACGATGTTGACGTATTCAACGTGAAGACGATTTAACTTATCCGCATCCATGAGTAACTAACGTCTAGCGGCTTTAAAAGCCATGATCTGTCGCTATGATTCAGGTAAAGTAAACAGCGGACGAATTTCCACTGTCCCTTTTGTTGCAGGCGGCAATCGGCTAGCAATCGCCACGGCCTGATCCAAGTTTTCGACATCGACAATATAATAGCCACCCAACTGCTCGCTAGTTTCAGCAAAAGGGCCGTCAGTAATCAATCGCTTACCTTGGCGAATACGCAAGCTTGTCGCAGTTGACACAGAGTGCAAGGGCGAAGCAGCGATCAACTGCCCTGCCTCTGTCAACTCATCACAAATTGCCATAGACGCCAACATACACGCTTCGCGCTCAGTTTCCGTCCAAGCATTTTCATCGCTATAAATTAATAACATATACTGCATTGAAATCTACCTATGTAGATGGCTCGCTGGGCAACATGATCATCCAACTGACGCCAAATTGATCGGTTACTGAGCCGAATAAAGGTGACCAAAAAGTTTCGGCCAATGGCACCTGCACATCCCCCCCGTGCGCCAAGGCCTCAAAAATTCTGCCTGCGTGCGCTTTTTCTTGCACAGTTAAAGCTAGGGAAAAGCCGGACATTGCAGTACCGTCGCCGCAGCCATCGGAAGCCAAAATGCGGTTAGGCCCGACGCTAAATTCAGCATGCATCACTTTATTATCGAAACCTTCCTGCAGCATCTCGTCTGGTACCGGCTCTGGGCTCTCATTGAAACGCATCAACATCTCTACTTTGGCGTTGAGGTGTTGTTGGTAAAAGTTTAGCGCCTCTTCGCAGCGACCTGAAAAAAACAAATAGCTATTGATTGTCGATTGTTGCATAGCGAGAGTGTTGCGCAGTTCTTTCTCGCGCCGGCTAATCTCGCCGCTGGTGTCGATCTCGGCAAAATCATCCATTTCATAGAATGAACGAATTTCAATGTCGGACACTTCCTGCATCGGGTTTGGGCATTTTTTTACCCATTCAAGCGCTTCGTCCATTGATTGAACATTCCATATCCAATAACCCGCAATTAACTCATTAGTTTCAACGAACGGTCCCTTTGTAACCTGGCGATCGGCGCCATTAAAGCGCACTCGAAAGCCCTCGCTACTGGGCTTTAACCCCTCGCCAGACGCCATAATGCCCGCACTCACTAGCGCTTCATTAAAACTACCCATAGCTGCCAGTAATTCGCTACTGGGTAATTGCCCCGCTTCTGATGAAGCCGTTGCTTTAACGATTACCATCACTTTCATTAAATTTTCTCCCTGTTATGCTCTCCACACATTAAGCGCTGAACTGCGCCGAACGAGCGGCAACTAATTGATTAATGCTTTCATCGGCGGCGCGAATTTCAAACGGCCCCATGCGCAGCCCTGGATGCTGAGACATCAGCGCAATTGCGTGGTTGAAGTCATTAGCTTCGAGTAACAAAATGCCGCCCAAAACCTCTTTGGTTTCTGCGAAGGGCCCGTCAGCTACGTCAACTGCGCCCTGTTTGGCTCGCAGGGTCACCGCATTACTCGCCGAGGCCAATGCCTCGCCACCAATAAAATGCTTTCCGCGACGCAGCTCATCGTCATAAGCAAAACAGCTTTCCATCAACGCTGCTCGCTCGGCGTCTGACAAGACCTCCCATCTAGACTCATCCATATAACCTAAACAGACAAATTTCATAATACTTCCAACCTCAATAGTGATATTTTTTTGTGTTTCTACTATCTAGTCGAATGAGAAATGAGCCAATCGACACCCGACAAAAAAATATTATAGAGAAGAATTGAGGTTGTCGTTTAGCGGAGCAGAAGCTGGGTTATTTTATGTTTAATTAAGCGTCTTTCAGGCTCTTGCTGGGCTAGCGTCAAGGCTTGTTCAAACGCCGCCAATGCCAGCTCATGCCGACCCGAACGGCGCAACAGCTCAGCTCGAGACGCGTGGAGCAAGTGATATTCGATAAGTTCACCACGGCTCAAGATGCTGTCGATAAGCTGTAAGCCAGCCTCGGGGCCATCGCGCATCGCAATGGCAACAGCGCGGTTTAACTCAATAATGGGCGACGGCTCCACGCGCAACAACACGGAATAAAGCGAGACAACTTGATGCCAATCTGTGCCTGCCGCACTGGCCGATTCGGCGTGCACGGCGGCTATCGCTGCCTGCAAGGTATAAAAACCAAAGCGCCGCGATAACAGCGCTTGGCGCACCAGCGCCGTACCTTCGGCAATACAGTGCTTGTGCCACAAGCGTCGGTCCTGATCTTCCAGTAAAACAATATCACCCTGAGCATCTGTACGCGCTTGGCGGCGCGATTCATGCAGCAGCATGAGTGCCAACAGCCCCATCACTTCGGCATCAGGCAACAAGGCCATCAACAACCTGCAGAGGCGAATGGCCTCGCTGGATAACTCGGCTCGGGTCAGGGCGTCGCCGCTAGAAGCCGAATAGCCTTCGTTAAAAACTAAATAGATAACCGACAAAACGCCGTCCAGCCGCTCCGGCAACTCGCTCACTTCGGGGATAACGAAGGGGATTCTCGCCTCACGTATCTTGTGTTTACCGCGGACTATGCGCTGTGCCATGGTGGCTACCGGCACTAAAAAGGCACTGGCGATCTCCTCTGTGGTTAAACCGCAAACCTCGCGCAGCGTTAAGGGTACTTGTACTTTGGCATCTATAGCTGGATGGCAACAGGTAAAGATCATACGCAACTGATCGTCTTCGATATCCTGTTGCGATAAGGCAAGGTTGTGCTCTTCAATCTCACTAATAAGCTGCTGTAAATCAGATTGAAGCGCACCAAAACGCTGATTGCGACGAATGATATCAATCGCTTTAAATCTACCCGTGGAAATAAGCCAAGCCGTTGGGTTTTTAGGGATGCCGTCGGTGCGCCACGTCACAAGCGCCAAAGCAAAGGCTTCGTGCACAGCCTCTTCGGCCAAATCAAAATCACCTAATAAGCGAACGAGCGTTGCCAACACCTTGCGCGAGTGCTGTTTATAAAGCGCTGTAAGCTCACTATCAACCATGTTTGAACTGGTCATGCATTAGCGATGCCGTTTAATCTAATGAACTGCGCGAAACGACGGGCCTTTGGCCAATCAAAAAACTAGCTCGCTGTTCGCGCAAAGTTAACTTGAAACTCTCGCTATAGTGTAAGTTGTAAAATCAGGTGTAAACCCGGGTCGTTACAAAAGTACTGGTCTACATTAGGCGACGGCGCTGGCCTCCTCCTGAGCAATGGCATTTTTATGCTTCCAGTGACCTTTGCGCCAGCGGCCGTAATACAGCAGTGAGCGACAACCTTCATCGAGCGCCGCAGAAATCAACACGCCCACTAAACCCATACCGAGATGTATCGCTAAAAACCACGCCAGCGGCACGGCGATACCCCAGCTAAATAAAATACCAACAACAGAGATAAACCAACCGTCGCCCGTGCCTCTAAGCGAATTACCTACAATGATATTCACCGTTCGACCTGGTTCAGCCAGAAAAGATAATCCGAAGTACCACCAGGCCATTGCCAATATGCTCGCCTCAGTGGTGTAGAGCGCCATGATTTGAGGTGCTAGTAGGGTAAAGATCACGCCGATCAAGCCGGCGCCCAAAAATGCCGCCCGTAAGCTTTGGTGCAGCTGTGCATTGGCGGCCTCAAATCGCTTCGCGCCAACATGTTGCGCCACCATCACCTCTGTCGCTGTACTGATCGCAACAGTCACAATTAATAACGCCATAAACGTGTTGAATGTATACGCACGCGCGGCCAGCTCAGTCGCCCCCCCCACGGCAACAATCGCACTCAACACAATCATTTGGCCGTCAAAGCTTAAGGGTTCGGCAATGCTCGGTAGCGCAATGCGTCTAAGTTGAATCGAATGTCGACGAAAATCTTGCCGTACCTTGTGCCACACAATGCGAAATTTAAGCTTATAAAAAATCGCTAAGGTTGCCACAATGACACCGAGCAATGACGACGCCACACTCACCCAAGCAACACCCACCAAGCCATAAACAGGCACACCAAACAAACCGAAAACGACACAGCTGTTGCCCACCACATTGCTGATAAAGTAAGCGCCATTGGCAACAAGGTTCCACTGCGGCTGGCCATAAACAGTCAGGATACTGTGCGTGAGCGAGTGAAAACCCCAAACTCCAATCATCCACGCGGTGATCTGCAGGTAAGTGATTGCATCGACTAAAATCGCGCCGGGCAAACCCATGGCTCGAGCCACCAATGGGCCGCCAAAATATACTAACGCGGTGGCTAACACACTCAAGAGCATCAGCCAAAAACCATACACCCCGATAGTGGTTTCGGCCTGGGCATAATCATTGTTACCCATGCGCTGTGAGGTCAGGCTAGACCCTGCAAACGCCACCACCCACAAACAGGTAAAGGCAAAATATAAAATAGGTGTAATGGCGCCGACGGCTGCGGCTGAGTCATCCGAAACGCGACTGAGAAAAAACAGGTCGGTCATGGGGATGCTGAGCACCAGCGCCTGCTCGAGCATCATCGGGCGAGTCATGCCCCACAGCCCTTTTTCAAGCACTTGACTCTGCTGGCGGGTGTTTTCTGGCTCTGACATCAACTTTTTAGTCAACCTGACAATAAATAGGACACTGTACCGCAAATAGCTCGGTTGGCAAGAGTCATCCAAACACCCGCTCGGTGCGTACTAAGAAGCATCACCCACACAGCTTTGGTGTCTTGTGAAAACTCAAATCCTAATCGGCTTGCTGCTATGTCCTTTAGTCTCAGCACAAGCCTGTGAACAGATAAAAGATTTGACCGAGATTGGTCAAGCGGATCTCAGCGTTTGGGGCTTTTCCGTATATTCGGCGCGCACCTTAAGTTGTGACGGCAAAAAAATTGAGGAAGCGCAATCGCTACCGAGACCATTCGCCCTAGAGCTCACCTACGCGCGCAATATCGACCAACAAGATTTGCTCGATAATACGCGCGAGCAATGGCAGCGCTTGGGTTTGTATCAAGAGCGCTCAGAAGCCTGGCTGGAGCAGCTAGCCCGGTTTTGGCCCTCAGTAAAAAAAGGCGACCGCTTAACCTTATATGTAACGCCCAGCGGTTCCAGTGAATTTTATTTTGCCGAGCAACCTATTGGCGCAGTGACGGATGTGGAATTTTCCTCGACGTTTCTCGCCATCTGGCTTGCACAAGAGGCAAGCTACCCCAGAGCCCGAAAGAAATTGATGGGAGACACCCAATGAAAATAGTACTACTTACCCTAAGCTTGCTTTTGGCCAGCTGCGGCAGCGTCAACTTACAAGAATATAACGGCGAGAATCCGACATTCTCACTGGTGGATTTTTTTCAAGGTGAAACGAAAGCCTGGGGTATAGTGCAAGATTATTCGGGCAAAGTTACACGCCGCTTCACTGTCAGCATGACCGGTATAATGCAAGAGGATGGCCGTCTGGTTTTAGATGAACACTTCCTGTATGACGACGGTCAAAAACAATTTCGCCAGTGGACCATCAAGGCTACAGACCAAGGCTATGTTGGCAGAGCCGCCGATATCGTAGGCATAGCGCAAGGGGCAGAACACGGCTTTGCCGTGCAGTGGCAATACGACATGGATTTAACGGTAGATGGGGACGTCTATCGCGTTGCCTTCGATGACTGGATGTTTCGACTGGATCAACGCCGCGCCTTCAACAAGGCAAAGATTAAGAAGTGGGGCCTTACCGTGGGTGAAGTTACCCTGTTCTTTGAAAAGAAACACTAGGACAACTTTCTATAAGCCAGAGGCGTTAAGCCAGTCCACTTCTTAAAGGCGCGGATAAACGTACTGGCTTCGGAAAACCCTAATCGAAAAGCGATTTCCTCAATACTCTGGTCTTTGCTGTTTATAAAGAAAATCGCCATATCGCGCCGAATGTCATCTTTCAACTGCTGAAATGAATAGCCATCTTTGTGTAAATGCCGCCGCAGTGTTTGCTCTGTCACCCCCATAGCTGTTGCCACCTGAGTCAATTGCGGGTTGCTATGACCATCGCGAAATAAATGCTCCATCAACAATCGAGCACGCATATGGGCAGACTTACTTTGTTTCGGCTGCGTCAGCAACTGAATATGCGGGCGCTCGAATAATTTCCTTAACTCTAACTTATCGCGCTGACAACTCAGAGCCAAGGTCTGATGGTTAAAATAAATAGCATTGCGTTTTTGATTGAAACGCACCGGTGCACCGTAAAACACCAAGCGGTATTCTTCGCTAAATTCTGGCTCTGGATAGGCCAACTCAACTCGTTCAATGGGAAGGAATTCATTCGCCAGCCAACAGTGCAGCCGATGCGCCGTCGTTAACACCGTTTCCACAATGTAATGACTATCCACACCTTCGCGCCGCTCACACTGAAAGGCCAGACAACCACCTTCCTCAGTAAAGGTTGTGCTGGCACTAAGACTAGAGTCGAGCAAATTGGTGCCGTTGCGCCACGCGATAAGGGATTCCCTCACCGTGTCGGTGCTCAAGCACGCTTGGGCCAACAACTTAAAAGAGCCGAAGGGTTGAGGCTTGGCCAATAGTCCAAAGGCCTCATCGCGCAACAATTGCGTCACCGCATGACACAGCTCGGCGAAGGCAATCGTCGATATGCGCAACTTTGGGTTAGTGAGAATTTGCGGCGATAGCCCCTGCGCCCGCAATATCTCTTCGGCGTTAAAGCCCCGCAGGGTCGCGCCAGCCAGCAGGTTCTTAACAAATACGGGGGCAACAGTAACGATTTGCATGAGGCCTGATTATTTTCTCCAGTCTGTAAGTATTTGCATAAAGATATCCGTCGGTTAAGCAAATTTCGGCATTTTCGAGAGACAAATGTAAGTTAATGCCTATTTTTGTGAATGTCTATGCCATGGCCAGCTAGCCTATTAGGTTGCAGACTAGGGTTAATCTTATTTTCATCCCTGCGCGCACTGCCGATGCTAGCGCCAGCCACTAACCTAAAGAGGCCTACGATGACTCACCACGCTTATATTTACGACGCCGTGCGCACCCCGCGCAGCAAAGGCAAGAAAGACGGCAGCCTGTACGAGGTTAAACCTATCGACCTAGGCGCCGGCCTGCTCAAGGGCCTGCAGGCGCGGCACGACCTCGACACCGCCTATGTCGATGACGTAGTCATGGGCTGCGTTAGCCCTGTGGGTGAGCAGGGTTCAGACGTCGCCAAGATGATGGTGCAAAATGCCGGATGGGACGAATCCGTCGCTGGCGTGCAGCTGGATAGGTTCTGCGCCTCGGGCCTGGAAGCGGTCAATATCGCCGCGCAAAAAATTGCCTCCGGTTGGGAAGATTTAGTGGTCGCCGGCGGTGTCGAAAGTATGTCGCGGGTACCCATGGGCTCCAACGGCGGCGCCATGGCGGGCGATGTGGCGTTTCAATTGAAAAGCGGCTTTGTGCCCCAGGGTATTGGCGCCGATGTGATCGCCAATCTAGACGGCTATAGCCGCGCCGACGTCGACGCCTTCGCACTCGAGTCACAAAGACGCGCCGCCTTCGCGCGCGACAATGGCTACTTCGATAAATCTGTCTTGCCGGTACTGGATAAAAATGGCCTCACCATTCTGGCCCAAGATGATTTCATCAAACCCAACAGCACAATGGAGGGCTTAGGCAAACTTAACGCCTCCTTTGAAGCCATGGGCGGTTTTGGTTTCGACGATATCATCCTGAGAAAATACAACACCCTCGAGAAAGTTACCCACGTTCATACCCCGGGTAACTCCTCCGGCATTGTCGATGGCGCCTCCGCCATCCTCGTGGGCAGTGAAAAAGCGGGCAAAGATTTAGGCCTAACACCACGCGGTCGCATTGTGTCCACTGCGGTGTTGTCCACTTGCCCCATCATTATGCTCACCGGCCCTGCGCCCGCAGCGAAAAAAGCCCTACACAAAGCTGGCTTAAAGGTTTCAGATATTGATCTCTGGGAAATCAACGAAGCCTTCGCCTCGGTCGCCATGCGCTACATGAAAGAACTCGGTATCAGCCACGACATCACTAACGTCAATGGCGGTTCTATCGCTATGGGCCATCCCTTAGGCGCCACGGGCGGCATGTTAGTGAGCATCATGCTCGATGAACTGGAGCGTCGCAATTTGAAGCGCGGCATGTTGTCACTCTGTGTCGGCGGCGGCATGGGGATTTCCACCATTATCGAACGCGTTTAAGCGCGACTAATTAACCCGTGCCGACTGACAAGCATTAGGAAATGATCATGAGTGTATTTAATTATCAAAAAGACGCCGATGGCATAGTCACCGTTACCATGGATATGACCGGCCCCGTCAATGCCATGAATGAAGAATATCGCGGCGCCATGGCCGAGACTGTCGCCAAACTCGAAACAGAAAAAGAGTTGACTGGTGTGATTTTCGCCTCGGCCAAAACGGTGTTTTTTGCCGGTGGTGATCTGAACGAATTGCTGGCCTTCGAAAAAGGTCGAGAAGCGGCCTTTATGGCCATGTTAAGCACCATTAAAGGCGACCTGCGCAAACTGGAAAAACTACCCGTGCCGGTTGTAGCCGCCATCAACGGCGCTGCCTTGGGTGGCGGTTTTGAAATTTGCTTAGCCAGTAACTACCGCATCGCTTACAACCACAAATCGGTACAACTCGGCCTACCCGAAGTGACCTTAGGCCTGCTGCCCGGTGGAGGCGGTATTGTGCGCATGGTGAATTTATTGGGTCTGCAAGCCGCGCTGCCCTACTTGCTCGAAGGTAAAAAAGTGACACCGCAAGAGGCGCTTAATGCCGGCATGATTGACGAAACCGTAGATACCCTAGACGCCTTATTGCCCAGAGCCAAAGCCTATATTTTGGAGAACAAAGGCAATGCCGAAGCGGCGCAACAGCCTTGGGATAAAAAAGAGTTTCGCATTCCCGGTGGCAGTGCCAACTCGCCCAAAATGGCACAGGTGTTAGCCATCGCTCCCGCCATGCTGGCACAGAAAACCCGTGGTTTATTGCCTGCGCCCGAGCAAATTTTAGACTGTGCGGTAGAGGCAGCTCGATTAGATTTCGACACCGCACTGCTCATAGAAAGTCGCGCCTTCGCCTATCTGGTTGGCACACCCGAAGCCAAGAATATGATTAGCACCTTCTTCTTCCAATTGAACAAGGTCAACAGCGGCGCCTCGCGCCCGAGCAACATAGAACCACAGCTCACCAAAAAAGTAGGTGTTTTGGGCGCCGGCATGATGGGTCAAGGCATTGCTTATGTGTCTGCCTTAGCGGGTATAGAAGTTGTGCTAAAAGACATTAGCATAGAAGCCGCTGAAAAAGGCAAAGCTTACTCTAGCGCAATTCTCGACAAAGGAATTGCCCGCGGTCGCGTTACCGAAGACAAAAAAAATCAGGTGCTGGCGCTTATAAAAGCCACCGCCGATGATCAAGATCTGCAAGGTTGCGATCTCATCATCGAAGCCGTATTTGAAAACGTAGCGCTAAAAAATAAAATCACCAGCGCTACTGAAAAGTACTTGTGCGACAGTGGCATCTGGGGCTCTAACACCTCTACCCTACCCATTACCCAACTGGCAGAAGCGTCTAGCAAACCAGAAAACTTTATCGGCGTGCACTTCTTTTCTCCGGTAGACAAAATGCCACTGGTGGAAATAATTTGCGGTGAAAAAACCAGTGATCTAGCGCTGGCCAAAGCCTTTGACTACGCCCGTCAAATCAAGAAAACGCCCATCGTGGTCAACGACTCCCTAGGTTTCTTTACCTCGCGTACCTTCGGCACCTATTTTGATGAGGGTGCAAGACTCGTGGTGGAAGGCGCCCACCCCATTAAAGTCGACAACCTAGGTAAAGCCATCGGCATGCCTGTCGGGCCGCTGACAGTGCACGATGAAGTGAGCCAAGAACTCACCCGCAAGGCCATGGAAACCTGGACCGACATGGGTGTGGTGGATAAATGGGGCGAGCAAAACGCGCTGCGCGAGATTATCGATTTCCTCACCTTAAAAAATGGTCGCGGCGGCCGCCATCATAACGGCGGCTACTTTGACTATAGCGACGGCAATAAAACCCTTTGGCCAAACGTATTAGAAACCTATTACAAGAGTGAGGTCACAATCTCCGATCAAGACATAAAAGATCGGTTACTGTTTCGCCAAGTGATAGAAACGCTCAAGTGCCTAGAGAGCAACGTCTTACGCACCGTTGCCGATGGCAACATCGGTTCCATCATGGGTATAGGAGCGCCACTGTGGACAGGGGGTTTTCTACAATTCATTAACACCTACGGATTAGATAAATTTCAGGTGCGCTGTAGTGAATTAGCAGCAACATTCGGTGAGCGCTTCACCTGCCCGGCCATTGTCGGCGAAAAAATCAAAGGCGGCGACACCTTCATCTAAGTCACTAGTCAGTCTCTGTACACAGGTGCGGAGGCTGACATTGGATCAGGAAAAAGATAATGCGAAATTTCACCGAAGAGCAGCAAATGTTCCGAAGCGCCTACCGCAAATTTCTAGCAGCGGAAATTGCGCCGAATATTGAAACATGGCGCGAGCAAAATATCGTCGATCGCGAAGCCTTCAAAAAAGCAGGAGATCAAGGCTTTTTAATGATCTGGCCTGACGAGCAATACGGTGGCACAGGTGACAACGACTTTCGTTTCGAGCAAATTATTATCGAAGAAACCGTCCGCCAAGGTTGTGGCGAATGGTTTAATAGCCTACACAGCCGCTTGGTTGGGCCCTACATCAACAACTTCGGCACCGATGAGCAGAAACAACGCTTCTTGCCAAGCTGCGTGAGCGGCGAAAAAATTCTCGCCATTGCCATGACCGAGCCCGATGCCGGTAGTGATCTCGCAGGCATGCGCACCACCCTCATCGAACAAGATGATCATTTTATTTTAAACGGCTCGAAAACCTACATATCCAACGGCATTAATGCCGACTACATTATCGTCGCTGGCAAATCTGATCCGGCCAATAACCCACACGCCATGAGCTTAGCTATCCTCGAGCGCGGCATGGCATGCTTCGAGCGTGGGCGCAATCTAAAAAAAATGGGGCTGAAAGCTCAAGATACCGCCGAGCTATTCTTTTCCCATGTCAAAATTCCCAAAGAAAATATATTGGGTGAACCGGGCAAAGGGTTTTTCTACCTGATGCAAGGCCTAGCCGAAGAGCGCTTGCTCGCCGCCGTGGGTGCCATTGCCAATGCGCGCCGGGCTTTCGATCTCACCCGCCGCTTCGCCATGGAGCGCAATGTTTTTGGTAAACCCTTGTCGGCAAAGCAAAACACACGCTTTAAGCTCGCCGAAATGGACACTGAAATTAACATTCTAGAAATGTTCGTGGATCAGTTGGTGGCGCTGCACAATGCCGGCGACCTATCCATTAACCTAGCCGCCAAGGCAAAGTTGCAAACCACCGAGGTTGAATGGAAGATGTTGGACCTTGGTGTGCAGCTACACGGCGGCGCCGGTTACATGCAAGAATACCCGATCTGCACCATGTTCACCGACGCGCGCGCGAATCGTATTTTTGCCGGCAGCTCCGAAATCATGAAGCTGATCATCGGCCGAGATATCTTTTCCGATCAGTACCACAGCAATTTAGACTAATGTCACAACCTACATAAACGAGGCAACTCATGGGCCCGCTTACCGGCATTAAAATCATAGAAATGAAAGGCATAGGCCCAGGCCCCTATGCCGGTCAAATACTCGCAGACTTGGGCGCTGAAGTGATTGTGGTAGAGCGCGCTTCCAAACCCAACTCTATCGCGCCACCGTCGGCATTGGATGTTAATTCGCGCGGTAAAAAAAGTATCGCGTTGGATGTGCGCAAACCGGAAGGGCTTAATGCCTTGCTCACACTAGTGGAAAAAGCCGACGTTATTTTTGAGGGCAACCGCCCAGGTGCTGCAGAGCGTTTAGGTTTTGGGCCCGACGAGTGTTTGGCGCGCAATCCGAAAATCATCTATGGCCGCATGACCGGCTGGGGTCAAACTGGGCCCTTAGCGCACGCCGCAGGGCACGACTACAACTACATTTCACTGACCGGTGCAGCGGCTGCGATTGGCACCCACAATAACCCCACTGTGCCATTAAATTTAGTGGGCGATTACGCAGGCGGCAGTTTATTTTTAGTTATTGGTATTCTCTCTGCGCTGCTGGAACTTAAACAATCGGGTAAAGGCCAAGTGATTGACACAGCGATTACCGACGGTTCCGCGCACCTAATGAGCATGTTCTACAGCCTCAATCAACTCGGCTTCTGGAATACCTCGCGCGAAAGAAATCTGCTCGATGGCGGCGTGCCCTACTACGGCGCCTATGAAACGGCGGATGGTCACCATGTATCTGTCGGCGCTATTGAACCGCAATTTTTTGCCGAGTTAATTCATAAGGCTGGCATGCCCGACGATTTAATCCAACACCAAAACAATCCCGAGAAATGGGCCGAGATAAAACACACATTTACCACCACTTTTAAAACCAAAACACGCGCTCAATGGGTAGACATTTTCGAAGGCAGCGACGCCTGTGTCGCGGGGATATTGAATTTTCAAGAAGCTATCAATCACCCACACAACAAGGCCCGCGCAACCTATATTGAAGTCAATGGCGTACAACAGCCAGCGCCGGCACCAAAATTTAGCCGCAGCCAGTGCGCCCTACCCGCAGCGCCCTCGGCTGAAGGTGCTGATACCCATGCTGTATTAACCGCCTGGGGTTTCGATACGGCTTCGATTACCGCTCTCGAAAAAGCCGGCGCGCTCAGCTAGCAAGGCCACTGTCGGAGCAACCTGTGCAGCGATTGTTTTTGAAAGAAACTGGAGCAACACGATGAATCGCTTTGAAACCCTGAACGTCAACCTTGAAAACTCCGTCGCCACGATCAGCCTAAATCGACCGAAAGCCATGAACGCTATCAGCCAAACCATGCGGCGCGAAATGATTCAGGCCCTCGCCGCTGCCGAGGCAAATGCACAAGTTCGTGTCATCGTTATTCGCGCCAATGGTCGCGGCTTTTGTGCGGGCACAGACTTATCGGAAGGCTTGGCCGGCTACAGCAGCATCGATGAACAAATTCAACAAGAATACAAACCGATATTAATGGCTATTCATCATTCAGCTAAATTGCATATCGCCTCCGTGCAAGGTGCCTGTGTCGGCATTGGCGCCGCGCTGGCCATGGCCTGTGACTTAGTCATCATGGCAGACGACGCTTATCTGTATCTCGCCTTTGCCGGTTTAGGTTTGGTACCAGACGGCGGCATGAGCTTTCACCTAGTTAATGCCTTGGGCTACAAAAAAGCGTTACAGCTATTCGCTGAGGCAGCCAAGCTGCCCGCAAGTGAGTGTGAAAACATGGGTTTAGTAAATAAGGTCGTACCGGTGGCTAGCTTAGAGAGTCAAACCCACATGTGGGCCGAAACACTGGCGCAAGGAGCGCCATTGGCGCAGAAATTTGGCAAAGAAATTATGCGCAAAGTACCGACGTCATCATTTGAACAAACCCTAGATCTCGAATCTAAACGACAAACCACCTGTTCCACCAGTGCCGACAGCCAAGCTGCAATCTTGGCATTCTTCGAGAAAAAAAAGCCGGTATTCTCCGGCCGCTAAATTAATTAATCAGTGATTCCAAACATTTAAAAATCAAAAATACATTTTGCTATCTACCAGCTCGCGCCGCTGATCGATATTAACAAGATCCTTTAGAATGGCCGTGTGGCCCTGCCCTCCTAAAACAATAATTCGTGTGCCTGGTTGAGCAATTTTTTGAATGTTGGCATACATGCGAAAATTCCTATGCCACCAGCTCGCTGCCGCATCTGCACCGGAAAAGTTATCGCCAGCACCAACTTGGTTAGTTAACAAATATAAATTTTTATTTAAGCTATCCTGCTTAGGCTCATTACTCAACCGCAGAAGTTCTGCCAAGCTTAATGTCTTATGATTTTCTGTAGTCTGTTCCGTTATTTCTGCGATAAATTGTTCAAACGCCTGTTTTGCCTCGGCATCTTTTGATTCTAGATCCGAGAATAGCTGATCTGCGTCCCAACCAATCTTGCGTTCGTCATAACAATGAGTTGAATCCAGGCCTGCCAATTTAGCGATTCTAAAGCCCAGCTGATAGTTTTCATTTACCCCCGGCAACTCATCGTCGATTAGAAACTTTTGAAATTGATCATAGTATTCCGTGGTTCTTTCTAAGCTGCATTCTAATAATACATGGGTCGGTTTAAATTCAGCAAAGCGTTTCGATAAAGCAAAAAGGTAGCGTTGATTATCATCGGACATGACGTTTATTTGGTCCGTCTTAACCTTATCAAGACCAGGGTTGGAAAAATGAAATACACCTACCAACATAACCTTTGCGGGCGCCACGTTTTTGGCGACAGCAACCGATGGAAGGCCTACCAACACCAACATGCTTAGCAAAATCTGCGTTAAAAATGTTTTTCGAATCATATATTTCCCTTGTTTACCTTCTACGATGGCCACACGCGATAACATAGCAACAACCCTATAGCTCATCAACACTAAAGACCCCTGCATCCTTGTGTCAATAAAAATCAGAGCCTATACGACAAACGGAAAACACGACAGGACTAAGGTCACCGAACAGCGAGAAATAAGAGAAAAACCAGTAGTAAAATGAAACCGGCGTCGTGTTATTGTTTAGCACGGTCCGAACACCATTAGAAGTACCCATGACATATTCACTAATTAGGCAAAAGAATTTTGACCAATGTAGTGTTAATATCTCGGCTCGTTTACGACCACCTTCACTCTGCCGCTACAGAGACGCGATATGACAAGCAACGCAAACCTTTACGTCCATTTTCAAAAACACTTTCCAACCGACCGCAACAGGGCGTTATTGCGTACGTCGGAAGGGCGCAACGTGAGCTATGGCGAAGCAGAACAAACATCCGCCCGCATTGCCAATAGTCTGCTAAAACTCGGCGCCAAGCCGGGCGACAGAGTCACCGTGCAAGTCAGCAAGTCTGTGGAAAACCTCTGTCTGTACTTGGCCTGTTTACGCGCAGGCTTGGTGTACCATCCACTCAATACTGCCTACACAGCCGCCGAGCTAGGTTATTTCCTCACTGATGCCGAGCCAACCCTCGTGGTGTGCGATAACCAAGCTGTCACCACGCTAACCACGGTGATGCCTAGTGCGAGCGTTAAAGCGCTGCTCACACTCAACGCCGATGGTTCCGGTAGCCTCATGGAAGGTGCAGCCAAAGAGAGCAACACAGCCGGCATTGCCGAACGCGTCGGCACCGATATGGCCGCGCTACTCTATTCATCAGGCACCACGGGTAAGCCCAAAGGCATCATGCTGAGCCACGATAACTTGCGCACCAATGCGCAAACACTGGTGCAGGCTTGGGGCTTTAGCGCCGCCGACCATTTCCTCCACATGCTACCTATTTACCATGTGCACGGTTTATTTGTCGCGCTCAGTTGCGTATTGATGAGCGGCGCCAGCATGGCTTGGCACAGTAGCTTTAGCGATCAAGCAGCAATTACAGCACTACCCGATTGCACCGTCATGATGGGTGTACCAACCTACTACACACGCCTGCTGAATAACCCCGCATTCGATTCAGAAAGTTGCCGTAACATGCGGCTTTTTACGTCCGGCTCAGCGCCCCTGCTAACGGAAACCTTCGTCGCATTCAAAAACCGCACTGGACACAGTATTCTCGAGCGCTATGGCATGACAGAAACGGGCATGAATACATCCAACCCGCTAAACGGTGAACGTCGCGCGGGTACTGTAGGGCCAGCATTACCTGGCGTCACCTTGCGCGTTGTCGACGATGCAGGAAACATTCTAACCAACGGCGACATTGGCAATATACAGGTGCAGGGTGCCAACGTCTTTGCCGGCTATTGGCGCATGCCGGAGAAAACCGCCGAAGATTTCACCGCCGATGGCTTTTTCAATACGGGCGACAAGGGGTTCATCGACGCCAATGGCTACCTATCGATCGTCGGCAGAGCGAAGGATTTAATTATTTGCGGCGGCTTAAATGTCTACCCGAAAGAAGTAGAATTGGTCATCGATGACATTCCTGGGGTATTGGAATCAGCGGTCATCGGCGTTGCACACACGGACTTCGGCGAGGCGGTTGTGGCCGTGATAGTCGCCGACGGAAAGGCGCCGAGCGCGGAGCAGGTCATTCAACATTGCAAAACTCAACTTGCCAATTTCAAAGTGCCAAAGCGCGTTGAGATCGTGACAGCCCTACCGCGCAACGCCATGGGCAAGGTTCAAAAGAATCTCTTGCGCGAAAAATTCCCCGTCTAGATCCCTCGCTCGATAACGAGACCACTCTCCTTCTGGTAGTGGTCAGTTTTTATCAGTTCACGCACGCCGTTTACCCTTCGCGGATCCATTACAATAAAAAAATATATCCAATCACTATTAATAGAACAGTTTAAAAATTTTGCTGAATCTAGTCTTAAATTACACATTAAGTACTAGTGCGTTTTTTGATAAAAAGGTCTAGTATGTTGGCCTCATATTTTTCTGAATAACCACGTTATCGAGATAAACAAACGTTAGGACATTTGCTTTATCTCAACGCAATTGAAAGGTTTGGCTAGGATAGCCATACAATGAATCGGGGAAGGTCTTCCGAGTAAGGGCAGATTTCCTCAGTAACGTTGCAAAGAGCGCTAGCTTTTCGGCTCTAGGCACCCCACTGGTCAATGGATGGACAGTGAAATGGAAAATGTCGTCACCCTTAATTTAGCCGCCTCCAGTACACATCAGCTCAGTATTGGCGATTCAGCTTTACCAAATCTACCTACAGCTCGGAGCTTTTTGCTACTGCTCTATTTCACCCAGCACAAGGGTCAAGCCCTGTGTCGAGATTTAGCGGCTGAAGCACTCTGGCCGGAAGTCAAAATAGATACCGCAAGAACACGGCTTCGCTCAGAACTTTGGCGTTTAAAGCAGTGGTTCGACCTACATTGTTTTAATATTTCACCCTTCCTCATTTGCGATAGAAAGCAATTGATAGTAGCCGATTGCTTTCCGGTAAGGTCCGACACCGAAGCGCTGCACAATATCGCAGACACCCTTTATAGAAACTCACTCGACGTAAACTTGAAGGATATTCGACAAGACATTTATCGGCTGCTAGACAGATTTGAAAATGGCGTGCTAACGAGTCATTTTAACGAATGGGCAGAAACAGAAAAATTTCATGTGCAAAACTCTCTTCGCCAGTGCCGCGAGTTTCTATTTCATCAGCTGTGTAAAAAAAGCGAATGGCGCGAGGCCATTATTCACGGTCAGGCGTTAATAGAGAAAGAACCACTTGATGAATATTTGCACGCGGAACTTATGCGTTGCTATATCGCATTGGAGTGCAGAGGCCTCGCGGTGCGCCAGTATTCCGAGTGCCAAAAGGTATTGCGGGAAGAGTTAGGCATTACACCATCCACATCCATCGAACGACTATACCGATCGCTTTTAAGCCAAAACATTCAGCCTGGATTTATCGCCAGCCTTAGCACCGCAAGCTTTAACAGGCCGGCGTTATCATCCTGAAGAAATCTGCCGTAGTCGAAATAATACATCCCATATGTTAGAAAAACGGGCTGCACGTTACGCTATAGCAAGTGCGTAATGTGCAGCTTTCTACAACCCTGAATGACGACTCAGCACCGAGGTGACCCAAGCACTAGCGCGCAATGCAGCAGAGCTGCTGTTTTGCTGTTCGCGATGGGCAACGCCACGGTTAACACTGTAACCCGATGGCACATGGCGCACTAAGCTTGACCCAACACTTCGCACATAGTTTTCCACTAACTTAGTCCACGTTTCCAATATCTGCGCTCGCATACCGATGGGCCCTTCCAACGCTTGAAAGACAGGATGGGAATAGCGCTCGAACGCCGCTGTTTCAACAAAGTGTAAACCGTTGGGTAAGCGGCCCACTGTCCACGAGCGATAGCCCGCTAAGAAATGGCGTCGGTTAATATCGGCAGAAATATTGGCAAAGATTGAACCCAAGCCCGGGATGTGACTCACCCCCATGTCGATCATATAATCACCGCGCGACCAAAATTGGCGTTCTAAGGTAGTAGCAACGAAATTCCCGCTCTTCTTTTCGACGCTTACCCATTCGTCGTGCACTAAACCGGCTGGATTATTAAGCACAAATTGAATAGTAATATCGCTGCCCACGCGACACGAAGGCGCGGTTGCCGTAGCGATATTTCCAGGTGAAAAAATACGTGGAAAGTTTCGATAAAAAGCATCCAGCGAGGGGCCAATGGCAAAGCCCGCTGGCGGGTTAAAAAAACCAATGTGGTTATTGACGTGATAAGGCCCCACACCATCGCTCACGGGCGTGAGTTTATTGAAGCGACAGCGACCAAAGCCCGCGCGCGGCATTAATATTTCGGCATATTCGTCCGGCATCGTTTGATCAGAGGCGCCAGCTTCACTGTCTTGAGCAGGTGCAGTGAGATCATCCGTGTTATAGGACATTAACGGTTGAGTGGATGTAATATTTTCCTGATGTTGAGCTTCCATGACTGTGCTCCAAAGCTTGTAGCAAATTTAAGCAATAAGGCTGCGGTTACATTCAGCCGTGATGTGCCGAACGATATGGCGTATGGCCACCGGATCGTTGGCAAGGCCACCATGGGTTACGGTGCGAAGGTCTTCGCGCAAAATTCCCGACGTTCGGTTGGCGGCGCCACTGCCTGAAAAAGTTGGCACTGTGCCATCGCCACGGTTAGCTGCCGCCGACCCCGCACGCTCGAGCGAACCATTTCGAGTAATGCGCACATTCACTTCGGTATCCACTTGGCTAGAATAGAGCAGCACTGATTGACGCGGTATGTAAGTACCTAACCGAGTGTCTAACGCATTGCGCACGCCAAGAAAGGCCGCACTGCCATTAATGCCGGTAAAACGATTGGTGTAGAGACGGTGCGCGTCTGAGGCATCGGGAATGCCCGCACGCGCCCTATCAAAACTCGCCCACGATGGGTTCGCACGGCAAAACGCATTGGTAGGCAACAGCTCATACACGGAAGGCATGCGTCGCACTAAACGTGCCAGCGCACTGCTCGCAATCCCACTGAAGAATTCACTATGACCAGGCTCAGTCGGTGACGGTAAATCGATATCACTGAAGATCGCGTCTTCAGTTGTAAGCGCATTGAAATCATCGGCCGCATCAAAAGATTGGCGCAAGATACGATAAGCCTTGGTCGCGCCGTGAACAGGGCTGCCCAATAGTATTAATTTTTGCACGCGATCAACCGCAGGTGCGCCGCCAATTGTACTAAACCGGCAGGCAATTCGCGCCACTACGCCACCCATGCTGTGAGCCACTAAAATTACCCGACGCGCCCGTGTTTCCGCTAACGCTTGCTCCATCACACGCACCAAGCGGCGAGCGGATACTATATTAGATTGGCGCCAATCGTAGCCGGCGCAATATATTTTTACCGGTTCGCCGCACGTTTCGGCTAGCGCACCACTGGTTAGCCGCGTCACTAAATTGCTATAGCCCATACCCCACACGAGATGGCCGGCATTCACCACACCTCTGCCACGCAACAGTCGCTCAACCGCCGGCGCTGCACGCGGGTTGGGCTCAGCGCTTTTGCTTAAATCGATTAGGCTGAACAAGCCACGGATGTTATTCAAGCTCGCCTCTTCATCTGGGTCCCAGATGGAGCGGCCCGAGGAATTCACTAAACGCGTGCCTAGAATGCCAGGCACAATAATTATTGGCATCACCATGATGCACCCTCCCTGTTAATGTACACGCCACTTTATGTTTAAAAATAATCATAAACGTTGGCGTAACAACGTATCCCGCCACCGTTTTGGTAGCACCCTTTGCACCCGTTGCGGCGCTGCCGCTGGGTGCGCTAACTCTAACAACTGTGTTTTTTTTGCGTCCGCCACAGCGGTGATCAACGCCACACTACTAAGGCCTTCACTCGGCCGCTGGCGCAACCAAATATCGCCCACCTGCACGTCTTCACGCATAGGGTCTACTTGCAACCATCCCTGTTGCTCTAAGATCGTTGCGCTCATGGCATGGCGAAAAACCACGCCTGCCAAGTCAATGAGCAGAGATTCTTGATGCAGTGATTGCTGTTCATTACTTTCATTTGACATTGCGTTTTCAGGCAGAGTGTTTTGAGTGATTGAATCAAATGCGTCGCAAGATCTATCAGCACACTCAAGCCCATCAACAGGTTCACGCTGCAAACATTTAGCCGGAAGATCCTGGCGCCAGCGTCTAGCGACATGTACAGCTTCGGCAATATCCAACATGCCAAAGCCGTGCCGGTGAATGGTTTCTGCTTCCGTCAATAACCGCTGTGGCGGCCGTAAACTGTTGAACAGCAGCGCTCGTAATTCGGTAATGGGTAACGCCACCTGCTGGGCCTGCGTCGCTTCAAACATCAGCGCAATGGTGCCCGCCACATGAGGCGCGGCCATACTGGTTCCGCTCTTGCGCGTAACGCCGCCACTGCCACCCACCTCATCGTTAGGTGGCGCAGAGCGCGCGGCGGCGATGCGCGAACCAGGCGCACTTAATTCAGGTTTGATGCGGCCATCGCGCGTGGGCCCAGCACTGGAATAGGCGCCAATGGGCAGTTCCTTTCGATGCGGATCAAAGGCGCCAACGGTAATACTATAAAGGCCATTACACAGTGTGCCCGTGGTGTGTGAACCTCGGCCTTGCTCGCGCGAAAAACGTGGCCGCGGGCCGCGGTCGCGTTCAATCCACGCGTGAAAACGGCCATCTTCAATACGCTCACCGGTAAGCCGAATTTTCCAATCGCCACCGGGGGCATTGGGGTAGAAAAACACATCAACTAAACGATCGTGATTTCCCTGGCCCCGTGCAACATGATAAATACGCCCAACTTTTCGGCCGTTAACTTTGAGCTCGCGCTGTTCGCCCACGGCCGAGCGCGCAATCAGCTGACCCTGCGGATCAATAATCTCTATCAAGAAGCGATCGCTACTTTCATAATAAATTTCTAATTCACTGCTGGTAGGATCACCCTCGGGAACCGTCACATCGAGGCTATAACTTTGGCCTTGTTTTACCCGCCCTAAGGCGTGCGCACGCGCGCCAAAATAATTGCCTGCACTGTTAACCACGGCGCGGTTATCGTGCAACCAAACCGCGCGATCAATACCCGCTTCAACACAGGTGCTACCATCGTGCGGGCCACCGTGTGCGCCCACACTCATGTTGATAACGCAGGGCCGATCACCGGCGAGAGAAAAAACATAATCCAGCGCTTCAAGTACCGATGCCGAATCACCTAAATTTTCGCGGCCCAAAATATCGGCCGTACGCGCCAGATGAACAAACACTAAATCGGCCTCTGGCGCCACACCACTCATGCTGCCCCCCAAACCATTTCCCGCGGCAATATCCATCACATGCGTACCGTGAGTTCCCTGCCAGCGATTACCCGCGCGCGCCGTATCGGCGTCACCGGGGTGGTATTTGAGTGCTGCGTAAGGGCGACCAGATGCCAGCGCGCGATCAATCATTTCAGTATTAATAATGCGTCCGTAACCCCAGCGATTTCCCGGCCCACTAGCGCCGCCGCGTTGGTCCCACACACCGAGTAAACGGCTACTGCCATCTTCGTGCCGAAAACCTGGATAGGCCACATCAATGCCCCAGTCGAGCACACCCACCACAACCCTAGCGCCCGTTTCTGCCACACCGGCGGGCCGACGGGTGTAATCAGTTGTTGAATCCGTTAAGGTAAATTCCGCGCTATCAGCCGAACCCGTGTCACGATTTGGGTCAAACATTTGCCGCGCAATTTCCAGCTCCAAAACGTCCGGCAATGCAGCAAAGCTTTCTAGTGCTCGCCGCCGCACGCGCAAGGTGGCAATATCGCCAAAACGCGTGACCACACGCACGTCGCCACCGAGCGAGGCCGGCAGCTTTAAGCTATCGTCGAGCCGAGCAATCAGCGCCAACTCATCGTCAGCCGCCCCTTCCAGGGCAGCTTCCATGAGCGCTGGGCCATAATCCAAAAGCTCGTTGCGATTCATCGCCTTGGCCTCGGTTACTTAGTGCTAGATCCAGAAGACGAGGAAGAGCCCGTCTTGCTGTGCTTAGCCTGCAATAGTTTTACCGCCTCCTCTAACTGCTCTATCCGGTCCTCCAGTGCCGCTGTCGATTCAACCGATGCCGGCACATAGTTGAGCATGCGTTCCTTCACGCCCTCGCGCGGCGCCGTTTCCAATAAACGCACATCAATTGCCGCCACCCAATTCAAGGCCGCCGCAAACATCGCGCTTTCATAGCCGTCGGTTTTGTCACCCACCAGAGTGCGCACAGCCACAGCCGTTAATCTGGCATCGGCGCGCACCGCAGCAGCAGCCGTGCGAATTGTGCTGCTAACTTCTTCGTCGTTAGCATCTCGATTACGCTCGGCATTGGAGATAGCCGCGGCCAATATTTTGAGCTGATCTAACGCGTTTTCATCGAGCGTGGCACCGATAACATTTTCAGGGTTTTCTTTGGCCTCTTTGACAATCTCTAAGGCCTTACCCGCATCGACCACCGATAGTGCGGCAGCGATAGCACGCAGGGTTTTAGAGCGCAGAGGCGTGGTGCTCCGGCTTGAAGAAAAATTATTGCCGGCGATAACAAAAGGCACCTTGAAACTAACCGGCTTTTTAATGTCTTTAGCCGTTGCATTACGACTGGCCGGCGCATTGCGAAAATTAATGGGAATAGTAAATGGCATTGTAAACTCCTCGCGCTGATGTACAGCGCACGGTTAAAGATCGGCGCACTGATTGGAACACCGGATACGGCTCCCAATCAGAACCTTCGCGCACATTAAGGCATTAGGGTTTAGGCGCTAATATGCCGCCTAGAATTCCAGGGTTATTGAGTAATAAACCAATACCACCAATCACGGCTGGGTTACCCAGAGCGCCTTTCGTGTCACCTAACATGCCGGTTTTTATCAATCCCTTAAGAATTGACGCCAAGTTTATTTCCATACCGTTATCGGTCATGGTAATGCTATCGGCAAACTCTAAAGCACCATCCAAACTCATTTGTTTATTGAGCTTACCAATGCCCTTGGTTTGCAGGTGATTAACGCGCAGGTTTTTGCGCGAGCGCGCGTCGACATCGCGAATTTTTCGGTCGTGAACAATGTCTTTGCGTTTCAGTGCCACCAGCGCTTGGCTAACCTTTGGATTGATACAGCAACCGGCTTTCTTTTTTGACTTAGGCCTAGGTATAAAATTAACCATGGGCCGCGTTGGGCGGCGAGCGCGCCTGCGTCTACGCTTACCAAACAAACGCTCATCGTAATCTTCAGCGTCTTCGTCTAGCTCTTCGCCTTCGTTGGCGTCCATAAGGGCCTCGTAAAGTTCATCCAAGGCATCTTCGTTGTCGTCCTCAAAATCGTCGTAGTCGTCGTAAAAATCTTCGTACTCGTCAAGTCCTTCAACGGCGAGAAGATCATCATAATTGTCGCGTTCCATAGTGTTATCCTCGTGAATCAGCAGTGAATGAATCAGGTATCAGGCGCAAACGCCTTACCCTATTGGCGTTGACCCGCACAACCGCGGGCGCAACCAATGCGTTATAAAGATCAGGGTCTGGCCGGCCACTACCGGCTCCACCCTGACCTTCACACTCGGGACAGGCGTCGTCCGCGCCCCAACACTCAGCGCACGCACCCAAGGCCGCCGCCAAGTTCTCGTTTATATTGCGCAACTCAGAAAGCTCCTGCTCAAGCGCGTCAACATCGGCTTGCTCATCCTCAGGTTCACTCTCATTAAATTCTGCATCGCTAACATCGCCAGAAGCTGTACTACCCAACCAGTGATCAAATACCGCCAGTAAGGCCGGAGGCAGATTGAGTTGTGCGCCTAAACCGTGAACCAACTGCGAGCCTGCCGGCGTGCGCGCCAACTCGATGAGTGCCTGCTGAGTCGCTGGGTTGATCAATGAAAACAACATGGCTGGATCAAAACCAGATTGCGCTTGGCTATAGCGATTCATGCGCTCGTCCTCGACTGTTGGCGGTTGCTACAAGCGCAACTCGCGCGCGGAAAAAGATCGTTAAAGAGCAGTTGGGCGCGCGCCGCGTCATCCGCTAAATCACAACGCGCCTCGCCCTGCTGATCAAAGTAATAACGCTGGCGGGAGGCCCGAATCGGCGCTGCCTCCTCAGCTGCGCGGGTCGCAAACTCGGCCAAGGCGTTGGCAAATGCCGCACTGGGCACCGACGTCGCGCCCACAGGGACCTGGCCGCGATTTAGCAAAAGTGCCAACAGGGCCTGCATGGTTTCGGGCCGAGACAACAGCATCAACAATTGTGCAACAGCCGGTGAACTCATCCCCGCAGCAGCCGGCGCAGCGGTTATTGTCGGTGCCGGTGCAACCGGCTGTGGCGGTAACTGTGGGGGTTGAGGTTGTGGAGATATTTGCGGTTGTGGCTGAGCCACGGGTCTTGGCGCCGGCGCCGGGCGACGAGCGGGTGCAGCAGTAGGCGCTGGCGACGGCGTCGTCAACGCACCGGCAGTGCCACCTATCAATGCCCCAGCCAATGCGCCATATGGCCCCGCCGCCATGCCGGTAGCTGCACCAGACGCCGCGCCAACCAACGCACGTTGTGCCACCGGCGCCGCCTGGCGGGCAAAACGCTGTAAGCCGCGCATAAAGTCTTCAACTTCCAAGGGGTCAGCGCCGGGAAAACGCTCTGTTAATACGTCACGCAATTGCGCATCATCCAACGATGCTCGCTCGCGCCCCATAGCACGGCGCACCGCGGGGAAACGTGTATTGGTATAACGGCCAAGATTCGTCTGCATCGTGCTCACCCATCAATATCCTATCGATGTAGCCACACTAACCCGCCTCAATCTCGCAGCCGTTGCCAAACCGTGTAGGGCGCATCTAACAGGCGCCACCAGTACGTATCTTTTGCGTCACAAGCGCGTATAACGGCAATAAATTCGTGGGGGATACAGTATTGGGGTGAGCTATACGCCATAACAGCCCGGACTCAATGGCCAGGGTTTCGGCGCACAACGACCTTAAACCTTACGCCAGCGTTGAGCATCACCGTTCGACAGGCGGCTAAGGCACACTGCGTAACCGTTGCGCAAAGGCAGCCATAAAAATTAAGGAAAAAGAGAAAGAGAAATCACTAAAGCAGTAAGAACACAAAACGCCGACTCCCACACAGCCGGCATCTATCGGTTGTTCAACACCAAGCCCGCAGGCTGCGCCAATTTGCGCTCAAGTAATCTAACTGTTCACGCTGCAACTCGTGCCCAGCCAAATACATAAATTCAAATCGGTTAGGCGTAAAAGGTACCGCCAGCAGTGGCATATTGGCCTGCTCCGGTGTGCGACAGCCTTTAACCGCATTGCAACGTTTACAGGCAGCGACCACATTGCTCCAACGATCGAGACCGCCTTGACCTCGAGGAATCACGTGATCGCGGGTAAGCTGCAGCCGAGGTAAGTACTGCCCACAATATTGGCATTGACTGTTATCGGGTTTAAACAGCATGCGATTGCTCAACGCAGGTATAAAGTGCGCTTCGCGTAAACGCTCATTGGTGGCGATGATAGCGGGCACATCCAATAAAGACTGACAGCCAGATTTATCTCGCCCGCCGCGCAGAGTAACGACGGGCCCAGCAGCCCAAAGTACACGCCCCTTAGACATCAATGTCGCTGCCGACTCCACAGACAACCAAGAAGACGGCAGCCCTAGCTGGCCAAGCTGTAAGATAGCCATTGCCAAGCCCTCCTATTTTATTTTTTTACCGCGACATCCGTTTCCCCAATAATCACATGGGTGGCACGGATTTGATGTCGCCTTCATTCGTTAACGGCTGTGTGCAGTGCCCGCCTCTACCCGCAGATACTGGCGTGCGCTGAACAGCTTGTAGCCCTGTGCCAGCAAAAAATCACCCAACACTTTTGACGCACGCAGATTCGGTTCCAGAATACTTACCTGCGCAGGTAATCGATTGCGTTCAGCGGCCCAGTGCAGCAACTCCAGGCCAGTTTCCCGGCCGGGAATTTCATAGGCAATTAGCAACCGCGCGACCGGCCTTTCCTGTAACACCCGCTTCACATCGCGCAGCGAATAACAAAGTTGATCGTTGATTCGTATCGTTTGTTTATTAATGATGATATCCATAAGAGTTATGTCTTAATGAGTCGCGCAGCGATGTTCAGCTGCGCTAACGCGCAATCACACCTAGTGACTGCTAGCTTTAATGTCCAAAAGTTAATGTTTATCGGTTAGCTCGGTACACCGGCAGTCCATGATCAGACCCCACTGACCAACCGGTCTTATTGCAGCGCGCCGCGTGCAAAAGCCTGCCCAGCAAGTAGCAGCGTTAACGTCATCCTTTGACGTTAACCACTTGCCTCAGTGTATGTACGACCTCAACCAAATCCGTTTGATTAGCCATAACCTCATCGATCGGTTTATAAGCCATGGGGATCTCATCAATCACCGCCTTATCTTTTCGACACTCGATGCCCTGAGTTGCGAGTGCCAAATCATCAACGGTAAACTGCTTCGCCGCTGCGGTTCGACTCAAGCGCCGCCCGGCACCATGGGAGCAAGAACAAAAACTATCGGGATTACCCTTACCGCGCACTATGTAGCTTTTGTCGCCCATAGAACCAGGAATAATACCCAAGTCAGTTGCGCGCGCTCGAATGGCACCCTTTCGAGTCACCCAAACGTTCTTGCCAAAGTGCTGTTCCATTTCCACATAATTGTGATGACAGTTAATAGCCTCTTGGGTAACCACAAAGGGCGGTAACTGCCGGCGCAATACATCTAATACCGCATCCATCATCGCCGCGCGATTTAACCGCGCATACTCTTGGCCCCAAGTAACAGCCTCAATATAGTCCTGATAGTGATCCGAACCCTCGGTCAAATAGGCCAAGTCTTTATCTGGCAAGTTAATCATCCAGCGCTCCATGTCTCGTTTGGCCAACTGAATAAAATACATACCGATTTTATTGCCAATACCACGGCTGCCTGAATGTAACATCACCCAAACCGCGTCCTCCTCATCCAAACACAATTCGATAAAGTGGTTGCCCGAACCCAGCGTGCCAATTTGACGGGCATAGGTATCTGGCTTAATCATTTTGGCCAAGGTTTTATGCTTTTCAAAAATCGCACTTAAGCCCATGGCGATGGCATCGCCGCCGCGAATCTGTGCAGTCTTATGCTTGCCGCCTGCGCCTAAGGGTACCGAGCGCTCGATAGCGTTTCGAATTGCCTTTAAATTATCTGGCAAATCTGACGCGCGCAGCGACAAACGCAGGGCATTCATACCACAGCCAATATCCACACCCACGGCGGCGGGAATAATCGCTTTTTCTGTTGCTATCACCGAGCCAACCGTAGCGCCTTTACCTAAGTGCACGTCTGGCATAGCCGCCACATGCGAATGGACAAACGGTAAATTTGCCACCCGGCTCAACTGCGCCTGCGCTTTGTAATCCACATCGTCGGTCCAAATTTTCACTGGCAGCCGTTGATCTTTGTGCGCTGCCAACACCTGTTGAATAGGCATATACGCCACTCCTTTTTTAGGATTATCTTTACCGAGAGCTAAAACTATCGAGCCATCTTGCCGACATAGAATTCAGAAATTTAAACTCGATGCGCTGCTCTACATTCCATTAACACAGCCTTAGAATTCAAGCCGTATTCAACCCTGCCTATATATTTCGCGCGGTAAAAACGCCGCACTCATGGTATTGGTCGGTGTGGAGGGACTTGACCCCCCGACCCTCTGGTCCCAAACCAGATGCGCTACCAAGCTGCGCTACACACCGACGTTGGAGCATGGCGTCGCATCGAGCCGACTCGCGTCTACGAGCGCGGGATTTGCAATCCCATGCATGAGCACGCTGCCAGCCATGCTTAAATGCATACTCCTAATTAGCTACATCTCTAATTAGCTACATCTAATTGCCTACCCCTGCTGAATTTCATGTTGGCTTCGAACCAACCATGCCTAAATCAAAGTCAGGTGTGGCCCCACACACCCAGGGGTAGTTTTTTTGGTACCTCGCCCCGGCGTCGAACCGGGAACCTCTGGTATCTAAAACCAGCGCCTCTGCCAATTGGGCTAGCGAGGTAAATTCACCTTTTCAACCTAGCTTTTCGAGCACTACAGACTGCCTGGCTCGACGCAATTCACCTGCAAGTTGCAATCAGATCGCATATAGCTGCCCTTACCTTTTTCCGGCCACTGTTCTTGCAATCGAAACGGCGGACGGCCCTTTATCGCCAACATTCGGTTGCGATAGCGATGACGCTTCTGTTTCATCGTTAAATTCCTCTATCCATGTTCATGTAAATATTCATATAAACCATTATTGTCTCCATCAATAACAGCTTTCTATTACCGTTAAAAATAAAGAACGGGTACCGTTTAGGTGGGCACCTCACCAGCACGCCTAAAAAATCAGCAAAAAAAATCCCCAGCTGGCTAACCAACTGGGGATTTCAGGAAAACCTAAATCCAGTTGGCGATTAGCCAACCGGTAAAGGATGACTAAAACGAAAAAACGAAACGCTTACTCAACACATGGTCATTACAATACAACTGACATGCCTTCGAACCGAGTTCTAGCTCAAACACCGGCAGCAACGAAGCAGGTGCGTTTTCCTGCACACCTCTCGCTTGCCCTTGCGCTGTTAAATTCATACTCATGTCAGTAAACCTTAATATTTATTGCTGCACATTCGGGAGAGTTCTGCGCAGCAGGCACTGACCTGTACTGCGTGAACGTTTTATAGAATAGCCAAAATAAAAAATCTATGTCAACACTATTTTTTAGACAAAAGAAATCGGATTTTTTTATCAATACAGTAACAATAGGCGTAAAAAATCCTTTCGCTAATAATACGCAAAATACATACAAAGGGAGGCTATCAAGCTGCGAGGCACATTCCTCACTGCTAAGTCCGGTTATAGATTTTCAAGTTTCTTATTCCAAATTCATCTTCATAAAATCAGTCTCTACATCCACGTTTAAACAAATACACCTATTTTTCCCATAAAAAAACCCGGAGGTTTGCTCCGGGTTCATTCAAAGAATTCGATTCGGAGCGCTCGCGCCCTCCGATAATGAGAAACGCGTTACTGGTTTACAACCTCTTTGCCATAGGCAAAGCAGGCGCATCCCGGGCGGGTTGGCTGGCTGAGCATGGTGGGTAAACTGTAATTCACGGTTAATCCTCTTTTAAGTGGCGCGGAGTTTAGCACTATCTATTTGCTAAGTCTTGATTAGATTTTTGGCTGTTTCACCATTGACGACCACGTTTGCTAAGCAGCGGCGCTAAAAGTCTAACTATCTATCAACGGCAAAGCCATGAGAATACCTCATACCCCACACAGCTTACGCACAGCAGGTTATAATGCGAACCCTGTTGGCTATGGTACCGGCCCAGAACCTAACACCTGCACCAGAACTAAGAAAAGTGTGCAACAGACGAGAACAACCAATGCGACGTTTTTCATTCTCCCTACTATTGATGCTGGTAGGTTGCGCCACACAAAACCAATACACACCCGTAACACCGCAAACTGAACTAGGCCAACCGAAATTCCCGGCGCTGCAAGTGGTTAACGAACATCCAAGCATGGCCATGTACCAAGCGTGCGAGGCATTCGACACAGAATCCCTGATGCATCACTGCCGATCGAACCGTATTGGCGCAACAGACATGCAACTGGCGTTTCAAAAAAGCCAGCGCTTCGAGTTGCATCAAGATACTCGCTACTCGCCTGACTACACACTGCATGTGGCCACCGCGCAATACCTCGAAGAAAACATAGAGGGTTTGGGTAACGCGGTGGTATCTGGCCTCTCTCTGATGTTGATTCCCATGCACCAAGCCTTCGTGCTTAAGGCCGAAGCGACACTGCGCTGGCGTGGTATCCCCTTAGAGCTAATTACCATTGAGACACCATTCACCCAAAGCCTTACCCTAGTCAACAACACGACAGACCCACACAGCCAAATGGCCGAGGCGATCAGTGCTGCACTGCTAGAACAGCTCGAGGCGAAAGATGCTTTCAGCGTACAATTTCTGGCGCAAAGAATAGGTACATCAGATTATGACAACGCCTTAATCGTGCCAAGCCAAGTTGGCAATTATCAACTTGATCAACGGGCCTGGCACCGCCATCCGCTACAAGGCGCCTTAGTCACATATATTGACAAGGATTTTCAGTTCGATCAGTTCTCGCTGGCTATCTATCCCATCAAATCCACAGACTGGCAACATGTAAAAGCAACACTCGACAAGGAGGCAAATTCGCTACAGAAAGATATGTCACTTGAAGCGCGCCAACAAAACGTCGAGCTGCGCTTCAGCGACATTAAGCGCCTAGTCTGGCCAGTAAACGGTAAAGCGCTCGATGTTTATCACATGTCTGCAGCTCATCAAACTGAAGCCGGAGAACCCTTACAAACGCGAATCTATCTGTTTCTTAAAGAGGACAAGGTGGTGGTGTCTAGCAGCACACTGGCGGGAGAAAATGCACCTATACAAGCCTTTGAAGCTGCCACTCAACAACTCGCCCGCGACATACAAGTGCCTGCCGAGTCGCTGTTCATGGCCAAATTACGTAAACATTGGCGAACCACTAACGACAAAAACGATTAACCAACAGCGTGTCTATTATTCTGTTTGAAAGGCTAGCGGGCCGGTGATTAACAACCGACGCAACTTTCCAACGCACCACCATCCCAGAAAATGTTTTTACCGCTAAGTTGACGGTAAATCCCAATAGGGTATGTCGCCAAAATAGTCAGCAAAGTAATCGATAAAGGCGCGCACTTTCGGCGCCAGTAAACGCGAACTGGGGTACACAGCCCAAATCGCCGTCTCCCTTGCCAAAGGAAAATCTTCCAACACCGGCACTAATTCCCCGCGCGCCAAATGCTGATAGACGCTCCAAGTCGCATTAATGGAAATTCCTAGGCCGCTGATGCAAGCATCCCGCATAGCCTCGCCGTTGTCGGTGCGAAATGCACCCCCGGTTTTTATCACCACAGGGCCTCTAGGTGTAGACAACTGCCAATTTTCTAAGCCAAGTAAATTTATGCATTGGTGCGCCAATAAGTCCTCCGGTGTAACCGGCTGCCCGTGTTGCGCAAGGTAGCTTGGCGACGCGCACAAAATACGTTTGTCCGGTGCCATTTTGCGAGCGATGAGCGTGGAATCTCTGAGTTCAGCATTGCGAATAGCGACATCAAAGCCGCCTTCCACCAAATCGACGATGCTATCTGATAATTTGAAATCCACGTTCAAATCAGGATAACGGGCTAAAAAGCTCGGCAACGCCGGCACCAAATGCATGCGACCAAAAGACGCCGGAGCCGCTACCCGCAAGGTTCCCTGTGGCGATAACTGGCCCGCACCCACCGCCGCCCGCGCCGCTTCAACACTCGCCAACACATCCTCCGCGTGCGGTAAAAAGGCCAGCCCCTCCTCGGTGAGCGACACCTTGCGCGTGGTTCGGTGCAGCAACCGCACACCTAAGCTGTGCTCTAACTTGCCCACATAACTGCTGGCGACCGCCGGCGAAAGCCCCAAGGCCTGCCCTGCCGAACTGATGTTTTGAGTGTAAGCCAAGCGTACAAACAGCCTTACGTGGTCAATATTCATCCAATTATCAACAAAATATATAAAGTGATTAGCCCTAAAACTCTATTATCAATACATAAACATGTAAATACACTGGCTACATCAAATGCACTATTCGCTTAACCAATGCAACTTACCAAGGAGCAAGCAGATGAAAGCCATGATCGTTCGCAGCTATGGCGGCCCAGAAGTTTTTGAAGCCGCCGATATTGCCAAGCCCGGCCTAAAGGCCGGCCACGTATTAGTAAGGGTTCAGGCCACCAGCGTTAATACTGTCGACACCATGATTCGGCAAATGGGTAACGACCTGCCCTTATCGCCCGCACTACCCGCACTCCTAGGTATGGACTTCGCCGGTAGGGTAGAAGCCGTTGGCGACGGTGTTACCGAATACAGTGTTGGCGACGAAGTTTATGGTTGCGCTGGTGGCCTAGCGGATTTACCTGGCGCATTGGCCGAATACATCTTGGCGGATGCAAAACTAATTGCGCGCAAACCCAAGAACCTCTCCATGCGCGAAGCAGCAGCGCTGCCGCTGGTGGGTATCACCGCTTATGAAGGCCTGCAGAGAGCAGGCATCAGCAAAGGACAAAAAGTATTAGTGCACGGCGGTTCAGGCGGTGTTGGTCACGTCGCACTGCAGCTAGCAAACTATTTCGGCGCTGAAGTTTTCGCCACCGGTGGCGGCGAAAAACAATTGGCACTTATCGAAACGCTGGGCGCAAAAAGTATCAACTACAAAACCGAAGCGGTGGCCGACTATGTGGCCAAGCACACCAAGGGCGCCGGTTTTGATCTCGTATTTGACTCTGTTGGCGGCGCCAACATGACCCACTCGTTTGACGCTGCAGCACTGAATGGACAAGTCGCATCAACAGTGTCTATGGTGGAATTAGACCTCACTGTGGCGCACTTTAAAGGCTTATCACTGCACGTGGTGTTCATGCTCATTCCCATGCTGCACAACCATAAGCGCGAACAACACAGCCACATTTTACGCGAGCTCGCAAAAATAGTTGAAGCCGGAAAGTTACGCCCGATTCTAGACGAAAACCGGTTCACCTTAGAGCAAGTGGGTGCAGCACACGCTCGCCTCAGCAGCGGCGCAGGCATGGGCAAAGTTGTTATAGATGTGTAAGGCTTAACAAAATATTTTCAGCATTAAAGCTCCACAGTGGAGCTTTAATGCTGGGGTTGTTAAGTTAAACACAAACAGGGCGCAATTGATTAGCGTACATAAGCGTTTTATCAAGCTATAGGTATACTGGACTCAACTTCCGCGCTCGAATTAACCAGCAGCGAGTTAAACCCGGCGCCTAAATATCACCTTACAACGGAGCTAATATCATGCAAGCTAACACGGCTCAGAAAACCATTCTGATTACAGGGGCCACCGATGGCATTGGCTTAGCCACAGCCAACAAACTGGTCGCTATGGGGCACGAGGTTCTCTTACACGGGCGCAATCAAGAAAAATTAAACACTGTTGCACAATCACTCAAACAGCTACACCGCAATGCAAAAGTGGATACATTCGTTGCCGACCTGTCAGAGCTGAATGAAGTCAACTCACTGGCCGACGCGATATCCACTCGATATAAAAACCTGGATATACTCATCAATAATGCCGGCGTCTTAAAAACACCAAATACGCGCACGGCCGCCGGCTTGGATGTACGTTTTGTGGTAAACACGCTGGCACCCTATCAACTCACACGACGGCTGCTACCCCTATTAGGCGAACAAGCACGCATTATTAATCTATCCTCCGCCGCTCAAGCCCCTGTCAATATCAGCGCGCTAAACGGTGAATTACCCCTTGAAGACATGGAGGCCTATGCGCAAAGTAAACTCGCCATTACCCTCTGGTCACAACACCTAGCGACAGAATTCAACGCAAAGGGTCCAGCCATTATTGCGGTAAACCCCGGCTCACTGTTGGCCAGCAAGATGGTAAAAGAAGGGTTTGGCATTGCCGGTAACGACATTAATATCGGCGCCAACATTCTAATAGACGCGGCGTTAGATGAATCTTTTGCGACAGCCTCTGGCAAATATTACGACAACGATGCAAAGCGCTTTGCCACGCCACAACACGACGCCGACAACCCAGTCAAAATAAAGGAACTTATTCGAGCTATCGAGGCAATCTTGGCAAGCGTTTAACGGTGCTGCGCGGACATCATACTCAGCTTAATCGACAATCCGGCAACTAGCGATGAAGGTCCTACTGCCCTGTTCATCACTAGCTGGTACCTTTGGTCGAGACAGCAAGCTCTTTAATAAAAGCCTCGCTATCAATCATCAGAAAAAGATAGCGTAAACCACAATACTACCCACGAATATCATTTGCGCCAGAAAGACTAAGACAAAAGCAATACCGCCTTTACTGGTTTCATCCATGGCGTACAGCAGCGGTTTAAGTGCGAGTAAAAATACGATGACACCAGCACCTAAACTCCACCAATAGTAACCCGTGTAAAAAGGCAATATCGCTAAACCCAATAACAGCAGGAGTGCAGCAAGCATGGTGCCGTCTTTGTGTCGGGCCATCAATACGCTCACCGATATAAACAGACCGTAAGCCCACCATAACCAAGCCGGAAAAAGGGTAACCACACGTTCAAGCAATGGTGCATCCGCCGTGGTCAATTCGGTGACAGATGATTCAACTGTACTCGCCAACGGCCCTTGGTGCAGAAAAATTAAATAACCAATGCCCACCAGCAAGGCGATGCCTGGGCCCATTAATTTTTGCAGCTCTAAGCTGTGATCAAGGAAACCGAACCGATTAAGGCCATAAACAGCGCAACAGCCAAGCGCCCACAAGGCCATAAAACCGGAAAAATTCAACCAAAATGCTTGCGGATAAAAGAAAACCAAAAACGGTGATAACATCAGCACGGCATCGATTGCCGGCTCTTTATTATCGAGTCGATCAAGCTTCTGAAAATCTTCAAGCGGTTCAAGATGTTCGCCACTTGAGTCATCGTCGCGACACTGGCTACTTACAGCGCTCTCGTCGCCTACAACAGATGGCTCAGCCTCTAACGCGCGCCTATAGGCGCGCGAATCAGCTATAAGCGCCGCCACAATGGCGGCGGCGACACACAGGTAAGTATAAATGATCGACATTATTGCTCGTTATAACGCCCAGCACGCAGCACCAACTCAGATACCGCTTTGTGCATACGAATAAAAATAGTACGAATTAAGTTCAAGGTAATGTTAGTTGTTTCAGTAATAACAATGCCAATTAATTGCGCTAGTCGTTTAATCAAACGCATCACCCAGTGAGAAACGGTCTTGCCGAATTCATAGGCGCGCTGCATTAAAATCGCCAATCTATCGAGAATGGTAAAGGCCGTACTACCGGTCATCACCAGCGAAATACCGGCCAGTTCAGCAACCTTTTTAACCACCCACATTACCGCATCGCCAGCGAGTTGCGCTGTACTTAAAGTGAGGCTGATAACGCCATCAGCCTCCAGCCACTGCTCTACACTGCGAGTAAGATTTGGCCTTGGACGCAATCTACGCAGCGCATCCCAGTTACCTTTAGTTTCACCCGCTGAAATAGATTTTATGTAATTGCCCATCTTGTGATAAGCAGCCGGGTTAAGCGCTAAACCAGAGTTCAACAAAATATCGCCAGGGCCACCGTCGGGTACATGCATGAACGGCCAAGTGGGCACCATAGGCACTGGATCAGTCTTATGATATACCCGAAAAATATTGTCCCGCCCTAAACGGCGCGCTGAGCCTTCGGCAAAAAACTGCAAACCAACCCGTGGGCTACCAAAGGTGTAGAGCTTGGTTCTACGGCTCGAAACTTTGCGTAAATAATCTGCAACTAAAGTCGCTAAAGCACCACCTAAACTGTGACCAACACAGTGAATGGTGTGAATTGACGGTGGTAGTGACTTTATAAAACTATCTAAATCAGGTAGAAAGGATTGAAAGGTATAATAAAAACCTTGATGAACCTCACCGCCTGTCACAAAACGTTTAATGCCCGCATTAAGGTCAGTTAACGCATCAAAACCACTTGCTGTACCTTTAAGGGCAACAATAGCGTGGCCTTCATATTCATTAATCCCACAGGCTGCAACTCCCATGGTGTGCTCGCTCTTTAAAAAAAGAAACGCACCAGTTTTCCCCTTTAGGGATTCACCTTCTGACATTAAAAAGTCATTTTTATAGATCTTTTTAAAAGTCTCACGTAACAATGTGGATTTCACATCATAAACATCTGAAGCCAAATTAGCCGCATAAGCTGGAGCAAGATTTTCCATTTTCTATTCCCATGTACATTTTGTAAAAAAGGCCGAGCCAAAATCTCGGTATAATTTCTCTTCGTTATTGAGATCACAATATAGGTTCAGTGGCTTGCCGCCCAACTCCGAATTTTTAGCAGAATCTCGTTTCGAATTAGACCAAACCTCTATTTCATCCCCATCAACAATAACAGCGATTTGCTGTGCCACCACAAACTCTGCTGGCAACACCTGCACCACGGTGCGCCGACGAACTTCTGGAAAGCTAACCTTACCTTCGCCATCGGTGATTGATTCATCCTGCTCTAAGGTTGAATGCTCCCAGCGTCGAACGACCTTGGCGCCAACCACGGGCTCGCCATCTCGATAAATTTTCATTGAAAGAGGGGAAAAGAAATAGGCCTTACCGGCATCCAACATAGACATAGGGGCTCCACTTTGAGAACAAGCTAATGAGGAAAAAGCAATTAGCGTGATGAGATAGATATTTCGAATTGATTTCACAAGGCGACCTTAGTGTTTTACCAACAGTGCACGCAGCAACTTGGCTAGGTTCAGGCTAACGTAAATTTTGTATCTGGCAAGCTTAAAGCAGATCGCAGCGCCTAAAGAGCGCCAACAGCTGGTATGTAATAATGTGACGTTTGGCAAGACCGCTCCTTAGTCTAGTGCGCAACATGGACGCCTGAGAGACGCGTCTAAATTGAATCAGACGATTCTATAGGGCTTCGACCATTTGTCGATGAAAAATTGCCAAAAAACACCCCGAACGGCACCAAAGTACCAGAAAAAATGACCGGGTAGAACGCGCCTAAAACAGCAGGTTACAGAGAGGCAAAGCGCGCACGTCTATTGAATCTAGACAGCCCAATAAAGGAAGTCACTAGCAGATCGTTAATCGCAGATATTAACGTGATGCCTGTCACATTGACTGCCTCAACTAGAAGACATGCCGCACAATTTCGTTTACCGCGGAAAGGTTAAATTTGCAGCGCAGATCGACAATACATGATGTATTTTTCAGCTGCCTCTCAAGAGTACAAAATCGATCGAATGTTACCCGCCGCTTAAGGCTTGAAACACAAACACGGTATCGCTTTCGCTTACGCGATCAGTCAGGCCGTTGCGATCGATTAACAATGTATTGTTGACGCACAGGTTCACATGCCGGCGCAAGCGCCCCTGCTCGTCTAACACATAGTCGCAAAAACCCGGCACTTGCCGCTCAACGGCCGCAAGCACCTCGGCGACGGAATCGCCCGGTACGGACAGCCGAGCATCTTCCAATTGGGGAAAGAAACGGTGCAGATGGCGAGTCACTTCCACGCGAGCCATGCCACTACCCAAAGCGCACGGAGTAAACCGGCGGAAAGTTGTTGCCCAAACATTGCCAAGTGTCGCCTCGATCTTCCGACAAATACACATTACCAGTGCTGCTACCGAAACACAGCGTATCACCCGACACATCCAAAGCGTGGCGCAGCACAATATCGTAGGCGTTGTGCTGCGGTAGCCCAGCCGTCAACACCGTCCAATGGGCGCCGCCATCGCTGGTTCTCGCCACGCACACACCGCCGCCAAGGGCCATGCGCTCGGCATCGCTACGCGCAGGAACTACCCATGCGGTTTTTCCGTCCTTGGCATCAACGGCAATGGGAAAACCGAAATGCACACCCAGCTCTGGCTTACTGACTTTGCGCCACTGCACGCCGCCATTGTCGCTGTAAAACACGCCGCAGTGGTTTTGTTGCCACAAATGCTTGGGGGCACTCGCACAGGCGGTCACATAATGCGGGTCGTGGCCCCACTCCGCTTCTGGGTCAGGTAGATACTCCATCAGCATGCCCCGATTGCGCGGAGCCCAAGTTTCACCGCCATCGAAAGACTCAAGCACGCCGGCCGAGGACACGGCCACGTAAAGGTGATTGGCATTCTGCGGGTTCACAATTATGGAGTGAATACCCGGCTCAAACACCCCGTAGTCAATACTCGCGGGGGTGCCACTCCACGTATTTTCGCTGGTCGCATCGCCGGCAAATAAATCGCCGCCGCGACTAGAGTGATCCCACAAGGGGCGATTCAGCGCCCAGCTAGTTCCGCCATCGTCGGAGACAAATAGCCCGCCGGGAATGGTACCTGCATACAGGCGGCCGGGTTGAGTGTCGTGACCAAAGGCCAAGTGCCAAATTTTATACACAGTCGCTTGCGAATACTCAGGCGCACCCGTGGACTCTTCGGCATCCGGCGTGGGTAAAACCTTGGTAATGTAACGCGCACCCGAGGGGTACTTTAAGCTGGAAATGTCTTCCCAACTAACGCCATCATCTTTCGAGCGAGAAAGTTTTGGTCCCCAGTGACCGTGATCCAATGACGCCCACAGCGTGCCATCGCGTGGGTCTTGGGTGGCAAAGCAGACTGGAATGCCGGCGTGCTCAATGGCGCGCGGCCGCCAACCTGTATCGGTTTTATCAATAATGACGCAACCCTTGCGGGTGCCAAGCAATACTTTTTTTGCCATAGCATTATCCCTCTTATAACAACAGTTATAACTTGCTCCGCCCAAGACACAGAACGCTAGAGCAATAATCTAGCTTAGTGGCGCGCAGCTGACCAGTAGGCTGTTAGCTAACTCAAGTTAAAATTGACCCTAGCGCAGGCGCACACTTCCCAGCCAAACTGACTAGGCGCTGAATACTCAGTAAAAAATAAAAAACGCCAATAAAGAGGTCAACATCAGGGGTTACTGAATAGACATAAAAGCAGAATCACCAAATTATATTGATAACGACGTAAACCTACATCAAGCGCAAATTACGCTTGAAAATAATCCCGAACCCATTGATAAAGCTGCTCAGTGGTAAGATCGGCAAGCGCCATTTTTTTATACTCTGGCTCAGGGTCTTTATCGCGCATGCCAAACTGATAACTGGCTTCATTCGGCGTCGCATCTTGCAAGATGACTAAGATGCGCTTATTCGTTACCAAGCATTCGATAGTAATGACATCGGCCGCAATACCACTCGCGCGCATCTGCCGGTTAATACCCACCACCGGATTAATACTGATAAAATCTTTTTGAATGCGGGCATGTGCGTCCGTTAGCGCCTCCGATAGGACACTTAATTGCGGCGTAAGGGGAAATTGTTGTGCTGTCATTGTAGTGCTCTAACGCTCCGGAGGTATATGGTAAAAACGCCCAGAGTCTACCTGAATTCGACACCGATGACGAAATCGTTAGATATCATCTAAATAAAATGCACCTCGAGAAGTCGCCAAACAACCACACCAGCACAGGTGCAAAAAACGCACGTCTAAAGAGAAAACGCTTGGCGCGGCCACAGGTGTCTAATCTTAGCGTTGGCCCTTTTTACCAAGGTTACGCTAGTCTACACCGTCAAAAACAGTGGCCCACCATGGCAGGGCAGCGATTAACCGCTAGCCATTGCCTTTACATCGCCAGCGGATAAGGATTTCCCGCCTATCCCCCAATCGCCGGTTTTAACTTCATTAATTTTTACCCAAGTCACACCTCGCAAATTTTCACCTTCTATGGCGACCATGGTATCGGTGACCTTGCGAATCATGTCTTGCTTTTGCTGAGCGGTAAAAACGCCTTCAATGACATCAATATTTACCAGTGGCATCTTGTTCTCCTTGATATGACCTAGTGAATTATCGAAGCTCGATATTGACCGCAGTAAGACAAACTGACCAGTGTAGAAACTGAACCGAGTGCGGTACTCTTTCTGTACTAGTCGCAACTCAGCCCGCGCCCTATACTGGTTCAACACTTGACGCCACTTATATGAAAAGGGAATGTCAATGCATAGCTATAATCAATTCTGCCCCATAGCCAAAGCCTGTGAAGTGTTAGAGCCGCGTTGGACCTTACTCATTCTTTGCGAAATGTGGTCGGGCTCTAGCCGCTTTAATGAAATAAAGCGCGGCGTGCCCAGCATGTCGCCGTCGCTACTATCAAAGCGACTCAAAGGCATGGAAGATTTAGGGCTAATTACCCGCGCAGAGCAGGACGGCAATATAGACTACAAAATAACGGAGATAGGCAACGAATTAGGGCCCATTGTGTTCGCATTGGGTAAATGGGCGCATCGCAATATCGATGCAGAAATAACGCTGGAAAAGCTAGATGCCAAATTACTCATGTGGAATGTGCGTCGAAAGGTCGACCTATCACCATTCGCCACTGCAAAAAAAGTCATTCAATTTGTATTTACAGAGCTAGGAAAAGACAAACGCAACTTTTGGCTAATATACAAACCTGGCTGCACCGTCGATTTGTGCACTAAAGACCCAGGCTTCGATGTTGACCTCTATGTCAAAGCCGAACTCAAAGCACTAACCTCGGTATGGATTGGCTTATCTGAATTGACCGATGAATTAAAACACCAAAAAATCATTCTACTTGGCGACCACATCCTAGCCGCGAGCATAAACCAATGGATGGTAAGAAGTGACTTCGCGCCAAAACAGAAAACCGCCTAAACACCACCAAGCGCCTATCGCTTAGTTAGCGGACATGTTATCTGCGCTTAGCGACAGCGCAATCGCGCGAAACGCAGCCACGGCAATATCTTTATTTTCGTAATCATTGGCCATGAAGTTGCGGTCGGCACTGTTTTTCACGATCACCACATCATGTTTGCGATCGATATAGATATACTGTCCATAAATACCAATGGCTAAAAATTCTTGATCGGGGTTTTCTGGCAACCACCACTGATAGCCATAACCAAAGTTCGTATCGGCATTGGCGCGCCTACCCGGCATCAAATGAGGTGCGTCGGGTGTGATGCTTTGCTCGATCCATTCGGCGGGAATAATCTGCTCGCCATTAAGCGCTCCCCTATCGCGGTAAAGCATGCCAAAACGCGCATAGTCGCGGCTAATTAAATTTAAACCACCCAACACCATTGGCTCGCCCACGCTATCGGTGAGATAAATGGCGTCTTGTTCGGTGCCCAGTTTTGACCATAATTTCTCATTAAAATATTCAACAATTGATTGCCCTGTGGCCGCTCTTAGCACCATGCCAATCACATGGGTATCAATACTCACATAGTGCATGAAGCGACCTTGCTCGCGCGCCGATGTTAACGATTCCGCAAACGTATCGAAGCTGCCACCCAAGGCCATAACGCGGCCAAAGCGATTGATGTCGCTATTGAAATCACTGTAGTCTTCATTGAAATACACGCCACTGGACATCTGCAAAACATTTTTAATACTTACGCCGTCGTAACCGCTACCCTTTAGGCTTGGTACATAATCGGTTACCGGTGCATGTAAATCCTTAATTTTGCCCTCCGCCACAGCAACACCAAAAATGGCGCTTAAAAAGCTCTTGGCCATAGACCAAGAAATTCGATAGTCCAGAGCTTCAGTGCCTTGGTAATAGCTTTCATGGGTTAATGTATTGCCGTGCACCACCACCAGCGCGGTGGTGCTTGAATCCGTTAAAAAATCGCTGAATGTTCGCAGCTCACCTTTATACAAAAACGTCTCAGGTAGCGGCTGCGCTTGTTTGGCCAAGACATTAACCGGGCCTTGGCGGGAAATAACGTAGTTGGGCGCAATATCTCGCATATGCGAAAAGTTATAGACAATAACGTCGGCATCAAACAGGTGAATGGTATGGTACAGCTGTCGAATTTCCGTTGAAAACAAACCTGCCATTAACGCAAGGAACAGCACGGCCACGGCACTGATTTTTTTGAAAATACTGAATCGCCCCATAACCCTACTCATTATTATTGTATGACACGGTAAAACCGCCACGAGGGTAACAATAATGGCGTCGAAAGCAAATACGTAACGTAAACGGGTGTTGACTGCCCAGCCACGTCTGATAAACAAGCCAGCTTATAATCGAATGAATACATGCAGATAGCGTTTGCGACGCAGCGCTAGGATGGTGATATTCCTAGACCCGAAAATCCACCTGCTGACTTAGCTGTACACGGTTATCCGCGACAAAAAAACTACTCTGCCGCACCCGCCCCAATACCGCACCGCCACGCTCGGCCTGCAAGGTAAACGGGCTATCAATACTGCCTATAAAAATCGCCTGTACCGCCCGAGCGTCTAGTGCCAGCCCTATGCCCTGTGCACTAGGCCGCCACAGCCGCAGTTGCTGAAAGCCGGCATCCGCTGCACTTAAAAAACCATCGCCATTGTCGTCCAGTGCGCGCAAGTCGGCGTAACCATTGCCGCTGAGCGCGCCCACCACTTCGGCGCCATCATCAATGTGACCATTGGCATTTTTATCCCAGGCCAACAAATAACTATCGGAAACAAGGTTGGGCAAAAGGTCCATGTGGCCATCGCCATCCAAATCAAACTGAACGCTACCCTCAGCCAAGGCCAATGGCCCATTGAAATTCAATACCAATGGATCTAAAAACTTTTCAATGCTGGCGGCGCTGGCGCTAACCTCTATATGCTGTGTACGGCTTTGCTGCACCCGCAGCGCTCCGGCAACGCGATTACCGTCCAAGGTTAGATCGATTGAAAAGGCCACCAAAGACGCTTCTCGCTCGTCGATAACCAGCACAGCCCTATCGACATTGAGCGCCACTAAACTGCGCTGCACCGGCTCGCCTATGGCATCGTTAGCAACGCCCGTGGGAGCTGCGCCCTGAACAAGCCTCTGCTCGCGTCCAAATGCCTCACCTGGCTGTGCTTCGGCGTCCGCCACCCTTGCCTCGCCTGCCAAAGTCACTGGCCTACCCGTGAAGGCTGATAACACCAAAGCGCGCAACCGAGTAGTGGCGTCGATACCGTGTAATTCACCCGTCGGCCGATCAACAGCCGCTACGCCCGCCACCTTGGTGTCCGGTGTGGGCACAGCGTCAGCCGCGCCTTCGATTTTCTCCCGCAACGCCTGCCGCGAATAGTCGCGCCCATCCACCCGCAGCACCTCAGTCCGCCGAAAATGATGCGCGCTGGCGGCGTGGTATTGGTTACATTGAATAGCCATCAAACGCCTCTATCGAATTAATCGACCTGAAAGGCTTTCGGCGGCAAGGCTTGAATAATTAAGACGGCTTTGCGCTATTAAAACGCCTGTTGAGGCCAAGCACTGCTAAACGCAGATGATCAAGCCGGTTAATAGCCGGTGGCCTATTCACGACCTTAATGTGATGAGATAAATCCGGCAGCGCCGGTCTCAGTAACACATTCCGCTGACAGGTAATTCTGCGATGAATCACTAGGAATTTATTGGCTTGAGCGCTTTAACCAACACCAAAATCTGGTGGCTGATGCTAATCAGCTCTTTAAGCAACCGCGGGTTTATTTCCAGGTGCCCTTCATACTCCGCCAAGTTTCGCGCGTGGTGACATTTATCTAACACGCGCCACTTGGCTCGGTCTAATGCCAAGGTGTGCTCTAAACATTGAAACACTAAATAACGGTTATCTGAGCGATAGCCATGCCAGCGCAACGCTGCTAAAGACAACGCATGGGCAGCACCATAGGCGAGCGAAAATTGACTGTCTTCGCTAAGCCCCTTAATTAAGGCATCGGCTAATTTGGTTTCAGCGGCGCGTAGCATACCGGCAAACTCGTTTGCATCGGCTGGCTCGCATTTTAATTTTTGTATTTTGACAAGGTTATCCAGTTCTTTCATGCGGCTTCCTAGCCTGAGGTGAATAGCCGCAGCGGGGCTTACTCATCTAATAAATTAATCTTCGCTTGTGCCATCACTTGGGTTAAAAAATTTTGCCCATCCCGCAAGCGCTGGTCAAATTCCTGTGGTGTATAGATTGTAGGATTCACGGTTCGTTGTAATTGAATTTCTGCAGCATCAAGCAACGCCATGATATCACTGTAACTTAAATCCTCACCCACCAGCATCACATCAATATCGCTGCCAGCATGATCCTCTCCTTTTGCCACCGAGCCATATATAAACCCGCGCTCAAGCGTCGGCAAAACACTGGCCAACGCTTGTTGCAGCACACTGCGCGCACCAAAGGTTTTTTTTACGATGGCCACCAGCTCATTGAAGATTGGCGCAGCCTTGTTAGCTTGGTAGTGATTCTGGTTGCCCCGCTTGCTCACTACCAACAGCCCCGCCGCCACCAATTTAGTAAGCTCGCGGTTGATCACCCCCTTGCCCATACCGGCCAAGCGGATCACCTCATTCAAATAGAAGCTTTTGTCTGGCTGGCCAAAGAGCAGCGCCAACACCTTCTGCTGCGCCTTGGTAAACAAAGCACTGCCAATACCCGCACCCATTCTACCCTCCCATATAAGACCCAATTTGGGAACCTTAAACCCTTATTTGGGTACTGTAAACCCCAATATGGGTACTAAAAAGACCTGTATTAGGATCAAGAAAAAGGCAAAGTTCGAAAATGGCGCTTTTGAAGTCAACTTAGCCCCTCTTCTCGGGACGAGATATCACTTAAGACGACAGGCCGGGCGAACCCAGCCCTATCACCTGACACAAGCCTAAAGCGCCTGATTTTACTCAGGGGTGGCATTTAACCGGTAAACATAAATAGGCGATTGATAAAGGTCGTCCAAGCGCCGTGTTGTCTCGGGCTGATGGGATGGTAGCGCGAAGGTATTGCTGATGAGGTAGCGAGGCTGGCTTTTCTGCGCTGCCAACTTTGCCGCAAGCGCCGCCATACCGGCTGGGAATAAGTAACACACAACAACCGAAGCCGCGGGAACATCGGCTTTAAGAAAATCTTGCCGATACACACGTAGGTTTTTAAGCCGTAAACACCTAGCCATGAACACCGTCACCAACCAAGGAAAAAGCGACAATTCATAGCCAACAATCGGCCGAGCTGGGTATTTCAGCGCCAAGCGAATCACCAAACTACCCCAACCACTGCCCAAATCCACAATAGGCCCTTCACCTGCGGTTTCGACCAACTGCATTATGGCCTGCCGCGCTTTTTTAGAACTCGGCATAGGTGATATCCCGACCCTCACCGTGCTCCAAATAATGGATAGGCAGGCCAATAAAACGCATGTGATAACGGCTAATTCGATTGCTGACACATCGAGGCTCTTGGTGATGGTAAGGAAGGCAAAGTAAATACCCATTAGAGCAGTAATTGGCAGTGGTCACAAAAGAAGAATGGCTAGTTTAGATAAACCTGCGGTATCCACAGGGGCGAATTCGCATTCTAGGAAGCGGAAAGTGCGTGGCCTCCGTTGCGCCACGGCTGGTATAAAAAGAACATGAACATACGTCTAGTAGCAATAAAGTATGGCAGCACTAACTTACTTTACGTTCCGGTATCGACTGCGGCGAATCACCTTGCTTTGATGGACAAACAAACAGGACCCAGAGAAAGCCCACCCTGGTTTGATAAAAAGACATCGCCCGACGGAGACCCGATTTTTTATTCTTACCTGACCCCGATTTAATCACATGGCCTAAAAGCGGTTCAAAAATTAGAAAAAAACAATAGGCAGCCGCTATTTTTTTGACGCGAAGCGATAGATACTAGCCAAGGTTAAAGAGCTTTTAACAACCAAAGGGAGATAACATGTTAAGGATATGCATTTTACTGTTCGTGAGTTTGTTTACGCTTTCAGCCTATGCCCAAGTCAGCATCAAAGCGGTAAATAGGGCGGAGATTGGGGCTGAACTGATCGTAACCATATCCGGTCCTGTGGATGATAAAAGCTTTGTCACCATCGTCAAATCAGGTGCAGAACAAGGCAGCTACAACAGTTATGTTTATGTGCGAGGAAAAACACAGCTCACACTATTGGCGCCTTCAGTAGAAGGCAACTACGAAATTAGGTTATTAGCGCCTAACTCTCCTTATGTCACATTGGCCAAAACGCCGATTGTATTGGTACAAGCTAAAGCCAGTATTGAAGCCCCTAGCTCAGTAGCCGCTGGCGCTAACTTTGAGCTGCGCTGGAGCGGGCCAAACAACACCAGAGATTATCTCGCCATTGGCAATACAGAACAAGACTACATTTCCTATCAATATACGAATAAAGGCTCACCACTGTCGTTTATTGCGCCTGACAAACCAGGCCAATACGAATTACGGTATTTTTTAGCTAGTGGTGATACCGTTATCGCACGCAAGCCAATCAATGTCACTTCGGTTAGCGCAACTATTAATGCTCCCCAAACAGTAGAGGCGGGAAAAGCCATCGCCATAACCTGGCAAGGCCCGAACAATAAAGGCGATTTTATTTCCATTGTAAAAAAAGGCGCACCAGAAGGGACCTATAACAGTTACGCTTACACCCAAAAAGGTAACCCGTTAACATTAAATGCATCAGACTTTCCTGGTGAATATGAAATTCGCTATATGAGCGGCCAAGCATACGCAACACTAGGCGCTCAAGCGCTCCTTGTATCAGCGGCTTCAGCCACCATCAACGCTCCTGACCATGCAAAAGCAGGCTCAGACATTACCGTTAACTGGACCGGGCCAAATAATAACGGTGATTACATTACCATCGTGCCCGCTAACAGCGAGGAAGGCGCTTGGGTCAACTATACCTATACCAGAACCGGACAACCGCTTAGATTAAAGGCGCCTCAAACACCGGGCAACTATGAGTTGCGTTATTCCACAGGCGCAAGCTACGCGACACTAGCCCGCAAAAATATTCGTATCGAACCGTCAAAAGACAAGCCAGGTAAGTTGCTGGCAAGCGTTAAAAAATCGGCGCTGGAAACAACATCCATTGCCATCATATTGGATGCATCGGGCAGTATGCTACAAAAAATGGACGGCCAAAGGCGAATCGATGTTGCCAAAAATACCCTATTAAATCTGACCCAAAACTACATCCCTGAAAAGACACCCTTTGCGCTACGAATTTTTGGAAAGGAAGTAGACTCTTGCCAAAGCGATTTAGAAATACCCCTTCAACCCCTTAACCGCGTAAACGTAGCGAGTAAAATTAAAACAATTAATGCAAAAAATAATGCAAAAACACCTATAGCGGCGTCGATAAAAGCGATAAGAGAAGATTTGGCCAATGCCGGCAAGGAAAAGCTTGTCATACTCATCACCGATGGTGAAGAAACCTGCGAAGGCGACCCCGCCGCTGAGATAGACAAGCTGCGTAGTGCGGGCATTCATATCAGGCTTAACATTATTGGCTTTGCGATTGACGACACACAATTAGCCGCTCGCTTTGCACATTGGTCAAAGACGGGAAATGGTGTATATCTTTCGGCTAAAAATTCATCTGAATTAGGCAAGGCTCTAAACGACGCATTGCAATACACTTACGAAATAAGAAGCGCAAAAGGAGAATTCATTGGCGAAGCGCCATTAGATAACAAAACATACAGCTTACTACCTGGCGAATATAAAGTGCGGCTAAAAGGCCTACCAGAAACAGAAAAAACCCTTGTCATAAAAGCTGACGAAACAACAAATATAGAATTTTAAAAAATGGGGCGATCACATCGCCCTGCGGGAACCAGATTTTACCCCCATCTTTCCGCCGCTGTGCAACTAGCCACTTTTGATACTCAATCAAAAGTGGCTCAGACAATCCTCGCTATTAATACCGCCAGTTGGGCAGCCAATCGTCGCGAGCGACTTGGGTCGTGATTGCGCAGACGTGGCAGGCACATGGATGTGATTAGCCAATAATAAGGCGACTACGTAAAAGAGAAAAAACAAAGCGACAAAATTAGCGGATTATCAGTAACAAGACATATGAACCCTTGGTTATGAAATACCCAACACCGACTAAACAAAAATTGATTGGGTTTTTACCCTGCCTCCTAAGAGGCCTAAACGATTGCCAAGGCATCGCTGACTGCCAACACAACAACTAAGCCAAAAGTTCGAATTCTACCGATTACAGTAATCAGACATCTGCAACCGGCCGACAAAATAGGCGTGCTGAATAGTTTACTGAATCACATAACGATATTACGCACCTCACCCGTGAGCATCGCCGGCATAGCGTTGGCTCGACGGTGTATCCAAAGATCAAAAAAACATTTGGACAACTGAATTCACTGCTATGCCGGACAAACCTCGCGATATGCCGGTGGAAAGTATGTCGATACGATTTAAAACCCGTTGGCCATGCTCGGCCCAATGAACTTATTAAGCGTTTGCGCATAGGCTTTATGCATACGCCACCCCACGATGATAAAACCTAAATGTCACAAAAGACGTCAAGACGATTTTTATGCCAGCGCCCCACCTAGCCAGTATCTACGCCAACACAGCCCTCGATTTACTCGCACACCGATATCCGATATGGTTATTCCCTCCTACGCCGGCAAAAAAGCAGACACTGAATAATGAGCAAAACTTATTGGTGGCTTATATCATCGCTACTATCCCTTCTGTTAATTGCCATTTTGATTTTTCAATGGTCAAAAATGAATGCGCATGAAATAGATACACGTCAACTGGTGGACCATCAGGCTGTAGTAAGCGCGCTCGATGAAATTTGGATGGTTCATCCCCCCGCGAACGACAGTTCTCCACTCTACATAAAAACCGGACTTTTCATTCAATCTCTGAATTTCTCGAATTCGAGTGACGTCAATTTGAGCGGTTACCTTTGGCAGCACTATGAAGATGGCGTGCACGACGCTTTCAAACCGGCTGAAAATGAAGCGGGATTTATCTTCCCGGAGCAAGTGATGACGGGAAGCGATATTCCTCCCTCCCTCGCCTACCGGTATAAAACCGAGAATGGTGAGGTGTTAGGCTGGTACTTTGAGGCAACACTGCGTCAGAATTTTGATTATGACAAATACCCCTTTGACCATAAAACAGTATGGATTAGGCTTTGGCCAAAAGCTTTTTCCAGCAATCTTGTCTTGGTTCCCGACTTCGATTCTTACAACGCCACCGGCATTAACGACACATTTGGCATTGATGATTCGATTGTGCTAGGTGCCTGGAATCGAGAGAACACCTATTTCGACTACAAAAATTATAGCTACACTACCAATTTCGGCATACCAGATTATACGGGGCAACATAACTGGCCTGAATTGCATTTTAATATTGTTATCAAACGAAAATTTAGCAATGCCTTTACGATCTATCTATTGCCACTACTACTGGTAGCAACCTTACTATTTGCCGCCCTACTAACGGTGAGTGAGGATGATACCAAAGCCAACCGCCTAGGGTTCAATGCCAGCGGATTTATGGGCGCCTGTTCAGCGCTGTTCTTTGTGGTTATGCTCGCACATATACAACTTCGCGAAAAATTTGCCGCTGCAGGTGTTGTGTATATCGAGTACTTTTATATTCTCATGTATGGCCTGCTCGTTGCGGCCACTGCAAACACCTATCTATTCTCAGTTCGCGCCCCAATTCTGGCTCGCGTCGTCTGTTATCAGGATAATTTAATCGCCAAGGTCGCTTATTGGCCGATACTTTTACTTTCACTAACGGCCATTACGGCAAAATTTAGTTAACGACGCGATCAACTCGTCACCCAAAGGAACATCAACATGGAAGGGTCACAGTTTGCTAACGAAGTTTTTCAAGCAGAGCTAGACGAAATCTCTAGGCGTCGTAGCAATGTGCCGGGCCATCATGAAAGCCGATCAACTACCCATAAAGACATTACCACCAAAAACCAGCTAATTGGCCTCGCATGCTCAGGCGGCGGCATAAGATCAGCGTCGTTTAGTCTTGGGGTTATCCAGAACCTGATAACCCACAAGCTGTTTAACGCCGTCGATTATTTATCAACTGTTTCTGGTGGCGGCTATACGGGCTCTTGTATTAGCGCGCTGGCAAAAGACAACGCAGATGCGGTTCGGTTACTGACCGACCGTTCGTCACAGAGAGAACCCGTCGCACTTAATCACCTCAGAAACTACAGCGAATACCTACGCACGAATGGGCCGCTGAGTGGTATTCGGCTTCCAGTCTTGTTTACCGAAGGTATTCTACGGAGTATTTTGATATTTTTGCCCATCGTCATATTCGCCGCCTTCATCACTGAGGCATTTTTTGAATTAGCGGGAACAGTTAGCCCGACCTACCAATGGATCACCCCTCTGTTGGGTGTTCTACCACTGGCCATTAGCCTAACACTAAGACCAATATTCAAAGAAAAGCTACAGTGGCAAGGTCGCGATAAAGCCGACGGTAGACTAACCATTTATGCAGGCATGGCTCTCGCTTCAATACTGGCCGTGCCGTTGTTTTCAGGACTTGCACAAATTGTGCATCTAAATTCCGCTTCATTATTCTCATCCATCAGCACTTGGGTTGAGTCTCACAAAGTATTAATCAGTGTGGCCGCTGCAATTCTTGCCGGCCTGCTATTGGGCGCTATATTCCTTTGGCGCGCCAGGATTGTGATACCTATTGCCGGCTTTCTGGCACCAGCATCGCTGGCATTTTTATACGTTGTTATCTGTGTTGAAGCAATTAACTCACCCTACATCTACGATCCGCAATCACTGGCTTTGATTGGCGAGAAACCCGTCCAAGCGCAAAGCTTTGAAAAACTACAAATGTCTCTGACTTCCCCTCCCGAATTTGGCGCAAATATCGATTGCGCTAACAGTCATATTAAGACTTGTCAGACACTGGGCTATCTACTCAGCCGAAAAAATATAGACGTAAAAGACTTTTCAATTACCGGCTACCAACAAGGCTCCATAGAACTGCAACGAACGTCGACACTAAAAAACGCCAGCCTCAGCGAGTCAACCGGAACAGCCGACACATCACCTGTCTCTCAATGGTTTTCAGCCTTTTCCACCCGAAACCCTGAAAAAATAAACATTGGGATGATCAATGAAATAGGCTCAGATCGAATCATTCTCGAAATCGAACAGCTAAGGCTGTTCAAAGGTCACGCCGAGTGGTGGCTCTATCTCTTAGGCGTTATAGTACTGCTGTATAACTGGCTGTTCGTCAATATTAATCATTTTTCTCTCCATCCCTTTTATAGAGACAGACTTAGCCGCACCTTTTTGATTACACCCAGCAAAGATGCCGTCACCACTATTGAAACGGTAAAATTAAGTGAACTAAGCACAAACAACAGCAGCGCGCCCTACCACATCATTAATACAGCGCTGAATTTACAGGGCAGCACCAACCCTCAATTGCGCACGCGAAAAACCGCTCCCTTTATTCTAAGCAAGCGCTACTGCGGCAGTGATTTTACTGGCTACTGCCCGACCAAAGACATGGAAAACGCCGACCCTCATCTGAATCTCGCAGCGGCAATGGCAATATCCGCAGCCGCAGCCTCACCCAATATGGGCACAGCCACAGTTAAACCCCTCTCATTTATGCTGACGCTGCTCAATATACGACTGAATTACTGGCTACCACACCCTGGACAGCTCTCCAGTCAGTCTTGGTTGCGAAAATATCAACTGAAACCGCTTGGGCTTTCCTATTTATTGAGAGAGGCGCTTGGGCTGGTCAACGAAAAAACGCCTTACGTCAACTGTTCTGATGGCGGTCATATTGAAAATTTGGCAACTTACGAACTTCTAAAACGCCGGTGTAAAACCATTGTTTGCATAGATGCTGAAGCAGACCCCACCTTTTCTTTTGCCGGCCTAGTAACTCTACAGCGCTACGCGGCAATAGACCTTGGTGCGCAAATAGATATTGATGTTTCTACCATTAAACCTGTCCAAGGGTGCTCTGCCAGCAATTTCACGGTAGGGAAAATTACCTACGATAATGGTGAAGAGGGCACACTTATTTATCTGAAGCTGTCATTTACCGGCAAAGAACCAGAATATCTTCATCACTACAGACACCAACACCCCAACTACCCACACCAGCCCACTAGCGACCAGTATTTTGACGAAACCCAATTTGAAGTCTATCGCGCGTTGGGATTTTTCGTCGCTGATTCAGCCCACTCGGTACTGGCAGACAACCTCGGCGAAAAGTAAAGAATGGCGAAGGAGTAAAACGTAGGTTGCGTGCAACGGCTGGCTACTCAATGCCTAGGCGATATCGAGCTGCGCACAAGCGTGGAACATGACGCACTTCAAGGCGACTGATACTGCGAGCGAAATCCATGATATGTCTCGACATAGCCAATGTTTGCGGACCAGAATCCTTCTAGCATAAAGAGTTGCGAGTTAACACGGCTTAAAAATCTGCGCAGACGGCAATGAATCGACCGCAGATGAACTAACACCTGTGGTATATACAGGGCTACATAATATCCCGCGCCGGGCGTTTGCGTTTGCGTTTGCGTTTGCGTTTGCGAAAAACCAGATCATATTTGGCGATGACTGAGCCAATATCTCAGTGATTTTGACGGTTGAATTTTGCGGAAATCATAATTGCAACCAAAGTACCAAGTAAGAAATGGGGACACGTTTACTTATTTGCCAAATGTTGCTCATTCCCACAATATTTAAGTGACCGGCTATCAGCCGCAGCAGTCATGTTATACAATCCACGGCTAATTTAAGGTCTCGAAGGGAGTCAAGATCGATGGTGTTTCGTAAGTTTCTTTTTTTTCTTTCACTAGCTACAGCCCTAATATTAAGCGCTTGTACTAACGAGAAAAACGAAAACGTCTATAGCAACCAAGGCTTTTCTATTTTACCCGCACCTAACTGGGTGTTCTCACGGGATGATAACCCCTCATTACTGGGCGGCCGAGAAGTAGCTTTTAAAATAGGCGAGTTTTCCTCAATAAGTTTTTATATTCGCGATAAGTCATTATCGCTACCTGAGTTTTCTGCTCACCTGCTCGAAAAGACCTTACTCGCCGATAAAAGCAACCCGAGTGAAATCACTAAAGACATAAACTCGAAAATTGCCGGCTTTACCTCTCGCGAACTAGTTATCAGCTCTCACTTTATAGATTCCTATCAAACTGAAGCCATTTTCGTGGATGTCCCCAAGGGCAACCAACAAGTCTTTGGTGTACTTTTTTTGGCAGACGGCGATCAGTATGACTTCAGAAGTGAACTAAGTGCAGCTATTGAATCTATAGAACTAACCCGATAAAACAAGGATGAAAAATGGATACCTACAACGGACGTTTAATCAGTGAACTAGGGGTTGAAAAGTATCTAAAGGCCAATTCCGATTTGGCCTTTTCGAACATATCATTTTTTGATGATACAGCCACTCAAGAAAGAAAATGGAAAGACTGTAATTTTGGCTGTCATACTCCCGGTTATCGCTCCCTAAAGAGATCTGCAACCTGGATAGACACCTTAACCCTACTCGATAAAATTGATCCTCTCGCGGCGGGTATCGCCGACGGTATTCGGCACCAGGCTGTGGTACAACCAGCAATGTTGGGAGCGGGTATAGAACGCACTGCTGAAGGCCTCCACCTTGCAGGTGCAGAAAAGTTTTCCCAGGTGGGCGGTGAAAATTGGGCCGCAATAGATTTGCTTACTGCAACCTATGAAGCACTATTTGAGTACGAGCTAAATCTACTAGAAAACCCAGTTATGCAATGTGTCGTCACGGTAGTAAACGACTATATATCGGTTCTTCCTGAATGGGTAATGGATGAACTACAAAATTCCGGAATTCTGAATACCGTCGGGCAGGTAGATACAGCCATATTATTGAAAGCCGCTAAATATGGTGCTGTACAAGCGATATCGAGTGATGAGGCACAAGCTGCCGGTGATTTTTTAAAAGGTAAAACCAAGCGGGTTATAGGCAAACAAATCGGCAAGAAAGTTGCCAATGCCATTGCTGCAGCGATTTCTGTTCAAATAGCAAAAAAAATAATGGCTCATGAATCAATGACCTATCACTTGAAAAGGCGACTTGCAGGCATACGCAAACAAATCAAACCCGCAAAAGGTGGCCTTGGCGGCGCGCTGGTTACACTGTTAAAAGCCCAAGGGCTCTTGGGTCTTGCCGCAAAATCAAGCCGAAATCTAAAAGACAAATGCCCTACCACTTGGCACACACTAAGATACAAACTTCGTGGTTGCGATATGGTGTATTTCTTAATTGAGCCGTTAATATCTGAATACGTTGATAGATTAAGCCTACTTGAAAAACGCCCTGTAGAATTCTTAAAAGTTATGCAGGCACTAATAAAAGAAAAACAAACCGTTCAAATATTCTTCCCCGGCGCAGCCTAATCTCACAAGCGCCCGATCATGCTCCTGCTTTCCGGTTAATTGGATTCAGGAGCAAAACTCTCAATCAATTATCACTCACGATATATCTAACCGTATTGGGATAGTCGTGCACTAATTCTTATTAGACTCAAATTTTCTAAACCTGAAAACTTCGGTATCGACCGGGGCGAGCCACCTTTCTTTGATGGGCAAAGAAACATGACCCAAAGAAAGCCCACCCGACTGCATCGCCCTGCGGGAACCTGATTTTTCACCCACGTAGCGGCCGCTGCGCAACTCGCCATCATTACCGTTAGTTTAAAAACAAATCGTCGGGAACGATTTGATCCGCGTTTGCGCACGAAGTGACAGTCACATGGAGGTGACTGGGATAATCAGGCGACTGCGTAAAGGGGGTTAGATCAAGGGCTAAGAGCAAAGACAAAAACCCCTGTTGAGGGTCAAAGAATCTAACCTTTAACCCGACACGAATTTTCGTATCTTACTTTTACATCGGTGCTGTTAAGTCTTCTCTGAACAATACAGCTTCAAACCCCTGCGCTTGCACGGCGTCTTTAAATGCCTGATTGCAGTAGACGCTCATGCGGTCGTCAAAATCTGTTCGGAATACGGGCGCAGGGCCTAGTTTAGATTCATCAAACAGAAGTTCATCTACACCCATAATCACGCCGTCCATAATATGTTGCTGACTGGCCGAATCATCTACCGTGTTGTAAATCGTAGTTGCATTAAAGACATACCAAACCTCACCTTCAATACTTAGCGGTAGAAACTCACCGAAGGGCAGTAGCATTGACGCTAAAGCATCGTAAGCCTTAGGGCCAAATACCATATTGGTTTCCCAATCAGCGATGTCAGGCTGCTTACCATTGGCAGTTTCATCGAAGGTATTAATAAAGCTGGCGGACATTGGTTGCCATATGGAGCTAACAGACTCTCCTCTTGGGTAAAGTGGCTTGCCTAATTTCGCCCACATCTCTTCGTTCGTGATGTTTATAGACAAGTAGCTCTTAAACCGATAACGGAGTTTGTAGATGGTCATGTCACAAATCGTCCTCAACTGGCACCCATCGCCTTTTAAAATCATTAAAACTAAAAAAGAATGAGTCTCAATGAATTTACCACTTAGCATTTTGAAAATGGATTCTAATCGAATAACTGCTCTTAAGCTGAAACATCTGGTAGGTAAGCCTCGACGCCAATGAGACCCACGTACCTATTGCTATGTGATTACGACAGCGCGCGCTATATTGCTGCCTTTAGCTTTGGGAAGGACGCCCATGCAGGCTTTACATTTAGACGCAGAACAAAGATACGACAGCATTCGCAAAAGCGCGTTACGCGCAGTACAAAATGCACTTGCAGATAACAATACGTCAGACATCACGCTGCGGGTGATAGATCAAGCAGCATTAACCGCCTCAAAAGTATGGGAAACCTCTGCGATTCGTAGGGTCGATTGGGATTGGCTCGCTAGCTACCCAAGCTTTCGCTTCCGACACCCCAAGCGATTTGAACTGGCCATTTGGCAAGGTCCCCGCTTGATTAGTCTCTCGTTAGGCCGGCCGACTTATCACGGAACAGCAATGCGGCTAGATTTCGTCGAGTCTCAGCCTGTAGATCAAGGTAAAAGGCCCAAAACCTTCCGGCTTGTAACCGCTGCCCTGCAAGTTTATGCTGAACTGCTTGGCGCACGGGAAATTCGAATCATGAATCCCATCAACGACGCTGTGAAGCAGTACTACACCTCGTATGGTTTTACCTACCATCCCAAAGGTGATTTTCTCAGCAAGCTAATCTCGGAGGTTTAAATGACAAAAATTACAGACATTTCAACCAAGAGAAAGTCCAAACCTGAATCCTTGGAAGAAAAAGCTAAGCGTATACTCGAACAATATAACCATGACATGGACGACGAGCCGCAATACTCTGGCGACCCTAAAAACCTCAAGGAAGATTGCGATGACGAAACCGAATAACACGGACAATAAAAACCTGACGGAAGAAGCCAAACAGAAAACGCCACTTGCAAACGAGGTAGACCCAAAGGATGCATTTACAAAGGCGCACGCAATAGCGGGACGACTGTCAAAGCAGCTGGCAAAAGAAAGGAATTAAAGTTGCAGTATGATCGGTATCAACTTCTGTAGTGGGAGTATATTTCCTACTCTATCTAGGCATCAATTGATTAGATTTTTACTCTGGCGCTAAATAGACCTAATGGTTAACGCGAAAAGAGTGTTTTCAGTTCAAGCCAACTACAATGGTTACAAAAGTTTTAGTACTTTCAGACCCAAGCGTAACGCTACGCTGCAAAGGTAAGCCACTGAATTGGGCTACGGCACAGCCAATCGAAGTAGACGAAGATGATATCGATATACTAGAAGCTGATATTTCTCTAGCGAAATTTGGTTCATTTGTAATTTCTGAAAAATTACTTCAAGATGTTTTTCAAAAGTACGAAAGAAACTGTGAATTCTTACCACTCATAAGAGACGGAAAAAAGTATTTTGCCGTGAATGTAATTACGGTCATTGCCTGCCTAGATAGAAAAAGTAGCACATTCAATGAATACGGCGGCGTAACAAAAGCTATATTTGACATATCAAAAATACCTGCTGAAACTTTGTTTAAAATCAAAGAAGACAACTTCACGACTATTTTCTGCACTGAAGACATTCACAGCGCCGTCGTCGAAGCAAACATTACTGGAGCTGAGTTTGAAGAGTACCCAACTGTTTGATTTAAGCATGCGGGAAACTTACGGAGGATAGTAATATAGCCTTGCCTGCTTTCTATCGGAATACCTTTGTAATGAATCTAAGAACTCCGGTATCGACCGGGGCGAGTCACCTTTCTTTGATGGGCAAAGAAAGGTGACTCAAAGAAAGCCCACCCGACTGCGTCGCTTTACGGGAACTGATTTTTTATCTGCATCTGACTCCGATTTTTTTCAAGCCGATATGGCTTCCTTGTACACCCTATCAACCTCAGCGAACGTTATCATGCTCTCTAAGCGAGTTAAGGTTGTGAGTTTCATTGAGTTTTTCATTGGGCGATGCGGTACGTTTGTCACCGGCGTTTGCAGCGAGAGCGGCTTGCCTAGCTCAAATAGATAATACAGATCAGTCTTTTCAGATTTTCTACCGGCTTGCTTTTCGGTAATGGCATAACGTGGTAGTACCGTCACGCGTTTAACCGGCCAAAGTTTGTCAATTTTCTTAGTTGAACTTTGGGTGTCTGAGGTAGACGCCAACGCTAAATAGCGAATTTCCTCGGCAATATGTTGTTTAAATTTTTGCAAAAACGTGCTTTGCGGCAGGTGATACCACCGCGCTGTACCTTGCTCAAATTTTTCAAAGTAGCCACTATCACGGCCACGTTGCCCACCCAATGCTACTGTCATCGTCAAATCAGGATACAGCACTTGGCTCATTCCGTAATACGGTATGCGAGCAGCCTCTTGTACGTAGAGCCTTTCCGCCATTCCGGTCACAGGATACATAGCCTCATTGCCTTGCCCTGTTTGTGTATTCCGCGCTGTACCAATTTGGGCTTGCAAGAACTCTAGCAACCACTGGTGACCGGAATAACCACTCCCAGTCTGGCTAGGATCAGTTTGACTGGACTCATTTTGGCTAGGCAACAGAGCAAACGCGCCAATACCCACTTCTTCTATAGCGGCTGCATAAGGGTTGGGTTTTGTAGCTTGGTCAAAAAAACCAGGGTATAAAGCAAACGCACCAAAAACAGGGCGACTTTTCTTAGGGGATTGGCCAGCGTTTCCACTTGGTGGAGACTCAGACAAGCGTGACTCTGATAAACGAATCAGAGCATCACGATAACGGTGCATTTGGTTGATGGCATCGTCTGGCACGTAATCAGTACTTTCAATATCTTCGCTGTTATCATCAAAGCGGTTTTTATCGGTTTTAATGCGGTATTTGGCATCAAACAACCAAATGAACTGCTTCTCTTCTGTCGAGCCTGAGTCGGAGCTTGCGCTCTTAGGTAATGTCACTTCCAACACAATATCCGGTTCTTGGTTAACCAAGTACGAGCGGATTGATTTTCCTTGTTTGGTAAATTTAGGCTCGTGTGCCAGCCTAGCGGTCACGCCATCGCTGCGTTTTAAACGAAAGGCACCGGCAAACCCATCTTTAAGTTGATACTCAAAAAAGTCATTTTGGGCGAGTTTCGTCGCACCGTTTTCCACCAATTCAAAGCCGAGATCCTGCTCTAAAATCTGTTTCAAACACAAAAAGCACCACACCTCATAAATCTCAGCCACTGACTTCATCGAAATGCTCGACTGATTGCCAAACACATCCAAATAAAATTTCAGCTCCTGCCAAATACGATACACCGCGCTGTAACCGGTTTTTTGCTGTAGCACTAACGACTCACGGCTTAACCCTGTGTATGCGCCAACCTCTTTTAAAAAACTTTGGCCCAACACTTTTTGCAGCGGCTGTTGCCAACTATGTAGCTCATTTAAAAATGAATCCGACAACCGTTGCCGTTCTGGCGCTTGGTTACTTTGCCTAACCTTTTGTTCAAACTCCGCTATTTGTCGCTTGCTTTTACTAACCGCCATTTTTATAAAGCGATTTTCTGGGGTATCCTCACTCAGTTGCTTTTTTTCGACCGCGTAGCGTTTATCGTACTGGCCATTTGCAAAGTCTTGCTTAACTTGCTCTGCCAACTTATGTGGCAAGCGGCCTTTTAATTTAGCAGCTTTAATATTGGCCACTGTGGGTTGCAAGCGGCTATGTGGTGCGGCACAAATCACTTTTAAGCCTTGCTCAAAACGCACCCGTAACGTGGAAAAATTAGCCAACCACATCAGTGGAAAATGCCCGCGATGCTGGCTAGTCGCTGCGTTTTGTTCAGTTTTTTCTACCAAACTAAAGCGCCAAAGTGGGTAAACTTTGTCGATGACTTGGTACATGGCGGGCAAGTCTTGGTGCAGTGCCATTTTGGTTGGCAGTACTTCAAACGCAATGTTCTGAGTCTGTATTTTGCCATTAAGCTCAAAAGTGAGTGGCAAACGTAACCACCCCACATCATTGCCAGTATTGATGGTGCCGGTTAAACGCGCACTTAAGCCGTCTTCACTGGGAGTAAATATAAATGCGTCACAAACAGCTTTATAACGGTGATTTAGGCTAGCCCATTGTACTTTTTTAAGAAAAATCCACTCTACTTGATACAGCGTGTTCTCAAAAAAAATAGGGAAGTCTAAACTGACTTGATCAGTGTGGTTAAGGTTTTCTACCGCATTCAAAAATGAGTATGAGCCATCGACAAAGCCTCTCGGTGGCTCGCTAAGTTTTATTACAGGAGCAACTCTTACAAGAACATTAGAATTAGTGCACTGGCGAGTAAGCAAAGTTTTGCTTAAGGTGCGGCTTCGGCCTTCAACCGACGCGGCTTTGACGGTGAATAAAAATTCGTCTGTTTTTAGCCTTAATAATTCTGGCATGCGCTCCCCCTCCCTGAGGCCAATTGTTTAAGGCCAGAAACTGGTGAAAGTGGCACTGGCTAATCGATCGCTCATCCACTGTAATTTAGCTTTTGAACGACAAGGAATGCGAAGTACTTTTTCCTCATCAGTAGCACCATCGGCCACGATTTTCTCGCGATACAAGTCAGGGCGCTGATTCGCTTCGCCCGTTTCAGACGCTAACCAAATGGGGGCTAACTGGTCTGCTAGCACAGTGTTGAGTTCGACCAACAAGACCTTACTATCGGATGTGGTGAGTTTATCGGCATCGCCTTCGATTCGCGGCAGAATCTTGCACATCATAAAATCGTCCCACACCGCTTTTAAAGTCAAGTCATCTTGGGGTTGACTACTGGCAACCGCGAGGAACAGTTCATTGAGCGCGCGAAACGCCAACTCAAACGGTGTATTTTTTAGTACTGTATTGACGGCCGATAAAAACGCAACAGTTTTAGTGCCATCAACATCAAAGGTGTTGGTTAAGTCTGTTTTGCTGGCGTTTGACCAAATAGGATAGCTAAGGCGCTTATTGCAACTGGTCGGAGTGAAAAAGTCGTTATAGTCGTTCGGGAAAAACGCGCCAAAATCAAAGCTCAGTGCACGGTCAATCACTTTGCGCGAAAAGCCATGCGTGGTTTCATCCATATTCACCGTGCCCGCGACCAGCAGGTTAAACGGAATACCTAAACCATATTGGCAAATATGTGCCCACAGCTCATCGTATTGCGCGCCATCAAAGCCGAGCGCTTCGCGTAGCTTTTCTTTTTCAGCGACTTCTCTAATGGTGGCGGGTTTTAATAGCGCATCACTGCCGTAGGTAAACCTGTTATCAGTCCAGCGCCATTCGCGGGTTTCCAGTACCGATAAATAATCAGCAAAATACTGTTCAACAGGGGCAAGGTTCATTTCATCCAAACATAACCAGTAAGGCAGTACCTTATCTAATTCATCACGTTCACCTGCTACAACTAATCGCTTGCCTTGGTCTTCGCTATCTTCAACTTCAACGGTTAAGCCACTAGCAGCAATCCCACGCCAGGCTTTGGCGATAAACTGCAATACATCAGTAGTGATATATTCGGCTTTTCCGTCTTTTGCTAGGCGAGAAATATAACCCAGCAAATCACTCGGCTCATGCCAATCGGGGCGCACCGAGGTTAAACAATAGGTTTCCGCAAACTGCCCAGAGGTTTTTGCTTGTTCACGTACAAAACGGGTTTTACCTGTGCCTGAGATACCAGCGAGAAGGAGGAAGGGCTTGGATAAATACTCTCTCAAGCCAACGCTATTTGTTGTGCTAGTAAGAACATAACCATCCTCTTTTTTTACTATCTTCAAATTTTGATAAATAGAATTAAATATCGATGAAAAAACCCCTAAGTCACGACTATTTTTTGAATCACCGTTATTATCAGCCCACTGATTCGTTAAATACAACAACTGATGACCATTATTAAATGATTCATTGAAGTATCGAATATTGCTACCTGATGTCAGCTCAGAATCTTCCAAGCGGGTTTCAGAAACCAAAAACAATCTGTATATTTTTTTATTCCCTTTGACAAGCTCTAGATATTTCTTACCTAAATCGGTTTCAATTTCTACCAAAAAAGAGGACAAAGGACCACTAAGGTTTTCACGATATAAGTATTGAAAAACTTCTTTCACAAAAGATCTAATTGTTTCTGATTTTAAAATCTCTTGTCCATTTGTATCAGTATGTGATGATTTTAGCTTATTCACGAATATGGGTTTAAATGAATCTTTCAAAGCTGGATTTTCAGACATTTGCTTCGCTATTTCAGCTACTGCACTTTGAGTTTCTGCCAACAAATTACCAGCCTGCAACAATGGGGATACGTAATAATCATTGCGATCTATTGTTTTACCTCCTCCCCAACTTTTGTAATCCGATACGAATGACAAAAAACACTCAAGATCATTATTTGTATAACCATTTGAATTGAAATAATTTTCAATCTTGTTTTTTTCTTGTTCGGCAACGCCATCTCTTAGAGCTACGGCAGCCTTTTGAAGATCTGTGTCTTTATATATTTCTTTGAAAATATCCTTTTGTTGTGATAGCCCACTTAAATAATTAGAAAGCTCTGCAGCGATATAGAACCAAAAGTTAGTGATAAAAATAGCTTTGCCAGTTGAGGTTGTGATTTTGGTAGAAAACTCAGCAAATTCTACTTTTGAATAACCATTTGCCTTATTCTCATTGAGATAAAGCTCATATTCTTTTTTGAATTTTTCTGTTAGCTTAACATCAGTAAAGTTGACTCTTTCAACTGAGCTTCTGATTTCTCTAAACTTCTCACTTAAATCAATTAATGCCATCTATTATATTCCTAATTTTTTTAGCTAATCCATCAATCACATTAACAGTAACGCTATTTCCGAATTGTTTGTAAGCCTGTACTTTTGAAGCGCTAGGTTCAAATTCATCTGGAAAACCTTGCAAGCGAGCAGCCTCTCTTGGGCTAATCTTCCGAGGGTTTTTCCCAACCTGCTCAATCAACACTTCACTACCATCTTTGTAATATCGTGCTGAGATAGTATTCGTGTAAGGTGATTCTTCCGTAACCAAGCCAAAACCAAAGCCTTTGCCATTTTTTTTGTTTTCAATTTTTCTACGTTGGTGCCCTTCCCACAACCTATCTGAAATAGTTAATTTAGGATCTGGGTTTTCCTCAAGCTTATCACCAACTTTAACTTCAATGCCTAGTGGTTTTGGGTACTCAAAATTTTCAACTTCGCCATCACGCCATAAAACGATGTATATGCGCTGTCTATTCTGCGGTATTCCAAAGTCCACTGATTTAAGGACCATTTCTTTGGCTAGGGTTTGAATTTGTTTTGTAGAACCATGCTCAATAACAGTTTTAGGAATATTACAGCTATATCCCATTTTGGTTAGAGTTTTTAAAATAACCTTGAGCGTATAGCCTTTATCATGGCTAATTAAACCTTTCACATTTTCAAGCAGTGCAAACTTAGGCTTTTTCGTTTCTAGGATATTGGCTATGTCATGAAATAGAGTGCCACGGGTATCTTCAATCCCTAGTTTAAGGCCTGCATGCGAAAATGGTTGGCATGGGAAGCCAGCCAAAAGAACGTCGTGATCAGGGATATCATTTGCAGGAATCTTTGTAATATCACCAAATGGAACCTCGCCATGATTATTTTTGTAGGTTTGCTGAGCATGCTTATCAAATTCGGAAGAAAATACACAAACGCCGCCGTTTTGTTGAAAACCGAGTCGGACCCCACCGATCCCTGCAAATAAATCTATAAAGCGGAAACTTGGCTCTCGCTCCGGCTTTAGTGTTAGGTCGCCAAAAATCTGTCCATAGAAATCAGCCCTATTGCGATACAGCTTGTGTCGCTTAAGCACCTTTAACACGCTTTGCTTTAATTCTGCTGGATTAGCAACAGCTACATTGCAAAATAATTGGCTTTTAGTGGCAATTGCATGTAACCACTGATCAACAGTCGCGTCATCTAATGAACCTTCAGGGGTATGGTTACTCGCAAGAGCTAACAACTCCGCTCTCGCATTATCAAATTTTTCGCTGTGTGACATTATTTCTACTTCAAAATTTAGATTATTTGTGTGGCTTGATGTAACGGTGAACGCACGACTTAATACCCTAACTATGAAACCGGCGCTTCCCTCACGCGGACCGGACACTGTCTATTCATACATGCTTTGGCATAGTATCACTCAATTCAATTAGAGCAAGCCTCGGGACTTTAATACCTTAGAGCGTTAAATGCATTAGCCCTTACTTGGAGCAACCCAAGTGAATTGCTAAGGCTGCATTGGCGGACAACATCCAAATGCCTAGACTGACTTAGAAGCAATCACTCTGTATACATTTTAGCCGCCTGCGTTACCCATTCGAATCGGCGTTTCGCCTTAACCTCCACCTATGTTGATATCCATGGGTTAGCAAGTATATGGCGCCTTTGATCTTCCCCCACCCCGTTTCGTAGCGCCCATTCAAAGTTTCCCAGTTTGGGGCGGGGCGGCCATCCGCAGGACGGCCCATTAGCAGCTCCATGGCTCCTGCCATCACTGCATTAGTGCATACCCTCAAGGGGCACCGAGGTCCATGCACATCAGCGACTATTACCGCGCCCGGTTTGATTAAAGATCTGTTTTTGCTCTACTTCTCCCCGTTTCGTAGCGCCCATTCAAAGTTTCACATTTTGGGGTTAATTGGGAACGACGCCCAATTAAGCGACGATCAGGCAGGGACGCCTGTTTTCGCGGCCCCTAAATGGGGTACTTTGACTGGATAAGCGTGGAGTTGGGGCGATTTTTGGTTACTTTTGTTCGCACAAAAGTGACAAAGAGAACTCAAAAATAATTGCCTCCCTCCATGGGACTACAATCCGCTGGATCTCGATGCCGCTCGACCGGTCCGACGCTTCGGGTACGCCTGTTTTCGCGGCCCCTAAATGGGGTGTTTTGAATGGAACAGCGCGGAGTCTGGGGCGATATTACCGCTCCCTATGGTCACTCGCATTTTCATGCGTGGTCTCCGCGACGCTCCGGCTGGGTTACTTTTGTTCGCACAAAAGTGACAAAGAAAACTCACGAATATTCAATCTCTATCCGTGGCACGGCCATCTGCAGGATCTCGATGTCGCTTGACCGGTCCGACGCTTCGGGTACGCCTGTTTTCGCGGCCCCTAAATGGGATGCTTTGACTGGATTAGCACGTAGTCTGGGGCGATATTACCGCACCCTGCGGTCACTCGCATATTCATGCGTGGTCTCCGCTGCGCTTCGGCTGGTTACTTTTGTTCGCACAAAAAGTGACAAGAAATACTTTTACGTCATTCACAATGAACCCTTGCACAGACCAGGATTCAAAAAGTGTTTTGCAAACCGCAAGGGTTTCGCTACTTGAGCTGCCGATGCGGGTCTTGGCGGCCGTGGAGCACCCGTATAATTTCAATGTGTGTAGCGGTAATGCGGTAAAACAGGGTATGGCTTTGAACAGGAAGGCTTCGGGTGTGCGGCAGGAGTTCGGGGCGTTCCACCCCCATGAGTGGCTGTTCTGTGAGCATCCAAAGTTGATCTTTTAACACGTTCAGATAGCTGTCGGATTGCGCTTTGCCCCATTGGTGAAGCCCAAAATCATAGATACTTTTTAAGTCTTCTTTTGCGACGGGTGATATTAACAACGAATAAACGTGCACTGCTGGCTAGCGCTGAATGTCGTCGAACAGTATATCCAACGCGGCTTTTGACGCGATGCTTATCCCTTCACCACGGTTTAGTTGATCTGCACCAACCTGAAGTTGCTCCCGCAAACGCTCCAGCTTTACTTCGCGAATCCAATCTTCGTGGGTCTCCATAAAGCGTAGGGCTTCGCGGATGACCTCACTGGCATTGTTGTACAAACCCGTTTCAACTTTGGCTTTAACACGAGACTCTAGTTCGGCTGTTAGTGAGATATGCATGATGCCTCCAAGGGTCGATATTGCTTCAAGAGAGGCTAGGCAGAAATACAAAGATTGTCAATCTTTGTATTATCGTTGCCATTAAGGGCAGCGCTAAGACTAAACGGGCCCTGGGGTGATTATTACCGCTTCCTTTGGTCACTCGCATTTCCTACATGTCGATGCCATCGACCTGTCAAAGCGATATGTTTACATTTTCTTAAAAAATCGACATATCCAGAGCGATATGACGCTATTGTGTACTTCTTGAGCTTATTGGTGAGCCGAATATAGGCGCTATTTGGCTCACTGAATGAGCCGAATAAAAGCGACTATTCGGCTCAAACGCCAATCGGTTAGCCAGCTTAATAGAAAATGCCTCACGCCCAGCACTGAAGAAATGGCGAACCGCGACTGGGGACCGTCTAAATCACCCTACATAGCCCCACTATTTACGTTATACCAACTATTGGTTTACAAAAACCATATTATGGTTAATATATACCAATAGTTGGTATATACGGTATCAGGCGATGTTTGTACTCAAAGGTATATTGCGGGCAGAGAGCCAGGAGAAGATCTTGATCTACTTACTGTTACGCGAAAGAGGCTACGGTAAGGCGATTGCAGAATTCTATAGTTCCTCCCAAAACGCGATTCAAAAACAGCTTATCCGTATGGAGGAAGATGGCGTGGTGGTAAGCCGTGCTATTGGGAAATTACAAGAGTACGAGCTGAACCCCCGCTATCCATTCTTAGTGCAGCTAACGGCGCTCATAAGAAAAGCTATTGAGGCCTACCCTCAAGACTTAATCACAAAACTCACGATGACTCGAAACAGACCCCGCAAAGCAGAGAAGCCTGTGGTGTATGCCGATGAAAAATCGTTAAAAGTACCGCGCAGTAAAACTACAAAACAAACCAAGTTAACGCTATGACAGATATCTCGCAATTTTCAATGCTTCAGCTCGCCGGCCATATTGCGCAGCACTTAAAAGCGAGAAATATCGACGTTGTTTTAGTGGGCGGGTTAGCCGTGGCCTGCTATACAGATAACCGCTATCTAACCAAAGATATCGACATGGTAGATATTTCTTACCAATCACCAAGCGCCCTACAAAGGGCCATGAAAGCATTAGGGTTTCAGAAAAAGGGTAGAGTTTATGTGAGTGACAAGACCGACATTGTTGTCGAATTTCCTTCTGCGCCACTGTCAGTTGGCGATGAGTTCATTACAAAGCATACCGAATTTAAAACAGAACAAGGCGCAATACCGATCTTGCTTGCTCTCGATGTAGTTAAAGACCGGCTTGCAGCCTATTTCCATTGGCAAGACAAGCAATCACTGGTTCAGGCGCTATGCATCATGCTTTGTCACAAGATTAGCCCGAATGAAATAAGGGTTTTCTGCATAAAAGAAAGCTGACAGGAAGCTTTCCTAAAAATAGCCAGTTACCATGACAGACTTAAAAAGGACGGCATTTTAGAGATGGTCGATATAGAGCGGTTTGTGATTGCAAACTTAAATACGTGACCGACACACTAGGCGCGGTACCGAACGTTAAGTGGCTTGCAGTACCATTGCTCGTTGCCTGCGGCCAACTTTCTGTAACCAACCCCCTAGCAATTGAAAACCATCTGGCGGCTTGCGGCTTAAGACTAATAAGCGCCCCCCTTATCACTGCACCTAAACCCCAAACCCATTACCTATCACCTTCCCACCATCTCTCTTTATAGCTCCCGCCTAAACCAACTAGGCTTCTCTATCGCTTTGATATAGCGCCGAGAATGTTTGTGTGTAGCCAACATCGCCGGCACTTCGGTGGTGAGTTCGAAACCGAATTGCTTGGGCAGTGTGGTGTACATGGAGCGTGGTGGTGCACCGCCGACGCGCTTGAGTTTTATGCCGGTGTCGAAACTGTGGTAGTAAACCGTGTTGATTCCCAAGTCATCTTTTATGAAGCGGATGGCAGCCAGCATGGCGGCCTCAGACCAAAGCGCGCGGTAGGGTTGCAGCTCTGTCTCGACATAAGTGACGAGGTCTTCGTAACTGCCATTAATCGTGCGAATCACGTCCTGCGGTTTGGCCTGCGGGCTGCGGGTGCGGCGGCGGTTTATTCGGTCTAGCACGCCTTTCGCTTTGCGAAGCCAATCGTTCTGAATTTCTTCTATGAGTACTTCACCGGTTGTAAAGTCAATATCTAGGCGCACCCAGGCCAGGGTTTTCCGGCCTTGTTTATGTATAGGGTGGCCGTAGAATTCGAACGGGCCGTAATCGTTTGCGGGGTTAACGAGACGATGATAGCGAGCGTTATGGCCGCTATCGAAATTCAGTTGCAACACTAGGTTGCATTGGTTGCGCGAGGTTTGATCCCAGCCCCTATCGCCCTCTCCCCAGCGCGCCAAGGTGATGGACAAAGGCAAGGTTTGCACCGGCTCCACTGGGCCAAAGCTGTTTATGTCTAACACGCCGGCGCCACAGTGTTTTAAGGCATTGGCCAGAATTGGCTTTTGCAGGTAACGCGCCAAAGACCCGGCTTTTAATTGCGACACGCTGACTTGCGCCATTTGTTGGCGCTGTAGCGCTAACACTAACAAGTCAAAACAATAGCGATCTTTAAAATAGCGAAATATCCGGCGCTCATCGCCGAGACAGGCAATAACTTCTTCTACGTCTTGTAATTTCATGTTCTGTTATCCACATGTTTTCTATTAGCTGTCGCCAGCGTGCGAACACGTCTGGCAGACATTGGTTTTCCCAAAAATTTTGTTTGTTACATTGGCAAATCATGGTCATCGTTTTCTCCTGCTACCTTTTTGAAGGTTAATTAAAAACCCGTTAATGCTTTTCAACGAAATCAGCGCCGCAAAAAACTTTTACGGCGTTACCCCGCTCTAGTTGATAATGCCCCAGCCGATTCGCTGCCACTTGTTGTTGAGCAGCGGCCTGCTCAACCGCATTCAATTGCAGCTGTAAACGCTCCAATGCTATGCGGCGGTTACGATGCTGTGACCGATCAGATTCCACCCGCAGCTTTATTCCCGTAGGCAAATGCGTAGCCCACACGGCACTGCTGGTTTTATTCACGTGCTGCCCACCCGGCCCACCCGAGCGCGTGGCCTCGAATCGCACGTCTTTTTCCAATTGCGCAAGTGAAGCCTGGGTAAGCTCGCTGCATTCAACACACTGCACGGCCACAAACCAATTGGTGCGCTTATGACCCACCCTGAACGGACTTTCACCCTGCCATTTTACCGAGCCCTGCCACTGCTCAGCTAAAGCCTGGGCACCCGCACCAGACAGGCTAATAAGCGCCGACTTATAGCTGGCCACTTCGGGCGTTAACACATTTTGTCTTAACGCATTTTTGTCAAAGGCACGCACTTCCAATTGGGTAGCGCACACCTTTTGCTGAGCGGCCGCCGCCAGTAGTTGCTTGGTAACTTTCGCCACTACCCAGCCACATTCTCTGGGGCCTTGTCCTGCACTAATTTGCAGGTAGATTTTTTTATCTGGCTTTTTTAGATCTGCATTTAGCATTGTGAATTCCTCATGGTTTTGTAGGTCAGCACAGGTTTGAAACTGGCCACAAGGTCTATCAAGCCCGCGGCCACCAAATCTGCTACCACCCGATCAATATTTTTATACGCTTGCGGTGCCTCTTCAAACAACAAGTCCCGCTGTTTGCAAATCACTCGGCTGCCGTAGACTGTCGATTCCAAGTCTTTCACCTGCATGTGTTTAAGTAATCGCGCCTTGCAATCACTGCGTTTCCATTTTCTACCGGCGCCGTGCGCCACGGAAAAACCGCCCTGTGCCAAAGCCGCTAAATTTTGCGACCGAGGTTGTACTAGGTAACTCAAGCTGCCGCGCGATCCAGGGATCATCACCAGCCCCTCCGTAGAAGGGCTAGCGCCTTTGCGGTGCAGCCAATAACGCTGCCCTGCCTGTACATCCAATTGCAGGCATATCGCCTCCTCATGACGCAAGGGCCGCACATGGTTGTGAGATACGTCGAGCAACGGCCGCAACCCTAAACGCAACGCGCTGCCGATGCGCTGAGCAATCAAGGCGCGGTTTGCAACAGCCCAGGCATCGGCAAAATCATGCTGCTGCATATAAGCCTGCTATTGCCCAGCTAACAAACCCGCACTGCCGAAAGCTTCAATATGCTGCGTTAAAATATCCTGACCCAAGCCGCGGGACCCGCTGTGCGCCAATAACACCACACTATTTTTATCGAGACCGCACGCCGCCAACGCTGCCGCATCAAACACCTGCTGTACCGCTTGCACTTCGGCAAAGTGATTACCGCCGCCGATGCTGCCCAGCTTTTGGTTTTGCTGTTGCGTTGCCTGTGAGCCATCCAAGCCAAAGGTTTTAAGCCAGGCAGCAGCATCGCCACACCAAACATCATCCAACCACTTAAGCTTGCGCTCCCACTGCGCAGCATTAATTTTGTGTGCGCGCACATCGAGCTGCCAAAGGTCCATGCCACAACCAATATCACTGCCGCACCAAGTGCGGATACACCACACCGCGCGAGACAAACGCCGCGCCGATAGGATGACCTTTGCCAGGGTGTAAATCCGGTAGCCCGAAGGCCGCACACATACCCGGTAACTCAGCAACGCGCTGCAATTGATCTAGCGCATCAGTTTCTAACCAATTGTCTTTTGAAATAATCAACCGCACAGGCACACACTTGTTAGACGCCGGCAGCACAACCATTTCACTATCTTTTAAATTGCCCATTTCTTTTTCCTTGCGGGCGATCGCTGATTTTTGAAACAGAGATCCCCCTGACCACCCCATTAGCGGGCGGCCATAAATTTTTAATAGAGCGATGCCCTACGCCAAAGCGCAGTACTACGCGATAAAAATGTTGGGGCAAAATGATGCCAAGCCAGCGTTAGATTAAAACGCTCGCATTAACTTTTTTAGGCTGGTATCTGTATGCCCTGAAACGGGCAAAGAATCACTTACTTGAAGTAAGCTTTAACAGCGAAGCCCAACATCTTGGAATTTTCTATTTGGTAAAACATATTGAGCCTCCTTTGAAAGGGTGTTTAAGATTATTAAGTTGATATAAAACCAACAGGCGCGCACTTTAAATCGTAACTTCTGTTTTAGCAAGCCTATTTTTCGAACAAGTACTGAGATAACACTTTCGCTAAGGCGCTGGAAATGTATTTGAACTAAACACACACTATTCCACAAGTCGTCACACCTTAGCCAAACATCAACCAGTATGGATCGGAAAGTTGATCCCAGCGCAACAAATCAACCTTACATTGTTGTCGTGAATGTGAAAGCCCACGGGTGAAATCCAAGCGAGAAGTTAAAAATGGTGAGTGAGCGTGAGAGAAACAAACCGTAAACAACAGATGTAACGTCGAAAAAGTTAGGAGCTATTGGCCAAATTAGCAATCGCCGCCGCGTCTAGGCTGAACAGTCGCCAGTGCTCATTGTCCACGGCACCTTGCGCCTTATAAAACCTCGCGGCCGGTTCATTACTCGCCAACACATCCCAACGTATCTTTCGCCCGCCGGCGTTTTGGCATTCGCGCGCTAAAGACGCCAGGAGTTTTTTGCCCACCCCTAAATTGCGCAGGTGCGGCTCAACAAACAACTCCTTCATGTACAACCATGGCGTTAAGTCGTAGGAAAACGGTAGGGAGTAATACACCAACATACCCACCGCTGAGCCATTCACGTCTGCTACCAACACACTAAAGTCGCGCTGTATAAATAGCCGCTGCTCAAGCGCCTCAAGGGTAACGGCAAAATCATCGGCGTAACCTTCGAATGCCGCGAGCGAGCCCATCATGCTGAGTATGCGCGGGCCATCCTCGGCCAGCGCAGGCCTGACAGTAACTAGCCGATGATCAGGCATTGACGCCAGACACCAAGCTAAAACCTTCATCAAGCCAACCAGTCACACCGCCGATCATTTTTTTAACAGGCCGCTTCAGTGTGGCCAACTTTATGGCGGCTTTTTCCGTTGCGTTACAGTGCGGCCCTGCGCAATAGACGACGAACAAGGTATCGGCTGGGTAGTTCGCCAACGCCTGCTCGTTGAGGCGCGAATGCGGCAGGTTAATGGCGCCATCAATATGACCGACGCCAAAGGCCTCCTCGCCGCGCACATCGAGCAAGACAAAATCCTTGCGGTTATTACTGATGGCGTGGTGAACATCCCAGCAGTCGGTTTCGAATTGCAACAACGCTTGAAAATGCGCCAGCGCTGCCTCGCTATTAGCGGCCAATGGCCTAGATACTACCGATGACATAAACACCTCCTTGGGTTTGATAAGGGGCCATTATTGACGTTTGGCCGAGCAACCACCATTGGCTTGAAAGACATTCTTCGTTAATATCAAGCCATTGCCGATAAGGGGTAGCCGATGCAAAACCTTGCCATACTGGCCTTTGATGACGTGGCGTTTTTTGAACTGGGTTGCGCCGTTGAGCTATTTGCCTTGCCCCGCCCAAGCCTGGACGATTGGTATAAATGCGACCTCGTGAGTTTCAGCGCTGGGCCATTAAAAACCACCGCGGGCTTTCATATTTGCGCCCGCCAGATAGACAACCTAGACCCATTCACGACGCTGGTAATTCCCAGCTGGCCGACAACACTAAGCCCTGTGCCCGAACCCATTGCCCGTGCGGTTTTACAATTCCACGCGCAGGGTAAACGGATAATTTCCTTCTGTTCAGGGGCTTTTTTATTGGCAGAACTTGGCTTACTAGATGGCCGCACGGCCACCACTCACTGGGCCTATAGCGACCTATTCAAAAGCCGTTTCCCCAAGGTGAACTGCATCGACGACGTACTCTATGTTTACGATGGCCTATTGGGTTGTTCAGCCGGCAGCTCCGCCGCCATAGACCTTTGCCTTGAAATGATTCGCGACGACTACGGCTACAAGACCGCCAACCAAATAGCACGCGCCATGGTGCTATCGGCACACCGCAAAGGCGGCCAAGCACAATTTGCCGAAACCCCTATTGCGCAAGGCAATAGCCAGTTTCACAACGCGGTGGACTGGGCCCTGAAAAATTTGGACAAAACTATTCACATCGATATTTTTGCGCAAAAGGCCAATATGTCGCGCCGCACTTTCGATCGAAAATTTCGCGCCGATTTTAATATCTCCGCTAAAGAGTGGCTCACTCACCAGCGTCTTAATTTGGCCAAAGAGATTTTAGAGGGGAAAAACTGCAGTATCGAAAACGTTGCTGCACAGGCAGGGTTCGACAACGCCACAACCCTGCGCCACCATTTTCGCAAAGAGTTTGGCATCAGCCCCACGCTGTACAGAAAAAACTTTAACCCGCTGGTGAATGCCTAGTGGAACAGATGCAGCGAGCGTTTGACCATGATTTCTGCACGCTAGTTGTTGCCTTTCAACAATTCCTTGATCGACGTTGTTTTACTGGGTTTCATGGTTTTATCTGTTGAAGGTTTATCGACTTTTTTGGCGCCGTCATTGGCAGGTGCGCGCTGCGGCCCGGTGGGCAAGATGGCCGCCGTCGGTGCTTGATAGCCGTCTGGCTCAGGCATACAAACCCCGGTGCCGTTGGGTTGTTGCACACAGACGGTACCCGTTACACATCTGGCGCGGGTAAATTGTTCACGCGCATCCACTAACACTACCTGAGCGCGGCCATCGCAAACTTGTGTACTCGCCGCGCCGCGAAAAAAACCGTGTGTATTTACATCACAGTCTTCATCGTGATCATTGCTGTCTGCGATCTCGACATTACCAGGGTAACGATTGGCATCATTATCATCACAGTCATCCCCGCCGCAACTCGCCGCTAGGTGCCCGTCACCATCGTTATCTCGACAACTTACCGAGCATTGATCCGTCTCTTCGTTGCAGGCGTTTCCAACGCCGCAGGGTGGCGCGGCCAAGATACAACCGCGTTGATCTGCGGCCGGATCGTGCGGCGCACATAACTCTGGGCCATTGCAATACCGACCGTCATCACACTCACTGTCGGCCCGACAAAATCCTCCTACCGACACCTCCGGCCGGATAGCACCAAGCCAATAGGTTTGATCATTCTCCAAACGAAAATTATGCGCAGAACCTACATCGACTCGGCGGTTGTTCTGAAGCGCGAAGGTAGATCCCGTCGATTTGGATTCAACAATAAGGCTTCTAATATCAACGTCGTCCTGTTCTTGTGTTATGTCGCCATGGCTGCCGTGCCATTCAATTCCCATGCGAACCACATCTGCGTACCTAACCGGTGGTAGCACCGAAATCGGTAAGGTTTTCTCGCTTCCGCCAACCCACTCTGCTCTTGAGCGATTTAAATCAAACTTACGGGTAGACCCGTTATTCATGTCAAATACCAGCAAGAGCTGACTACCGCCGCGCGCACCATCGCCACCAAGCGTAACGGTCACCACCAGCCCATTGGTTTCGGTAATACCAAACCTAGATATGGGCACCATTTCTTGCGCGCCAACCCCATTCGCAATAATGAAAGCACCGATACAGAGAGAATATAAAAGGGTACGTAACATGATAAGGCATCCTGATTGCGCGATTAATTAACGGGAGTGTAAGGCATCGATCACGGCCTTGCGTCTGCCTGTATTTTGAAGAGTTTCCGTTGTCGCCTCAGCATACTGCAACGCTGTCTTACCTTCAGGGCTTAGCTCGGTTGCATTGGCGCCATAATGGAGCAACAAACGCACTGTTGACGGTTGTAGCTTTCGAGCGGCCAACATTAACGCCGTTCTTCCGTGCGCCCATACGTTCGGGCTAGCCCCCAATGCCAAAAGTGTTTCCACGTGTTTGTTTCGGTTTTTTTCAATTGCAGCCATCAATGCCGAGCCTGATCCAATTTGCTCCGCGGTTATATTGTTGGGCAGCGGCGACTGACGCTCACTTTCTTTTAACATTTTCGAACCCATATTTTGCACCGGCTCTTGTTCCAACGCGCCCGCTGCCACCAATAATTTAATCATTGCCGAATTGTCTTCTAACGCCTCGGCCGCCAGTCTGAGAGCATCCAAACTCGCCAACGCGCCGTCAACACGTAGCTTGGCTCCCTTGGATAACAAATAGCTGGCAATATCAACATGCCCTTCACTGGCCGCCTCCATCAGCGGTGGGCCAGGGTTAATGCCATAAACATTGAGATTGGCGCCGGCTTCAGCAAGGCGTTTCACTTCCGTTAAATCGCCTTTGCGCGCGGCTAATCCGATTTTGCTTTCTGGGCTATTTGCAGTAGCCTGCATCGCGCTCTGCTGAGCGTGCATACGTTGTTGTAACCGCACCGCTTCCGGCGTGCTAGGACTTGCCAGCGACGACGCTTCTGACTGCACGCCAGATGCAAGTGCCTCCATCTCTCGGCCAATAGCCTCGACCCGAGCCATATCACCCCGCGCTTGGGCTTGCATCATCTCGTTAATGAGTTGATTCATTCTGTCTGCGTTTGGCATCACTGGCGTTTCAGAGACACTCTCAAACGCCACTAGCATCAACACTACAGCAGAAAAATAACCTAGAAATTTCATAGCCAGCTCCGATCATGACTCACAATTATTTCTCCAGTGCTTTTCGGGCGAGTTCAACAGATAGCGCCAAGGCACTGACCTTTGGATTTACGGGCAAGTAAATAATTTCTACATGTGCGCCCTCTATCATCGTCTCTCGCTCCGAAGGGGATATCATTACGGTATTCTGGTATGAGGCCCCTTGGGCATCCTGAAAGCTGTAGCGCATAGAAGATCTACGCACCCCTGTCGCACCGGTGTGGCCCAAAATTTTTGTCACGATGGCGGTGGTGACCACACCATGATCAACCAACTTACGCATCTGCAGGCCTCGGCGAACAACGACCACAACCATAGCGAAGAGAATTAGGCCCATGCCTAGAAGGACTGATGTCATATTAAATCCCGTTGATTAACTTCAATTTATTCACCTAGCTTAATTAACCTGCAAGCAATCAGATTAAATTAGGGACTGCGCTAAACGACTAAGCAAACCTCAAAATCCAAACGACACTGGCACTAAAGGCTATAAATCCAAGTCAGTAACTCCACTGGTATAAGCCGGGCTCCGAAAGCGCGTACTAATAACGGCGTTAAAAAAATATTCACACCGCACATAATTCTCTCGTCACCTTCGCCTTTCAGCTTATAGGTACCATCCTTTAGGCACTTTCTTATTTTTTCAACAACGAAAAACTGATGGCCTTTAGCGATATTGACACCAAGGTATTTATTGCCATATCCCCCGCACGTGCATAGTGCCTCCCACGAAAGGTATGGACTGCCAACCCTTGCGATTTGGCTTGACCGACTTTTGATTTAGCGGATATCAGCTTTGCCTGCTCAGAGCCAATTTCTATCTCATGCATAGTCACAGAATTATAGAGCAGAGGTAAAAATGACTGCACACTTTTTTCTGCGACTACTTTTGATGGCTCGGCCCAACGGCGTCGCCGCTAGGGCACACTGGTCAGCAGATTCGCCCCATCAATAAGCGATTGATTTCAATAAAGATAAGTAGATAGCTCAAAAGGTGATGGCAAAAAAGCGTGACAAAGGGAGTTGCTTTCCAATGCTTTTTTGCCGAAATTCACACCGAAGTTAGTAGGGTTTTTCTGGCGCTATTTAAGCCAAAAGAATGAGTGGGATGCCCTTCGAGACACGAGAGCTAGGTTTCACGCAATTACGTATGTCCATACTAATCAGGGCGCCAAAGTGACAGCATCTAGAGACGCTCAGAAAAAGTCGCGTCAATCATTCGCGCAAATTATTATCTGGGCTCGAGCCATGTACCGTACTCGAAAAACGCTATTCTGTGTGGCATTACACCTAGAGCCCGTACCAGTTCTATGCTGCCCTAAATATGTTACTCGCAGCATCCATTGCAGATCTGATCTGGCCAACCGCGCAAGTGTGCCGCCAGCCTCTGGAGATAAAAATGACCACTGTCACCCGCCACGCTCAAATCAGCTGCCCCGCATGCGGCCATAAAAAAGTAGAACTCATGCCCACCGATGCCTGCCAGTGGTTTTATGAATGTGAAGGCTGCCATGCAGTGCTAAACCCTCTTCCAGGAGACTGTTGTGTTTACTGCTCCTTCGGAAACGTAAAATGCCCACCAATACAAATGGGCGAGGCGTGTTGCGGAGGATAGGTGGCACTGAAATCGATCCGAAGATTCCACATCCAGGCGCTTGCTTAACAACAAATGAACCCGCTTCGCAGCGACCTAAACTGTTCCCAACAATTTAGTTCACTCATAATTGCGCGTCGACAACTGCTCCTGCGTTCTTCTAATCTGCCACATCCTTGTGGCGATGCATTTCACGAATTTCCGCCAGCCGTTGCAGGCAAGCCCTAGCTAAAAGGGTCAAAATCACCGCTTCGTGACCAATAAAAAATCGAAGCGTCGGGATTTCATTCAGGCCATCCGTGGCCTTCACCCCTTCGGGGCAGCTCCTAAAGTCGCTGTGCAAAAGTGCTGTCCTGCACTTTTGTGAACCCCGACTAAACGAGTCAAAATCACCGCTTCGCGGCCAATAAAAAACCCCAGCCCTTTTCGGGGCTGGGGTTTGTTATTGGTGGAGCCGGGGGGATTTGAACCCCCGTCCGCCAGTACTCCGCCGTCAGCTCTACATGTTTAGAACCGCTTATTGATTTAGCGAATGACAGCCCAGCGGGCGAGACGTCGAACGCGATCCTGATAAGTTTTAGGCGATCCACCCCAGGCAGGCTTCACGACGATCCAGTTCTATATGACAGTCTTTAACGCGGTACTGGCACCTTGTTAGAGACCGCTAGGGGCGAACCCACTAGAAGTGCTTCACAGACCGCTTACGCGGCTAGTTGAGCACCGTAGTTGTCATCGTTGGCAACTAATAGTTTGCAGCTTTGGATTTACGTGATTGGCTACCCTCACGACATGCACATCGGGTTTTGTTACCGGCGTCGAATCCTAATCGGCCCCTTTTCTGCGTGTAATGGCGCTAAGCTGCGTTGCCCGGCGGTCACTAAACTGCTCACGTACCAATGTACGCTGCGCTTTTAGTGCCTTGGGCGCCTTGCCTATCACCACTACACTTGAAAAGTTTCTTTCTTCGTGTCGGCGTTAAGCTGCGTTGCCCGGCGGTCACTAAACTGCTCACGTACCAATGTACGCTGCGCTTTTAGTGCCTTGGGCGCCTTGCCTATCACCACTACACTTGAAAAGTTTCTTTCATCATGCCCATGAGACATTTGAAAGCTTTTCTTTGAGCTAACAGATAGCTGAAAGAAGAGTAAGTCTGTGGCTCTTACGAGCATACAGAAGCGACTAAGTTGTGTCGGTGAGAACACCAAGAGCGCTGGGCTGTTGGTCGGCGCCTTTTGGCAGCCGGGCGTGGATTATAGGTGCTCCACGTTTCTATATCTATGGGCAGCGAGGGCAAATTACAAGGGTGGGTGTAATCAAAGGCCTAGTGGAGATGAGCTTATTGCGCTGGGCGTCTAAGTCAGGCGATCTAGGCAGTCTTCTACTAATCTTAGGGCATGCGCCCCATTACCCCTGTCATTATGCCTCTACTCACGTCTCTGCTGTCCGGCATGGCCTATTTTATCGCCGGTAAATATGGCCTGGTGCTGGCTATACCACCCGGATTCGCCTCTGCCGTTTGGCCGGCATCCGGGGTCGCATTGGCCGCTATGTTACTGTATCCAAAAGTCTCTACCTGCATCGGCATTGGGCTGGGCTCTTTTGCCTTGAACTTGGGCGTGATGGCTAACGGTTACACCGGCATAACGATTGATATGCTGACCCTGCCGACCTGCATTGCCCTAGGTGCTAGCGTGCAGTCCTTTATTGGCTACTGGCTGTTCAACCAACTGCTGACCAATACTTTGTTTGACAGCCCGTCCAGCATTGTCCGTTTTACCCTCGTTGTTAGCCCCGTCAGCTGCCTAATTGCGGCCAGTGTAGGCACTGGCAGTTTATTTGGCCTTGGGGCGATAGACGCCACCAATATTGCCTTCACTTGGTTAACCTGGTGGGCCGGCGATACCATAGGTACGCTGCTGTTTGCGCCCTTGTTAATTATCCTCTTCTCGCGCGAAAAACGCTTTACCAGAGTCAGAAAATGGCAAATTGCGGTTCCCACAGCGGCCATATTTTCCGGCATCACACTGTTATTTTACCTCTCTACAGTCAATCAGAGAGAGGACGCACAACGGCATATCGTCGACACAGCGCGCACCTTTGCGCAAAATCTCAGTGAGCGCCTTAGCATCTCGGAAAATAAACTATTAGCTTACAATGCATTTTTTAATAGCTCCTCTGTCATAACAGCCGTCGACTTCGAACGCTTTTCAAGCTACATCCTAAAAGATGACCACGTATTCCAAGGTGTAGGCTGGACCCCCATCGTCAGCGCGGAAAATCGCCCTCTTTATGAAGCACTCGCTCAAGAAGAAATATCACCTAACTTTGTCTTTAGAGATCTCAACGGCGAGGGAAGCTTAGTAACATCGCCGGAGCAAGCTGTTTATTATCCTGTTTTTTATATCTACCCGTTAGCGCAAAATGAAAAAGCTCTCGGGCTAAATCTTAGTTCGCTACCCCATCGCCTACCCATTTTACTTAGAGCGATCGCAACTGGAGAACCACTCGCCACAGCGCCGATTACATTGGTTCAAAGTAACAGAGAGCAAAAAGCAATCATCCTCTACCTACCCATTTTTGCTGCACCGCCACTCTCCGCCAAAAACCCAAACATCGCAGCGGCGGGATTTATTAGTGGTGTATTTCAAATGCAGGGCTTACTCGACAACTTGGTCGACCAACTTATAGAAAGGAAATTCGGCCTTAGATTTATTGATACTACCGATGCTAATGCTGTTTCTACGCTGTATGAAACACCGAGAGCGAAATTGTTAGGCTTCCAACCAGAAACCATACCGATGACATTTGGCGGTCGAAAGCTAGAAGTAACGGTGTTTGCTGATGCAGAGTATAAAATTGGATCAAAAGATTGGACCAGCTGGAGCATTTTAACCTTTGGCTTTCTACTCGCTGCGTTATTTCAAGCATTTATATTACTGATCACAGGCACAACAGAAAACATTAAATCAGAGGTTGAAAGAAAAACACTAGAACTCAACAAAGAAAAAAACTCTGCAGAAAAAGCAAATCTAGCTAAAACAAACTTCCTCAACAATATGAGCCATGAACTGAGAACACCGCTAAATGCTGTTATGGGTTTCATCGCGCTAACATTAAAAACACCGACCTCAGAAATACAACGAAGCCATCTTAGCAAAGCCCAGCTTGCTTCTAGCACACTCATGTCGCTTATAAATCACACACTAGATTATTCAAAAATAGAGTCTGGAAGAATAGAACTAGAGAAAATAAGCTTCGACCTAAATATCATCATCGATAAAATTTACGTAATCTTCTTAAATCTAGCGGAAGAAAAACGTATATTTTTTCAAATTCACGTAGACCCATCCACACCCAAAAGATTAATCGGCGATCCTCTAAGACTAGAGCAGATTCTCATCAACCTATGCAATAACGCCATTAAATTCACCAGCAGCGGGGGCGTGACTTTAAAAGTCAATAGCGAAGAGGTAGATGACAAACATATCGCGCTCAACTTAAAAGTCATAGATTCAGGTATCGGAATTGAAAAGGAACAACAAGAGAAAATATTTAGCGCATTCTCACAAGCCGAAAAAGGAACCAAAAGGCTTTATGGCGGCACTGGCCTCGGCCTATCTATCTGCAAAAAGCTAGTTGAAGCAATGGACGGACGCATCAGTCTAAAAAGTAAAATTAATATCGGCACCCAAATTAGCGTTCAACTTTGTTTTAAGGTAGACGAAAGCGAAGATGGCGAATCACGCAACATTACAGAAAAGTATAGATCAGATGATACACCATTAAAAAACATGAATATTTTAGTGGTGGAAGATGTGCCCACCAATCGAGAATTGGCAACCTATATGCTGGCAGATTTTGGCGCCAAGGTTTTTGTAGCAGAAAATGGTTTTATAGCCATAAACTTTCTCAAAGAAAACAATAAAATAGACCTTATTTTAATGGATCTGCAAATGCCGGTCATGGATGGCATTGAAGCGACGAAAAGAATTATTGCAGATCCAAATACTCGCCACATCCCCATTATCGCCATGACAGCCAATGCTATTAGCACCGATGTTAATGCTTGTTTAGAGGTGGGCATGCTCGATCATATCGCCAAGCCAATCGATGAACAAGAACTCGTAAAAAAGGTCTTAAAACACTGCAAGACTGGCATTAATAGGGTTTAAGCCTATATCCATACTCAAGATCAAAAAATATGCGACTATTTACCTCTATGCGATTTAAAAAATTGTTGGCACCTCTGAAGCGTGCCACTGAGGGTAGCGCCGCATAACTCGACTAAAAATTTCGGACCCCAACCAATAGTGCAACCATTTTTTAACACATTCATAACCAGTAGACTCAAACCAGGGTTGGTCCACCATAGAAAACTGCCGAACAAACGGAATAATTCCGATATCCGCCTGCGATAAGCTCAGCCCTAATAAATAGTTTGGAACACCCGCTTTCTTTTGCAATTGCAGCTGCTGCTCTAATCGCATTAAGAAGCGCTCGCCGGCAGAACGGTAAAACGCCGCCGGCCGTTCAGGGTATCGATCGGCATATTTATAATGATCGAGATGTTGTTTGAACTCAAAATCATTGATATCTAGCCATGTCTGCGCCACATTTTCACTTGCAACCAAGAGCTCACCGCCAGATTGCATTGCAGCCCATGCCATGATATCTCGACTTTCGTCTATTACCTGCCCCGACGGCAACTGCAACACCGGCACCGTACCTTTCGGTGAAATTTCAAGCATTGGCTGCGGCTTATTTTTTAGTAAAATCTCTCTTAACTGTACCTCAACGCCCGCCACCTTCAACGCCAGCCGCGCCCTCATCGCGTAGGGGCAACGACGAAACGAATATAAAATGGGTAAAGCGTGGTGCGGATCTGTCACACCACTAGGCCTTTTTATCGATGCTGATTTCTATCACCTTAGCGTCACCGGCAAACCACTTCTGTACATAGAGGCTACCAATAATAGGCGCAGCGCCCTCTGCCGGCACCTCTTTATAGCGCACGCTATTTTTTGTTTCTTTCTCAATTTCAAACTTAACAATAGTCTTACCCATAGCAACCTCGGTAAATGATTTAGCCGTAATGCTGCACCGGAGTGCCAGCCAGAGCGGCAATATTTAGCAGACCGCGCGCAGTGATTGCTGGTGTGACGATATGGGCCTTGTTACCCATGCCCATTAAAATAGGCCCAACTTCTAACCCGTTTGCGCACATTTTGAGAATGTTTCTCGCTGTGCTAGCGGCGTCGGCATTGGCGAATACCAAAACATTGGCTGGCTCAGAAAAGCGTGCGTTAGGGAAAATGCGCTGGCGTAGCTCTGGATCTAAAGCAACATCTAGAGTCATCTCGCCTTCATACGCAAAATCGACGGTTTTTTCATCCAACAATTCAATCGCAGCACGCATCGTGCGGCCAGAGTTGGATTGCATATTGCCAAACTGTGATTGCGAGCACAGTGCAATGCGCGGCTTCAAGCCAAACCTGCGCACATGTCTTGCGGCAGCCGTTACTATGTCGGCAATCTGTACGGGTGTTGGCTCGGGAAAAACATGCGTATCAGCAATAAAGAGTGGCCCACTTTCAATCAGCATTAACGATAGAGCGCCTACCGAACGCAGTGAACCGGAACCAATGATTTGCTCTACATAATTCAAATGCCAGAGGTACTGGCCGAAGGTGCCGCAGATCATTGAATCGGCGTCGCCGCGCTGAACAGCGACGGCCGCGATAGCGGTGGCATTTGTACGCATGGTAGCTTTAGCCAAATCCGGTGTTACGCCTTTACGTTGCATCAATTGATGATAAGTTGACCAGTAATCGCGAAAACGATCGTCGTGCTCTGGGTTTATAAGTTCAAACTCCACACCCGGCCGTACCGATAGGCCAAAGCGCTCACAGCGCGCTTCGACGACTTCGGGGCGACCAATGAGAATAGGCCTATAATTGAGCTCCTCAACAACGGCTTGCGCTGCACGCAGAACTCGCTCATCTTCGCCTTCGGCAAAAATAATTCGGCGCTGCGCCTGCCGAGCCGCGTCGAACACAGGACGCATAATCAGCGCTGACTTAAACACCGAGCGATTCAATGTTTCCTTATAGGCCTGTAAGTCTTCCACCGGGCGCGCAGCCACACCGGTTTCCATCGCGGCTTTAGCCACTGCGCAAGCCACAGTTGCCAACAAACGTGGATCGAAGGGTTTCGGAATTAAGTAATCGGCACCAAATTTTAAACTTTCATCTTTGTAGGCTGCAGCCGCTTCGGCACTGGAGGAGGCGCGAGCTAACGCCGCGATGCCTTCAACGCAGCCCAACTCCATTGCATCATTAATTTCAGTGGCCCCTACATCTAGGGCACCGCGGAATATAAACGGGAAACACAAAACATTATTAACTTGATTGGGAAAATCCGATCGACCTGTCGCAATGATGGCCTCTGGCGCAACTTCGCGAATTAAATCGGGCATGATTTCAGGCGTTGGATTCGCGAGCGCGAAAATAATGGGCCGAGGCGCCATCTTTTTAACCATGTCTTGGCTCAATACACCAGGCCCTGACAAGCCTAAAAATAAATCGGCATTGTCAATAACGTCCGCCAAACTGCGCAGCTCACTGGCTTGTGCAAAAGCGGCTTTTTGCTCAGTCATTTGGCTCTCGCGGCCCTCGTACACAAGGCCGTCGATATCGCATAACCAAATATTTTTTCGTTGAACGCCTAGTTTCACCAACATATTCAGACAAGCGATACCCGCAGCACCACCACCGGTGGATACCACTTTAATATCCTCAAAGGCCTTATCGGCAACCAACAAGGCATTCGTTACCGCAGCGCCAACAACAATAGCTGTACCGTGCTGATCGTCGTGAAAGACCGGTATATTCATCCGCTCGCGACACAGTTTTTCGACAATAAAACAATCTGGCGCTTTAATATCTTCTAGATTAATCGCACCAAAGGTAGGCTCTAGCGAGGTTACTATTTCAGCAAGCTTTTCCGGATCACTTTCATTCACTTCAATGTCGAAACAATCAATATTGGCGAATTTTTTAAATAGTACAGCCTTGCCTTCCATAATAGGTTTAGACGCCAACGGGCCAATGTTACCTAAGCCTAATGCAGCAGAGCCATTGCTCACCACCGCGACTAAATTTCCACGAGCGGTGTATCGCGTTGCCGCCGAAGGGTCTTTAACAATTTCCAAACAGGCTTCGGCAACACCAGGTGAATAAGCTCTCGCTAAATCCCGACCATTTGCCAAAGGTTTGGTGGCCCTTATCTCCAACTTTCCAGGCTTTGGGAATTCGTGGTAATCGAGAGCGGGATGGCGGCTGGGTATTTGACGATCGTCTGACATGCTTACCTCTGGGTAACCTAACGCGAATGGATATTTTGGTTGCATTTTGCAGCCGTGAAATACTTCTAGCTTGAGCCAAGATGAAATCGCGACCTCAGGAAGGGCTATCATAACATTGCGCTTAGGCTATACGCCATGCACCCACCGAGCTAAGCTAGGTGGGTGCTATATACGCGGATTGGAATGGCGAAAATGCCTAGCTTGAGTAGACACAACTTATATAAAAGCAAACCAAAAATAGAAGTACTTTTAATGATCGGTGCTTAAAGCCGCTAGCGTTCGATGACGCACCGGCACTTCGACGAGCTAATCTGACTCGGGAATCTTTGTCGCCTGCCAAGCTACGGCTTGCCACTGCCCGGCTCGCTTCACAAACGTGCCCGTATTGAAATAGTAGGTAGTATGGGCTCCTTCATTTCCCGCACTGGTGCCGACTAATTTAAACGCAACAACCGCTGTTGTACCGAAAAGACGGATATCAACATCTTCAGCAGCGTATGTCTGCACGGTATCACCCTCGTTTTCGCTACCCTCCTCAGTATCACTCGATGGGGCGAAACCAGCCATAATCTCCGCCTTGCCAAAGCGGCTTCCAGCGGAGCTGGTGTAAATTAAATCGTCCGCCCAAAACCGCTGGTGTTGTTCGGCACTGTCGGTTGCGTGTAGAAAGTTAATCAGTAGCTGCGTGAGCTGAGCCTTATCCTGAGCGAATAGTGGCTGTGAAAACAGTAACAGGAAAAAAACATACAGAGAGGGTTTGAGATTCATAATATGGCTCTTGTCGATAATACTCTCAAGCAAGATAGCAGCCATTTACCTTTAAAACTACCGTGTTCACTTACTCGTTTACGGAAGGGATATAGTCATATGCTTTATAATAACGGCGATAAATGGCCGTGTACTCCCCCGAGTCTTTGACCGCTTTCAAGCCTGCATTAAATGCATCACATAATCCCTGCTCCCGAAAGCCCATGCTGGCCATAATTTGCGGGAAAATATCGTGGATATGTATCGAAAATTCGGCATCCTTGTCTGCTGGCCTCGCGCGCAGTTTTTTTCTCGCGTTGAGGAAAATCAGCAGGTCTCCTACGCTGACATCGTAACGCCCGCCCATTAGCATACGCGCCTGTAATTCCGGCTTTTCTGTTTCACTGTACTTATCTGCGCGAATAACACTGTAAAATTCTGGACCAAAAAATTTACTCGCACCTTGAAACGTTACAATACTTAGCCCCGCTAAATCTGCCACCGATTCAATGGATGGTGCATTAATGGCCGAGGTAATAGCCACGTCGCGATACAAAAAAACCGGATCTGTGCGACAACCTTCGACCGCTATCGAATCGAAGAGGTTAGTTACCGCATCAACTCGAGCAGCCTCATAACTCGCCCACAATGCAGCGTTACTAAAACCAAACTTATACACCGGCTTGTAATCAGGCATGTGTACAAACACAGCATTAATCAATTCTGTAAAGAGGCCGCTTTCTTTGTCGGCGATAAAATAAGGTTCGAAATTTCCCATGCCGATAACGATGCGTTGTTTATTAGCATCATCCGCGCAAACCATGCCGGCAAAGACCAGCAAGGCAAAATTTACGAACCAAATGAAGGGCCTACACATGCTTATTCCCAGAAAAACCTCGCGCCTGTATATAACAGCCAACAATTATCAATTTAATGGTCGCGCATCCTATCACCACCCATTTAATTTGGCGCCGAATTCAACAATATTAGTACAGTATTGAGAACTCAGCCTCATTTATGGATGCCATTCTCTTCATCGTCACCATCCATTTCTTCCAATGACAAGCTGCCAAATGACAGGCCGGCCGGCTTCTCAACCTCTGCCGGTGCCGCATCGGCGCTAGGTTGTGCCTCAGCACCGACCTTGCGGCTATCGAGCTTTATCCGCAGGCGCAAGTTGTTGGCAGAGTCGGCATTGGCGATTGCCTCATCTTGGCTAATACGCCCTTCCTTAAATAGGTGGAATAACGCGCCATCGAAGGTTTGCATCCCCAAATTCTCCGATTTCTCCATAATTTCCTTAATTTCATGAAAGCGACTGGTGTAGACCATCTCCTGAATTGTCTTGGTGCCAATGAGAATTTCCACCGCAGCACAGCGCTTGCCGTCAATGGTGGGGATAAGGCGCTGGGATACGAAGGCACGCAAGTTCTGCGATAGCGACAACAACAGCTGTGGTCGTCGTTCTTCCGGAAAGAAGTTGATAATCCGCTCCAGCGCCTGATTGGCGTTATTGGCATGTAACGTGGAGATGGCCAGGTGCCCGGTTTCGGCAAACTCAAGCGCATGCTCCATGGTTTCTCGATCCCGAATTTCGCCAATAAGAATCACATCCGGGGCCTGGCGCAAGGTGTTTTTCAAGGCGTTGCGAAAGCTGCGGGTATCAACCCCCACCTCGCGCTGATTAATAATCGACTTCTTATGCCGATGCACATACTCCACTGGGTCTTCGATAGTAATAATGTGCCCAGCCTTCGTACTGTTGCGGTGATCAATGAGCGCCGCTAGCGAGGTCGACTTACCCGAACCCGTGGCGCCAACAAAAAGCACCAAGCCGCGCTTAGTGAGAATTATGTCTTTTAACACCTCGGGTAATCGAAGATCCTCAAACTTGGGAATGTCAGCCTTGATATTGCGCGCCACGATAGACACTTCATTGCGCTGTTTAAAAATGTTGATGCGAAACCTGCCAACACCAGCAATGGATATCGCCAAATTCATTTCTAGCTCCGCACTAAAAACTTTGCGCTGCTCATCATCCATAATGGCGTCGGCAATTGCTTCAATTTCACCGGCGGTATAAGGGGTTTGATTGAGCGGCTTTAGATGCCCCTGGAATTTAGCGCAAGGTGGTGCACCGGTGCTCAGATACAAATCTGATCCATCTTTCTTCGCAAGTATGTTGAGTAAATTATCTATTGGCGTGCTCATCACAGACTTCCAGTATCAACCTAGGCTCAAGTATAGGTAGGAATCAACGATTTACCTGCGCCTGATCGGCTTGCCAGTTGTTATAATGGCGCGAAATCCACCTTAAGCAGGCACATTCCTACTCCTATGCCCCAAGACACACCCAGAGTCAGGCTGAAACCCCGATTAAAGCGGCTGTTTGACGTGATTCAAAGCCGGGCAGCCCACTACGATAGCGTCTGGGACTGCTGTTGCGATCATGGTTATCTCGGTATGAAACTCTTGCGTAAGCACGTTGTGCCCCGTGTAGAGTTTGTCGATTGCGTGCCGCACTTGATGGAGGACCTACGTATTCGGTTAGGTGAATTTAATGCAACCCAGTGCGGTGTAACCTGTGCCGATGCGGGCTCTATTGCACTAGACCCAAAGCGCCGTCACCTCGTTGTGTTGGCCGGTATTGGCGGCGAACTAGCAGCAACCATCATCGATAGCATCATTAGCCGCCATCAGAAACAGCAGATTGATTTTTTACTCTGTCCAAATACGGCGCAATATTACTTGCGCGAATTCCTCATTGGTAAAGATTTTAAACTCATCGAGGAAAATTTCCTCAAAGAAAAACGCTGGAACTACGAAATACTATACGTTAGCTATCACAATGCATCCATCCAGACGGACATATCCGCCATTGGCCAGCACTGGCAACCAAAAAATCAAGATCACCTCGATTATCTAAAAAAAATGGCTATTCATTACGGTGATCAATCCAAGAGCTGCACAAGCGGAAAAGCGAAATCAACCGCCGCGCTTTATCGCGCAGAAATTGAACTAATGACGTTATCGCTAAATGGCAATAAAACCTAAGTATTTGACACCTACAGCCTAACTATTGAATGATAGACCACCTTTAACCGGTCACGCTAAGACATTAATTTGAGGCATTGCATGGACGCCATCCAATGGATACTACCTGAATTAAGCCGCACTCAATGGCTGGTGCATTCGCTCATATTTCTTACCAATATTACCCTTCTAATATTCGCTAGACCGCTTCTACAGATGGTTCAGGCCGGTATAGATAGCGACACGCGAATCAAGGTATTCCGTGCATTGAATATTCTTGTTTTAGTCTTGCACGGGGTAGATCTGGCGCTCATAAGAACGAATTCCGGCTACGAAAACTATTTTATTAATGTTGGCCTTTCACTAATGGCCATTTACGGAGGTCTGTTCGTCAACAGCCTCGCCAGTTACTTTTCCCGCAAGCGCTTTGGCCATCAAAAGGTACTGGATGGGAAAAAGGTATTCTTAGACACCTATAGCAGCCGACTCGTCGACCTACTGCTACTGATGGTTATTACCTTAACTACGCTGTACGTTATCATTAAAATTTGGGGCGCAAACAGCCTGCTCGAAACAACCGGAATCTTTGGGATTTTGATTGCCTTTTTAGCATTCACCAGCTCGATTTGGGCGCCAGATATTATTAGCGGTTTGATTATTCTAAACACAGAAATTTTGGAAGACGGCGATGTGGTCGTTATCGACCGCCATCCAGACGAATACGTCATTAGTAAAGTCACGCTTATCTACGTTATTTTATACGATATTCGCAACAACCACCGCACCCTTATTCGCAACAGCCAATTCACCCAAAGTAAAATCGACAATTTGAGCCGCATAGCGAGTACAGACGGTATTCGCCAACCCCTTACCTATAAAATTGGCTATCCAGGCATTACCGGTGCATCAACCAAAGAGAAAACCGAACATCTCAATATTTTTAAGAATAAAATCGATCAAATGTTCCGGCAAGCTTTTGAAGCCTGTGTCATCAACAAAGAAGTAAAGATCAACAATAACAAAATGTTTGAATGGGCGCTCACAAGTGCTGGAGATTACGCACTGGAATATACGCTTTGGTTTTACCTAGAGCGCATCCCCAATACCAAACACACTTCAACGTTAAGAAAACACTTAATGGGTACAGCCTACAAAGTAAATGAAGCGGTATACACCGCATCCGTATTGGCGGATATTTCACTGGCGACACCTGCGCAACTGGAAGCGCAGATTCGATCGGACGGTTAGATTGGTAACACCAGTGACAATCTAAACTTTAGTCGCTTTAAGATTTATTTTTTTCAGAGAAGAGAACAAAACCTTGATTATCGATACCTTTCCGGTAGAGGAAATAACCAGATAATAACTGGATTGAAAGGAACACAGAAGCCGACACAAATGCACCTATCACAGCGTTCCAAAGCACATCAAGACCTATCAAATATAATAAAATAAATATCAAAAAATAGGCAGAAATAAAAAGCCTTATAACAGCAGAAACATGTAACTTGATGTCTTTTACTGCATATTCTTTGCGATAGCGGCGATCATGTTTAAGTCGATAGAAGATGACAACCAACCGATGAATCGAACCTAACACATTCGGAACTTTCGTATGCGCCAACCGGTCACTCATCACATAGTTCATTGGCTCAGCCATATTCACCAAAGGCAATAGAGTACTTCTAGGTTGATAGCAATGCACCCAGTGATGAGCAAGACTGACCTTTCTTCGCCAAAAAAGCGCCAGGGCAGCCGTCAAATCATCACTGGCTAGACCACAGGAAATCCAAACAACATCCTGTACCGCACTGAGCTTTTCAATGGATGCAGCAATTTTTTCAGCGCCTGATTTTACCTCGGAAGATGCCTCAGCATTATCAGCACCCATAGGGTTTGACTCAATGACCTCAGCACCGCCGTTGACTAACATGATCAATTGAAAGCCCGAGCGCTGTAATGCCCACTCTGACTTTCCAACAGCCGCAGTTTTCGCTGCGTCAACCGCCTCCCAAAGACGGGCACTCGGATCACACTTATCTGCCCTCATAACAATGCAGACAGAAAAAGGACTGTCGACACGTTTGACGCCATGTTTAAGCAACGAATATTTCCAAGCTTTCTTCTTGAATTCAACTAAGTAGAATTTCGCTACATCCATTTATAACCACCTATTCAAAGCGATAAAGGCCGCATTGCGGCCTTTATATAAAACAATGGAAAGCTAATTAACCATATACCTGTTCAAGAAGATCCGTATCATTCTCATACCAAAATTCGCTACCTTTACCGAAGGTGCTAACCATGAGACTTTGCACTGCTTTATAAGCACCAGACACTTTCGTATAACTGCCCTTAGCAGAAACAAACACGCCATAAAGTGCAGCGCCAGATACTACTGCAGTAGCCACACTTGGATTAGCAACCGCGCTACTGACTATATCTGAGGCGGAACCTGCAGCTTTCTGTAGAGCCGACAGCCCCGCCTCCTTCATACCTGCACCTGAAACGCTTCCAACAAGAGATCCAGCAGCAGCAATTTTAGCAATTTCTTTATAAGCATTGCGCCTTGTGCCACTACTTCTAAAATCCCTTACATTTAGGTTTTCTTTAACACTAGTGATTCCCACTTTCGCACAAAGTGCAGAAATTTCTTTAATATCAGAACCAACCGGATTAGATAAAAAAACTTTTTGTTCGGCAAATTTCATTCTTAGATATCGGACAGTTTCTTCGTCTTTCGCAGCAAAACGACTGAGCGAAGGAGCATCCTGTAATAAGCTTAACGCCTTCTGGAAAGTTTTCGCACCTTCACCATGCACCAGCCAATTCACTGACGCTTGTGCATCAGCGGCCTGCTGCATTAACGAGGCAACCGCATTAGACGAGGCCATATCTCCATGAGACTTTCCTGCTGACCAATACAAAGAGTAATGATTCCCTTCTACTTCTGCATTTTTACTTAGCAATTCGTCCTTATAGGCCTTTTTTGCATGATTGACTAACTGTTTCCCAGCATCACCCACCTTTTGGAACCTTCCAGACACCGCAGCATAATGCGCGCCGTCCCATTTATGTCCCAAATCTAGAAAATCTGAACCTTTGCTCTCTACTCGCCAAATTGAATTTGATTTCGCAACTCGATAGAGCCCAGAGCCTGCATACCTAGATTCTGACTCAAACGCTCCCGAAATGCGAAGCTTCGAAATCAACACATCACCATTATCTAGGTAATATTCAATAGCGAAACCACTAGAAAATAGATTTCTAAGTGTTCCTATCGAATTTGCTGAAGCACCAGAGGTTGGATCAGCATTTAAACCAAGAATTGCACGGTACAAGCTCATCAATTGATAGCTAGTGTGTTTTGTTTCAATAAGCTTTTGAAACATGGGAAAAACTGCAGACTGAACGTATACGTCTCGGCCTTGTTTCTGACCAGTCAAAGCCATTTCAAAAACCTTTTTCCATCCTGCTCGCATTGAAGCCATATTCATCTCCTTGAACAATTAATACCCTACATAAAACTAGTAACTTGGAGGCAATGATCCAAGAGAAACAATCTTTCTTTCAGCATAACCGCTGGGTCCTGTCTGATTCTCCAACCGGTGACGCTCCCAAAAAAAAGCTTCTCTCGGATCAGATATTGAAGTCAATGCTATTGGGGCAGTTAGTTCCAAGTTTAACGTCGCGAGTAATTCAGAGATCATTTCACTGAATTTACTTTCGCTTTCTGATAAAGGAAAAAATCCGCTAACAATAAACTCCACTCTAATAAAATGTTGATCGTCAACAGGGACAGAAAATATTTTCGTATAATCTTCCTGACCACTTTCCTTAAAGAAATCTGGGAACCTTTCAATATCGTTTAGTACACTATATTCAGCCCAACTTACGCCATTTATTTCTCTAATTTTCCAGTCAACTGGAACTTTTCGAGGATAACTTCCAACATTTGCCGGGCCAAAGCTGAAATACATATCCCGATCTAACACCCGACGAAACTGTTGTGGATTTAAACAACTTTTATCTGTAGGTAAATCATCAACGCGTAGAGCAATGACAGACATTAACAGCTCACCAATTTTAAATTTTTCCCAGAATACCCCCGTCAGCCCCCATTGAGCCCTAATAAGCGGAATATAAGGCATATGACTATTTTCATAGTCCGGCAAATGATCAAGTTCTTGGTATTTAGATCTATCGTAGATACTAGTATTGCTATCGGCGATGAAGGTCGGGCAATCTGATACGTTACCTTCGGGTAACTGCATAGACAAAACGCCAGCGCCAAAATTAATTTCGACCGGAATCTTTTTATTCCAATTCTTAACAAATGGGCGTTTTTTTGAGGAAAACAGGCGAGAAAACATAGTCAGACGTCCTTGTGAGGCGTAGATTTTCGCATAAAGGGAAGAAATGTGGCAATGTCAGCGTCGAAAAGTCTTGAAGATCGCACAATAGTAGAGCTTTCATCCAACCAATAACGGAACAATAGTGCCAATAGATGCTATTACGTTACCGCTAAAATCGCATACCGCCCCTCGAACGCCACGGCTTTTTTGCCGCCGCACTCAATCACTGCACTGAGACTTAGGCTGGCTTTGCCATGGGATTTGAAGCGGTCTATAAATGCATTTAACTCAGGCTCGCTTGGTGCACTGCAGGTGGCGCGAATATCGCCTTTAACAGGTGCTAAATATTTTATATGGCCTTCGGCAACAACTTGATTGCACACCAAACCCGCTTCAAGGGTTTTCAAATACAGCATGCCCCAGCAGGCCATCACGGCAGCGTTATATAGACTACCGCCGAAAGCGGTGGATTTATCATTAATGTTCGGGGCGAGTGGCGCATGGAGAACGAGCTTTTTGCCGTCGTAACTTTCAACACGCAATCCCATAAAACCAGTTAAGGGTAAATGTTCGTCAAAAAAAACATTAAGATTTTCGCTGATTTCCGCTGCACGAGTCATGAATGAAGACACTATAGATTTTTAGAGCACGAACTATAACAGATCAACAATTGTTTTCGCAGCAGTAAACGGTGTGACCTTATTTTCAACCACCCCTACCTGTAACGCTAGCATTTTCTCTTGAACGCTCGGGTTCTGTTTTAGGCGCTGATCTAGCATTTGGTGTATTAATTTTTTCATCCAATCGGCATTTTGTTTAGAGCGCTTGACGGCGAAGGCTTGGTGTTCAACTGCTAAATTTTGGAACTCCACAATCATTTGCCAAACGCTTTCAATACCCTGCTTATTCAAAGCCGAACAGGTTTGCACTCGTGGCGCCCAAAAGGCGCCGTGGCGAATAAGGTGAAAGGCATTTTGATAATGCTGTTGCGTGCGCGTGGCGAGATTAATACTTTCACCATCGGCTTTGTTAATCACCAAGGCGTCGGCCAATTCCATAATCCCGCGTTTAATACCCTGCAGCTCATCACCGGCATTGGGTATCATCAACACTAAAAAGAAATCAACCATGGCGGCCACTTCGTATTCCGACTGACCGACACCTACCGTCTCAACCAAAATGACATCGTAACCGGCAGCTTCGCAAAGCAACATGGTTTCACGCGTTTTTTGCGCGACCCCACCCAGCGCTCCCTCGGAGGGCGATGGACGAATAAAGGCATTATCTTCACGCGATAGCTCTTCCATTCGGGTTTTATCGCCGAGAATACTGCCGCCTCGCACCGGAGAGCTTGGGTCTACCGCTAACACGGCCACTTTTTTTCCCAAGCTGATCAAGTGCTTGCCAAAGGCTTCAATAAACGTCGACTTACCCACACCGGGAATACCGCTGATACCGATCCGAATACTGTTTCCAGTGTCGGGTAGGAGCGTTTCAAGTAAGGTTTGCGCTTCCAAGCGATGGCTGTCGAGCTTGCTTTCAACCAAGGTAATGGCCTTCGCTAAAGCGCGTCTATTACCTTGTTTTAACAATTCAATATCAACAGCCATAATTTACTCAGTTTTCTTATGAAAATTGACGTTATGTTCGCGCCGATTTCACGGCTTCGAGCACTTGCCGTGCGGACACGGGGATTTTTGTGCCGGGGCCAAAAATGCCTTTAACGCCCGCTGTATTTAAAAAGGCATAATCCTGCTTAGGTATCACCCCGCCCACCACCACAATAATGTCGTCAGCACCCTGTGCTTTTAACGCCGCGATGAGTTCCGGCACTAAGGTTTTGTGACCAGCTGCCTGCGACGACACGCCAACCACATGCACATCGTTTTCTACCGCTTGCCGAGCCACTTCCTCTGGCGTAGAAAACATGGGTGATAAATCGATATCAAAACCCACATCGGCGAAGGCGGTGGCAATCACTTTAGCGCCGCGATCGTGGCCATCCTGCCCCATTTTGCACACTAACATGCGCGGTCTGCGGCCCTCTTTCGCTTCAAACGCTTCGATTTCAGCTTTTATTGCTTGCCAATCAGGATCGTTTTCGTAAGAGGCGCCGTAAACACCAGAAATTGTGCGCGCCTGCGCATTGTAACGACCAAAAATTTCTTCCATGGCGTCTGAAATTTCTCCCACGGTGGCACGTAGACGGGCAGCCTTAACAGAAAGATCCAGCAGATTTCCCTGCCCGGTTTTCGCCGCCGCGGTAATATCGGCCAATGCCTGCTTTACTTTCTCGTTATTGCGGCTAGCGCGAATTTGCTGAATACGCTTAATTTGCGATTCTCTAACCGCAACATTATCCACTTCTAGAATATCTAAATCATCTTCTTTATCGAGGATGTATTTATTCACTCCAACAATAACGTCTTCACCGCGATCGATACGGGCTTGCTTCTTCGCCGCCGACTCTTCAATGCGCAACTTTGGTAAGCCCGCTTCGATGGCCTTAGCCATACCGCCACTCTCTTCAATCTCTTCGATAAGCTCCCAAGCGCGATCGGCGAGGTTTTGGGTTAGCGTTTCCATCATGTAGGAACCGCCCCATGGATCAACCACTTGGGTAATACCGGTTTCCTCTTGAATAATAATCTGGGTGTTGCGCGCAATGCGCGCGGAAAACTCGGTCGGCAAAGCCACCGCTTCATCAAGCGCATTGGTATGTAGAGACTGGGTGCCACCAAACACGGCAGCCATCGCTTCAATGGTGGTGCGCACCACGTTATTGTAGGGATCTTGCTCGGTAAGCGACCAGCCTGAGGTTTGGCTGTGGGTGCGCAACATCGACGACTTTGGATTCTTGGGCGAAAACTCGCTCATGATTTTGGTCCACAGCAAACGTCCGGCGCGTAACTTGGCAATCTCCATATAGAAATTCATAGAAATGCCCCAGAAAAAAGACAGCCGTGGCGCAAAGGCATCAACATCTAGGCCAGCCGCAAGGGCCGTGCGCACGTATTCGCGACCATCAGACAGCGTATAGGCTAACTCTAAGGCCGCATCAGCGCCGGCTTCTTGAATGTGATAACCCGAAATGGAAATGGAATTAAATTTCGGCATATGTTCGGAGGTATAACCGATAATATCGCCAATAATCTTCATCGACGGCGCAGGCGGGTAGATGTAGGTATTACGCACCATAAATTCTTTTAGAATATCGTTCTGAATAGTGCCGGCCAGCAGATCTTGGCTCACACCTTGCTCCTCTGCGGCAACGATATAGTTGGCAAGGATTGGCAGCACTGCACCGTTCATGGTCATCGAAACAGAGACTTTATCCAACGGAATTTGATCGAACAATATTTTCATGTCTTCGACCGAGTCTATGGCCACACCGGCTTTACCCACATCGCCCGACACCCGAGGATGATCCGAGTCGTAACCGCGGTGGGTGGCCAAATCAAAGGCCACCGACACGCCTTGGGCGCCAGACTTTAAATTTTTTCGATAAAAGGCATTGGATTCTTCGGCCGTTGAGAAGCCGGCATACTGACGAATTGTCCAAGGCCTGCCAGCGTACATAGTCGCTTGCGGGCCACGCACATAGGGCGCCAAACCTGGCAATGTATCGGCGTAAGCCAAGTTTTCTACATCGGCCTTGGTATACAACGGCTTTATATGAATGCCTTCGGGGGTGTGCCACGTCAACTCATCGGGCGTTAACCCTTTTGATTGTTTGATGGCTAGGGCTTCCCATTCTTTTAGCGTGTATTTTTTCTCTGTCATTTTTGCACCTCGCGCCTGCCCTATGGCAAGTCATTCAAATTCTGTTCAATTTTTAATAGCTTAGCTGGCCCAATGATTTCAATTAGGCCAGTAAATCTGATACTTAGGGTGGGTCAATGCTCACCCATGGGTTGACTCAATTCAATTAACACCCCGTCGCAACTTTTCGGATGAATAAATATCACCTTGCAGTTGTGTGCACCTAAGCTCGGCGCCTCGGAGAGAAATTGATAGCCCTTGGATTTTAAATGCGCAACGTCTGCGTCAATGTCGTCTGAGCGAAAACACAAATGATGTAAACCCCCACCGCGCTTTTCCAAATAACCTGCTATTGGGCCCTCGCCGTTGAGAGGATGAACCAATTCAATTTGTGTGGCTGGCAACGGAAAAAATGCCGTACTGGTTTTTGCGGTCGCCACATCTTCACGGCCATTGTAGGGCAAGCCAAAATCTTCCATGAAGCGCTTGATGGATTTTTCTAAGTCAGGCACAGCAATGGCGATATGATCCAACGCAGTAATCATCAGTGAGCTCCTGTTAGTGTTGCAAGGAAGGCGTCTGTGCCCTGCTTTAGGCGCGCGCGGGCATCTACCCCTGATTCCTCGACGCGGATTTCATCCGGTGTGATTTTGAACAGTGGCTGGCCTTTTTTAATAATAGCACCGTCGTCAATTACTAAAATTTCATCGATGGTACCGGCAAAAGGCGCATTCACTTTATTAAACATTTTCATCACTTCAACGATGTAAAGTGGCTGCCCTGCCGTAAAGTGCGCGCCTTTTTTCACAAACGGCTCCATGCCCGGTGCTTCGCGGGCGTAAAACATCCCGCCTGTTGGTGCCAGTATTTCATCAGATTTCGCAACGGGCGGCGGCACTAACACTTTTGCCATATCCGCCTGCAATTTGGGTTCGGTCAACACCTCTGGGATCTCTATGCTCAGATCGGCATTTACCGCTAATTTGAAATACCCCGTGGTCTGACCGAGGAAAGGCAGCAGGTTTAACAATTCAGTACCAGCTTGATACCCATGGTGCGCCGCCTGAATGGCTTGCCATTGACTGGGCTCAAATTGCGCCGGCGCGGCTCCGCTTAATAGCTCGTTCAACTCAGAAAACATCATCACACCAAGCTTACTTTCGAGCGTTTGGTAAAAACTCAAGGCCTGCTGCAATATTTTATCATCCGACGCCCAGATCATATTGGCCGCAGGTTTGCGCGAGCAGTAGTCCATATTGAGGAAGTGATAGGTATCTGCCAAAACATGTATAGGGTTAACCTGCCAGATGACGTGACCGTTATTCAAATTAAAATTTTTCTGATTCAGCGACAACCAGCCAGCCAACAAATGCGGCTCAGCCAGCAACTTTTCCACGGGACGCGCCAATAGAAGGTGTTTGCGCTCCAATACCTGCGCCCAGCTAACATCATCGCTCGGTACTTGCTTAATGAGCTGATGGCAGATGCTTTGATAGGCGTAGTGCAAATCGACATTATTGGCAGCTTGTTTCAATAAGCCAACCGCGGTTAGATACGGCACAATGAAACGTGTGGTTGGACGCGCGTTAATATTGTTACCGATAAACCAATTTACTAAGCCGTAGTGAAACTCTAAATTAGTGGCTAGATCTTTGCCGCGCAACTCGGTTACGCGCAATATTTCAGCGAGTCGCTGGTAACTATCTGATCGCCCCGAACCCGTCGTCAATAGCAGCGCAATATTGGAATCGTAAGCACCGGCCAAATGGTATTTAATAAACACATCCGTATCCGGGTTGTGCACACTAATGCCTTGGTCATCCCGAATTTCCCCGGCAACAGGGTCCGACCATTTTTCAATGATACCGCCAGCATGGGGCTGCAAGGCTTGGTTGGTGGCATTGAGTCGCGCTTCCACGGCGGCTTGGCTGCGTAATTGACGCGTCGGCTTAGGTAAGCGCGGGCCATGAGCGGCCAACAACACCATCGCTTCCACTAACGATTCAACTTCAAAAAAATCATTGCCATTCTCTGGGTTAGCAAAACGCAAACCATAGCAAAGCTCGGTAACGCGGTGCTCCACCTGAATACGCGTATTCATTTCCATGAAGAAATGCTTATCGCGATCGACAATACATTCAAAGGTTGAAACTGAATCTAACCCCACCGCTTGACCGAAGCGCTCGGATTCCTCTTCCATTTTTTGTAATGTGATTATATCTTGCGCCAGTACCTTAGCTTCTAGTTCCTTACCGGCGGCTTTAGCCTCTGCCAGCGCAGCTTCTAAATCTTCCGTGATCACCGACACCTCGAGTAACTTCTGCTCGTGCATCTGCAGCGAACAGTCCCGGCCACCCATGGCCAAGGCCCAATTGCCGTTGCCAATCACTTGTATTTCTTGATGTCGCGTCGTTTCAATATTGAGCTCAACCAAGACATTTTTGTTATCGCCTTGGCCAGTCGTTTTGACTTCATTAAGTATTTCCAACACCAAGCCAGGCGCCTTAGCGGCGGCCTGCTCAATACGACTTGGTAAGTCGCCTTGGTAAGCATCGGGCGATGCTAAAATGCGCTGCCCCTTACCGCCGCCGCCGCCAATGGCCTTTAAACGTATGCGATTACTTGGGTACTCACGGCTCATCACCATCACTTGTTCGCGGATGGTTTCGCCCAACTCCGCGATACTGTAAAGATCTATACCCTTGTTATAACTCGCCGCGAGCACGGCGTCGGCAATATCAATTAACGCAGTGCCCTTTGCGTCTAACTGATCAATATCCACTACAAGGTTTTCTTGCTCAGCCAAGTGTTTAAGCGCAGAAACAGTTGGATGCTTTTTAACTAAGGTTAATGCACTGGCGTTATCAACACCCGGGGTCACAGATACACCCACACGCAAGGCCGTGCGCTTGGCTTCGTCCTTTAGACCGGCATCGTGCACGGTGCGAGAACAAGGGCCAATGAAATTCAGGCCGGCCTGCTCCATGGCCTTTACCATATTTTCGTCTTCGGCCATAAAGCCATAGCCGGTGAAAATGGCGTTGTAGTTATTGGCGCGTGCGATATTAATGATTTGACGAATGCGCACTTCGCGCTCGGCCTTATCGGCGCCTGAATAATCCGGCACACGGTGTACCCTGTGTGGATCTGTCAGTGTTCGCAACTCGGGTGCCAGCGCACTTTGATAAACAATAGAATCCTTTTCCGACAGCAAGATGCCGTAGTGATGAATGCCCATCTCATCGAAAACATCCATGGCCTCTTTGCGGATTGGCCCGCGACAGATAATTAATGGCCGCAAATGCGTGCAATCGAAGCTTCGCACCCAAGCACTGTCACTTAGCGCTAGCCGTCGGTCTTTATGGATTAATGGATTGGCCGTGTAATTATTAGCGTGGTCATTAACACAACTATCAACGTCATTAACCGTTGCCGTGGATCCCTTTCTATTTTCGCTCATTATTTGTCTCATGGTAACGGCCTCAATGAAATTCGCGCTGCACGCCATTAAATGGCTCGGCGACATAATGCTTCAAATGAAACGCCATGTTTTTACACAGCAGTGCGCGCAACTCGGACGGCATGACAATTTGGGAAATAGAACCGAGCGACAAAGCCTCGTTCGGATTCATCAGCTCAGCTTCATAGCGAGCTTTCAACCCTGCCTCCTGTTGTAACTGCCAAGCAGTGACCGAGGCCCTCTCCTCGCCATCACTTAAACGCTGCGCCACCTCGCCTCGTATTTTTTGCAGTTCATTCTTATAAACAAACTCAACACCGGCCGGGCCCATTACCGCGGCGCGGGTAGAGGGCAGCGCCACCACTAAGTCGGCACCAGTGGGGTAGTTATTATAAGACGCGTAAGCGCCACCGAATGCATTGCGAATAATTAGCAAAAAGCGCGGGGTGCGCAGGTCGATAATGGCATCTAACATTGCCCGTCCCGCCTGCACTATGCCGTTTTGCTCTTGCTCTTTGCCCGGCAGAAAGCCGGTAGTATCTTCCATGAAAATCACGGGAATATTGTAGAGGTTACAAAAGCGAATAAAGCGCGCGTTCTTGTAGGCGGCGGCAATATCAATTTGGCCGGATGCAACAGCCGAATTATTAGCGACAAAACCGATCACATTACCGCCCATGCGGCCAAGTGCGGTAATGGTATTGCGCGCGCGATCAGCTTGAATTTCCATAAAGTCGCCGTGATCGCACAACTGCTGAATAATAATGGTGACATCTAACGGTGTATTAAAACCGCTGGGTGAGTTGAAGGCTTTCTTCAACAGAATATCGATATCCCAAGTTTTTCTGTCAACGGGATCAGATGTGGCTTGGAAGGGTGCCAACTCGTTGTTATTGCTGGGCAGGTAATTTAATAACGCTTTGACCTTGCGCAATGCCGCCACTTCATCGGGCACAACAAAATCTGTCACGCCACTTTGGCTGTGTACACCAGGGCCGCCTAATTCATCTGGGGTGACGTCTTCACCCAGCACGGACTTGACCACACCAGGGCCGGTTAAACCAAAAAATGTATCATTGGGTTGAATTAAAAAACTCCCCTGACGCGGAAGATAAGAGCCGCCACCGGCGTTAAAGCCAAACATGCACATGATGGATGGCACCACACCGCTGATTTTTCGCAGCGCGGTAAAGGCCTCTGCGTAGCCATCCAAACCACCCACACCGGCGGGCACATAAGCTCCGGCGGAATCGTTCAAACCCACTAAAGGGATACGACGCTTGCCCGCTAACTCAAAAAGACGGGCTAACTTTTTGCCGTTAGTGGCATCCATGGAACCCGCGCGCACGGTGAAATCATGGCCATAAACAGCCACATCGCGACCGGCAATTTTTACGATGGCGGTAACCAGCGATGCGCCGTCTAAATTTTTACCCCAGTTTTGGAACAGCACGGTGGGCTCTTCATCGGTGAGGACTGACAAGCGCTCCCAAATCGTCATGCGCTTTTTGGCATGTTGGCGCTGAATATTGCGCTCACCCGCTGCTTCAAACGGGCGCTGCATCAGCGCCAGCCCTTGCTTTAAGCTGGCTTCATACAAGCCGGGCTCATAAGACGCCTGACCGGGCACACTGAATTCCACTTCGCGCGCCTCGTCGAACGGGTTATCCAAGGAGGCAGATTGCTTTTTAAACGAGTCCATAGCCATACCGATTCTGTTGCCATATGGGGCTAATATTGATTGAGTGCTTCAAAGTTGAGCAGCCAAATGATTACGGCGCAATAATATACGATAACGTCTAGCCGCCATAAGGTTTATGACACCAAAAATTTCTACCATAAAACTTATAAGCCATTGATATTAAATAATATTTATATATTTTCATATGAAATTTCAGCACATTAATCAATACATAAAATAGACATAAACATCCACAATAAGTACTATTTTGTCACTTTTATTGACTGAAAATGTCTTTTTAGCGCGACAGGTAGAGCGCAGCAACCACCCATAAGTTGGCGCTTTGTCAGGCACCCAAAAGCTTTACAAGCGTAGACGCCATGGGCGCTCTAGGGGTGGCTCAGCGCTAGTAAGATAAGAAAAAGGCGGCGGGCGAAACACCGGTGGCGCAAAAAGCGGCGAAAAGCTGCTTTCAGACAGCCCCCACAACGCCAGCGTGGTGAGACAGAATGAGATAGAGCCCATATAAATAGAAGACTGAATTAGAAAGCTGCGTGTGTTGTGGCGAGGTCACGCTAGCCCTGTAAATGCTCGGGAATAATCATGGCGCCTCTGGCGGCGTGATCGTTACGAAACTCACGCGGGGTTTTACCCTGCCAATCTTTAAACGCCCGAGTAAAAGCGCGAGGCTCGGAAAAATCCAACAAGCGCGCTACATCAGCAATGGATAAACTGCGATTACTCAACAACTCCGCGGCTAAATCACTGCGTAAATTATCTTTAATTTGTTGGTAGCTAATGCCCTCCTCGGTTAGCCTTCTGCGCAAAGTTTGCTCGCTAATATTCAGCGATGCCGCCACCTCGCCGGCCGTGGGCAGGGACAGTATTTGGCCAGGCTTACCCTGCAACATTTGGTTAATACGGCCGGTTAAACTGGTATCTTCACCGGGGATGGTGAGCATATCGATGGGTGCACGACGTAAAAAAATTCGCAGTTCACGCCAGCTTTTCACCAAGGGTTGGGATAAATAACTGCGGTGAAACACCAAGCGATTAACCTTGCTTTTAAGGTGGGTGGGGCAGCGAAACAAGAGCTGAAATTCTTGCGCATCGATAGGCGTGTAATTGATATAAGCACCAACTAACTTAATAGGCTTGCCTATGTACCAACTGGCGAAGCGATGCCAAATCACATGCCAATACTCGATATAGAAGTGCTCGAAATCTAACTCGGGGCGCTTGAATACCGTGGTGAGGTAGACATGCTCGCCCTCGTACTCCAACGACATTTGCAACTCATCGGTAATTTGATTGTAGAAACGAATGCCGCGACGCAGTAAATCCTCAAGGGTTTCCGCGGTGGATGCCCACTCGGCCATCATGGCAAAGGTACCCAATTTAATCGGCCGCTCAGTAAAGCCCATAAACTCATCATTCAACGCCTTGGCGATACCAAAATACAGCTTGGCCACGTGATCGACGTGAATACGCGCTTTCGGGTCTTTTAGCGGGCGCTCGGGAATACGGGCCATACGCAACAGCGCGCGCGGATCCAAACCCCGAGCTTTAGCACCACCTAAGGCGCTTTTTATGTAATGGGTACCGATTGTTGCCACGAAAACTCCACCATTGCGTGATTACCCCTAGGGTGAATCATACCGTTTGTGCGACGAAGAGTTTATCAGACGGGCCAGAATCATTGTTTAAAGCTGCCGACTATTCGTCTTGTGGGTGTGAAATTGAACCTATCCGCCGGCGGCGCCACTTTTAATGAAAGTGGGTCTGTGTGAGTAAGCCGTCTAAATAACGCCAATGATGAAGATTGCCAACATGACATTTAACACGCTTTTTCAAACCGTCTGTATCGGGCTTAGCCTCGGCACGCTGCTACTCAGCGGCTGCGCGCATCAGGCCACAGATATCGCAACCTCGCGCCCCGCAACCAGCTACCTGACCAAAGTCGATGCCATGGAGCGCTCGGCACGGGTGAGCGATGTACACTATCGCCTGCATTTGGATTTGCCGGAACAAAACACCCCATTCACCGGCCAGGCAGAAATCCAATTCAATCTGAGCGATGCGAGCAAAGCCCTGACCTTGGATTTTGTCGACGGTAGCGTCGACAGCGTGGAAGTTAATGGCAAAGCCATCAAGGTGCATCACAACGGTTTCTATATCACGCTGCCAGCAAGCGCATTGAGCACCGGCCCCCAAACGGTAAAAATTAATTACACCCACCCCTATCGACGCGACGGCTCAGGCTTGCATTGGTCGCAAGATGCAGAGGACGGCAAGGTTTATTTATTTACCCAATTTGAAGACTACCACTTCAACAAAGTTTTCCCCGGTTTCGACCAACCGGACTTGAAAGCGACCTATATTTTGACCGCCACCGCGCCGGCCCACTGGCAAGTGATCAGCGCCACGCGCGAATCGAACATCGAAGATCTATCCAATGATCGCAAGCGCTGGAGCTTTCCCGAAACAGATTTATTTTCCACTTACATTTTTTCTCTCCATGCAGGGCCCTACAAAGTTTGGGAAGACAAAGATTTTCGCATTCCCTTACGGCTGTTTTCCCGACAGAGTTATCAAGCATACGTAGACGTGGAAGAATGGTTTACCGTTACCCGGCAAGGGCTCGACTTTTTCGACAATTACTTTGGCTTCCCCTACCCCTTTAAAAAATTCGACCAATTGCTCGTACCCGACTTCGTTTTTGGCGCCATGGAAAATGTCGGCGCAGTAACCTTTACCGAAAACTTGCAACCGCGTAGAGAAAAAACCCGCGCTGACCGCCAGCGCATGGCTGTGGTTGTCATGCATGAATTGGCACATCAGTGGTTTGGCAACCTAGTCACCATGACCTGGTGGGACGATATTTGGTTGAACGAAAGCTTTGCCGACCTCATGGGTAACTTTGCCACCGCCGAAGCGACAGAATATAAAGAGGCCATGCAAAGTTTTTCCACCAGCCGAAAAAGCTGGGGCTACAGCGAAGATCAATGGATAACAACCCACCCTATCGTACAAGACATTGCCAATACTGAAATGGTCATGGCTAGTATCGACGGCATCACCTATGCCAAAGGTGCGGCAACCTTAATTCAATTAAAACACCTGATTGGCGAGGCAACCTTTCAGCGCGCCATTGCGCAGCACTTTCAACGCTTTGCATGGAGAAACGCACGGCTATCTGACTTGCTCGCCACATTAAGTGAAGTCTCGCAACAAGACCTGTCACAGTGGAGCCAAGCGTGGCTAGAGCAGAGCGGCGTAAACGCACTGAAGGCAGAATTTAACTGTAGCAACAATAAAGTGTCGCAATTCACCGTCAGCCAATCACCGGCTAATGTGAGCGGCGCTCTGCGTCAACACAAGCTCGACGCATTACTGATTTCAGCGAGCGGGAAAAAGCAACTTATCGATATTCACATCGAGGGTCCAGCGACCAAACAACCCAGTGCGCTTGATCTAGACTGCCCGGCCTTTGTGTTACTCAACGCATCAGATTACACCTTCGCCCGCATTTTATTTGACCAAGCATCGGTCGACTATCTGAAAAAACACATCAATACCTTTACCGACCCCATACAACAGGGCTTGATTTGGCGCGCGCTATGGGAATCTGTTATCGACGGCGAACTAGCTGCAACCGAGTTTTTAGATTTGGCGCTCAGCTTCCTGCCCAGCCAAACCAATACATCGTTAATCGGTACCATTAACGCCAATGTCGACACAGCCTATAGCTATTTAGTACTTCGCACCTTTGTGCGCGACGTGTCCGATAAACAAATAAAATACTACCGTAATAAGCTAGAAGCGATGGCGTGGGCGGGCTACCAAACGGAAAACAGGGCGTTAAAACGCACCTGGTTTAAACAATGGGTCAATTATTTACACACTAAAGCCCAGCTCGCCAACGCACAAAAAATCTTAGAACAAAAGTCACTGAGCAATGATGATGCCTGGGCACTCGCAGGCAGCCTCGTGCGCGAGCAGGCACCCAAGGCAACGCGTTGGTTGGACAGTTTAAGCGCACAAGACCCAGCCGGGAAAATACGCCGCCTAGAAGCAGAAGCGCAAGCGCCTGATATCGCCATCAAACAACAGTGGCTAGAAGAAGTGGCGGACCCAGATACTCGCTACGCCTTCACCGAGTTGCGCGGCATTTTATTCAATCTGTTTCCACTGGAACAACACGCGCTCAATCTAGCCTTGCAAGAGGAAGTTATTGCCACCTTATTGGCCATGACCGGCAAACAGGAGCCGGCGTTACAATCGGTATTAGCCTCGGCTATCCTGCCGCGCCAATGTTCCACTGAGGCACAAGCGCAATATTTACAGCTCGCCGATGCCGAAGGCCTGGCCAAATCAGTTCAAAAAGTTATTCTGAAAAATTCTCAGGCAGAGCAACGCTGTGTAGCCGTGCAGCTCAAATTAGATTAGGCTTAACAACAAGCTAAATGTAGTAACAGAAAGGCACCTAATGGGTGCCTTTCTGTTATATAGACAAACCATTATAGAGGCGATCATTATTCACACTCGCCAAAAATTAACTAAATTACAGAGGTCACTATGGGCAACCGGCTTTCGAAAATATACACCCGCACCGGTGATGACGGCAGTACCGGTTTGGGCGACGGGGTGCGCATTGCCAAATACGATATCCGCATGCACGCCATTGGCGATGTCGACGAAACCAATTGTGCAATCGGCTTACTCATAACCGAGCTCCCAGTAGACGATGATTTGCAACCCTGGCTGACCCGCATTCAACACCGGTTGTTTGATCTCGGTGGCGAACTTTGCCTACCTGACTATGAGCTTATTAAAATTGAACATGTTACCGAGTTGGAGCAATGGCTCGATCAACTTAACGAAGACTTGCCGATGCTAAAAGATTTCATTCTGCCCGGTGGCTCGCGCGCGGCCGCTGTTTGCCATCAAGCACGGGTTATTAGCCGACGCGCCGAGCGCGTGATTGCCCAGCTGGCCGCCGCCGATAGTCCGAGCCAAATACCCGGCGTTAGACCCGCGCTGGCAAGTTATATCAATCGGCTGTCGGATTTTCTTTTTGTCGCGGCGCGCGTTATTGCGAGACGCAATGGCGGCAGCGAAGTACTCTGGCAACACGGTCAATGAAACTCCTTATTTTAGGCGCTACCGGCGCCGTGGGCTCGGCGCTAATAGCACAAGCGCTCAAGCACCCAAAAATAGATCAAGTGATTGCTCCGAGCAGAAGGCCTTTAGCCGAGCACGCCAAGCTCACCAACCCTGTTACACAGTTTACGCCGTTAGACACAGCCGCAGACTATTGGCGAGTCGATGCTGTGATTTGTGCGCTCGGCACCACGATTAAGCAAGCGGGTTCGAAGCAAGCGTTTACCTATGTCGATCGAGATCTTCCCCTTGCTATTGCCACACTAACGCGCTCTCTCGGCGCCAATAGTTTCGCACTCAACTCGTCTCTAGGCGCTAAGCGCGGTAAAAACTTCTACCTCAATACCAAAGCCGAGGTAGAGCAAGGGATTGCCGCATTGAATTTCAACAGTTTCACGATTGTGCGCCCATCGCTGATCAACACCCAACGCACACAAGCAAGAATTGGCGAGCAGCTCGGGCTTTGGTTTGCAGCTATTTTTAAACCCTTGATACCCAAACGCTACCGCCCTGTGACGCCAACAGCGATCGCCGAAGCGCTACTGCATGCCGTGGTCGAACCCATGCCTGGCGTGCACATCATCGAGTCGGAACATTTGCTGTAATTATTTTTAATTTTATGTTTATTGACACTGTGATAATCCACGTCAATCTCGCTCGCTGCCACTGAGTAAACTGCTAGCAAACGATGACACTCAGCAGTGGAGTTTGCTCATGGATAAGCAAGATGAGTTGCAACAGCGTAAAGCCTTAGATGAAGCCTTTGCCGATGAGGGTTTCACTAAACACTTTCTCATCGAGACCGAGCATTGAGAATCAATAAACTCGGTGCTGAATCAATAGCACCAGCGCACAAATGGAGGTGCAGGTGGTTCTATTAGCGTTAGTGACCGACTCGGTACTCACAACGGCAAGTTGCGGCTGGCGCTCAATGCAATTACGCTAACGTAAAATACATCGGCGCTTAGACCTTAGCCGCTTTTCGGAAACATAACACCTATGACCCTATTGCCGTTTTGTTGGCCGCGTGCCAGCGCGCCACTCTCCACCGCGCTTTTCATCAGCTGCGTGAGCGTAACATTGTCCGGCGAGGCGAGCCCAGCGCCCGAGGCTGCTCGCGAAAACCTTGAGCTAATGCTCTACGCCGGCGGTGGCAAACAACCACACACGGAACATCAAAAAAATACTGCGGTTGGTATCGACCTGCATGTCTATCGCCACATTTTTACGGAAAAACAAAGCTTATTTATTGGTACTGGGGTGGCACAACTAACCAGTAATACCGACGAACACAAGCGCATGCTTGCATTTTCGATCTACCCACAACTCAACTTAGCACTTCCGAAACTCGGCAATAGCCAGCCGTATTTTTATGTGCGCACTTTAGGCCCTACCTATTTGAGCGAAACCCAATTAGGTGAGCGAAGACAGGCCAATCACTTTGTCTTTCAATCACAGTTAGGGCTCGGTATTTACTTTGGCACGGGCAACCGCTGGCTGGCTAATATTGCCTACCGGCACTACTCCAACGCCAGACTCGGCTCACCCAATGACGGCATTGATGCGTTAGTGTTATTAACCTTGGGGGGTCGTATCTAATCAAAACAACCATTCATGGGCTTGGCGGTAAAAACCAACAGCGAGCGCCCCACTTACCCAATAGGCTTAACAACACTTACCGAATCGCGTTTAATTAGCAAACTCAGCCACTAGACCCTCAAGCCGCTCATGACTGCCCTCGTTAGCCACTACAGCCTCGCACCCGTCAATATGCTACAGCTCGTTGCGGCATTTACACTTTTATTTGCCACTACGCTGCTATGGCACAAGCCACGCTTTCGCGGTTTAAGCCTGCTACTGGTGTTAGAAGCCGTGCTCATGCTATTTAATTTCTCCGAAGAGACCGGTATGTGGCGCCAGCAATATCTCATCACGCCTGTCTTCAGCTTATGTACTGGCCCAGCTTTTTACCTGTTCATTCAACATCTGGTCTTCAATCAGGCTTGGCAGGCGCGCGCACTCGTGCATTTCTTACCAGCGCTGCTCGCCCTACCTTTTACCGCCAACACACAAAGCGTGCTCGCGCTTGGCTCGGTCAGTTTGTTGGCCTATGGCATTGCCGCCTACTTTTTACTAACGCGCTATCACCGTGGTGTGCAGGCTATGGAATCCGACCCTGCATCCTTGCAATTGGCCTGGCTGGTAAAAATTATGCTGGCCTTCGCCCTGCTTGGCATAAACGACATTGTGCGCCTTAACAGCCAGCCCTTTGTTGAATACACAGCGCGCAACCTGTGGTATTTACTACACCTTAGCGGCGTTTTCGCCACCTTTGTGACGACTATTTTTCTGGCGTTGCGACAACCCGCTCTGTTCGACCAACTGAACTATTTCGAAACCTGTGTGCAAGATACCGTCACAGCGGAAAGCGATAGCGCGCTTGAAAAACAATTGTTCGAACAGATTGATCACGCCGTCAAACAGCAGGCGCTGTTTAAAATACCGCGATTGTCGCTCCAGGATCTGGCCAACACCACAGGACTGCTGGTGCGAGACATCTCTAGCGCCATCAATAAAGGCAGCGGCAAGAATTTTAGTGACTACATCAATGGTCTTCGCGTCGATTATGTAAAAACCACCCTGAGCCAAACATCCGAGCAACGGGGCAATTTGCTCGACCTAGCGCTGATGGCCGGTTTTAATTCCAAAACCGCCTTTAACAACGCCTTTAAAAACCAGAGCGGCCTCACGCCAAGCCAATATCTGCAAACCCTGGACACTGGGTCCGACTAAATCGCGTCCGCAAGCGTGATTGCGAACGCCTACTGCCCTAGGGCGCCCTAAGCTGGCCACTCATTTCAATCACCGAGGGCCAGCCGCCATGCTTCCTACACCTTATTTTTCAGCCTCCACTCGCCAGTTGTTGAAACGCGGTTTTATCATCGGCGCCAGCTTGACCTTGCTGCTAGCGCTGTTAATTCTCGGCTCAATTCCCGCCGCCTGGCTCGAGTATCCGAGCGATTTACCGCCCGTACCCGAACCAGAGAGCTATGTGTTAGACAATGTGCACATTGTCGATGTGACGACCGGTAAGCTCAGGCAGCATCAGCAGCTCACCCTCAGCGCCGGACGAATTACCGATATCCAGCCCGCAGGTGCGGCCACGGCGCTAAGAATAATCGATGGCGCCGGACGCTACGCCACACCCGGTCTTACAGATATGCATGTGCATGTGTACGACCGCAAGGATTTACTCCTTAACTTGGCCTATGGAGTCACCTCCGTGCGCAACCTACGAGGCCAGCCGATGCATTTACGTTGGCGACAAGAATTGCGCCAGCAACAATGGCTTGGCGCTGACCTGTATACCGCCTCGCCGGTTTTAGACGGCCCTCGCTATGCCCACGCCATGCAACAAGTAGTGCACAGTCCAAACCAGGCTCGCGCGCTGGTAAAACGCTACAAAGCCATGGGCTACGATCTCATCAAAGCCTATGGTTACCTCGCCGATGATGTCTTGCTAGCCGTACTCGCCGAGGCCAAGGCATCCAACATAGGCGTAGCCAAGCACGGCCCATATCAATTCTCCGATTTACCCGTGCAGGCGTTGGCGGGCTTGCAATCACTGGAGCATGTGGAGGATATTTTTCAGGGGCCGCTAAACTACCAGTTCGACCAGGCGCTGCTGGACAAAATAATCGCGGAGCTGCAGCAGATAAGTCCAACCATTACGCCGACGCTAGCGACCTTTAATCAGCTAACGGAGCTAAGCGATAAGAAGCAGGCCTTCGTCAATACCTTGCCACTCGCACGATTTAATCCCTTCTTTCGCAAGCTCAATGAACTCTATGCTGTCAATCGCTGGCTCGAGGCTAACCGAGAACAAGCCGACTGGAATATTAAAGAGCGCGCTTTTTTGCTCACTATCGTGCACGAATTAGACCGCGCCGGTATTCGCTTACTGGTGGGGTCTGATGCGGGCACATTATATTTGACGGCGGGGCTGGCAACCCATGAGGAAATGCAACTCATGCAACAGGCAGGGCTAACACCGGCTCGCGTCATTGCCGCAGCCACCCTCAACGCCGCACGGGCCATGAAGATAGAAGCCGATCACGGCAGTATTGAGGTCGGTAAAATTGCTGATTTAATACTCACCACCAACAACCCACTTGAGGACGTTAGGTTTTTGCAAACGCCGTCAGTGGTCATAAAACAAGGCCATTGGTTGGCACAGACAGAACTCGAAAGGCTAACAAAGAGCGGCGAAAATCCATCCCACTGGTATCCGAGTTTAGGTCGATTACTGGAAGACATTTTGAGCCGGCGCTTGCATTGATTATGCACTGCACTAATCCCAGAGCGTAGAGAGCAAGGGCGAAAAAGGATGCAAAACCCAACAGGGAGAAGTCGCGCAATGTCAGCATGACGTTGCGCTTGTTTAGTCAAAAGCGGATTTTGACAAACACCTAGGGCTTCGCTTCCTCAACGGCGAGGCCAGTTTGAAATGAACGCGCCGGTGCAGTCGCGCTATGGCCGCTGGCCGCCAATTTAAAGGCGTCCTTATAATCAGGAAACTCGGTGCCCATCCAACGATCCCACCAAGTGAAGTACAAACCGTAATTGCCATTAAATTTTTGATGGTGTAAATCGTGGTGGGTTGGCGTGGTTAAGGTATTTAACGGCGTATCGACCCACCACGCTGGGTGAAACTCCACACCTGAATGCCCCATAGCGTTGCGCACAATCATGACCGTGAGAAACGCAAAAATGATCGACACGTGCAGGGGCAATAAAACCACAATAATCGGCATAAAGACCGCCATCAGCACCGCCTCTCCGGGCGCGAAACTATAGGCCGCCCATGACGTTGGCGTGCGCGAAAGGTGATGCAAGCGATGAAAGGCTTTGAACAAGCTTTTGTGGTGCATGGCCCGGTGTACCCAATAGAAATAGGCATCGTGGGCAATCAACACCAAAGGCAGGCTCAGTAAGGTATAAAACCAGCCATAATCCGCCACATCCATATAGATAAGTGAGTGGCCACTTTGCTTAACCCGTAACGTAAACAAGCCCACAAGGGCATAGACTGCCGTGGTCAATAGCGAAAAGAGAATTTCCCGGCGCACGTCGGCCATACTGGCGCGGCGCTTTTGGATACGCCTTTGGAGCGAAAATTTTCGAAAGAACACAAACAACACAATCAACACCACGCCGACACCCAATAGGTAGCGCAGCGTATCGATCATAAAAATTCTTAGCCAAAGGTCGGCTTCACCTTGCAACACGCTCAGTATCTTATCCATCACTCACCTTCGCATTTGAAAGGTAAACTTACTGAGGTTTGCCGAGTCGCGCAAGCATGATCCACCGACGCCTGCACTAGCGCCGCGCGAAGAGCCAAGCCACGTCATCAATGCCCCTATTTAGCCTGCTTGAGCAGTGGCCAGTTTGATTTGTTGAAACACGGTTGCCTCTATAGAATGCCCGCCCACACACCAAACTCTGAAAGACCTCTTTATGGAAGCTCTTCTGACGTCAACCCTGACTGTTGCGCTGGCTGAAATTGGCGATAAGACCCAACTCTTATCGCTACTGTTAGCGGTGCGCTTCCACAATAAGCCTGCCATTATCCTCGGTATCTTAGTCGCCACCCTACTTAATCATGCTGCCTCCGCCTGGTTTGGCACTTGGCTAGGTCAATACCTGGAAAGTGATTGGGGTAATTGGCTCGTGGGCGCAAGCTTTATTGCGCTCGGGCTCTGGCTTTTAGTACCCGACAAGGCCGATGAAGCCGACCACCGCTTCGATCGCTATGGCGCCTTTATCGTCTCGACCGTATTGTTTTTTCTCGCCGAAATTGGCGATAAAACCCAAATAGCGACCATTGCCCTAGCCGCAGAGTTTCAACATATCGTTTGGGTTACCCTCGGCACCACCTTAGGCATGCTGCTCGCCAATGTGCCTGTGGTACTCGCCGGCGACCGCATCATGAAAATCATTCCCCTTGCAACGGCGCGTACAGTGGCGGCCATTGTATTTGCCTTAGTGGGCATTTGGATCATGCTCTAACATCACCAACAGCCTTCCCTAGTGCGCAGGATTGACCCGAGAGCGGCACCATCATCCCCTATCAGCTCGTCGAGAAACTTTACATCAGCGCATAAAAAATATTCGGCGACACCCCTAACCTCCTGTATTAAATAAAAAAAGTGTCGAGGCACGATTTGTGCTTCAGGACTTATGCTTTCAATTAACTGTTAACTGCTAGGTTTCATTTTAGCTGGCTAGCTAATGTCGAAACCTTATGCAACGCGGGCTCAACTAGTCAAATAACGACTTAGGTTGGCGGTACTCGCCGAGATCTTTATTCAGACTAACTAGGGAAGATTAACGATGATTAAAAAACTCCTCGCAAGCTTAGGATTGTCACTGCTGTTAGCGAGCGGTGCTCACGCCATTCCGGTAACCGTTAGCATGACCGCAGACAATATTATTAACGACGGCGGCTTGTGCTACGACAGTAGCTGCACCTTCGGTACGGGCTGGGGCGCTTACGGTAGCCTAACCAATGCCAATAATTGGCCAACAGCGGACTCTTTGGTTTTGGACCTTGGTGTAGGTACCCACTATTTCGCGTGGAACGTGGTGAATTTAGGTAGTGGTTCTGGTGGCAACCCCGCAGCGCTGCTTGCTGAAATCATGTGGGGCGATCAAGTTCACTCTTCGTCGTCCGCGTGGGAAATTTACGACTTCACGACCGGTGCCTTTGTCAGCAACGCCACCGAATACGGTACCAACGGCACGAATATCTGGGGCGGCCCCATTGCCGGTATTAGCACCCATGCCAGCTGGATTTACACCGACAACAATTTTGTCGATGCCGACCAAAGTGCGTGGATCAGAACCAGCATCACCATTGCCGATGTGCCGGAGCCGGCGCCACTGGCGTTACTGTGTTTAGGTTTGCTGTTCTTAGCTGCGGCTAGACGTAGAATTCAACACTAAGTTTTAACACAGGCAGAGCGGATTTTTTTAACTGCGACTGATGTATATAGCTACACAAATAAAGGCTCAATGACGTCTTGATCATTGCGCCTTTTTTCATGCCCCCTGAACCTTTACCAGAGCCGAATGGAATTTCGGCCATTGCTTGCGCTAAATCATTGGCAAACCGTTTGTATATGCGCACACTCTTCACTGGACTGTAGAGTTTGGAGCGAACAGGTGGAATTCAAAGACTACTATCAAGTGCTCGGTGTAACCCCAGATGCAAGCGCAGACGACATTAAACGCGCCTACCGAAAACTGGCGCGAAAATACCACCCAGATGTCAGTAAAGAGCCGGACGCCGAAGCGCAATTTAAAGCGGTTAACGAGGCCAATGAAGTACTAAAAGACGCTGAAAAAAGGGCCGCCTACGATCAGCTCAGTCGGCAACAACAGGCGGGCGAGCAATTTCGGCCGCCACCGGGTTGGGAGCGTAACTTTAATGAATCGGGCGACCAATACACGGGTGCTGATAGCGCACAATTTAGCGATTTTTTTGACAGTATCTTTGGTGGCCACGCTCAACACGCGCAAACACAAGGCCAAGATATTCACGCGCGACTCGAAATAGATTTACTGGATTCATTCACGGGGGCGATAAAAAACCTAACGCTCCCAGTAACGCAAATTGGGCAAACAGCAAAGACCTTACAAGTGAGAATACCTCGTGGCGTTCACCAAGGCGGGCATATTCGCCTAGCGGGTCAAGGCTATGCCGCGCGCGGAAACGGTAAGGCTGGCGATCTATTTTTAGAGATAAGCTTCCGGCCAGACAAACATTTTCACGTCCAAGACAAAGATATTTTTCTCGATTTACCTGTCACCCCTTGGGAAGCCGCGCTAGGTGCGAAAGTACAGATACCTACACCTACAGGCAAACTCGATGTGAAAATTCCCGCAGGCACCAGCCACGGCCGCAAGTTGCGCCTCACCGGTCAGGGCATACCGGCAAAATCACCTGGGGATCTCTATGTGGTCATTCAAATTGCCCTGCCGCCCGCACACAGTGACGCTGAGAAAAAAGCCTATGCCGCTTTTGCTGAAGCCGCACCTTTTAACCCACGTGCCAACCTGGGAGCTACCTCATGAGCCATCAAGATACCGTCGTTGTAGAATGGTTCGATGAACAACAGCCGTTAACACTGTCGGAAGTGTGCCAAGCGGCCAATGCCAGCGCCGAATTTTTACAGGCGTTAATTGACCACGGCGTCATCGAACCACAAGGGCAAGCACCAAAGCATTGGCGCTTTACCAGCATCTCGATCAACAAGGTCAAGCGCGCCAATCGACTCCAACAAGATCTAGGCGTTAATATCGCCGGTGCTGCACTCGCCTTAGAACTGCTCGATCAGATCACAGAGCTGAAGCAAGAACTAGCCTTGCTTAAAGCCAAAGGTAGTGCTGAGCACCATAACCCATAACAGAAAAGGACAAGGCTTGCGCCGGTGCTTTTGCCATACCGACGCATACCAGCAATGGCATTAAATGCTCCTCGCGCGGATGACAAAAGCGCGCCTGGGGTGCATCACTCCAATGATCGAGTCGGTTCAGCCTCGCTTCGGCAGTGAGCGATGGGTCAACCAAGGTGTCGTTTAACCAAGCGTTAAAGTCGGCACAAGCGGCGACGGACTTAGTGTTTTTTGGTGCGAAAAAAGCCGGTAGATTGTGAAAGCTAAAGCCTGAGCCCAACACCAACACATCCGGCGGTAAAACCGCCGCTAACTTCTGCCCAAAGATCAGATGCTCACGCGCCGATAAACCGCGATCAATCGATAACTCAAGCACAGGAATCTGCGCCTCTGGGTACATCAACATCAGCGGCACGAACACACCGTGATCAAAACCGCGGTTGGCATCCAGCCTCAGCGCTATGTGTTTTGTCGCCAAAGCCGACCGCAATTTAAGCGCCAATTCAGGATGGCCCTTGGCGCCATAGTGATAGCGGTAGGTCCGCTCAGGAAAACCCACGTAATCAAACAACAACGGTGGCGCTGACTGCGCTGTCACAGCAAAGCCACGACTCTCCCAATGCGCACTGATGACGATAATCGCGCTGGGCGTGTCCGGTAGCTGTTGGCGCAATTGCACACAGGCGTCTACGAGTTCACGGTGATCAACATCGCCCATCAAGGGCAGAGGGCCACCGCCGTGAGATACAAACGCAATAGGAAACGCTGAATTAGTCATACAACTTACCTACCGTGTTAGCGGGGCAAAACCCCGCGTGATCTTAGATGCGCTGACGATTATCGAGCGCGTAGTGGCCGGCGCCTTGGGCGACAACAAACAATAAGCCACCCGCGATAGATAGGTTTTTCATAAACATAATCATCTGCATTTGGTCGGCAAAGTTAGCGTGAAAGAGCAAACCGGAAACCACCGAAAAGCCCGCCAATGCAAACGCCATTAAACGCGTCTGCCAACCCAGCATTAGCGCCAAACCGGCACCAACTTCTACCAGAATAACCAGCGGTAACAGCATACCCGGCACGCCAAAGGCTTCCATATAACCCTGAGTACCGGCATAGGCGCTAATCTTGCCAACGCCTGACATCACAAAAATAAGCGCCAGCAACGCGCGGCCAAGCGGTGAGAAATAACGCGTGAATTGATCCATGATCTTGCTCCGAAAATTAAAGGTTTGTTAGATGGCTATGCCATGGACAGCAGTGTAGTTATTGCTTATAGGTAAATAAACAGGCCTAATTGCAATTAATAATTGCTGAATATGGAACAATAATGGGCCAGCTTGAGGAACTTGAAAACTTTGTCCGCATTGCCGAAGCCGGTGGTATTGGCCGCGCAGCGGATCAACTGGGGTTGGCAAAATCGGTGGTCAGCAGGCGCCTAGCAGATCTGGAATCGCGCTTGGGTAGCCGATTAATCGCCCGCACCACGCGCAAATGGCACCTTACCGAAGCCGGTCAACGCTGTTATGAACAAGCCTTGCGAGTACTCGATGCCAGCGCCGAACTACAGGCATCGGTGAATCTACAAGACCAGCAATTGCGAGGCACATTGCGCATTGCGGCGCCCCTGTCCTTCGGCGTCGCCCATTTGGCACCCGTTATCGAGCAGTTCAGCAAGTTACACCCAGAGCTTGCCATTGAGCTGGACCTCTCCGATCGCTTCGTGAATTTAATTGAGACTGGGGTGGATCTGGCACTGCGAATTGGCGAGCTCGCGGATTCAAGCCTAAGAGCACGCAAATTGGCACCTGTCAGTTTATGCCTAGTCGCATCGCCGAGTTATCTTGAACGCGCAGGTACACCGACAGATCCTGAACAATTAAAACAGCACCGGCTGCTACACTATGCAGGCAGTAGCGCCGATGCACTTTGGTTAACGGCACCAGATCAAACCCTACATCAAATAAATTGGGTGTCGAAACTCAAGGCCAACAACGGCGATTTTCTCAATGCCATGGCGGTTCAAGGCTTTGGTATAGCTTGCTCACCACGCTTTATTTGCTGGCAAGATATAAAGCAAGGCAAATTAAACGTGTTAATGCCCGAATACACATTGCCCGAACGCGCACTCTATGTTGTTTATCCGTCGAGCCGATTTGTCGCACAAAGGGTGAGAGTTTTTATCGATTTTCTGGCTACCTATTTTGCCGATAATTCACGTTGGGAAAGATAGAACTGAAGCTGACAAGCAATTCACTTCAGTAGCACAACACAACAAACAATCGATTGCTGTCAACCCAGTGATACGCGGTGGCTTTGTGCTACGACTCCTAACTTAGTCAGGCGATGTAACTTTATTCCAATCAGCTAGTGCGCCCTTCTGTAGGAGGAAAAATAACCATATTCCGCGTGACCAAAGCACCCATGTTCAGTTTTGACCTTATACCTATAAAGTGGCAGCTAAGCCGATATTGATTGACAGAGATCATCATGAGGAAAGGTGAAACAGGTTTTACTAAACGTAGCTCCCATCACAACAGGAATCACTATGGCTACCATCAAATTCTTAGGCGCAGCACAGGAAGTCACTGGCTCATGCCACTTAGTATCCGTACCTGGCGCCGGCAACATATTGCTAGACTGCGGCATGCATCAAGGCGGCGACGCTATTGAGAGGCTGCCAACGGAACAGTTTCTGTTTGAGCCCTCAGAAATAGACGCGTTGGTACTGTCCCACGCCCATCTCGATCACTCAGGCCTGCTGCCCATGCTTGTGCACGCAGGCTTTAACAGCCCGATTTACTGCACCAAAGCAACGGCTGAGCTGCTGGAAATTATGCTAGACGATGCAGCGGGGTTGTACATGCGCGATCTCGAAAGAGAAAACATCAAGCGCGAACGCCGTGGCCAACCGACGGTAGAAGCACTCTATAGCCTAGACGACGTGAAAACGGTACTCGGCCTATGCCGAGGCATTGCCTATGGCCAAGCAACAGAAATAAAGTCCCACCTGTCCGTCACACTGCATGACGCGGGTCACATCCTTGGTTCAGCCATTGTGCAATTAGATATCAATGAACGCGGCCAGCAAAAACGCGTGGTTTTTTCCGGTGACTTAGGTAAAAAAGATTCACCGCTGATGAAAGACCCCTCACTGCTCACAGACGCGGATGTTGTGCTCATGGAAAGCACCTATGGCAACCGAGATCACCGCACCATGGATGATTCCATCCTACAGCTCGAACAGGTTCTGCACGACACTTGGGAAGCGGGCGGCAATATACTTATTCCAGCCTTTGCCGTTGGCCGCACACAAGAGTTTCTATTCTATTTAGGCAGAATGCATCAAGAAGGAAAGTTGGATGGTTGGCAAATTTTTCTAGACAGCCCCATGGCGATAAAAGTCACTAAGGTATACGACCGCTGGCTACACACGATGGATTGTGACGATGTAAAAGCCCTGTGTGAACGAGACCAATCGTTTCTAAAAGACTTTTTACCTCGCTTGATAGCCTCTGTTTCATCGGAAGAATCCATGGCCATCAACCGTATTAAAAGTGGCGCACTGATTATTGCCGGTAGCGGCATGTGTACTGGAGGGCGCATTCGCCATCATTTCAAACATCGCATTTGGGATAAGCGCACCACCATTATCTTTGCCGGATTTCAAGCAAGAGGCACACTGGGGCGCATGTTGGTAGACGGCATGAAAAAAATAAAACTGTTTGGCGATGAATTCATGGTTCGCGCCCGCATTGAAACTATCGGTGGTTTTTCAGCCCACGCCGGCCAAGCGGCGCTCGTCGACTGGGCGGCCAGCTTTTCAAATCAGCCGAAAATATTTTTAGTACACGGCGAACCAGAGGCACAAGATGCTTTGGCAGAAAAGCTCTATGCCGAGAAAGGCATCAGCGCCACGATTCCTGCACTTCGTCAAAGTTTTGCCTTCTAAGGACCTCGCTTCATGCTAAATCTGTTCGGCTCGCTCGGCCTGTTTTTGTTAGGCATGTGGCTAATGACTGAGGGCTTAAAGCTTGCAGGCGGCCAAGCACTTGAACACTTGCTTGGGCGCTGGACCTCGAGCCGTCAACGGGGGCTCATTACGGGCATTGGCATTACGGCACTGGTGCAGTCATCCAGCGCTGTTACCGTTGCCGTTATTGGTTTCGTCAATGCGGGGCTGCTCAGCTTCTATCAAGCTATGTGGGTCGTCTTTGGCAGCAATGTCGGCACGACTTTTACTGCATGGATCGTTACCTTTTTTGGCTTTAGCTTTAAAATTGATGCCTTCGCCTTTCCGCTTGTCGGTGTGGGCGCTATGCTCAGACTATTTGCGCCACACGAACGTGGCCGTTCGCTCGGTATGGCTATAGCGGGCTTTGGCCTGCTATTTTTGGGCATTGATTTTTTAAAAGAGAACTTCAGTAGCCTTGCACAAAGCATCGATGTCACCGCGCTGCTGAACGAGGCAGGTAATCCCGCAATTGTTGCCTTGCTGATTGGTATAGCACTCACCATCCTGACTCAGTCGTCAAGTGCAGCTATCGTTATCATTCTAACCGCTGTCGCAAGTGGCGTACTGGGCTTGGAAGTTGCTGCCGCCGCCGTCATCGGTGCCAATGTAGGAACCACATCAACAGCCATACTCGCAACATTGGGCGCAACACCGAATGCCAAACGCCTAGCTGCGGCACACGTCGTGTTCAACCTACTCACGGCGGCCGTAGCGCTGGCATTTTTACCGATTTTTTGGTGGCTCATTACCCACACAAGCGAAGCAATAGGGTTAAGTCAGGAACCAACCATTTTACTTGCGTTATTTCACACGGCTTTTAACGTGCTGGGCCTACTACTTATCTGGCCCCTAGAAAAGTATCTTTCGCACTGGCTACTACAACATTTCCAGGATAAAAGTACTTCCAAAAAGAGCTCGCATCTAGATAGCAATGTCGCAGCCATTCCAGACCTCGCGGTTAGAGCAGTGACATTGGAAATTACCGAGCTACTCAATCATTCGAAGCGATTACTGACCAACAAGGAAGTCCGTAACACACCTAAATTAATCGCGGAAATCGAGACTCGTGTTCAACACATGAACGACTTCATTGCGACGGCACTGAAAGCTGAACTGGCACAATCACAAGGAGGGCTGCTTGCGGCGGCCTTAAGTGCTGGCCATCACATCAATTATGCTTGCAGAGCCATGACAGATGTTCTAGAGCAACACAGAATTATTCAACGAGTTTCACCTGAAGCGCCTGAGCACCTGGCTCAATGGCAATCGCAAGTGGAACATTGGCTAGAGAACACAACAAGCTTAAGCAGCAACGATGCAAAAGACATGTTTAGTACAATTAAAATCGACTACCAAATATTGAAACAACATCTTATCCAGTCAGCCACCCAAGGCAAGCACTCCATTGATCTAACCGATGCAGCCTTAACTGAGGCAAGCTTTACACGTCGCTTCGCCGAACAATTAATTCAAGCCTCCGACGCATTGCAACAATTACTTCGGATTAAAGACGAAGATCAGGACAAGGCTCCTAGCCCCGACAAACTCGCCGAGCAGATATGATATGCCAGCCCCTCAGACAACTATCAGTCCATACGCGCTCAGTACGACGCAAGCACTAGCCCAGATTGCTAGTAGGGAAACAGGATTAGACGCAGCGGATGCACAACAAAGGCTCCAAGAATACGGCTTAAACCAACTACCAATGCGGGCTGAGAGAAGCGCCTGGAAGCGTTTTATTGCCCAATTTCACAATGTATTAATCTACGTGCTCTTTGCCAGTGCCTGCGCAAGTTTGCTACTCGGTCATCTCGTAGACGCCGGCGTTATTCTTGCCGTTATCGTGGTTAACGGCATCGTAGGTTTCGTTCAGGAAGGCAAAGCTGAACAAGCACTTCGCGCCATCATGTCTATGTCAAAAATTCGCTGCAATGTCATTCGAGCCAACAGCAACCTTAGCATCGACAGCACCCAACTGGTGCCGGGAGACATCATTTTTCTGCAAGCCGGAGATCGCGTACCTGCCGATGCGCGGGTGATCTATTGCAAGGATCTACGCTGTGATGAATCGGCACTCACGGGTGAATCGGAACCCGTCAGCAAACAAGTTGCAAGCCTCAGTGAAAACCAACCCATAGCTGATCAACGAAATATGGTGTTCATGGGAACAATGGTCACCTATGGCACAGCAAAGGCGTTAGTCTGGCACACAGGTGTACGCACTGAGCTGGGCACCATCGGGGATTTAGTTACAAGCGCACAGTTAACCGCCACGCCACTGCAAATTCAACTTAAAAAATTTGCCGGACAGCTGACCGTTGCTATCTTATTGCTGGCCACAACCATCACTTTGTACGGCGTTTTTATTCAAAACATGGCAGCGATGGATGTTATTCAAGCGGCCATTGGTATCGCAGTCGCCTCAATACCAGAAGGTCTACCTGCGATAGTTACCATCGCGTTGGCGATCGGCGTGCAAATCATGGCGCGGCAACATGCACTGGTGCGACGCCTACCCAGTGTTGAAGTACTCAGTTCCGTCGACATAATTTGCTCAGATAAAACCGGCACATTAACCACCAACGCCATGACCGCGCGCTCGATCGTTACCGCCAACGCACAATACGATGTACACGGAGAAGGCTATCGCCCCTTTGGTGATATTCGTATCGCCAACTCCGAGCATGCATTAACCGCGTTAAGCGATCCAGCGCTGGAGCAACTTTTGTGGGCCGCACGCCATTGCAATGACGCAAACGTCACTGAAACCGGCGGTGAATGGGAATTACACGGCGACCCTACAGAGGGCGCCTTATTAGTTTTGGCGTTAAAGCTGCATGCCTCCATGCCAGTAGGTCCGCGTACGGATGAATTGCCCTTTGATACAGAAAAACGCTACATGGTCACGTTACACGCGAGCTCGACTGGTGATGTTCTATTAGCGATAAAGGGCGCGCCGGAGCGCATATTGCAACGTGCTAACACACAACTTAGCGCCGATGGCGTAGTACCACTCGAACCAAAATACTGGCACCAAGCCATGGCGGAAATGGGCGAAAAGGGGATGCGTGTTATGGCTTTGGCCTATAAAAACATGCCACCTCTTGCTCGAAATCTCGAGCATAGTGACGTAGATGCTGAGCTAACGTTTCTTGGCCTAGTGGGTATCAGTGATCCACCCAGACCAGAGGCAATAGCCAGTATTAATACCTGCCACGCTGCAGGCATTCGTATCAAGATGATCACGGGTGATAACCCTACCACCGCGCTGGCTATTGGCACTGAACTGGGACTACAACACGGCTCGGTTCTAACCGGCGCCGACCTAGATGCCATGTCGGCGGAGCAGCTACTGGATGCAGCCCAAAACACCGATATTTTTGCTCGCACTAGCCCCAGCAATAAACTGCAGTTAGTTCAGGCCTTGCAGTCTGTTGGCCATGTGGTTGCCATGACTGGCGATGGCGTTAATGATGCACCCGCGTTAAAGCAGGCGAACATTGGTATTGCCATGGGTAAACGCGGTACAGATGCGGCCAAAGAAGCGGCAGATATCGTATTAACCGATGATAACTTTAGCACCATCACCCAAGCCGTTGCGGAAGGCAGAACGGTGTACAGCAACATCGTAAAATCCATACTGTTCATCTTGCCAACCAATGTTGCGGAAGCCGCCATTATAGTCATCGCCATCGCGCTCAATGGGCTTTTACCCATAACCCCGGTACAGATTCTCTGGGTTAATATGATCACCGCCATCACGCTGGCCTTGGCGCTTGCCTTTGAACGGCCTGAAAAGGGCCAGATGCAACACGGGCCTCGCAAACTCAACCAAGGCTTAATCACCCCGCAACTATTGAGCCGAATTATTGTGGTGGGCTTTGCCTCCGCTGCCATTGTTTATGGGTTATTCCATTATCACTACAATCAACATGCAGACCTAGCAACTGCTCGATCAGTAGCGGTCAATGCACTGGTGATGATTGAGGCTTTCTATCTGTTAAACTGCCGATTTATGCACTCAAGCCTCTTTACGAGCCAAGCCCACGTCGGCAGTCTGCCCGCCATCATGGCGATAATAAGCGTCATGTTGGCACAGACAGCGTTTACCTACCTACCTGTATCACAAAGACTCTTCGACATCAGCCCGCTCACCCCGCAACACTGGTTGAGTATTGCCAGTGTTGCGGTATTGATCATATTCATCGTAGAAATCGAAAAGTATGTGGTCCGAAAGTTCACCAGTAAAAAAACCTTATGAAAATTGGGAGTCAGCTATGTACTCAAACATTCTTTTTATTAGCACAAACAGCCCGACCGAAGAGAACGCAATCACAAGTGCACTCAGTATTGCAAAGAAACTTGGAGCAACACTGGAAATATTTGTTGCCGAACCTGAAATACCGACAGCATTGGAAAATTATAAGAAGGCATTTAAAGACACATTAAGATCCGATGTTCAAAGCAGGTTAGCGTCGGCACTCGATCGAGCCAGTCTGACACCAGCCAGTGTTTCCGTTAAAATCAGTTTTACCGCTGTTGCAAAGTTGACGGACGCTATTGCCACAAAGGTTAATCGAGAAGGTTTTTCTCTGGTCATTAAAGAAAAATCAATAAAGTCAGGATTGTTCGATTTTCTATCGACAGACATGGCTCTCGCTAAACATTGCCCGTGTTCGATGCTGTTCTTACGACCTGATCAAGTAATCACGCAAAGTCCGAAACGTTTTGGCGTGGCACTTAGTAGAGACCCGCAGGAGGCTTTAGAGTCCAGTATGGCAGCCGCACTAACCAAGGTGGGCGCAGCCCTCAGTGATCAATTTAACAGCCGATTAACATTGATTACCTGCTACACCGACGCCATCATCAATATGCTGAACACCTTCTCGCACGGCGAGATAGCAGAAAAGGATAGGGCAGATTGGGAGCGCGGCATCGCCCATGAAAACGACACAACCTTGAGAAAGCTAGCGGCCATTGCCGGCATAGAAACGCCAGACACCATTCAGATTTTGGGTAATCCGGAAGACGCCCTAACGGACTATGCTAGTAGTAAAAAATTAGATTTATTGATTGTTGGCGCCACCAATAAATCACACTTAACAAACTTTTTACTCGGTAGCACAACGGAAGAACTGTTACGAAATTTACCCTGTGCTTTGCTCCTCGTAAAACTCACCAACAAGAAGGCTTAGTTAGATCTATAAATTCTTCTCACATAAATGCCGCAACGTTGGACCTTAACGATGCGGCATTTTGCTTCAACTATGTTGCCAGACTATTGTAATAGCCGAGCCGGCAACTCACCTGCCAAGGCTGCCATTTCGTCCTGCGAGAGCAATGACTCGGGCGCCATGTTTAATAGCGAGGCGCAGGCCAACACGACATGCGCCCAGGTTTGCCCATTGGCAAATTGCATTGCAAAGGTATCTAAAGTACCCCCTCTATTCTTATAGCCCAATACAGTCGTTGCTGACGGCCCAAGATCGAGCGGGCGCAATACACCAATCATCGGCTCAGCATGGGTATGAGAAATCAACACTCTATATTTTGCTGCTGGAATAATCTGCTCGATGCGATCTTCTGAATGCACACACACAGCCTCGTGACTATCGCGAGGTATGCGAAATTTACCCGGTTCACTTATGGTAACCAAACTGTAGCCGACACCGTGATCCTTCAGCCGTTGAGCCGCCCGTTGTGCACTGTGCAACTGGTACGCGCCCACCGCTAAGAGCTGGATCGCAGCATTTCCTTCTGATTCCAATAGCAGCGCGCCGTCCCGTGTGAGCTGTCGCGCTTGCGCTGCGTCGAGTAAATTGGGCATCTTATTTTTTGGTACGACCATCGCCGCTACAGCACCCCGCCGATGGTAAACTGATTGCATTGCATACATTGCCGACATGGCATCACAAGGAAAGATAACCGGCGCAACATCCGACATTTCCTGAAGCCAAGCTTCGCACAGCGTAGGATCTTGATGAGACTGCTCATTCTTGCCGTTTTCCCAAGTATGCGAACTCAACAGTACAGGTACCGCCAACCAATTTACCTCTTGGCCCACCTCCTTTTGATGCCGACTAAATATAATTTCTTGGCGCATAGCTCCCAACATTTTTACCGCAAATGCTTCATAGCTTGCGGCCATATTTATTCCTTGCTTGTTGGCCAAGGCAGCCGCAATCACGGCTTCTTCATTTAACGCCGTGATCACAGAGCCATCTAACCGCTCTGCGATACCAGCTTCGGGAGCGGTGACTCTATGAGCCAACAGGTCTAACGTTTTATTCAATCTATTACTGCGCATCTCATCGGGGTTACCCACCCTCACGCGCAACGCCGGGTTCGCTATCACCAAGGATGAAAACCAGTGATCGATAGCCTCCATGGGTGCGACAACCTGCCCAACCGCAATATCCTCAAGCACTGGAAAATTCACGCAAGGTGTCGCGATAGCTGTTAAACAATGTGACTTTTCCGACACGCGATTTTTGCGGGCATGGTTATTGAGACAGGCCACAGCGCTCATCAATTGCGTTTGGTCTTGATACAGCGCCTGCGCACCCGCATTAAAGATTGCACGGCTATCTGTATCGAGCGCAGGGCTTGCTGATAACGGTAAATTATGTGCTGCATTAGTGCCGGCACCAGGAAAACCAAAACCTTTTATGGTTTCCGCAATGGTATAAGGTAAACGCACAGGGTAGTCGAGCTCGCCTCTCGCGATAGCGTTGGATTTTTCTTCCAGATCCATAGCCATGGAAATAATGGCCCAAGCAAAAGCGGCTGGGTCTCGACCATCAATGGTAATCGGCTCAAAGCCATTGAGCGTAAGGTGCTGCTTAAACCAATCCACACCACCAATTTGCGCTAGCGTTGAGCGCTGATCAATTCTGCGCCCATTGGCAATCATAATTGGCATAACTAAACCACAATCGTCTGCGCGCCACCAACGGGACGCCCAATCGCTACCTCGCTGCTCCTCGAAAGCACCATCGCTTAAAAAAGTGACCAGCTCCTGACCAGGAAGCGGCATATGCACGTACTGCAATTCAGCAAAACCAAGGTAACCTCCCTCGCTGACTCCACCCGCCGTATAAGGGCCTACATGACTTCCCAATGGCGCTGCAGGCCGCCCTCGACCATCGATGGCATAACTGTAAAAATCTTGGCATAACTGAGACAAACCTGTGTCACTTAGTTTGTAGCGCTCGGCTTGCTCTAAGCCCTGGTTACCAACTAGCGCATTCACCGCATCTATCGCCGCGACACAATGCCCTTGGCCCATCATCCAAGCACGGGTTTTACCGCTAATCGCATTTGCCAATAGATAGCCAACATAGGCTGGCACCATATTAAGTGCACCACCCGTATGGCCTTCCGGCACAAGCTTAAAGTCATCTGCCGTTAGAGTGCGGCCATCTAAATACACTTGTTTCGCATAAGTCATATGGGCGGTGAGCCAAAGGCCCATATTGCACAATGTATCTGCGGCCATTAGAAGCCGAGGGATCTCCACGACATCCATTAACGTCTGCTCTCCTAAGCGCGTCATCAACGCATCTATACGCGCTACCGTTTCGCTGCGATGAACGATAACACCACTACCCTGCTGCCATTGTGCTATATCTTGCATAGAGATTTCCCGGTTAACGTTGTGGCCTAAACTTTTCGGTATATTGACCAAACATTTCCTGCATTTCATTGACTGGGGTCAAGTAGATCATGCAGCTTCCTGTTTTATTTAACTGTCTGAACGCCGCATTTTTTCCATTCAACTCTGGCGCTAGATCCGCGCCAAAGGCCAGCAAGGGTGCAAGAATTTTGGCGCGAATAGCTGGCTGATTTTCACCCACACCGCCGCCAAAACAAATGCCATCAATCCCACCCATAGTCACCATTTGCGCACCAATCACGCGCGTCACCGCATCACAGAAATAGTCGACGGCGAGTTGCGCTCGCTCGTCATGACTTTGAAGCAATTCGCGCATATCGCCACTCAAACCGCTAATACCTTTAAGGCCCGCGCCTTGGGTCAACAAATGATTTAACGCCTCAACACCAAATTCTGCATTACTCAAAAGGTGTAATAAAACGCCGGGGTCAACATTGCCACTTCGGCTTCGCATACACAGCCCATCCAGCGGCGAAAAACCCATACTGTTCTCCAACGCCTCGCCTTTATCCCAGGCGGTAGCCGAACAGCCAGAGCCCAGCTGTAAAGTAATCACCTTTTTTGCCCGTAAGCTGCTCGGCAATTGACGCCACATATTCCTGTGGGCCAAACCATGAAACCCGTAGCGCTGCAAGGGCCAATCAGTAGAGAGAGACTGCGGCAGGGGCACCAGCTTTCGCAAGGCAGACAAATTCCGATACAGCCCAGAATCAGAAAAAAGCCATTGCGGTAGATCACCAAAACGCCGCGTTATTATCTCTATAACATCCAGCGCCTGATAATTATGCAAGGGCGCTAGAGACGCCCAATGACTAATACGCTGTAGGGAGGAAGCCGTTACTGCCAACGGCCCCTCTTCTGCTTCCCCCATATGAACAATCCGGTGCAGTACACCAGACAGGCTAGGCAAGTCTGCTAAAAATCCCTGCAACGCTTCAATCAGGCCAACGTCTGTCAGCTCAACGTTTACTTGATTAAAGACACCTTGCTCAAACGAGGCCAACGCCAATTTTATAGATGAACTGCCTGTATTGCAGAGTAAGAAGCACTCATTCTCCATAGCGAATTACCTTCGGGGCATATCAATCAATAAGACCAAGCTCAGTATGTCGCTAAACACCGACAGTTTCCTTGATATACATTAACTAATGCATTAACAGCCGCTTAGCCATATATTTCGACATCACTGAGACAGATAGCGTCACTAGAACAAAATCTATATTGCGGAAGTTATAGGCTTTAAGAAATTTTAAACAGATTTTGCTGGCTCATGCACGGAGGTAAATTGTAACCAAGAGAGATAAAATATGACGGTATTAGGCAGCCTAAAAATAAAACACTAGTCGCGTTTTTTGGTTGTTAAAGTTAGACGCATAACACTAAATAAGAACACGAAAATTTTCGATTAAAAGCATATTGGCTAACAACCACTGCTTTAGAAAATTACGTTTCTTGTGCACTAATGCATTCCAAAACATCAACCCTTGCCTGCTTTAGCCGCTGAAAATCAGCCAATAATTGCACGCCATTTTTCGCCTTCGCAGCCAGTTCAATGGCGCCGCAAAGAAAGTGCATCTGACCACAACCTAGCTGACCCGATGAACCTTTTAAGGTATGCGCGTGAAAAACAATCGCGTCGTAATCTTCATTTTCTAACGCCTGTTCAAGCCCAGCCAGTTGAGTCTTACTGGACGTCACAAATTGATTGGTTAGCCAGGCAAGCCTATCCGGCCGGCCCCGCACAGAGCGCAAGGCAAAGCCTTTATCCCAAACGGGGCGATCAACACTTTGTAAACTTGGCGCTTTAGCGTCGTCATCGCTTTCAATGTCGGCAAGATCAAAACCTTGCACACTACGACGCAATGCAGCAAGCAGCATATTGTCTTCAATGGGCTTGCTGACAAAGTCATTCATACCGGCCACCAGGCACTTCTCTTTATCGCCACGCATAGCATTAGCGGTCAGCGCAATAATTGGAATGTTTTTATAGCTATCGCCGGCCGCGCCCCTGCGGATTTCTCGCGTGGCTTCATAGCCATCCATCTCTGGCATTTGACAATCCATCAAAACAACATCGTAATGCTGGAACTCAAGGGTGCTCCGCATTTTATTCAGCGCTTGCAAACCCGTGGCCGCCACATCAACACTAAAACCGAAACTTTCTAGCAGTAGCGTAGCTACCTCCTGATTAACTAGGTTATCTTCGACCAATAGCAATCTAACATTATTACTTCTAGATTTCACTGCACCCTGTGAACTGCTGTACCCACGCCCGTGACGAGAAAATAGTTCGCGTAACGAAGAACAAGTCACCGGCTTAGACAAGCAATATGTAAAACCTTGCTCATTTAATTCAACTAAATCAGGCATACCATTCTGTGAACAAAGAAGTATAAATTCAGCACTAGTCATTGCTGTACTACTGCGTTTCATCTCTACAACGGAAAATTTTTCGGACATTGTCTGCTGGTCGACGAATACCAAATCAAAACCAGAAACTATACTAGCGGCAACGTCACTCACTGCATCTTTACGAACAACGCTAGCGCCAGACGCCTCTAGCAGATGAGAGAGATTATTAACAATGATTTCATCGTGAGCTATCAACAAAGCCCGCTTACCCGAAAATAAAGGGCTGTATGCCAAGGCGTTTTTTTCAACTTTTTCAAACTTAACTCTAAAGGTAAATTTCGAACCCTGGCCAGGTTGACTTTCAACGGCTACATCGCCACCCATCAAAGCACATAACCGGTGTGCAATGGACAAGCCTAAGCCTGTACCCGAAAATCGGCGCGTAGTTGAACTATCCACTTGTGAAAATGGCTTAAATAATGCATCGACGTTTTCGCTATCAATACCGACGCCAGTATCTGACACTGAAACCAGCAGGACAGAATCCTCGGCTGTCATGTGAGCCTTAATTCGAACCCCGCCTTGCTCGGTAAATTTAATTGCATTACTGACCAAATTAACCAAAATCTGCCTCAACCTATCTTGATCCCCATGGACGATAACAGGTTCAAAACAACTGCGATCTAACGTCAAATATAAATTTTTATTCTCCGCTGACAGCGCCATAACTTGCACTACATTATCTAATTCATTCGATAGATCAAAGGCTTCGCACGCTAATTCTAATTTTCCAGCATCGACCTTAGAAAAATCTAACACATCATTAATGGTATGAAGCAATGAGTGCGCGCTTTTTAGTGACACATCGAGATAGTGCGTTTGGCCTTGATCGAGAGAGGTGCGCTTGAGCAAATTAAGCATACCCATAACGCCATTTATTGGTGTTCTTATTTCATGACTCATCATCGCCAAAAACTCGCTCTTGACTTTTACAGCCTGTTCGGCAAACTCCTTGGCCTCAATCAACTCCTGTTCAATGATCTTTCTGTTCTGTATATCTTGAAAAGAGCCAAAAACACGTACGCAGCGGCCGTCACGCATCTCGGCCTGACCGGTAGCGACAATCCAAAGCTCCTGACCTTTAGCGGTCAGAATTTGTAGTTCCTCCTTAAACGGCGTTCCTGTTGACAATGCTTCACCCACACACTTACTTATCGTATCGCGACTGTAGCCCTCTTTATAAAATTTTATCGCCGATTCTATTTTCGGCTCGTAGTCCTCATCCACCTGATGTATTTCTTTAGTCATTAGCGACCAGGTTATTTTCTGCTCTTCTACATCTAGGGCCCAAGCACCAATGCGTCCTTGTTTACTCATCGCCGCTAGCATTTGCTCTCTATCCTTTAGTTTCTCCTGATATTCTATATTTTCCGTTACGTCCAACCCTGTTGCGTAGTATTTCCGTGTCGCTGGATCAAAGCTAGTATTCCAATTCAGCGCTAGATAGCGCCCATCAGCACAGCGATAACGATTTCTTACTTCAATAGACCCACCCTCTACGCAAATTTTTCGAGCCGCCGCCACAGCCGATTCAACATCATCCGGATGTATAAAATCTAATACTGCAGTACTCAAAAAATCCTCTTCAGTAAAACCTAACTTCCGAACAAAGGTCGAATTTACTTTTTCAAACACCCCCTCTTCACTGGTAATGGACATAAAGGCTGGAGACATGGTGAAATATTTTTCCAGTAACTCTTGAGACGCTTTTAGACTATTATCGATGCTTTTTTTATCGGTAATATCCAAACTAACGCCTACTGCCCTTAACGGTTTATCATTACTCCAATCGACGACACGCCCACTGATCAGCAACCACACCCAGCCACCACTTTTATGCTTTACTCGCACCTCCAAAGGGCTTGCAATTAGGATTCCGGGCGCGGCCATGTCCACATATTTCAATACCCTTGGGACATCCTCTGGATGCATCCGCTCAAACCAATTTCCGCCAGTTGTCTGCTCAAGCTCTTGCACTGAGAAACCCAGCAGTTGCGCCCAACTTTCATTAACTTTCAGCTTTCCGGTTGGAATTTTCCAGTCCCAGAAACCAACACCGGTACTATCAACCACCAACTGAAGCTGCCTTGTGGTCTCGGCAAGTTCTGCAGCCGTTTTGGCCCGCACAGTAACGTCATCCAACATGACCCAGAATAGATTTTTCATTCCAGGTTGATCGATTGCAACACTGTTAATATGAACAAAGTGACTCACGCCATCAGCGCTGCGAATACGGCCTTCTATTTTTATTCCACTCCCCATCCCCATTAAATTTTCTAACCAGTACAGTGGCGCGTTGTCAGGCGCCTCTATCAAATCATGCAGTTTTTGTGGTGGTATTTCATTGGGTGCCAAGCCGAGCATATCGGCTAGGGTCGGATTCAGCTGCAATATATAGCCGGTACTGTTATCACAAAGAGCGATACCTAAACTTGAGCGAAAAAACAAACTCCGCAAGCGCGCTTGCTCTTGTTGGCGGGCCCGCTGGTTTACTATTAGTGCCAAAATTGGTAACGACAACATTAAAATCGTGATGGCCATCAGCATGCGCAACCAAAAATTATTGGGCGGCACGGCAGTCCAACCTTGAAGCGGCGCGGCGGCAAGCTGCCAGGAGCCATTGGGTAGCTTGACATTTAACAGCACGGGATTTTTAGTCAATAATTCAGGTGCCCCGTAAAAAAGATCGCCTGCGGCACCAGTGCCGTCGCGCCCTTTGATTGCTATTTCGATGTTTGCATCAAACACTCCGCTTTCACGATAAAAACGTTCCAGATCAATCACTGCCGATACTAAACCCCAAAACTCACGATCATTGCCTGGACTATGACTAAATACGGGTACACGGCCAATAAATCCCTGCCCGCCTTGGGCCAAATTAACCGGCCCAGCAACCGTAATCACACCGGTTTCTTTCGCCCGCAACGCCGCGTCTCTTTGAGATTTATTCACGGCCAAATTCAAGCCAATAGCGGCCTCATTACCCGTCAGCGGGTGCATAAGCTGAATAACCATATTCGGCGCACCACCGAGGTTGCGCAGTTGATTGCGCCCCTCAAAAATCTGCGACGCATAGCGTGAAAACTTGTCCTGCTGTAGATCGGGTTCGGCCGCAATCACCGACACTAATCCAAGTATGGATTGAATATTGGCGTTAATATTGCCCTCAAGACGGGCACGAATCACACTTGCTTGCTGTAGGACTTTATTGCGCTCATCGCCCTGAAATGACTCAATATTTAGTCGATCAATGACGAGTGCGCCGGCGCTCATAACGCCTACTAGTACTATGAGTAGCAACCAAAGCAGCGGCGTTGGATCTTTTTTAAACGGGTTACCAATCAAACTTAGCTCCTCTGGCTGGCACATCTGATCCAGTATAGACAGGCATCGGCGTTGTATCCTTGTTCTTCTCTCCCTACAATCCCCGAACCAACCAATAAGTAGGAGAGGTTATGGATCAGGCAGACATTCGCGCACAACTCACAGCCCTTATCCAACAACCCGACAAGCATCAATTGCGCGGCTTGATAGCACATATGCACATTGCGGATTTAGCCGACGCCCTCGCCGCTTTCAGCCCCTATCAAGCGGCACAGCTACTTTCTTTACTGAGCCTGCACGATCACGCCGAAGCCTTCTCATTTATGCTGGAAGAACGCCAAGCGGCGATAGCATCCGTCATGTCGCGCAACGATTTAGCCGCCCTATTTTCAGAAATGGAGTCCGATGAACGCGCCGATCTGTATAACCGCTTAAGCGAGGAGCAGCGCCATGCCGTGCTGCCAGGTTTGGCACAAGCCGAACGGGAGGATGTACGGCGCTTGGCGAGCTACCCAGAAAAGACCGCTGGCGCCTTGATGACCTCAGATTATGCGACCTTGCGTGGCCACTGGACGGTACACAAAGCGCTACTGCGCATTCGCCTTGAAGCGCCAGACAAAGAGACAATTTACCAAGTTTATGTGGTCGATAAGGACCGCACGCTGCAAGGCACCCTGTCACTTAAGCAACTCATCCTCGCTAAACCCGATGCCATTATTGCCGACCTGATGCACGCGGATGTAGTCAGCGTGGCGGTGAATGAAGACCAAGAAAAAGTGGCGGAAGTTGTACGTCACTACGATTTACTTGCGGTACCGGTATTAGATGAAGACCGACAACTGGTCGGTATTATCACCTACGATGACGCCATGGATGCCTTCGTGGAGGAGGCCACAGAAGATGCACAAAAAAGCGCCTCTGTCGCCACGCTTGGCTCTTCATTTAAAGATATTTCCTTAACACGACTTTTCACCAAGCGTATTGGCTGGCTATTACTACTGGTGTTCGGCTCGCTGTTCTCTGGCGCCGGCATCGCCTTTTTTGAAGCGCTGATCGAACAACACGTGGCACTGGTCTTCTTTCTCCCTCTACTCGTCGGCAGTGGCGGCAACGCCGGCTCCCAAGCCGCGGCATTAATGGTGCGGGCACTGGCGACCGGTGAGGTTCAAATGAAAGATTGGCTGGGCTTACTGGGCCGCGAAATCCTAGTGGCCGGCGCGCTCGGCTTTACGCTAGCCATCGCCGTTGCTGGCCTAGGTTGGCTAAGGGGCGGCACCGATGTGGCCATAGTAGTTGCCGCCGCCATGGTGTGTGTGGTGATGGCAGGCTCACTGATCGGGCTCTGCTTGCCCTTTATTTTATCCAAGATCAATATGGACCCAGCAACCGCATCCGGGCCTCTGGTGACCACTATTGTCGATGCCACCGGGGTTATCATTTACCTCGGTTTTGCCAGTTACCTTTTAAATTAAACGTTCAGTGGTTTTTCGGTGCCACAATTAAGGATTTTGGCATAATTTTTTAAGCGCTCACATCAATCGTCAACAATTGCTCCACCAACCACTGCAAGCCTTTGTCCTTGTCGCGCAAACTGGCCCAAGCCATGTCTATTGAAAAAGTATCCAGCGTCATGGGCATTTCATACAGACACAGCGGCAATAAACGCTGATATTTCTGTGCAAAGCGGCGTGGTAGCACGACCACCATATCCGTCGCAGCCACCAGATGGGATGCCATCATGTAATTAGGCGTAATGTAACTTAACTCGCGACTGTATCCGTGCGCTTCCAACCACGCATCCACCATGCCCTTGGTTTGCGCACCACTCACCCACAAATGCCGCAAGGCGCAAAAGCTGTCCACATCTAAGTTCTCTGGCATGCGATTAGTAAGCGCAGACACCAACACCAGATCTTCCTCTAACCAACGGCGATGGCTAGCTCTGGAAGGCAAATTCAAAAACCGACCAATGGCCAAATCCACTTGCCCAGACTCCAGTGCTTGCAATGGAAAGTCTCTGCCTAAGTCCACCACGCGCAATTGAAGCCCTGGCGCCACCTGCGCTAACAGTGCCGACAGCGACGGCATCAACATATGCTCGACGAAATCGGTCAGCGCCAAGGTGAAAACGTCGTTACTTAAACTTGGATCAAAGGCAAGATTACTGTTCAAGCTCGATTCAATTTGCCGCAAAGCTCTGCGCACAGGCTCTTCTAAACTTAACGCTAGCGCTGTGGGTTTCATGCCCCCCGCGGTGCGAATCATCACCTCGTCATCAAGCTGTGTTCTTAACCGGTTGAGTGCGTTACTGATTGCAGGCTGAGTGAGGGACAATTTATCCGCTGCTTTAGAAACATTGCGCTCGCGCAGCAATGCATCGAGCACCACCAAGAGATTTAAGTCAAAATTTCTTATATTCATAATCGCAATTTAACGTATCACCAAGTTTGATTCCTCATCGAAGCAAAGATTGCCTAGAGTGGAGCCTTTCACTTATACACCGTTTTAGGCAGCCCATGGAATACCAAGCACCGCTAAAAGATTTTCAGTTTCTCTTACATACCCTACTCAATTTCGAACAACATTGCGAAGCGCTTGGGTTAACCGAGTTAAACAAAGACTTAGCCGACGCCATACTAGAGGAGGGCGCCCGCTACGCCAGCGAGGTTATCGCACCGCTCAACAGTGTAGGCGATGAACAAGGCGCAACGCTTAACGGCGGCAAAGTTGCCACGCCCAAGGGCTTTGTAGAGGCTTATAGAGCTTACTGCGAGGCAGGATGGGCGGCCATGACCGGGCCCGAGGCCTTCGGCGGCCAAGGCTTACCTGCGCTGCTCGCGACTCCGTTTCATGAAATGCTAATGAGCGCCAACCTCGCCTTTCGTATCTACTCAGGCTTAACCGAAGGAGTGGTATTAGCACTGAATACCCACGCGAGCGAAACGCTAAAACAAACCTATTTAGCAAAACTTGTCAGTGGCCAATGGGCCGGCACCATGTGCCTGACTGAACCCCACGCTGGCACCGACCTAGCCTTGCTACGCACTAGCGCCAAGCCTTGTGCTGACAACAGCTACAGTATTAATGGCACAAAAATTTTTATCAGCGGTGGCGAACAAGATTTAACCGAAAATATTATTCATCTGGTACTCGCCCGTCTGTCCGATGCGCCAGCCGGCATTAAAGGCATCAGTTTATTTTTAGTGCCTAAGATATTACCCGATAGTCAGGCAGAAAACGCCTTGAGCTGTGGTGCTTTAGAACACAAGATGGGCATTAAAGGCGCCGCCACCTGCGTGATCAATTTCGACGGTGCTAAAGGTTACTTGGTAGGCCAAGCGAATCAAGGTTTAGCCTGTATGTTCACGATGATGAACGATGCTCGTTTTCAAGTAGGGCTACAAGGTTTGGGCATAGCAGCTCAGTCATATCAAGGCGCGCTTCGCTACGCCCGCGATAGACTGCAATGCCGCAGCTTGTCGGGCACTAAAAACCCCGAGCTCGCCGCCGATCCAATAATTATGCACGGCGATGTACGGCGGATGTTGCTGACGCAAAAAACCTTAGTAGAAGGCAGCAGACTATTAGGGCTAAAAGCCGCAATGGCACTCGACTTAGAACACAGAGGCGCGAGCCAGGCAATTCGCCAGCAGGCAAGTGCGCGAGCCGCGTTGCTCATTCCCATTGTGAAAGGTTTTTTTACCGACATGAGCATGGAGGTGAGCAATCTCGGCGTACAAGTTTATGGCGGTCACGGCTATATTCGTGAATGGGGCATGGAGCAACTCGTGCGCGATGGCCGTATCACCCAGCTTTATGAGGGCACCAACGGCATTCAAGCGCAAGACTTAGTTAAACGAAAAATTTTAGCGGATAAGGGGCTAGCGCTAAGTGCATTAATAAACGACATTCGCCAAGACTGTGCTCAAAGCCAAGCCAATGAGAAAATTGCACCGCTTGCCAGCGCTCTACTACACTGGCTCAATCGCTGGCAGGAAATGGCCAGCTTGATGCACGACAACAACCTTAATAACCCAGACTCACTGAGCCTTAATGCCTGTGACTTCTTGCATTTCTCAAGCTATATTCTATTGGCTTGGTGTTGGCTACAACAAGCGCAAGCCGCCTACGAAAATCTACCCCATTTCGATGCTGACCAAGATTTTCTGCAAGCCAAAATTCAGTGCGCGCATGTTTACTTTGAACGTATTCTTCCTCGCTGTATCAGTTTAATGCAAATTTTATTAGGCAATACGCGCACAATACCCTCCTTTCAACTCGATCATTTTTAGGGCCATTATGCAATCTATTAGCTTCTACACTAGCTCTGGCATTGAAATGAGACCAGGATTAATCGACGACTTAGCGCAATTTATCCAACAACTGAGCGCCCAATCGGTACTGATTATCAGCGATGCCGGTCTGGTCAAATTGGGTATAATCAAAAAGGCGCAGACAGCATTGACTATCGCGGGTGTAAATCATGCCTGCTTTAGCGAGGTACAGGCCGACCCGTCAGAAGCCACAGTGCTCGCAGCCGTGGCAAAAGCAAAATCAACACAAGCGGATTTAATCATCGGTTTCGGTGGTGGCAGTTCAATGGATGTGGCAAAAATTATTGCGCTTCTCGCCCATCCTTTTTGCCAGCAAACACTCGCTCAGCTTTATGGTATCGATAAAGTTACGGGTAACCGCCTCGCGCTAGTACAAATACCCACCACCGCCGGCACGGGTTCAGAAGTTACGCCCATCGCCATTATCACTACCGGCAATACCACCAAGGCCGGCATTGTTTCGAAAAAGCTCTTGCCAGATTTGGCGTTACTCGATCCAGAACTCACCCTAGGCCTGCCACCCGCCATCACGGCGGCGACAGGCATCGACGCCATGGTGCACGCGATTGAGGCATTCACCAGCGCACATAAAAAAAATCCACTCTCGGACGCACTTGCACGTCAAGCGCTGAAGTTATTATCCGCGCATTTGTTAGGCGCCGTTAGCGATGGTAGTAATTTAGCGGCGCGCTCCGCCATGTTGCTCGGTGCTTGTCTCGCCGGCCAAGCCTTTGCCAACGCGCCGGTCGCGGCCGTGCACGCGCTCGCCTATCCGCTGGGAGGTCACTATCATATACCGCACGGACTCAGCAACGCGTTAGTGCTTACCGCCGTATTGCGCTTCAATGCCAGCCACGCCTATTTGCTTTACGCCCAGCTAGCCTCAATTTTTGTGGTAAAGCCTGCAACAGATCCAAAGACGGCATGCCAACAACTTATTAATGCTTTAGATGAGCTGGTCAAAAACACGCAATTACCGACACGCCTGCGCGACCTCAACGTAGCGCGAGAGAGCTTACCGAGGTTAGCCGCAGACGCGATGTTGCAGCAGCGCTTGCTCATCAATAATCCTAAGCCAATGAGCGAATCCGACGCCCTAAAAATCTACCAATCAATCTATTGAGCTCAGCCATGAACAATCCAGACCCCCACGCCGCCAACGGCAAACCGACCCGTGCAAACTTTCAACGTTTCCAATCCATCGACACCCGCTGGGCCGATAATGATATTTACGGCCACGTGAACAACGTGACCTACTACGCCTACTTCGATACGGCGGTAAATCAATTTTTAATCAGCGACGGAGGACTAGACATTCATCAAGGCGCCAGCATTGCCTTCGTCGTCGACTCACAGTGCAGCTATCTTCAACCGCTGAGCTTCCCCGAGAAAATCGACGTGGGACTCGCCGTCACTAAACTCGGGCATAGCTCAGTCACTTACAAACTCGGCATTTTTAAGGAGAACAATAATATGCTATGTGCGCACGGCCATTTCGTTCACGTATTTGTCGCACGCGATAACCAACGCCCCTGCCCTATTCCAGAAAAAATTAGGCGCGCACTTACGCTGCTTAAGGAAAATACACACCGCTAACCAAAAAAATATCAACGCACTAGCGCCAAGTTACCAGCCGATTCAAATCTACCGCTGCTAGGTATCTGTCCGCTACCGCTTGACGCTTTACTTTCAATGTTGGTGTTAGCAAGCCTGTATCTGCACTCCAATCTTCCGAAGTCACACAGATGTTTGACACTCGCTCATGGGGCGCCAATTGGCTATTCATATGTATCAAATGGTGCTTTAGCGTTTCTTCTAATGCTGATCTTTCTATCATCTTAGCGCTGTGGTTAAGCACCGTTAGCGCCACTGGCTGTGCCAAGCCTTGACCAATGACACAAACCTGCTCAAATAATTTCCAAGACAACAGCTTGTGCTCTATATCGATGGGGTTAACAAATTTACCTTTACTGGTTTTAAAAACATCGCCAACACGGCCTGTTAACACCAATCGCCCCTGCTCATCTAAAAAGCCTTTATCGCCGGTATGATACCAACCACCATGTAGAACGAGTGACGACTTTTCCTCGTCCTTGTAGTAGCCCTGCATTACACCTGTACTTTTAAAACAAACTTCACCATCCTCGGTGAATCGCAATTTAACACCAGGCAGGGGCGTGCCAACGCATCCTGGATCACACTCCGATTCGCTGATATTTAAACAACCGTCAATCAAATTTTCGGTCATGCCATAAGCATTGATCAATCGAATGCCAATGGCCTTATACCATTGATACAAGTCGGGTGGTGTCGCTGCAGCACCGGTAGTGATGTAGCGCGCCTTTTCCAGACCTAACAAGCTTTGCAAATGTATTTTTTCGGCATCGGTTAGATGTTCAACCACTAAATCTGGCTGCGTGGTCAATAGATTCTCTCGAAACTTTTCCCATAATCGAGGTACCGCAAAGAAACCGGTCGGCTTTATTTGGCGCATTTCGATGGCAAAGGTGGTCAAGCCTGCAGAAAAAGCCAACTCAGCATTCGAGTAGAGTGCTCTTATGGCAATACCCGCGCGCTCAGCCACGTGCGCCAACGGCAAATAAGAGATAAATCGCTCCCGCTCCCCAGGTTCGGCTGACGGTAAATACAGAGTACGCCTTTGAACCACGTCGGCAATAGCACCAATAGTATGCATCACCCCTTTCGGATTGCCAGTTGTACCTGATGTGTAAATCAAGGTAAATAACTGAGCGCGCGGGTAAACAGGAGACTTATCAAACCGAGGGGCGTCCGATAAAATATCGGCGATAGATACATCGCAATTGACTTGGCAATCCGTGAGTGCTATTCGGTAGCGATGAGCGCCGAAAAGTGAATCGGCCTGGCTCTCTTGTGAAAACCGACCGACAAAAACAAGGCTCACGTCGGCATGATCTAAAATGTACCGCCCCGAATTCAGATCTTGGCCAGCATAGAGCGGCACACTGACATGACCCGCTAACATGATGGCTAAATCCACCACCAACCATTCGGCACAATTAGACGCCACAATTCCAATATTAGACCCAGCATGCAGCTTGCGCGAGCTAATAAAACCTGCCACTCGGCGCACCATTTCGGAAACCTCAGCCCAGGTGTAATTCAACCACTGCCCGTTGCGCGATTGGCGTAAAAACACATCCTCTTGCGCGACTTTTTCCCACTGATAAAACTTCTCTAAGGGTGTGGGCGCCAAGCCCATTGTTAACGCCATTTTAGTCACCTTGAGCATAGCTATTCGCGCGAATTTGGTCGCTTATGAGATGTTTTGCTGCGAAGAAAAAGCATAGAGCGCCAGACACTACACCACCGCAGACCATTACCAACAGGGACATTCGCAGTGCTTGCGCTTGCAATATAGGCTGCAACATGTCGCTCAACACACCGATTGCCACAGGGCCGATTCCTAAACCAATAATATTAATCACTAGAAATAACAATGCTGACGCCATAGCGCGCATTCGATTCGGTGCCAGCCGATGAATGGTTGCCAATGATGGACCCAAGTACACCGAAATAACGCTGGCAGGAAATATATAGATCAGCAGCGTAGGTAATTTTTCCGGTAACAAAAACGTCAGTAGTAAGAAGGGAAATGCCACACTCAATGTCAGGCCAGGCAGCCAGAGCACCCAACGCGGGTCGCGCCTACTTAATAGATCCGCTAAGTAACCACCAAAAAAAGTCCCTAAACCACCACCAACACCGGCGATAAGCGCAAGCCAAACACCAAGCTCGGCCGTGCCCATGGCATGACTGCGAATTAGAAAGGACGGCATCCAGTTTGCCAAGCCATAACCACCAACGCTGGTTAAACCACACGCAAAGACCAACCAACGAGCGCTTTTATAGGACCATAATTGCCGAAAGACCTGAGCCAAGGGCGCTAGTTCTTCAGTTGTGGTCTGGCTGGCAGGCTGATTGCCTGCATCCGAAAACCCACGCTGAGGTTCGTGCACTGTCCAGCGCAGCCATACCGCTAACAATAATCCGGGTGCGCCAACTGCCATCAGGGCAACACGCCAACCATAGACTTCATTTAGCCAGCCGCCCGCGACGAAGCCTATTAAAATACCCACGTTCACACCGAGCGAATAAGTACCTAACGCCGTCGCTCTTTGGGCAGGAGGAAAGATATCCGAAATCATAGAGTGCGCTGGTGGGCTGCAACCAGCCTCGCCTATCCCCACACCTATACGGGCGAGTAATAGCTGGGTATAGCTCTGCGCCATACCACAAAATACCGTCATTAAACTCCACACACCCAACGCTAAGGCTACGATATTTCGACGCACCCCTGCGTCAGCCCAGCGGGCAATGGGTAAACCAAAGCCCACATAAAAAGCCGCAAAAGCGAGTCCATTTAGTAATCCGAGTTGAGTATCAGATAGGCCGAACTCCAATTTTATGGGGTCTTGTAAAATGGCGATAATTTGGCGATCGACGAAGTTAAAAACATAAGTCAACGTCAACATTGCCAAGACATAACCGCGATAGCGTGGTGAATCATAACGGCCAGCAGACCCGCAGGATTGACGTGCATCTGATAAAGGGGTGCTCATACCTACCTCGTTATTATTCTCATTGCAGAAGAATGTAAGCCCGAATTACTTCCGATTTCGACCATATTGCTCATGGCTAGACACCCAATCGCCAGCTAGCACTGCGCTACCTAGAGAAATGTCGCCAGCGAGCACTACAGCGGCAACTATTTCTGCAAATTTGTCGGCTTTACCCGCTCCGTAACAATCCATCAATTCAAGACATTCACGCTGCCCAGGCAACGCCGTCCCGCCACCGTAGGTACCACAGATAACGGCCGGCAAAGTAACCGACCAATAGTAGTCACCATTATCTAATAATTGGCTGTGAGTAATGCCCGCATGCGACTCAGCAACATTTGCTTCATCTTGGCCCGTTGCAATAAACAACGCCGCGATGCCGTTTGCCGAATGAGGACCGTTATAAATGGAACCAGCCTGAAAACTTCCGGTGTTGGATATTTGTCGAGCGCGAAACAGTGTGGCAGTGTCAACACCTAGAAGACGTTTTACCACATCATTTTTCAGCACAACTTCGGCAATCACACGCTTGCCGCGAGTGCGAATCAAATTCATCGCCGAGTGCTTTTTATCGGTATCAATCGAACCCGAAAGCAAATACTTTGGTTGCAAATGGCAATTGGCAACAATCCATTCACAGGCCGCAAACGTAGCCTTGCCGGTCATGTTTTGCCCCGCGGCATCACCCGTGGTGAAATTAAACCGGGTGTACAGCATATTGCCAACAGGGTACTGCTCAACATCAACCAATTTGCCACTTCGAGTGGTGGATTCGGCCACAGACTTTAGCTGCAAAAAATTTTGCTCCAACCAAGCGCCAAACTGCTTAGCAAGATGCACGTCAGCAAGCAGAAATACCGGTGCCCGCTGCATCGCATGACGGGTTACTGCTGTCTTGCAGCCACCACATTCCGATATAACACGCATACCACGGCTGTAACTGGCCACCAAGGTTCCTTCTGTGGTAGCCAATGGCACATAGAAATCACCCTGAGCGGCTTCGCCCTGAATTTTCAATGGACCAGCAACACCCAATGGCATTTGCAAAGTACCAATAAAATTTTCGATATTGCCATTCACCACTTGCGGATCAAGTGTGTAATGTCCCACTGCAGACAATTGCGCACCGGTCTTGTCGTATAGAAAATCTCGCCGCTCGCTGGCTTGATCGCGGCTGTAGTCATCAATTTTGGAGCGAGGGATACTAGGAGCACGAGACATACAAAAACCTTTAACTCAAAGATAAATTTCAAGAGCATTAGGTTACGTCGCGTATTATTTTTTAGTTATTCCAAATCTGACAACTGATTTTACTTTTTTTGACAATCAGTCAATGTGTATTTGACGGAAGTCTTGAGGTGTTTTTCCCGTCCAACGTCGAAACGCTCTGGTGAAGTTGCTAGAGCTTGAGAAGCCCAATAGAAAACTTATATCGCCTAAAGAAAGACTGTGATCGAGCATATACTCGCGCGCCAATCGCTGCCTGACCGCTTCCATCTCCAAACGAAAGCTAGACCGCTCAGCCTCCAACTTTCTATGCAGCGTGCGCGAACTCATGTGTAAAATATCCGCTACTCGCTCTAAGGTTGCCTCACCTTGAGGCATTAAATTGACAATAATATTTTGCACCCTATGCTGAATATCGGCATTTTTTAGCTCGAGTTTGGCTAAATAGTCTTGCGCTAACTTTTCTGTTGCGTGGGCCATTTCTCTATTGCAACCAGGAATCGAGACATCCACGTCAGCGCGCTTATACCAAGCTCGGCTTAACGCGTGACCAAAGCTTACGGGGCAGCGAAATAACGCTAAATAGGGTGCCTCATCCTCAGGCTGAGCCCGAGTAAGTTCGAGCTTCACCATGGAAAAATCTGCTTTGTAATGGGACCTACTCAGGGTAATCATGGCAGCATAAACCGCATCTTGCGCATAATCGGACGCTGAACTTCGACCATTATCATGCCTCAGCCGACTGGTAGTAATAAGATGTTCATCGGTTTCTTCAACTGAGATATCCACTGCATTTGTGAAAACATGCATATAGCGAACCAAGCAATTGAAATGATCGCGAATGGTACAACAACTCCAAAGTGCAACACCTAAAGCGCTGAAAGTCATTGGCGTCACAAAGGTGCCAGCCTTTAGGCCAAAGGTTTTATCACCCGTTTGCGCCACTGCCGCATGCCAAAGTTGCGCCATGATGACAACGGGTAATCGGTAATTCGGGTCTGACGCTAACGCGTAATCAACTCCCTGTTCAGTTAAGAATCTAGGCGCATCGATATTATAACTAGATAACGCACTGGCAAATAACGTCAACCAGCACCCAATAACATCCGGACCATTAGTCATGAAAATTCCGATATTTATCAGTGTCTGTGATAAGGCTTATTCGCAGACTTTATAATGTTTTTTCCTGCTCTCCAGACTGAGTCTATCACACTCATAACGGCTAACCGCAACGCAATACTGGCAAAAAATGCTAACGGAATTGGCGCCCTAGGAATAACGCTCAGCTGGCCAGAATGCATAGCATCTACTTGTCTGAGTTACTCAGACGGGGCTTTACAACACTAAAAATTGCACCCCATTGGAGAGCACAATAATGAAATCAATGAAAGAGCATAATCTATCCCCCACCCGAAAATTTCCGTTAAAGAACATCGCCCTAGGAATTTGTCTCGCAGCAGGGTATTCGTCTGTGGCGGTCGCCCAAGAAAAAGTCCGCACTGCTAGCTCAACGCTACTCGAAGAGATAGTCGTCACCGCGCGCAAGAAAGCAGAAAGCGCACAAGATGCTCCGCTTTCTGTAACGGCCGTCGGCGAGCAACAATTACAAGCGCTCAAAGTTCGAAACCTAACTAACCTATCCGTGGGCCTGCCCAATGTCGCCATGGACGACGCTGGCACAACAAAGGGCACCGCAAACTTTTCTATCCGCGGCTTAGGTATTAACAGCTCAATTCCCTCTATTGACCCAACCGTTGGTATTTTTGTCGACGGTGTTTACATGGGGGTTAATAACGGCATTATTTTCGATACCTTTGATCTAGCCAGCATCGAAATATTGCGTGGCCCTCAGGGTATTTTATTCGGCCGCAACGTCACCGGTGGTGCGGTACTCATTAATACAAAAAAGCCAACCCAAGAAACAGAAGCAACGATTCGCACAGCCGTAGAGGGTGGCGGGGAAAAACCAAATTCCTATCTCATGGCGAGCGTTAGCGGTGGAATCACAGAGTCCCTTGCAGGAAAGCTGGTTGCTTACTACAACGACGATCAAGGTTGGTTTAAAAACAGCTATAACGATGAAGCTTTTGGTGGCTCTGAAACAAAAATGGCCCGCGTGGTTCTCGCATGGGAACCTAGTGAGCAGCTCGATGCAACACTGCGGTATGAACACTATGAACAGGATGCTAGCGGGCCCGCGGCGCAAAGTCACACAAACGGCAGCGGTGTGGATGGCGCTTGGGATAACTTCGACCGCGACGAACACGATTTCTCCGTCAATGAAGAGGGCTTCTATTTAGTCGACTCAGATTTGGCAAGTCTCGAGATTAATTGGGAAATCGGCATCGGCACGCTGACTAATATCGCCGGTTGGCGCCAGTCCTCTGCGCCTTCTCGAGGAGACATCGACGCATCGCCTCTGAGTTTGTTTCACTCAGATGCAGCGCTCGATGCCGAACAATTTAGCAATGAATTGCGCTACAACGCTCAGGTAACCGAGGACCTGGATGTAACCACGGGCATCTATTACTTCACCAATGAACTGAACTATCAGGAGACCCGAAGCTACCTAAACGGCGCCAGCACACTCGACGGTGGAGGCAACTACACGGTAGATACAGCTGCGATATTTCTTGCCGCAGATTACTCCCTCACCGAAAGCCTCATGCTGACTCTGGGCGGTCGCTACACTGAGGAAAAAAAGGAAGCGGAAATCGCAACACTTACACTCAACAGCAACAACCCCTGCAGTGTGCTAGAAAATACCTGCACGTTAGATTTTGTCGATGATGAATCTTGGTCCAATTTTTCGCCCAAGGTAGGGCTAACCTACTTCCTATCCGCCGACACCATGGTTTATACGAGCCTAACCCGTGGCCAGCGTTCGGGCGGCTACAATTTGCGAAACACTTCGATTACCGAAGCCCCGGGTCCCTTCGATGCAGAAACTGTCGATAGTTTCGAAATTGGATTCAAATCAGATCAAGATAATAAACTGCGCATCAATGGCGCAGTCTTCTACAATCGAATTACCGATATGCAAAGAGAGATTAACTTGTCAGATCCGTTCGCTGGTGTCGTTCAAGTTATAAGAAATACCGCAGATGCAACAATAATGGGCATGGAGCTCGACGGCACCTATGCACTGACTGAAAGTTTTGTGTTGAATGCATCGGTGGGGTTAACAGACGCCGGTTACGATAAACTATTTTACGATTTAAACGGCGACGGTGTTATTGACGACGCAGATAAGTCGTTAGATTTACCCAGGGCCGCAAAGCTGACTTATAGCGTTGGTATCAATCACGATTTAGGCTTGGGCAGTTGGGGCTACATGTCATCCAGACTTAGCTTTGGCTTTCGCGATGCGTCTGCCTATACCGATAACAATCTCGGCACGATCAATAAGCAAGAAATTCTCAATGCGGGCGTAGACTTTCACAGTAATGATGAACACTGGGTGCTCGGTTTGTACGCCAACAACCTTCTCAACAGCGTCAATCACGGCGGGGACACGCAACTACCAGCCGTTTTGGGTCCCGTTCCTCTAGGCGGAAGTTTCGCGCCTCTTAGCAAGGGTCGAACCTACGGCGTTGACTTGACCTATAACTTCTAGACAAATACTCGTTTCATGTTTTACCGGTTGCTTCGGCAGTCGGCTCTCTCGGTAGGAATACGGTTTGATTCCTGCCATGCATAGCTAAGTCACTATGCAGTTGCCGCCATCACGATGGCGGCTTTTTTACGCTGGTCGAACAGCAACACTTCCCAAGGTCAGTGCCGCTGTTTTCCTGATTTCGCAATTCAACGGCTAGATCCAGAGAATACCTAACGATAGTCATCAGCGTTTTTCTGCAACTGACAACTATAGATTAGGCAACATCGCGCTTTTGGTGCCCGTCCTGCAAATGATCAATACTCTCGCCCGCTAAAGACTCTCCCGCCAACTGATAGGCACGACCAAAACCTTTAACATAGCGTCCACTCTTAGGCACCAGTTTAAACAGTTTAAAATCAGCCAGCTCACTCAACGATTGACTACGACTACCATGCCGTGCAACTAGCGAATCAATACCTGCCGTCCACTCTGGTGTATCAACCGCCAACAATTGTGCACTTACTTTGTAATTAACGCGAATGCGCGCAAATAATTCACCTGCACTATCTTCATCTTCAACAATTAGCACCGAGGCAATCGGGTTTAAACGAAGATTTACCGCGTGCACTGCAATATCACTAATCAATATATACAGGCAGTTATCTCCGATGGCGAAGGGTGCGTAGGACGCGTAGGGTTCACCCGCCTGGTCAACGCTTGCCAAATGCAAGCTCTTACGACACGCTATGAAAGCCATAACTTCATCGGACAGCTTGGCTTCTAATTTTACATTTTTCATAGTGCTAAAACTCTTTGTAAATTTCTAAATTTTTCCACCTGTGATGCATCTAATGCACCAGTGTGGTCACGGCCTAAAAACACCTTAAAAATTGTTTGTGCTTTTTTATCAACAAAGACCAATGCCAACGCCTGACGTCCTTGATGCGGCCTGTCTTGAAAGGCCACGTGATCAATGACAGCCAAATTAATGTGGCCATGAAACCCAGGAACTGGACCATCAAGGTTCCAGTATCCATTCCCTAACTGCCCTTTTGGGAAGTTGCCTTTGAATTCGAACACACAACCGGCTTGTACGACGATAGTGGTCACGGCACCCCAACTTGTTAAATTATCCAATAGCGCACGGGCGAAATGACCAGGTAAAACATCTGCCGTGGTCGCAATTTCAGCATTCATAGACGGCTCCTTAAAATACATAATGAGCGCTTACGCTAGCGGCTCGGCCTTGTTCGTATAACTCTGACCAAGCACTGCGGTAGTAAATATCGCCGATATTTTTTAAGGTTAGATCCATCTGCAGTTTTGGTAGGCTGCTCGGCTGCCAACGCGCGTAGAGATCCCCAACGGTATAAGCCGCATAGCGTGCTGGCTCAGCGCCACTTTTGTCATCTGTTCTATTTTGTTCTTTGGCGTGAATTAATCGCGCACCCAGGGTGAATTGGGCCTCAAAAAATTGATAACTGCCATCCAAACTCAACTTGTCGGCCGCAATACCGGTTAAATCGGCGCCCGAATTATCATCCCGGCCACGACTTTGACCATAGCTCGCCTGTAACTGCCATTGCGCCTGTTGGTAATTAGCTGCTATTTCAAAACCACTAATCGTGGCCTTGTCCACATTTACCCAGGTGGTATAGCCTGGATTCATGACTGGCGCGAAACTCGGACTGGTAACAATCTGCTCAATAAAATTATCAATGTTGTTTTCAAATACCGACGCGTTAATGCGGAGGGCGTCTTGCCCCCAGACATTGTCGAACGCAAGTTTTGCCAGCGCTTCAGTATTTGCCGCCGTCTCGGCGATTAAATCCGGATTGGGCACAAAGGCATTACAGAAACCAGGGAACATACAAAAGTGGTAACCGCTGGAGTACATCTCTTCTGAGGAGGGCGCTCTAAACGCTTGGTCGTGGCGCAAGCCTATTTGTAACCAGTCTTTGGTTTGCCAAAAAATACCCGCAGAGGGCGAGGTGGCGTTGTCGCTGCGCGACTGGTTGAGATTGTCCGCTCGCGTCGAAAAATCGTCATAGCGTAGACCCATCTCCGCGTGCCAGCGTTGAGCCAAGGGCAAGGTCATCTGTAAAAAGGCGCCATACGCTTCGGTTTCAGCCTCTGGCGGTGTCGGGCGATTCGCACCTTCTCGCGTTGCATCAAAGGATTCGATGTACCCGTCAACACCGTACAATAAACGTATTCCGGACAGCTCCGAAACGTTAGAAATATTTAACCCAACCGTCTGGCTTTGGGTGCTGTCGGTACGATTATCCGAAACCCGAGACTCATCCATCGTCACGTCTTTAACATAAGCTACCGCGTGGGCATTCAGCAACGGCGAGGCAGTATTCAGATAATAATCAATTTGCCCTGACTGAACTCTCTGGTCCCGGTTAATATCGAAATTACTGCTACCATTGCTGTTAGCGCTACCGTTTGTTGGTACTTGACCGACGGTTTCTGCTCGTCGAACATTGAGTGCTAGTTGCTGGGTTTCGCTAACCGTCCAATCTGCTTTAATCAATACGCCCTGATCGCGAGTGGACGATCCAGCCAATTCATCGCCGTTACCCATCACCACATTATCGCCATCCCGGTAGTAACCGCTTAACAGCATATCCACTGTATCTGTGCGCCCGCCAACCGCCAATGTAGTTGTGCTCTGCTCGCTATTGTCGGTATAGCCGGTTTTTATGATGCCGCCCAAATTGTCAGTGGGCGCCAAAAGATCACTCGCGCTAATGGTATTTGACGCCACCACGCCGCCCAGTGCTCCCGAGCCCCATAAACTGGATGTAGGTCCTTTTACCACCTCAATTTGTGAAATCAGAATAGGGTCCAAAAAGTAACTGGGCCTGTGCCCAGATTCAAATCGTTGCTGTACACCATCGATAGTTTGTAAAACTTTGTTGCCCTCCAAGCCACGAATATTGACCGATTGGTTATAGGCTCTGGGTCCTCCCGCAACATCTACATTCGGTTCGGCTTTTAACGCCTCAGCAATAGATACCGGCTGCATTTGGACTAACTCATCGCGACCAATTATGGTCAAACTTCGGTCTACTTTATCGCTCTCCTGCGCCATACGGCTCGCGCTAACCAACACCGATTTAAGTTTAAACACCTCCGCTTCTTCAGCCGCACTTTGCATCGGTGTGACAGCAGCGATAGCAAGCGCAAGCGTTACAGTACGCAGAGGCAGCGGGTGGGGGTTGGATTGATTGGCACTCATCGGAACAGCTCCATCGGATAAACAGGCGAATTAATTGAGACGCCTACTCTACGATGAAAATCACACCATGTAAATACGAGTCATTATCATTTGCATTTAGATTAGCTGACGTGTAATCTAGTCACCATGCCTTAGACACACTCGAATACAGCAACCCTTGGGGCACCTGTGAGTTATATCCAACTCTTATTATTTCCTATCTCATTAACACCCAGGAAAGGCCTGTGGCTGTGGCGGCTGGCGCTGATTGGGACGAGCCTGTACTGGGTCGCATCGCATGCGCAATACCCTGCGCCCGCTGCAGTCTCCAGCTCGCTCCCGCTGTCCGTCACCTTTATCCAGACGCAAGCCACCTCTGTTTCTCAAAACACACAAGCAGCACAACACCCTAAGGCGCCAGAACAGAGCAGCCGCCCCGCGTCCGCTGTCGAAAAACCTCTCAAGGCGACATCAATCGCTGCGTTGAAACAAGGCAGGCCAAAGCCGATTCCTGCGCCCAACGGCGATCAGGCACTCACAAGCTCAAGCACCACAGACCATAACGCCATAGACGTAAAAGAGCTGCCGCCAGCGTTAGCGAGTAAAGACACAGAACTGCAAGCCACAGAACAACCGGCGCTTGGTCGCGAATTGACGGCAACAGCGAGAGCCCTACCGGCACAGACAGCAGGTACAAGCATGAGGCGAACCAACACACATAATGCCACTGAGCACTCGTCACCTATCGTCATTATCGAGCCGGTATTTTCATCGCCACCCGCGCCACCAAGCTACCCGGCTGTCGCGAGAAAACGCCAACAAACCGGTACCGTATGGCTAGAAATTACGCTCGATACACTTGGCCGGCAATCGACCTTAGCGCTTCTGCAAAGCTCCGGCTTTACCGCACTAGATCAAGCTGCACTTGCCGCCGTAAAAGAATGGAATTTCGAACCGCATCGGATTGCTGGAATTGCTAAGCCAAGTCGCGTGCGAATACCTGTTGAATTCGCATTACAGTAATGAATGTTTCGATTAGGGAAGTTATATGCAAGGAAAAATTTCATCTTCATCTTGCGATGTATACACGTAGACATCCATTCGCCACACAGAACATACCCGTGTTGGCGCGAATAAACCCAGCGTCTTTTTTATATTTACTGGTATTCTATTTATGTTTTTTTTCGAACCCCTCTATTCCTTACTTGGTGCGCTGGGGCTGCCCTTATTGGTCTGTGCGCTTATCACCATCATCATTCTAACGGAGCGCGTTTTTGTGCTTGCGCGCTGCGAGCTGTGCAATCAATTAGAAGATCGCTGCCAAGCATTATTGAACGCTCAAACCCTCGATGCCAGCCCAGACAACCTTGCCCAGAAAACACAACTATCCAAATTCAATGGAAATCCCGTGCTCGACGATTTGATTAATCATTGGCTAAGTCAGCAAAAACGTCGTTTATTATCCGGCTTAAAATGCCTACAAATCATTGCGATCTGTGCACCGCTGCTAGGCTTACTAGGTACAGTGCTAGGGTTAATGGAGACGTTCCAAGCGCTATCTCAACACCGAGGCCCAATCGAGCCGGCGCTACTGGCTGGCGGTTTAGGTCTCGCTATGAAAACAACCGCTGCGGGTCTCATCATTGCACTTCCGGCGCTGGCCGGATTTCACTTACTTCATGCCTGGACAGATCGCTTACTGCAAAACTTTGCCCTACATCACAATGGGAAACAGCTGAGTGATCAAGGTTTAGTTTTGGATTTCAAACATGATTAGCATTGACCGGACACAACCAGAGTTACAACTGGAACTGACGCCATTATTGGATATCGTATTTCTCGTTGTGGTGTTTCTGTTGCTAACGGCGAATACCCGCCTACAACATTTAGACATTGATTTGCCTAGCACAGAATCACTAATAAATGGTGAAACTGCTAACAAACCCATTCAAGTCGGTATAAATTCCACAGTACCCGTGTGGCAACTCAATGATAAAACTTTCGCCCAGTGGACTGAATTCAAAACAGCGCTAGAAAGAGATATTGCCGCCGCCCCAAACGCCTCAATACTTATCAATACAGCGCGCGATGCACAAGTGCAGCCGTTAATGGAATTAATGAGCCTATTAAGCCAGGCCGGTATAACCCAAACTCAAATCCTGCTCGAACACCACTCGGAAAACTAACATGCGTCTTACAACAATTACCAGTTACTTTTTGCTAAGTCTAACCCCCTACTTAACACTTGCTGCAGACGCGCGCATTATTAGCACCGACGCTACTGCCACAGAACTATTACTCGCACTTAATCAGGGCGATAATATTATTGCCGTTGATGTGACCAGTCAGCTACCCGTTAAATATCAATCGCTACCTCAAGTCGGCTACCATAGAAACTTATCTGCCGAAGGTTTATTAAGTTTGCAGCCCAGCCTTGTCGTAGGCAGTAAGCACATGGGACCAGCGGCGGTTATGCACGCACTCACAACGGCAAAAATCCCCATCATACAACTCACAGACGCCCGAGTCCCTAGCCAAGTCATTGAAAATATTCGCACACTAGCGGGTGTACTAAACGCCAAAGACGCGGGTGAAAGCATGGTAACCGAACTCACGAAAATGCTCGCCGTCTGCCAAGCTCAACCTTTGAGCACTGAGAAAGTTGGTTTTATTTTGGCCATGGACCCCAGTAAATTGCGCATGGCAGGCACGGACACGGCGGGCGATGCATTGATCCAATTACTCGGCGCGAACAATGTAGCAAGCTACGCAAATTATCAAACAGTTAGTGCTGAAGCACTTTTGGCACTGGCGCCAACCGCGCTCATTGTCGCTAGTGAAAACCCCAATGACGTCAATGCGTTACTCGACGCTCAACCGGCGCTGGCTCTCACGCCTGCGGGTCGATCTGCCCGTATCATTCACCTGAATGCCAGCGCCTTGGTGGCAGGCTTAAGTCCGGCTGCCATTTCGGAGGCGGCACGCATTCACGCACTGTTGAGCCGCTAACATGTACTCGCGCCTGCCACTCATTTCGGTATATACCTGTTTATTGTTGTTACTCGGGGCAAGCCTCGTAGCGTCAATCACCATTGGTGCTATGTCCCTGCCCGCATGGCAAGGCGCGCTCTCCGTCGTGGATGCATTATTGGGTAGCCAATGGTCGCAACTGACGGCACTTGAAACCACCATCGTGTTGGAGTTGCGGTTGCCGCGTTTAATCTTGGCGCTTCTCACCGGTGCGTTGCTCGCTCAATGCGGCGCGGTGATGCAGGGTCTATTTCGTAATCCTTTAGCCGACCCTGGAATCATTGGTGTTTCATCTGGCGCGGCCCTCGGCGCGGCTTGCGCTATTACTCTGGGTGCAGGGCTAGCGCAATTCGGATTGGTGTCAGCGGCGGCTTTTTTAGGTGGCTTAATAACAACTTGGTTAATTTATCGCTTGTCACACACGCGCCTCGGCACATCGGTTTTCATCCTTTTATTAGCGGGGGTAGCGATCAGTGCGTTTACTGGTGCTGCAATTGGGTTTCTGTCTTACTTCTCAAATGATCAACAACTGCGCACGCTTAGCCTGTGGCAAATGGGGAGCTTAACCGGTGCAAGCCTTTTCAACCTGTGGCCGCTGACCATCGTAACCAGCCTACTCATGGTGTTTTTTCAACAGCGCGCCCAAGCTTTAAACGCACTATTATTGGGCGAAGCTGAAGCCCAACATTTGGGAATTTCCGTCGAAAAACTAAAGCGACAACTCATCGCAGCGACCGCGTTAGGCGTAGGAATTAGCGTTGCTCACACGGGTATCATCGGCTTTATCGGTTTAATTGTTCCGCATCTCGTCCGAATGCTGTGCGGCCCATGCCACCGACGCCTACTACCTATCAGTGCATTAATGGGTGCGCTACTGCTGGCTTGTGCAGACCTAGTCGCCAGAACCTTGGTAGCACCGGCCGAGCTCCCCGTTGGACTGCTAACGGCTCTCATTGGCGCACCATTTTTTCTGTTCCTTTTACTCAGTAGCAAGCGGGATTTTTCTTAGTTCAGGTACAAAGCTACCAACATTTAACACCCTCTCAAGGAACAAGGTACGCCTATGCTGCAGATAACCAAGCTAAATTACCGTATAAAAAATACAGATATTCTCGATATCCAAGCAGGCACAATGGAGCCGGGTAAATTTACCGCCCTCATGGGTCCGAATGGTTCAGGGAAATCTACGCTTCTTAAGCTTATTGCTGGCGACCTTACGGGTAGCGGGCAAATTCTTTTTCACCATAAAATTCTTGCCGACATTCCACGCCGGGCGCGCGCTAGAGACATTGCAGTGTTACCTCAAGCTAGCGATTTGAGTTTTCCTTTTAAGGTTCGCGAAGTGGTGGCTCTGGGGGCAATACCTCTGGCCTTGCCCGACATCGAAATAGAACAGAAAATCACAGAGAATTTACGTATAACCGATTGCCTGCACTTAGAGAAACGGGCCTACCCTCAGCTGTCTGGCGGGGAAAAACAGCGCGTTCAACTAGCCCGGGTGCTATTACAAATTAGCACCAGTAAAAATCCATTGTTGCTTTTAGATGAACCCACATCGGCACAGGACCTAGGCCAGCAGCATGCTATCTTATCGATGATAAGAACCCTATGTGAAGAAAAGAAAGTGACCGTTATCGCCGTGCTACACGATCTGAATCAAGTCCTTAAGTACTGCGACTCTTGTTGGGTTATCAATGCCGGCAAGCTTCACGATACTGGTGACCCTAGAACCACGTTAACACCCGAATTAATTGAAAGGTTCTGGCGCTACTCACCAAAAAAACTGCTAGCGGGCGAGCAAACAGTCCTGATCTAGAATTCAAGGTATATTTCCTCGTTCAATTACTCGCCCATAATTGCTTTTTACTTAAGCATGTCTACCGCTGAAAGGAACCCGACCAGCACGGGCTGATGCACTAGATAAATGAGTAAACTATGCCTGCCAGGCCAAGCTTGCCACGGCTTTAATGCGATATATTTCAACGGGTCTCGAGCTAGCCAATTACTGTGCCCTAAAAATACGCCCAAACATACAATACCAAACCAAGGAATAATCGGTACAAAGTCATTTGCATAACTTGGCAACCATTGGCCGATGTAAATAAACGGCCAACTACTGTGTATGACACCTAGGTTATAGGCGATTAGGAATAGCAGACCAAACCCTAATGCTAGCATCGGGCGCCGAGCGAACGGCAGAGCTAAAACGCTTGCCAGTGCAATAAAATGCAGCACGCCAAAGTAAATCCAGTTGTCCGGAAACATTACCAAGGACATGGCGGTAACCAACGCTGCGCCCAACAGAACCTGAACGAACCGGCGAAAGAAGCCTCGCCACTGTGTTTTTTTACCATGTACGTAGGCCAAACCAACACCCACGCAAATAAAAAACAATGTCAAAATAACATAGCGAAATTGCTTCCAACCTGGACCATCGGGAATGTCCCAGGCCACATAGCCAAAGCTACGTAAATCGTAGATAAAATGAAATATCACCATCAACACGATAGCGAGTGTTCGTATCAAATCGACAGTGATATTTCGCGCCAGCATATTAGCCTTTAACTCTATAGGTTTTCTAATTCACGTTTGCGCCACATCAAATAGATGACAGGTAATACAAACAACGTTAAGAGTACTGAACTCACCATACCGCCCACCATCGGCGCCGCAAGCCGGCTCATGATTTCCGACCCGGTGCCGGTACCGTACAGGATGGGGATTAAACCAACAATAGTCGCGGCCGCTGTCATGAGTTTTGGCCGTAGTCTAAGTGCAGCACCCTGTATCACAGCTTCCGTTAAATTCTGCAAGCTGGGCGCCTTCTCCTCATCGCGCAATTGCTTCCACGCTTGATCGAGGTACACCAACATAATGACACCCGTTTCAACTGCGACTCCTGCGAGCGCGATCATACCCACGCCTACGGCCACCGAGAGATCGAAACCCAGCCAATACATAAACCATAGACTCCCCACTAACGCCAAGGGCAGCGTGCCCATCAGCATAGCGACTTGGATAACATTGCGAAAACACAGATAGAGCAAAATCACAATGATGGCTAAGGTCAATGGCACTAGGTATTGCAGTTTAGCTTTCGCTCGTAGCATATATTGATACTGGCCGGCCCACGTAAGTGAATAGCCGGGCGGTAACATTAAGTTATCGCCTAATAATTTCTGACCGGCTTCTACATAACTACCGACATCTACACCGTCGATGTCGATAAACGTCCAGCCATTTAATCGCGCATTCTCGCTTTTGATCCCCGCCGCCCCCTCCTCAACGATGATGTCGGCAATATCGCCCAGTGTAATATGTTGCCCTCCAGGGGTGACTATGGGCAACAGCGCTAGCTGTTCCGGAGAATCTCTGTATTGTTGCGGATAGCGCAGATTAATCGGATAGCGCTCTTGCCCTTCTACCGTCTCGCTCACATTGCGCCCGCCCACGGCTGTGCCAATGACCTGCTGCACATCGCCAATATTCAATCCAAATCTGGCCGCTTTTTCTCGCTGAATTTTCAGGGAAATATAGCGTCCGTTGGCAGCGCGCTCCGAATAAACGGACAAGGTTCCCGGTAACGTTTCTAGCAGCGTTTCTAGCTGCGCACCAATACCTTGTATAACCGCGAGGTCCGGTCCTGCCACTTTAATGCCCACTGGGGTTTTGATCCCTGTGGCCAGCATATCGATACGGGTCTTTATCGGCATGACCCAAGCATTGGTAACACCGGGAAAAGACACAAGATTATTGAGTTCCTTTTTCAGTGAGTCCATGGTGACACCGGGCCGCCACTGCGATTGCGGTTTCAACTGAATAAAGGTTTCAATCATCGTCAGGGGGGCTGGATCAGTAGCGGTTTCAGCGCGACCCACTTTGCCGAATACTGTCTCCACCTCGGGCAAGGTTTTAATGAGCTTATCGGTTTGCTGCAACAACTCACGAGCTTTGCCAATTGAAATGCTCTCGTAAGTCGTAGGCATATACATTAAGTCACCCTCATTTAACTCAGGCATAAACTCACTGCCCAATTTTTGTAGCGGCCAAGCACTACTTAGAACTAAAACAGCCGTACACAGCAAGGTGACCTTAGGAAAGCGCAAGACAACTTTTAATAGCGGTAGATAACCCGCAAGGAAAAATCGATTCACAGGGTTATGCAATTCCGATTTAATCTTTCCGCGAATAAAATATCCCATCAACACCGGTACCAAGGTAATGGCAAGGGCTGCGCTAGCCGCCATGGCATAAGTTTTAGTAAAGGCAAGTGGCGCAAATAACCGTCCCTCCTGTGCCTCTAGGGTAAATACCGGAATAAAGCTTACAGTAATAATAAGCAGACTAAAAAATAGCGCAGGGCCAACTTCTACTGCACTATCAATAACGATTTGCCAGCGATTTTTATCCGTTAACGGGGTTTTCTCCATATGCTTATGCATATTTTCTATCAATACAATGGCGCCATCAATCATTGCGCCAATAGCAATGGCAATCCCCCCTAAGGACATAATATTGGCGTTCAACCCCTGAAAATGCATGATGATAAAGGCCACCAGTATGCCAACCGGCAAGCTGATCATTGCCACAAGGGATGAGCGCACATGAAATAAAAATATAACGCACACCAGCGCCACCATGGCGAGTTCTTCCGCGAGCTTGTGCCAAAGATTGTTGACGGCACGATGTATAAGCGCAGAGCGATCGTAAACCGTGACGATTTCAATGCCGTCTGGCAAACTTGATTTTAATGCCTCAAATCGTATTTTTACTTGGTCAATGGTGGTTAAGGCATTTTCGCCAAAGCGCATAGCGACAATTCCACCGACCGTCTCGCCCTCACCGTTAAGCTCGGCGACACCGCGACGCATATCCGGACCCAATTGGATATCGGCTACATCGCGCAAAAGTACCGGTATGCCCTTACTGTTAACGGTGAGTGGAATAGTTTCTAAATCTTGAATGTTAGAAATATATCCGGTGGCGCGTAGCATGTACTCGGCTTCAGCCATCTCAATAACGGAAGCACCAATCTCTTGATTCCCCCGCTCGATGGCTGCTTGCACCATGGCCAGAGGTATGCCGAAGGCACGCAATTTCTGTGGGTCCACTTGCACTTGATATTGCCGCACCATGCCTCCCACCGTAGCGACCTCGGAGACACCGGGTAGAGATTGCAATTCAAACTTTAAAAACCAATCTTGCAAACTGCGCAGTTGACTTAGATCATGCTGGCCGGTTTTATCAATTAATGCATAGATAAATACCCAACCCACGCCGGTGGCATCCGGGCCGAGCTGCGGTGTTGCGCCTGCTGGTAAGCGCGGCGCTACTTGGCTCAAATATTCCAAGACGCGCGATCTAGCCCAATAAAGATCGGTATGCTCTTTGAAAATGACATACACATAAGAGTCACCAAAAAATGAAAAACCGCGCACTGTTTCCGCGCCAGGCACAGACAATAAGGCCGTCGTTAATGGATAGGTAACCTGATCTTGCACCACTTGTGGCGCTTGACCTGGATAACTTGTTTTGACGATGACTTGAATGTCAGACAAGTCAGGAATCGCGTCAACGGGAGTGTTACGCACCGCATAAAACCCAGCGCCAATAATAATGCAGGTAGCCAGCAACACTAAAAATCGATTAGCCACCGACCAACGAATGATGGCAGCGATCATGGCTGACCTCCATGCTGATGCGCACTATGATCGGTTACGACTGGCGCTTCTCGTTGCGTCGACAATACTTTTAATAAGATAAACTCATCACCATTAACCGAGAATCGAAACTGAATTTTTTGTCCAACCTTAAGTGTGCTGATATCGACTTCATCCGCTACGCGGAAATCTAGCGTTGCCGCCGGCCGGTTCCATTTTTCTATGGCAGCGCGACTGATATTAACGCTGCGGGTTTTTACATTGACGTGGTTAATGGTTCCGTTTACCTCAGCCATGTTTGCATTCATTGCTGAACTCGTGGCGTCATTCACTGAGCGAACCGCAGTCAGTGCGATGCCCTCGGCGCCCTTGGTAACTTCAAATTCCACATTCTGATGCAATGGCAATGCTTCGATATCGATTGCCTCGGCAACAGCAAAATCCATAATCATTGTCGGCCACCCCCACTTGGCAACTGCTTGATGTTCAACAGTCGCGCTGCGTTTCATTAGATCAACGCCATGTATTTTAGCTTGCACCCAGACAGTATTTGGCTCGGCATCTATGCCACTCATGCGTAAAAAATCCGATTGCTTGCTCGACTCAGAGTCCAACAAGAACTGCCCAGAAATGACAACGAGATCACCCTCGACCAAACCCTCTGTGATTTCGATAAAGTCTTGATCCATATTACCCAATTGCACTGCCACGGATTTAAAGCGACCATTGCCAAGTGCCAATACCACACGATTTTGCCTACCAGTGCGAATCACCGCCGCTCTCGGTAGCGTTAGCACCTCGGCGCCAACATCACCACTAATACGAAGCTGCGCAAACATATTCGGCAGCAGTAATCTATCGCGATTATTAAACCGAATGCGCACGCGTAGGGTGCGCGTGTCGGCGTTTAACGAGGGATAGACGTAGGCTAATTCACCAGTGAAGTGTCGCCCCGGTAAATGTGGCACTTGAATATCAACGGCTAAACCGGCGCGAATTAAGTGGGTTTGCTGGGCGAAGACATCAGCCTCAATCCACACAGTCTCTAAACCGCCAATGCTCATCAATGTACTACCGGGCTGCACATAAAAACCTTCGCGGATGGATAGAGATTCCACCACGCCACTTTGCGGCGCGTAGTAGGTCACGGTTTGCATGACCTTGCGACTCCGAGCCAAGGTATCGATGGTTTTTTCCGCCAATTTTAATGCCCGTAATCGACTCTTAGCTCCCTCAATGAGACGCACCTCACCGCGACTCAGCGCCAACATGAGATCTTCTTGTGCGCTAACCAACTCAGGGGAATATAATTCATAGAGCGCTTGGCCTTGAGTAACGGGGTCGCCTTCGGCTTTTACGTAAAGCTTCTCCACCCAGCCCTCAACGCGAGGATGTAGATGAACCAACGTATCTTGGTCATAACCCACGTAACCCACTGTGGAGATATGCGAATCCAGTTTTCGCCGTTGTACTTGCTCCGTACGCACGCCCAAGTTGTTTTCCACCGACGGTGAAATTTCTACACTACCCGGACTGGGGATTGCTTGTTCATAAACAGGGATAAGATCCATGCCCATGGGCGACTTACCTGGCCCATCGCGACGGTAGTTATCATCCATTGGCGCCACCCAATAAAGCGGCTTTTTGTCGTGTGTCGTATCAGTTTGCGTGGCGCCTTGCCAGATCATCATCACCAGTGCCAGCGAACTGGCGCCCACCGCGAGACCAAGGAAAAATTTCATGTGTTACACCCAACCTAGAGCTGTATCAAAACACCACAAGTTAATTTGTAGTGACAGGTATATTTTGGACGGACTTGTCCTAGGTTAGGCGAATCGAGGTGGGTGAAAGAGGGTTTCGATAAACAGAGTCATGGCCGCTTGTGCGGTTATGACCGGCTTGAGATGCAACGCAATATCTACCGCGGTATACAGTAAACTTGGCATTACCGGCGCCATCATACAGCTATCCATATCGCAGTTTTGCTCGGATAAACAGCAGGCCATAGACGCAGAACTGCTGCCATGATCATTTTGTGCCAGAGTGCTATGCTCCATGCCGTTATGGTTCATACCTTGATGATCCATGCCTTGATGGCTGATCTCATGACCAGTGAGGGCGTCATGGATTGGCATGGCATCCATCGACTTGACGTCACCAGGCATAGATGCCATAGCCACAATCGAGCCGGTACTTAACATCGAACACGGGGGCACAGCAGACGCCAATAGCTGCACCGAGAAGGTGAGCATTAACGTAAAAACTGCCAGTTGCCGTGCGCACAAAGTCATTGGGTCAATTCATTAGCCGATTGGACGGATGATAGCCCGATCCACTCTATATGGAAAGTATGCCGCCAAATGCCTCAACCTGCCTATTCGCCGCTGGTCCGCATGAAACCTGTACCGCGGTCGCGAAACCACTTGGTAATAATCGATTTATAACCCTCAATCACAGGCATGCCGTGGTGTTCTGTCATGGGGTTGGGCGCACCAGTGGGTAACAAGTTATTCCAAATTAAGGCACTGCCTTGCTCTGGCAGAAAATCCTTGTGCAATTTGGTAAAGCGCGTGGCGCCACCCTGCTTGGTGTTATTGAGGTAAATCATGAACGTCCAGCTGCGCTGCCCTCGCTCACCGGCATACTTGGCGTACTCTGGCGTGCTCGGCTGAAAGTAATCCGTATGTGCTTTGAACTCTTGGCCGACCAAATATTTCTGAGCTTGCGTGGTTTCAGCCCAAGCCTCATCAATGCCTAAGGTATCGGCGATTTTTTGATCTATTGCCGCTATGTAGGGCTCGCCCATTTGACCGAGATCGCAAGTGCTGCTGGTGCGATAGCCATAGTGAAGATTGCCCGTCGTGACCGTTGACGGCCTTAACTTGGAATCCATCATGGCCATAATCCGCTCGCACTCGTCGCTAGAAAGAAACGTGGGTAAGACCACCAATTGCAGGCGTTCATCTGGGTACAGGTAACCACCCAATGAAGTTAGCCGCTGCAACAATGGAGGCTGCGCCAACGCCGCATAGTCTATGCCTTGGTCATGGTGATCATTAGCGTCGTGGGGGTATTGAGCCGCCATGGCTTGGCGAATCTCAGCTTCGACAAAACCATGGCTGCGCAATATCTCGCACAACTCAACTGGGCTGCAGCCACGAGCTATATTGGTGGCGGTCCAATCCAGCCAATCTTGATTCATAGCCATGCGTCTGTTTCTCTAAAATGGACAGAAAAAATAAAGGCTGCCACTGGCAGCCTTTATTTGCAAACGTATTTCGATTTGCCAGACGGACAGGAAGCTACACAATCAAACCGAATTTATCACTGAGCACCTGAACAATTTCAGCCTTTGGATTATCCGATAACACAATAGGCTGGCCAGTCACCTTCTCGGCTATGTTGGTATAGGTGGCGGATACATCCATCAACGCCTGCATTGGCAATTCATTATCGCGCGCTAGGGCTTCGCGCTCCTTCATGCGCTCTTTGTTGAGCATGATATCGGGATCGGGGAAGTGGTTAAGCAGAAACTGCCGGAAGCCCTCTTTCGAGTTTTCCAAAATTTTGCCGTTGGCGTATTCTTTTGCATCCCAGATACGCGAGGAGTCTGGCGTGCCTACTTCATCCATATAGATAAGCTTCTCGTTACCCTTGCTGTCTTTAACGTAGCCAAATTCAAACTTGGTATCCACGAAAATCTGGTCGATACGCTTTAATGCATCGCTAATCACGCCGAAACCCTGCTTCAACAAGGTTTCATATACGCCGATATCAGCGGTATTTTTAAAGCCAAAGGCGGCCGTGTTGTCTTCTAAGTTCTTGCGAGTGATGTTGACATCATCCGCCTCTGGTACACCGGGGATACCGCGCAAAATACCTTTAGTAGACGGCGTCATCAGCAACTCAGGCAACCTCTGGTCTCGCACCAAACCATCGGGCAGCAAAATTCCACAAAAATCCCGCTCGCCTTTGCTATAAGCGCGCCACATGGAGCCTGTGATGTACTGGCGACAAATCGCTTCGACCATCACTGGCCTAGCCTTCTGCACCACCCAAACAAAGGGGTGCGGAATATCCAAAATATGACTGTCAGCCAAACCCTGGGACTTAAACAGACGAAACCAATGATTGGAAATGGCATTCAGCGCGGCACCTTTGCCCGGCACACCGCGGACACCACCCTCGCCTGTCCAAATACAATCAAATGCCGAGATACGATCGCTAATAACCATGATCGCTAAGGGCGCATCGGGCGCCACATCGTAGCCTTTCTGTGCAATTAAACGCTTGCTGTCTTCGGCACTTAGCCAATAGACAGAGCGCACCTTACCGCTGTGTACCGGCTTATCGGTGCGAATTGGTAAGTCATCGTTTACAGCCAATACTTGGTGGGCAAGACTCATTGGAGCTATTCCTAAGGCAAAAGGAGCCGGCCCAAAGCGAGCTTCGAACCGTGAAAAGGCAAGATTTTAACAGATAGCAAGGACAGGCTGCACGGGTCTATTTATAGCGCTCGACTCTGACCATACGGCCCTTATCAACGAGTCGCAGCTGATTAGAGCCCAGTGCTCCTTTGCTGATAACAACTAAGTCTCCTTCTTTATAGCGGTTGCGCACATTTTCTTTTTCCCGCCACACATGACCATTGGCTAGCGTAAGATAAAAGTAGCCTCGTCCATCTTTCTGCAATGCCACAATCGACGAGTGAATTTCTGGCGTTTCTTCTTCCTCTGCATCTCGAGTCCGAGGCGCCGGGAAGGCCGCTTCTACTGCCGCAGTTGCATCAAATTCTGGCGCTCCCGTAGGTGAAACATTGGCAATCGTCTCGGTTTGCCTTGGACCACCCTGCTGATAACAAGCCAAACGCTGATCGGCTTGACCCACACTTAGGCATTGGGCAAGCTTATCAAAACAAGACAACCGCTTAGCATCCCCAAGTTCCGACGAGCAATCCGCAAAAACACCCGTAACACCTAAAATACCCACCAATCCAACAACTAAGCGCATAACTATTCCTCAGCACCACTCATCAGTAACAAGCGTCAATAATATAGCTAGCCTAGCTGTTAAGCCAGACGCCAGCCTATATAGATTGATTTTTACCAATCAAAACGGCATAACGATTTGCATGCAAGCATAGATAACCCAAAAACCATTCTAAATCGGTATTGGCAGCCAAAGAAACCGGTCGCTATAGTGCCCGCGTATTCGAGACCTGTCGGTCATTGATTTTTATTGGAGATGTTCTGTGACTAAATTTCTTGCTGCGTTCGTAACTTTTTTTGCACTATCTGCCAGCGCTTTGGCGGCTTGCGATAAACCAACGGCACCCGAGCTTCCAGATCCCGCCAACGCCGTGACTGCGCAAATGATCAAAGCGAAAAACGACGTTAAAACCTACCTAGATGCAGCCAACGGATACATTGACTGCGTAAAAGGCAGCGCCTCGCGCCACAACGCGATGATTGAAGAGATGGAAAAAGTTGCCGATACTTTCAATAATGCCGTACGCGCCTACAAAGAGCGCATGGCTAAGGCCTAACCCGGTTCAGTTAAAGGCTCCTTTTTAGGAGCCTTTAATTTTAGTAACGCTTTTCATTCCACTCCGCTCTGAAACCCTTGAACATAACGATCAAATTCAACCATTATCTGCTCAAAGCACCTTTCTAAATCGCCAACTAGCGTGCAAATGACAGCTTCAGATACCCTCTCCATCTTGCTGTGTGACTCCAGCTCGGCTGCGATGTGTGCAAGCAGTTCAGCGCTCAGGTTCCCTGCAACACCTTTCACTTGATGCGCCAATCGAGCCACTTCATCAAATTCAAGCTGCTTTAGGGCTGATTGAATAGCGGTCATTCGCGCTGGCATATCTTGCTGAAAAAGCGAAATAAGCATTACTAACCGCTCGCGTTTACCGCGCACGCGACGCAAAGCTGCATTAATGTTCCACACCGCACTCGCGCCGCTAGACGTCTCCGCTATGGATTGATTCGATTCGGTAAACTCCGTTTCCTGCCCTTTGCGCTTAGCGGCTAGCTTCAGAGGTTGTATGGTATCTCTAACAGTCTGTTGAGTGAGCCAATAAGATAGCCTATCCGCCAACAAATCAGGTTCTATGGGCTTGGCAATATAATCGTTCATTCCAGAAACTATGCAATATTCTCGGTCACCGGACATAGCGTTAGCGGTCATTGCGATAATCGGAACCTGATTTGCAGGGGCCGCTAATTCACGAATTTTTCGCGTAGCCTGAAAACCGTCCATACGCGGCATTTGACAATCCATCAATATCAAATCAAAAGGTACGCTAGACTTCTCTATTAGCGCTAAGGCCTCAATACCATCTTTAGCAAAGGTAACTGTTAATCCCAAATCTGAAAGCAAGCCCAAGGCCACCTGCTGATTAATAACATTATCTTCCACCAACAATACTCGGGCCTTACATTCAATTTTCGGCTCGTTTAATCGCTCGCCGCCAGCAGTAATAAGTATTCGCCTGTTACCAACATCAATGCCTAGCGCATGACGTAAATCGTTGCGCGATACGGGTCGGTGAATATAACCCGCACTGAAGGCCGGAATATCGCCGTGATGCCCCATATCGGTAAGGATATAAACGCGCAAATCTTTTCTGTTAGGTAAATTATGGACATCGCCGCAAAGTGACTCATCAACCAATAACAACGAGAAAGTTTGACTGGGATATCTTTTCAAGGCATCCGTGATTGACTCTGCAACGCTTACTCGACAACCCAACATCATGAGTTCCGCTAACACAGCCGCACGGCTAGATGGACTCTGATCAATGAGTAAGACCTGACTCGAGGTTTCATCCTCCTCTATTGATGACGGAGGCGAAATAGGCACAAGTGGCAAGGTGAAAAAGAAATGGCTGCCCTCGCCGACTTTACTCTCAGCACCAATACTGCCGCCCATAAGCTCAACTAACTGCTTACTGATAACTAACCCCAAACCGGTACCGCCAAATCGCCGAGTATTCGATGAATCGGCTTGATAAAAAGGCGAAAACAATGCTGAAAGCTTATCCTCCGGCACACCGATACCGGAATCAATAACCGACACCGACAACCAATAACTGCCTGATTTTTCACAGAGCTTTGCCCGCAATAATATCTCACCTTGCTCGGTGAATTTTACGGCATTACCCAATAAGTTAGTGATGATTTGCCGTAACCGATGCGGGTCACCTTTTACCTGTTCAAGCCTAATATCGGATAAATCCAGCACCAAAGACACGCCGTGTTCCTGAGCCCGAATGGCCATTGATTTAGCAATATCACTGAGCAGCGCAATCAAATCAAATTCTAAAATTTCTAGATTAAGCTTTTTAGCATCAATTTTTGAGAAATCTAAAATATCATTAATCACACTTAACAGCGATCGGGCACTGGAGCTTGCTAGATCTAAATAATGTTGCTGAGAAGGCTTTAGGGGTTCGCGACCAATGAGATGCAACATACCCAAAACGCCATTCATCGGTGTTCTAATTTCATGACTCATACTGGCTAAAAACTCACTTTTAGCCTGGTTAGCTAGATCCGCTTCTCTAATAAGCTGTTTGGCCTGCTCATTGGCAATGGCTAAATCGCGGTTGTGCCGCTCCAGCGCCAATTGATGCCGGCGCCTTTCGGTCATATCGGAGGCCACACCCAGCAACCCTACAATGTTATTGGCATCATCGCGAATAGCAGTAACCGTTAAGAGTACCGGTACGTGGCTGCCGTCTTTGCGCACATAGGTCCACTCGCGTTCTTCATAACCACCGCGGCGCGCCTTCACGACAAAAACTTCAAACCCTTCAATTACTTCGTCCAATTCAGCTGACAGCTCTCTACCATGCTCTATCACTTCAGATTCAAGATGTATAATGGCAGGTGTTTGCTTAAACAACATTTCATCAGCGCTGTAACCCAATAGATTCTCAGCGCCTCTATTGAATAAGGTAATAAGGCCTTGTGCATCGGTTGCGATAACAGATATTTCTGACGCCGCATCTAAAACATGTTTCAAACGCTGATTGGTTAACGCTAAATCATTGAGCGCCTGGAGCTTATCCACTGCAACTAATTTTTGTGCCACCAGTGTCGCCACCAAACTAGCAAAGGCTTCCTCGTCCGGCTGCCACTGTCTTATGCCGTGGCGATGCTCCAAACAAATAACGCCAGCTAATTTACCATCAACAACGATACCCGCATCCAGCATCGCGGAAATATTCAGTGGCTTTAGATAGATTTCGGAAAATTCACTGGTGCGCAGATCATTTTCAGCGTCATTGGCATATATCCGACTGTCTTTTTTGAGCGCATCAAAATAACGAGGGAAAGACCGCACAACCAACCGTACACCGGCAGTTTCTTGTGTAACACCCGCATCGAAGAGCGCAATGCAATCAAAGTGCTCGCCAGTCGATGAAAACAACCAGATGCTAGCTCGCTCCACCTGTATAACCTCAGACAAAATTTTTGTTAGCCGCCGGCTTACGCGTTGAATGTCACCGGAGGCATAATCGTCATCGGCGGCGAGGCTAGCAATGGCATTGCGCTGAGCCTGAGCCCTGTCACCCGTGCTGGGAGCACTGCAACCCGCCTTTAGGTAAGCGCATTCAGCTTGCGCCTGCTTGATATCGCGGGCCCAGAGATATGCACAAAAGATCAGCAAACCACTCACCAGCGGCAACCAAACAGACTGGGGAAGCGAAAGATAGCGCTGGATCAATAACAACGCGATGCAAGACAGACACAAAAGCCAAGGATGCAAACGGCTAGCGCCACCTATAAGTTTTCGCCACGGCTTCAAATTTGCACATCCATCTACGGTAATGTTGATAATCTGTAATTTAAGCAAAGATCTACGCTGTTCGCCGACAGATTACCCGACGCAAGCCGTTTAGTTAATGTAGGGAGTACCGGCCACCTACCGCTCCGCACAACCAAACATCAGGCTTGCAGAGATATTGGCCACAAGCTACTGTACCGATCATAGACGCCGAGTCGCTTAGACAGCTTAAATCTGACATCAAGACAACCGAGGCTTATCATGGACTTAAAACAGATACTGCAGCAGTACAACGATCTCTGTGAAGACAACGACTGGCAGGTTTTTCACACACCCAAGAATCTTGCCTCTGCCCTCACGGTAAGCGCTGCGAAAGTATTGCAGCACTACCAGTGGATCACCGAGGAAGAATCCATTTCTTTAGGGCGCATTCCCAAAAGCCGTGAAACTATCGAAAATGAAATTGCCGAGACCTTTTTCTACCTTATGGCATTGGCCAATCGCACCGGTATTGATTTGGAGCAGGCTATTGTGAAAAAGGCTGAACGCGACGCGCGCGACCATCAGGGCGCGCCAGATTAATCCCCACCTGCCACCTAGGGCGTAATCGCTGTAACACCAAACCGAGCGCCCGATCGCGGCGCTATGATATTATCCTACCCGCTATTGAATACTCACCCATCAGGCGTTCTAGCCGATTGGCTCCAAGGAATTAACACCCACTAGGAAGTTAGGTAATGTCTATCAGTAAAGGTCAAATTATTGCGCTCGTTTCAGTGCTTGTACTCTGCGTATTTGGTATGTCCAGTTGCTATACCGTGGAAGAAGGCCACGTCGGTATCGTTAAGCGTTTTTCGGAGGCCAAAGAGCAAACCAGCCCAGGTTTACACGCCAAGGTACCCTTTGTCGACACAGTAGAAGAAATCGAAATTCGCACGCGCAAAAATGTTGAACAGATGCCAAGCTCTTCGAAAGAGCAAATGCCATTGACCGCCGAGGTATCGCTCAACTGGACAGTACACCGCGATAGCGCTCTGGACCTGTATAAAAAATATGGCGGTCTAGACCAATTCGAATCGCGTATTCTCGATCCACGATTTAGAGCCGCAACTAAAGATGTGCTGCCACACTATACCGCCGAGCAGCTGATCCAAGACCGCAGTCGTGCGGTGACCGAGATAGAAGCCGCGCTCACTAAAGACCTTGATGGATACCCAGTAAAAATTGACTCAGTACAAATCGAAAACATCATTTTGCCCGCGCAATATTTGATATCGATACAAACCAAACAAACTGAGAAAAATTTAGCCGATGCCGAACAACACAAATTGGCCAGGCAGAAACTAGAAGCACAGCGAGACGTGAATACCGCGGAGGCATCACGCGACTCAGCCAAAGCTATCGCGGATGGTGAAGCGTACAAAATTAAAGCCGAAGCCGAAGCCCAAGCTGAGTCCATTCGCATGAAAGGCCTAGCGGAGGCCGATGCCATTCGCGCCAAAGCCGAAGCACTGAAAAACAACCCGCTTATCGTTGAGCTCACCAAGGCGCAAAACTGGGATGGTAAATTACCGCAGACAGTTTTAGGCGAAGGCCAGAGCCTACTCATGAACATGAATAGCAAACCTTAAAAAAACACCCATTCGATCACGGCGCTAGCTGCGGTGATCGAATGCTTACTATCCCGTCTACAGCCATACCGTCTCACTCCGCGTTCAGGAAATAGGCTGTAAGTTCGTCTATACAGCTTCACGGACGCAACACACAACAATAATGCAGTCTCGATTCCATACGCTTAGTACCTACCAAGGTATAAGCTTTACCTAACACTAAAAATGAGGATCACCATGCGCCTATCTCTGCTCGCAGCGGCCATAGCCACAACCTTGGCACTCACGGCCTGTGACACCAAGTCACCGGATAAAACCGAACAAAACACTAGCAAGCCTAAGGCAACATGGGTCGCCACCAGTACCGAACGCTTTGATATTTATGCTGATTTCACCCTGACCAGTGATTTAAGCCACTTATCGTCAAATCAGCGCAAGATGCTCACCCTGCTGATCGATGCGGCGGCCATTATGGATGAACTTTATTGGCTGCAGGCTTTTGGTGAAAAATCGATATTTCTGAATCAAATTCCCGACTCGGCAACACAGCGCTTTGCCGATATTAACTACGGCCCTTGGGATAGGCTTGCCGGCGATACATCTTTTATAAAAGGCATAGGCGAGAAGCCTCTGGGCGCAAACTTTTACCCTGCAGACATGACTAAAGCCGAGTACGAAAAATGGCGTACCAGCAACAACATCATGCTCGAAACCACGCGCGACATGGAACTCTACTCGGTTATGGAGCGAGACTCAAAAGGTCAATTGCTCATCACCCCCTACAGTAAAAAATTTGCACCACAATTGAAAAAAGCGGCCAACCTTTTGCGTGAAGCGGCGGCACTGGCAGACAACGCTGAGTTCAAAAACTATTTGGGCATGCGTGCAACAGCTCTAGAAACCGACGACTATCAGCCTTCCGACATGGCTTGGATGGATATGAAATCCAACCCTATTGAGCTGGTCATCGGCGCTATAGAAACCTATGAAGATCTGCTATTTGGCTATCGCGCCGCCTACGAGGCGTATGTGTTGATTAAAGATCAAACCTGGAGCGAGAAACTGTCTCGCTATGCCGCCTTTTTACCGGAACTGCAACAAGGCTTACCGGTGGCGGAGATCTACAAACAAGAAACACCCGGTACCGACGCCGACCTCAACGCCTACGACGTCATTTATTATGCAGGGCATTCGAATGCTGGCTCTAAGACTATCGCAATTAATCTACCCAACGACGAGCAAGTCCAACTAGAGAAAGGCACTCGCCGTCTTCAGTTGAAAAACGCCATGCAGGCCAAGTTCGATAAGATTCTGGTGCCCATCGCTCAACAGCTCATCGCCCAGGATCAGCAGTCGCACATCACCTTTGATGCTTTCTTCGGCAACACCATGTTTCACGAGGTAGCCCACGGTTTAGGTATTAAAAACACCGTCAATAACAAAGGTCTGGTACGCACGGCGTTAAAAGAGACAGCGTCATCGATGGAAGAAGGCAAAGCTGACGTACTCGGCCTTTACATGATTTCAGAGCTGTTCAAGCGAAACCAAATTGAACAGGGGGAACTCATGGATAACTATGTCACTTTCCTCGCCGGCATTTTTCGTTCGGTGCGCTTTGGTGCCTCATCTGCCCATGGCAAAGCTAACATGGTGCGCTTTAATTACTTTAAAGACGCGGGTGCATTCAGCACCGATGCCGACGGCCGCTATCGAGTTGACTTTGACAAGATGACCGTCGCCATTAATGATCTATCCAACCTACTGCTCACACTGCAAGGCAACGGTGACTATGAAGGCGTGGTTAAATTAATAGAAGAGAAAGGCGTGATGGGTGCAGACCTGCAGGCCGAACTAGACAAGCTAACCGCGGCAAACATACCGGTGGATATCACCTTCGTTCAAGGCAAGTCTGTATTGGGACTCTAATGTAAATAGGCCGCCCTTATGGGCGGCCTATTAATAATATGGGCTGATTGATTGCAATCTACATCATAAATTTCGCTTATTGAGCCTCACCAACAGGCCAATCCTTCAACACCTGCTCTATAAATTGCAATACAGGCTGTTGCACTTTAGCCAGCAATACGCGTCTTTCGAACTGATCATGTAGCGCTTTCGAGACATGGTATTGATTTAGAATATTTTCATGATCGAGAAAATAGCGATAGGTTGAGCGGCTGACGATACCGAGCTCACAACGCTTTTTATCGAGCAAATCAAAAATAGTTATTTCCCTACTTGTGTGCAGTAGCGTCAGCGCTAACTGTTTTTCCTGATCGGAAACACCCGAATAGTAATTCCCCAGCACCAAACAAATCTGCTTACCAACCAAAGATGACGCGTCCAAAAATTCAAATGGGTTTTTATTTAGGGATACGAAGATATCTTCATCATGAAACACAGCAGATGACCACAAATATTTAGTCTGCGCAACATCATCAAACCACAAAGGGCTCACACCCAACACTATGCCGCCAAAATTTTCGGCAATCACCATGTTTCTCACACGATTGCGCGGAATGAATGTTAAAGTGAAGTGGTATACATGACTTTTTTCATTTAACAAGCGGACGAAATCAAAATACAAACCTTGCTCCGCCTCTATATCAATCATATAGGGTGGTTTATTGTGATAGGCCGTTATTGGCACCTGAATCAGTTCTTCACCGAAGGCATAACAAGCATTTAAAAGCCAACACAAAATGAAATATCGAACAGAAGTAGCGATAATAGGTAAATAACGATTCATTCGCTGATAACCACTCCTATCGTTTAGGTCGGAATTAAAAACCTGCAACCGAAAGCCACACCCCATCAATGAACTATAATGACTCGCTCGCGATGGCCATAAAACACCTCTATAGCAAGCACAAAATCTGATCTCGCCTAGCCAGCTCTACAGTTTAGGCGTTTTTTCGCCAGTTAGTGTGATAAATACTCAAGTGTAACAATTTATGCCGCCACAAAAAAATAAAAGCCGCATTAGCGGCTTTTAGTAAATTCGAGGTGATCGCTTTATTTTATCCGCACTAACGGGCGGTTTGGATCACTCCACTCCACGTGATATTTTTTACCACGCGGCTTATCCACACGTTCAAAGGAATGGGCACCGAAATAATCGCGCTGCCCCTGCAACAAATTTGCGGGCAATACGGCTGTGCGATAGGCATCGTAATAGCTCAGCGCCGAACTCAGTGCCGCCACAGGTACGCCCCATAGGCTGGCATTTGCCACGGCTTTACGCCAATTGCGCTGATTACTCGAAATTTGTTCGGCGAAATACTGATCGAGCAAAAGATTTTCCAGCTCTTCATTGCGCTCATAGGCATCGGCAATGGACTGCAAAAACACCGCGCGAATAATACAACCGGCGCGCCAAATTTTTGCAATTTCAGCATAGTTGAGCGTCCACGCCTGCTCTTTGGCGGCGGTTCTCATCAAATCAAAACCTTGAGCGTAGGCACAGATTTTGGCGCAATAGAGCGCGTCGTGCAGCTGATCAATAAGGCTTTCGCGCTGATCCGCGGTTGGCTTTTCGAAATCGGGCCCAGCTAATAAATCGGCGGCTTTAACACGCTGATCTTTTAATGTGGAGATGGAGCGCGCGTAAACGGCCTCGGCAATAGTCGGCGCTGGGCAGCCTAACTCTAGGCTGCTCACCGCGGTCCATAACCCGGTACCTTTCTGACCGGCCTTATCTAAAATCATTTCAACCAGAGGCGCACCGGTTTCCGCGTCGACGGTATCGAGCACCTCGGCGCTGATTTCGATCAAATAGCTGTTGAGTAAACCTGCGTTCCAGCGTCGAAATACCGCGGCGATTTCGGTGGCGGTCATAGCCAAGGCATCGCGCATCACCTGATAAGCCTCGCAAATTAACTGCATATCGGCGTACTCGATGCCGTTGTGCACCATTTTTACGTAGTGGCCGGAACCGCTTGGGCCAATGTAGGCAGCGCAAGGCTCGCCCTTGGCTACAACCTCACCAGGCGCTTTGCGTTCGATGGGCTTGCCGGTGTCGGGATCAACCTTAGCGGCTATCGCCTCCCACATAGGCTTGATGCGAGTCCAGGCATAAGGGTCGCCGCTGGGCATCAGCGATGGGCCAAATCGTGCCCCCACTTCACCACCGGATACCGCGGTCGAGAATAATATAAATTGGCCCTCATACTCGGTCTCTCGGCGCTGGGTGTCAGTCCACAGACTGTTGCCCGTATCGACCACAATATCGTCCGCCTGCAGACCCGCATCCACCAACTTATGACAGACATCATCCACGGGGCTTCCAGCCGGCACCGAAACCACGATTAAATGCGGGGCACTTAAACTGGCCAATAAGTCTGTATAGGAGTTACAGGTCAATACGCGGGGCGGGTTATCGCCGCGCTCGGCGTCGTCTTGCGCCTGCAGTGCTTCTAGTTTGCTTTGATCTAGATCGAAGGCAATAACGCGAAATCCGTTATCCACGAGGTTCATGATGAGGTTTTTCCCCATCACACCGGCTCCTACAAATCCAATATCACAAGGCTGGGCAGCTACAGGCATGGGTTTCGTTCCTAGGCATTGAAAATGCGCGCATAGTACTGCAAAAAGGCGCCATTCGGTTAGTTTTCGCACACGAATAAGGCACAGCAAAAACAGCGCCACAAGGGTATATCGACTATCATTTAACTAATTATTGGTATAACTAATCAAAAATTGGCAATTTATTGGTTCTTATATCACAAGCATGGGTGGTTTAGCCCTTAGATAAGTAGGACTCACCAGTCCCGCCCGTGATAATTTTTTGTACCTGTGAAATTGCGTGATCTAACTACACTTAGAACCCACTAAAGGGCGACGTAAAGCCTAAGCGTGGCGCGCCAACAATTAAGCACTAGGCACTCCATAATAAGTCTCAAACCGCACCCTAAGGGGCAAGAGGTCTTCTGATGAGCGATAAAATTACCCACAAGCTACGATTGTTGTCGGGCTTCGAAATGGCAATACCCACACTCAGCTTGTTAAAAGCTGACGGCTCATTGTACGACGGCGCCAAAGCGCCCAAGCTCGATAAAGAAACCGCGTTGCGCATTTACGACACCATGCAATTCATTCGCGTCCTCGACGAGCGCATGGTCGCCGCCCAACGCCAAGGCCGGTTGAGCTTCTACATGACCTGCACCGGCGAAGAAGCCGCCGTTATCGGTTCGGCAGCGGCTTTTGAAGCAAAAGATATGATTATGGGCCAATACCGCGAGCACGGCGCCCTGCGCTACCGCGGCTTCAGCACCGAACAATTCATGAATCAAATGCTGTCCAACAGCAAGGATTTAGGCAAGGGGCGCCAAATGCCGATTCACTATGGCTGCAACGCGCTCAATTACATGACCATTTCCTCGCCTTTGGCCACACAAATTCCTCAAGCGGCCGGTTACGCCTACGCGCAAAAACTTGACGGTCAGCAGGCCTGTACACTTGTGTACTTCGGCGAGGGCGCGGCCAGCGAAGGCGACTTCCACGCGGGTATGAATATGGCGGCGGTATTAAAGTGCCCCACGGTCTTCTTCTGCCGCAACAATGGCTACGCCATCTCAACTCCCGCTGACGAACAATATGCCGGCGACGGCATAGCCGCGCGCGGTGTCGGCTACGGCATGAAGACCATTCGCGTGGACGGCAACGACGTACTCGCGGTTTACGCCGGCTGTGTAGAAGCGCGCAAAATTGCCGTAGAAAACAACGAACCAGTGTTGGTGGAAGCCATGAGCTATCGCTTAGGCGCGCACTCCACCTCCGATGACCCGGCTGGCTATCGCTCGCGCGATGAGGAAGACAAGTGGCGCGCGGTAGACCCTGTGCTACGCATGAAAAACTGGCTGATCGCGAAAAAGTGGTGGACCGAAGCCCAAGAAAAAACTGGTTTAGAAAACTACCGCAAGGAAGTGTTGGAGTGCTTAAAAGCCACAGAAAAAGTGGCTCCTCCAGGGCTTAATGACCTGATTACCGATGTCTACGACACGCCTGACGCCAACCTCAATAACCAATTGGCGGCACTGCGCGAACACATCGCAAAGTACCCAGAAAAATACCCGAAAACCGCAGCCCAGGTTATTGAAGGAATGGAGCACTGATCATGGCCAAGATGAATTTACTACAAGCCGTTAATAGCGCGCTCACCACGGCCATGACCAACGACAAACGCGTGGTCTGTTTCGGCGAAGATATTGGCAAGTTTGGCGGTGTGTTTCGCGCCACCAGTAACCTGCAGGAAAAGTTTGGTAAGGCGCGCTGCTTCAACACACCGCTCACCGAACAAGGAATTGCCGGCTTCGCCATCGGTATGGCGGCGCAAGGTCACATCCCAGTGGCCGAAATACAATTTGCCGATTATATTTTTCCGGCCTTCGATCAGATCGTGAATGAAGCGGCAAAATTTCGCTACCGTTCGGGCAATCAATTCAACGTCGGCGGCCTCACAATTCGCACGCCCTACGGCGGCGGCATTGCCGGTGGTCTATACCACTCGCAATCACCTGAAGCCTATTTCACCCAAACACCGGGTTTGAAAGTGGTGATGCCATCCACACCCTATCAAGCGAAAGGTTTATTGCTCGCCGCCATCCGCGACCCAAATCCCGTGATCTTTTTTGAGCCTAAGCGTCTGTACCGCGCCGCTGTCGGCGAAGTACCCGATGAGGAGTTCGAAATCCCCTTGGGCGTGGCGGAAGTTGTCAAAGAAGGTGCTGACATTACCTTGCTGTCTTGGGGCGCGCAGATGGAATACCTGCAAGCGGCTGCCGCCATGGCCGAGGCCGATGGTATTTCTTGCGAGGTTATCGACTTGCGTACGCTATTGCCTTGGGATGTAGAAACCGTGGCGCGCTCGGTGAAGAAAACTGGCCGCCTGTTAGTTACCCATGAGGCGCCTCTAACCGGTGGCTACGCCGGTGAAATTGCCGCCACAATTCAAGATCACTGCTTCCTCTACCTCGAAGCGCCGATCAGCCGGGTCACCGGTTTAGATACCCCCTTCCCGCTGGTACATGAGAAAGAATACATGCCCGACCAGTACAAAATTTTCGAAGCCATTAAACGCACCATCAATTACTAGGAGCCGACCGTGATTAAAGATTTTATTCTGCCGGATATTGGCGAAGGTATTGTCGAGTGCGAACTGGTTGAATGGCTGGTGAAAGAAGGTGACATCATCACTGAAGACCAAGCTGTGGCCGATGTATCAACGGACAAGGCCTTAGTGCAAATCCCCTCCATGTACGACGGTAAAGTTACCAAGTTGTATTACAAAGAGGGCGACATTGCCAAAGTGCACGCCCCTTTATTCGCCATCGAGCTGATCGAAGCGGGTGCAACAAGCAGCGATAAAGCCAACGAAGCGCCAGTGCCACCGGTGGCTAGCGCGCCAACGAAAAGCACCCCTACTACACCTGCTGTTGCAGCCGTCGATGACAGCGCCGACCGAGAGTTTGTCCGCAACACCTCGCGCGCGCTAACCACCCCCGCGGTGCGAAGACTTGCTCGGGAAAACAGCGTCGACCTCACCAGTGTGCCCGCCACCGGGAAAAATGGCCGCGTACTGAAAGAAGATATGCTGAACTTTCTCGCCGGCAACAGTAGTGCGGCCACAGTGAATACAAGTACCACCGCGAACAAAACAACGGCGGCCGATAGAGTAGAACCGATTAAGGGCGTAAAAGCTGTGATGGCGCGCGCCATGCAAGAATCGGTCAGCACGATTCCACACTTCACCTATGTGGATGAAATCGACATCACCGATTTAGTGAACCTACGCTTACAGTTAAAAGCCAAATTCCCCGACGTCAAAATCACCATGATGCCGCTGTTTATGAAGGCTTTATCTCTGGCCATTCATGAGTACCCCGTGCTCAACAGCCGACTCAACAGCGACTGCACCGAACTCACTTACGTGAGCTCGCATAACATTGGCATGGCCGTCGACTCCAAGGTTGGCTTGCTCGTGCCAAATATTAAAAATGTGCAAACGCTTAGCATTTTAGAGTTAGCGCAGGAAATTTCGACACTGACCGACAGCGCCCGCTCCGGCCGTGTTAGCCCCGAAACCTTGAAAGGCGGCACAATAACGATTTCAAACGTCGGCGCCATCGGCGGCACCGCCGCCACGCCGATTATCAACAAACCCGAAGTGGCTATTGTGGCGCTCGGTAAGATGCAAGAACTGCCCCGCTTTAATGCCAAAGGGGAAGTAGAAGCGCGCAAGATTATGACCGTTAGTTGGTCTGGCGATCACCGCGTGATCGACGGTGGCACCATTGCTCGCTTCTGCAATCGCTGGAAAGAGTTTTTGGAAGACCCAGCGAGCATGTTGATGGCCATGCGGTAACAGCTGCAAGTACAAGTACTATAAAAAGGCCACGTGAGTTACGTGGCCTTTTTAGTTTCCGCTAAAACCGTCGTACTAAGCAATTCCCTCATGTTACACTGGCTGCCGCCAAGGGGTGTTCGGTTTACCGAACTGAGATGTCGTCGACAAACCCTGGAACCTGATCCGGCTAGTACCGGCGTAGGAATGGGCAAAACGGTTACCGCCAGGCAGGCACGTCTTAAGGCAATGAATGCCGAACACCGCAGAAATCACCCGTATATCACGTCTTGTTGCCGGATCTCAATTTTAAGTTTTTAAATTGGGGTCCCATGAAAAACTATTCCAGTAACACCCGCGCTTTGTTCTCGACTTCTTATCTCGCCGCAGCTATAGCGCTGGCTCCCCAGCTAGCTCAGGCCGCAGCGCAAGCACCTGAATTTGAAGAAGTTTTAGTCACCGCGGATTTTCGCGAGGTCGCCATCGCCGATATTCCAACCAGTATCACGGTGATTGACCAACAAACGTTACAAGACGAAAGCGCGCGCCACTTCGAAGATATCCTCAACAGCATTGCCAACCTAAACTGGTCCGGCGCCACCAGTCGCCCCCGCTATTTTCAAATTCGCGGCGTGGGCGAACAAGAAGATTACCAAGGTGCACCCAATAGCTCCGTGGGTTTTATTGTTGACGACATCGATATGTCTGGCCTTGGTACAGCAGCCAGCACCTTTGATCTACAGCAGGTGGAAGTTTTACGCGGGCCGCAAGGTACCCGTTTTGGCGCCAACGCGCTGGCCGGTCTAATTCACCTTAAAAGTAATGACCCGAGCGAAACCTTCGAATTTGGCGGCGAGGCGACGGTGGGTGATGACAATCAACGAGGCTTAGGCGTTGTCGTGTCTGGCCCCCTATCTGAAACCCTCGGCTATCGGGTCGCGGTGGAAAGCCAGCAGCAAGACGGCTTTCGCACCAACGAATTTTTAAACCAAAACAATACTAACCAGCGCGACGAGTTCACCGGTCGAGTAAAATTACGCTGGCAACCCGATCAACAATGGCAACTCGATGCCAACCTACTCTACACCAATAACGACAACGGCTACGACGCTTGGACCTTGGATAACAATGGTTTCAAGACGCTGACCGATAAGCCCGGCGTAGACAATCAGGAAACCCAAGCCGGTAGCCTTAAGGTCCAATGGCTCGGCGACACCTTAGCGCTAACCTCTCTGACCTCTGCAGCGAGCACCGATCACAACCACGCTTACGACGGCGACTGGGCCAATCCGGATTACTGGGCGGCAAAATCCTGCACCGATTACTACGATGAAAACAACAACGGGGACGACACAGATTCGATTGCCTGCGTTTACGATTACCTGTGGGACAAGCGCGCACAACGCGATACTTTATCGCAAGAATTCAGAGCCGCGTCCACGGATAACAGCCTGTTATTCAATGGCTCAACAGCATGGCTTGCTGGCATCTACCTGCACACATTAGACGAAAGTAACGACCTTTATTCCGAGTACAACACCTACCCCGACGAAGTGTTACGCTCCAACTACGAAGCAACAAACACAGCCATTTTCGGGCAAATTGATTCGGATTTAGGCCGCGAATACGCACTTTCCATAGGCCTGCGCTCGGAAGCAAGAACGAGTGATTATAGCGACAGCAACGGCGATACTTTTGAACCCGATGAATCCATGTGGGGCGGCCACTTAGCACTGACGAAATCAATATCGGATGCTCAAAACGTCTACGCTCGAGTTGCGCGCGGCTATAAAGCCGGCGGTTTTAATATGACATTGCCGAGTGAGCTGGCAAGCAAAAAAGAATTTGAGTCTGAGACCCTGCTCAACTATGAACTCGGCCTAAAATCTTTCTGGCTCGAAGGTAGCGCCAGCACCAATATGACGCTGTTCTACATGGAGCGGCTGAACCAGCAAGTTGACGCCTCGCTGCAAGACCCCAACAACCCACAACGATTTATTCTATTTACCGAAAACGCCGGTAGCTCCGACAATTACGGCGCAGAGTTTGAAGGTCAGTGGGCCGTCAATGAGGTGCTGGAAATTTACGGTAGCCTCGGCTATTTGCAAGCCCAGTATGGCGATTATCAATACCAAGATAAATACGGTAGCCCAGTGGATTTATCCGGTCGAGATCTCGCCCATGCGCCACGCTTTACCTACAGCGCAGGCCTTACCCTGCGCCCTGGCAATGGGTTATTTGCCAATATTAATGCCAACGGTAAGAGCGAGTTTTACTATTCAGATAGCAATGACTCCAAGTCCGACGCTTTCACATTAGTCAACGCAAAACTCGGCTATGAAACAGACGACTGGTCTGCCTATGTGTGGGGTCGCAACCTAACCGATGAAAAATACGGCGTGCGCGGCTTTTATTTCGGCAATGAGCCAGACATCGACTGGGTAGATAAACAATACATCCGCTTTGGTGATCCGCGCCAGATTGGCGTAACATTCAACCTAAGCTTTAACTAACGCGACCCAACCATTCCTGCCGCTCACCAGAGCGGCACTCAAGCGTGGAGCTAAGCATGAAACTCACCGTTGAAATTTCAATGTACCCTTTTCGAGATGGCTATATAGATCCCATCCAATGGTTTATCGAGCGTCTGGATCAATATCCAAATATCGATCGCGTTACCAACGCTATGGCCACACAAATTTCCGGCGACTACAACGAAGTGATGGCGCTACTGGCGCGAGAAATGAAAGCCGCCTACGAAAAATGGGGTAAAGCCGTTTTCGTGTGCAAGTTTATTGGCGGTGCCCTCGATTTATCGCACAAACAATAACCCCTAGTTATGTTGTCAGAATTCAATAATGTCATCCAATCTGCGATTCTAGAGGCCCACGCACTCAGCGCTTTCGAGTTGGTCGCCGTACTGCTTGCCTTGGCCTATATTGTATTGGTACTGCGCGAGAGCCTTTGGTGCTGGCCTGCGGCTTTCCTTAGCACCGCCATCTATACCTGGCTATTTTGGGAGGTGGCACTGCTGATGGAGTCGGTGCTTAATGTCTACTATATGTTCATGGCAGGCTACGGCTATTGGACTTGGCGCTACGCAAAAGTAAACGCAGAAAAATCCATTGAAAGCTGGTCGGTAAAAAAGCATCTGTTACTGATAACGGCCACTACTGGCCTGTCTCTTTTGGCTGGCTATTGCATGGCAAATTTTACCCAGGCAGATTTTCCTTGGTTAGATGCTGCAACAACCTGCTTTGCGATTGTCACGACGTGGCTTGTCGCGCAAAAAATTTTGGAGAACTGGCTGTACTGGATAGTTATCGACGCGGCGTCTATCTATCTATATTTAAATAAAGGCTTCATGCTAACGTCGGTGCTGTTTATTGTTTACATTGGTATTGCCATTGCCGGCTATTTTAGTTGGACCAAGTCCTACCAATACACTGTCGGTGCAAACTGAATGAAGCTGCCGCAATTTAAGCATTCACAACTTGTACAAGAACTTGAGGCAGCCGGCATTACCCAGCTAAAGCTGGTTGCCCCATTAGGCATGGGCACCAGCAATCAGAATTTTCTCGCCAATAGTCATGGCGAGTCATGGGTGTTAAGAGTAAACAACCCGCTAACCAACAAGCTCTGCCCGCGCGATAACGAAGTCGCCTGCTGGCGTATCGCCGAAGCGGCTGGCCTGGCACCGGAACTAAAATTCGTTTCACAAGATTTTCGCTATTATTTAAGCCGCTACATTGATACTGAAAAAACATGGCAGCAACAACACCAATGCCACCCGAGAGCAGCACAATTGCTAGGGCAACTGCTGGGCAAATTATCCAAGCTAGCCTTACCCAAGCACCGGGTGACCCCGCGCAGCCAATGGTGTTTTTACCAAAAAGAAATTGTAAATCGGAGCGCAAAACTGAGGCCGTTACTACAGACTGTGGCGAAAGAAATATTAGCGTTGGATAGCCGCGTAGAGGCAATCATTAACAGGCTAGAGCAAACACAAAGCCTACGTTTCTGCCATCGAGACTTAAATCCTCACAATCTATTACTCGAAAAAAATCGATTACTGTGTATCGACTTTGAATACGCCTGCAGCAGTGATCCGCGCCTAGAGCTAGCAGCCATGCTGGCGCACCATAAACTCGGTGACAGCCAACAAGATTGGTTAATACAGGACCAACTAAAAGGTGTTGAACAGGAACGGCATCAAACATTACAAGACGCCAATTTTCTGTATTGGTTATTTACCGCCTGTTGGGCATTAATCATGTGCGATGATGGCAAAGGGGCACAATCTTGGTATGAAAATGCCATGATCAAAATACGACGCCATGAAGCCCTAATCACACGCTAACCCCAAGCGCCTAGTGCTAAAAGCTAAGCGCGACGCTGTCGATTACTCAGCTGAGGATTTTAACGCGTCTCTTTCACGCTTATAGTCTTCATAGCTTTGATTATTCTTGTCCAAACATTGCTGACGCTGGTACTCCGGCATCTTATTACACTCTTGCCGGTTGCCTTCCTGCATCCCTGTGTAGATGCTTTTATTGGAGCAGGCAGCCAAAAACACCATCATACCAAGTGCGATAAATTTCATTCTGAATACCTCAAAATCAAGCCGTAATGCCATTGGACAATTTTTCAAACAAAAGTTCCCGCACGCCATTGAATAGGTTTATTTTCGACAGTCGACCATGGCGAACGTAGGTAACGAGAAGATCGTTCAAGGTCAGAAAGCAGGGCTGGCATTGAACGATTAAGCTAGAGCAGCAACAGGTTAATGGCTTAGCCTTGCCACTGCACTCGCTGATCCCCCTTGTGGTTTAGATAAAAGAGTAGCCAAAAACTACTCTTCCGTTGGCGCTATACGCGGGGTTCGCTTGCCCACTTTGGCTAATATTTCAATATAAAACGAGGTCAAGCCTTGCTGCTCGGCCTGATCGACACATTTGTTAAGCTCAGACAAATGCACCACTGTGGCGGCCTCTGCCGTAGCGCCATACTTACAATCAAAATCCCAAAAATCGGCACCTTCGGGTAACTTTTTATTGCGCTCACGGCGAATATATTTTTTCAACTCATGCTTCACCGCTTCAAAAAGCCGTGGCGGTTGAATTTTGGCGTGCTCGATTACAAACGTCTTTTTCATGATTTACCTGTGGGAGGCAAGCAACAGTGCGAGCCTAAAAGCATAAAGATGCGCCATTTTACGGGAAATTACCCTAAGCCGCGACCTGTGCAAGCGAAAATGCCGAGCCATTTTCTTAGCCCCCAACGGCTAGCCCTTTAGGGCAAGATCTAACGGCCCTGCGGGTCAACAGCCCCTACGCCAAGAGTCGCCACCTTTTAGACCGGAAATACAAAGCTTGAAAAGGCTATTTCAGCACCGCTAGGAATAGACTTATGCCATCACCCATTTTTACCCTGCCACCCTTTTCTCGGCAACAGTTGCCTACCTCCGCTCCGATATCACAGTAGAGCCATGAACGCCCCCGCAACCTAGTCCACGGGTATTGGCTTGCGCTGGCTAAAACTCGTAACTCGAACAGCTCTTTTTCTTGGCGCGGTACATTGCCCTATCTGCCACGGCGAGCAGTTCATCAGTGGAGCGACCGTCACCGGGGTAATTAGCCACGCCAATGCTACAGCTCATCTGAAACTGTTGACCGGTAATATGAAAGGGTTTATCCACCGCTTCAATCAATGCCTCAGTGACTTTACTGACATTGGTCTTACCGGACGCATCCTCCAACAAAATGACAAACTCATCACCGCCGATGCGGGCAACTGTATCCGAGGCGCGAATGCAGGATTTAATGCGCGCGGCAAATTCCCGCAAGACCTGATCGCCAAAGCCGTGGCCACGGGTATCATTAATGGACTTAAATTTATCGAGGTCGATGAACAACAAGGTGAAGGACTTATGACTGCGCTTAGATTGCTCAATGAGATGTGATACGCGATCAAGCAATAGGTATCGATTGGGAATATTGGTTAATTGATCAAAATGGGCCAGATGGCTCAGTCGCTCTTGCTCGGCTTTTCGATCGCTGATATCGCGGTTTATGCCCAGCGCACCCACCATTGAACCATCGTCGTCAAAGATAGGAACACACATAGATTCAATCCAACCTATATGGCCATCTTTACGTAACATGCGGATTTCACCCGTCCACTTTCCGTCGCGAGCCACAGCAGCAATAACTTGCGCCGTCAATTGAGCGCTATCCTCGGGTACATGCAATATAGAAACGGCTTGCCCAACAGCTTCGGACTTCGTGTATCCGTACAAGGCTTCTGAACCTGCGTTCCAGTCCACAATAACCCCGTTAGTATCGGTGACCACCACGGCATCAAAGAGATAATCGAAGGCCTTAGCGCGTTGTTTTACTGTTTCAGCATCCATAGTGACTGAGTATAGCCGCCTCTAGCCAATAGGCTAAACAACAACATTCTTGCATGCAGTAGGTCATTTATCCTCCAGCCAGGATATCGCCTCCGCGCGGTCTTCAAAATACTGGGCCTCGCCGGAGATAAACCAAGCCGCCACTTTAGTGGCCCAAGCTTGCCAGTCGCGATTGCCCAACATAGCTATTTTTCGAAACTCCGATCCATGCTTTAAACCTAGCTGAAAATCATCCCATGCAGCGCGCAACTCCCAGCCCTCTAGCTCAGTCACATCCAGTAGTACATCCACGGAATGCTCGGGAATACCGTTAAGTGCAGCGCTGAGCAAGGGTGTCATCTGTTCGTAATCGGCATGGGTTAATCGACCATAAGCCTTCATGGCGATGTAGATTTGGCTAGAAAAACGCTCTATCCCTATAGAGAATCCATGCTTATTCATGGGTAGCCTCCTTGGTCAGTTAAGTTTTACAAAGTTTAGTCAACAATCTATCTAATTGGTCGGCAAAATTTTTCCTATCCGTTTGATTTAAAGGCGCAGGTCCCCCTGTATGCACACCACTGGCACGCAGTGTCTCCATGAAATCACGCATATTCAATCGCGCTTTAATATTGGCTTTGGTATACGCCTCGCCCCTTGGGTTCATGGCTAAGCCACCGGCACTCAACACTTCGTCTGCAAGTGGAATATCCTGGGTAATGACGAGATCTCCCGCAAGCAATCGCTTTACGATCTCATTGTCGGCTACATCAAATCCCGATGCGACTTGAATGGCGCTAAGCACCTGTGAAGGCGGTAACTTTATCGGCTGGTTCGCGACAAAGGTTGTGGTGATTTTTTTTCGCTCTGCCGCGCGAATAATAATCTCTTTGATCACCACCGGACAGGCATCGGCATCAACCCAAATTTTCATCTGCTACCCAAATTATTAGTACCCAGTTGCTAATACCCACCCGCGACAGAGCCGCTGCCCATCATCACAATGGGGTACCACACCAGAATCGCCCATATAAGTGAACCACTCAACACAAAGTATGCCGCACTCAAAAGCCAATGCTGTACAAAACAACTTGGCTGCCCAATAGCGTGCAATGCTATACAGGCAAACCCCGCGCTCACACCGGACCTAAACGACCGCAATCGTGTCTGCCAGATGAGCAAAGTATCTTTCAAGAAATAAGCGCAAAATGCCAGCGCCATTTCAATACCCACGACATCCGCTAAAAATACAATTTCCACAGCGAAGGGGGCTACGCACAGCAACAAGCTCCACAGCAGGACTTTTTTCCAAAAACGTTTATCTTGTAAACGGGACTTCCAGTCCATATCTACCCTCCTAGGAAAACGTTATAAAAATAAATCCGGGAATAATCTATCCGCTGCCAGCGCTGGATCAACCTGATAGCCGCTAAATTCGTTCACCCCAGCAGTGCGCAGAACATCCTCATCAATTAAAAACTGACCACTAAAGGTGTTAGCGGGTTGAGTAAAGATATGGTACGCAGCATCGGCCATTATTGTGGGTAGACGAGACACCTTAGCGAGTTCATCACCGCCCATTTGGCCGGCTATAGCAGCCGTAGCAATGGTCGTTTTAGGCCACAAACAATTAAACGCAATGCCTACATCGCTAAACTCAGCGGCCATACCCATCATCGCCAGGCTCATGTTGTATTTAGAAATCGTATAAGCCACATGCCCCTTAAACCAATTTGGGTCCATATTCAGTGGTGGCGATAAGGTCAATACATGGGGGTTAGCCGATTTTTTTAAATGCGGCAAGCATTGTTGCGTGACTAAAAAAGTACCGCGATAATTGATCTGATTCATCAAATCGAAACGCTTCATCGTGGTCGACTCGGTATTTGTTAAGCTGATGGCACTGGCATTATTAATTAAAATATCAATGCCGCCAAAGGCTTTAACACCCTCGGCTACAGCGGCCATCACTTGCGCCTCATCGCGCACATCCACTACTAAGGGCAACGCCTGACCACCGGCAACCTCAACGGCCTTTGCCGCCGTGTAAATAGTGCCCTCTAGTTTAGGGTGTGCCTCTGCGGTCTTGGCCGCTATGATAATGTTGGCGCCATCGCTCGCAGCCTTCTCAGCTATCGCCAAACCGATTCCGCGACTTGCGCCTGTGATAAACAGTGTTTTTCCCTTTAAGCTCATAATCTTTTGCCACTATGTAATGATGTATTTAACAGGTTAATGGTTGTCTCGTAGCTAAAATGGCAATTGCGATAACTCCACATTCCCCCCACTGAGCACAATGCCAACCTTTTTACCTGAAAACGTTTCTTTGTGTTCTAAGATGGCCGCAACAGCAACAGCCGAAGACGGCTCGACAACGACTTTTAGTCGCGTCCATAGCAATTTCATTGCCTCTAAAATACCGCTTTCCGAAACCGTTAAAATATCATCTACATGATTTTTTATGATGATAAAGTTCACCTGCCCCAAGGTCGTTCTCAAACCGTCGGCAATCGTTTTCGGCTCAACGTCCACCACCCGCTGCCCTGAGCGAAAACCTCTGGCGGCGTCATCGGCACCTGCCGGCTCAGCACCATACACAAGCGTATCAGCTCGTATACCTTTCGCCGCCAACACCGTACCCGCCAAGAGCCCGCCACCGCCCACCGGCACAATGACAATGTCCAGATCTGGCGCCTGTGTCATTAGCTCTAGCGCAGCCGTACCTTGGCCGGCAATAATGCGCTCGTCGTCATAGGGAGGAACAAAATGTGCGCCGGTGCTCTGAACGACGCGCGCTAATTCATGCTCTCGCGCCGGCAGATTCGGTTCACACTCAATAATGGTTGCGCCATAAGCAGCTACCGCATCCTTTTTCACCTGCGGTGCGTTGCTCGGCATAACCACGTAGGCTGGAATACCGCGCAGCTTTGCAGCAAACGCTAAGGCGGCGCCGTGATTACCCGATGAGTGGGTGGCCACGCCGAGTGCAGCGTCCTGTGCATTTAACAAACTAACGGCGTTACATGCTCCACGCGCTTTAAATGCCCCCACTTTTTGTAAATTTTCACATTTAAAAAAACATTCACAACCCAAGCTTTGATCGATTAACTGGCTGGTTAAAACCGGCGTTACATGCACCAAACCTTGAATTCGCTCGGCGGCCATTTTAATGTGGTTGAATTCCATCGATATTAATCACTCCAGAAAAATCGCCGCATAGTAGAGCCTTTGCACAAATCAAGCACCTCTCAAGCAGCGGGCAAATTCACCTACGGACAAACAACGATGGCCAGTATAGGCGCACCGATCCGCGACCACCAAGTCACCCTGTGGCTAGCCTCAGCACTAACTCACACGAGTGGGATACGGAAAAAGCAGGTATTACACACCCGTCACAGTTTTTCACGACTGAGTAATACACCCTTGAGTAGCAAGCCGAGCGCGACTATCTGCAATAGATGGTACACACTGTTGTGATCGAAGGGCCAAATCAAGGTGAAAGCTAGCGCCTTGGTTGCTTGTATCCCAGCCGCAATGAGGGTTAACAAAATACCAAGAGAAAACCAATTGGCGCCCACAAAACCCCGTACACTTAAATACACATAACCTGACAAGGCGAAGAGCATAGCCAGTGCTTCATAGACAATAAACGGCAAGAAACTCGTCGAAAACGTAGCCACATAGGTAACAAAACCCAAGGCAATAACGATCATCGGCAGCATACTGCGGCGCGCATTTACAGCGCCAAAAACATCATAGATTACCGCCACAACAAACATCGCAACCAGCAACGCCAACGCCAGATAGATCACCAACCACATATATTTCCCAGCCTGACCTGGTAGCTCTACGCCGTGAGCGACAGCACCCAGTAACGCTGCCACCACCAAACAAGAAAAGATACTCAGCCAGTAGGACGTTCGCTGTGTGGCTGGTGATCTCGTTCGAAGAATATAAATCGCAACTAACGCAGCCATCGCCAACAGTAAATCCGTGCCAGCGGTGGTCAATTCAGTAACATTCGAAACAAAATTCATAGTGCATCCAAACTAAAATATAACAGGCATCATGCAGAGCGAGAGGCTGATATTAAGTGTTAAGCGACATAAGATATCAAGATAATAAATGACAATAAGCTCGCCAAGTAAAATCCACCAGCTGTAAACTAGGCCGTCTCGGTCAATCGAGCAGAACCTAGGCGCAAGAAGTTTCAGCCGCGAAGGATGACCTATCAGCACGATGTAACCGAAGATAACGCCAGTCATCACACTAAACCGAGCGTGCCCTCAACCATTTCAACGATCAGCCATTGAAACAGGAACTTTACCGGGATATCGACAACCGCTTAAGCTACGCTTGAGACTGCCAACCTAGGGTCGCACATGGAACACGAACACCTACAGCACTTTTATATCAACGAAGAGCAATCCATCTATTTGCTCAGTCAGCGCGACGCTAAAAAACTCAAGTCTTGGCTGAGCCTGTGTGAAGCGCAGTTGCGTCGGCTCGGCTACACCGGCGTTACAATGATTGGCAAGGGCGCCTATGGCTTCGTGTTTGCGGGGCGAGATAGCAGCAATCGCGACTTTGTGTTCAAGTTTTCGCGTATTACCTTACCCCAGCACGTACAAGATAGATTAGAAGACGAAGGTTATATGCTGTCCCAGGTAAACATTGCCGGCGTACCCGCTTTCGTTGAATTCCAAAAAGTACACGGCCAGTCAATTCTTATGATGGAGCGAGCTCCTGGCGTCAACCTAGACGATTACGCCCGCCGCACCGGGCGCTTAGCCCCGAGGCTCATTTTAAAAATTGCCGCGCAACTCGCCGACATCCTGCAACAATTACGCACGCATGCCGAAACGCACCACCAGGCCCCCATCGTGCACGGCGATATCAAGCCCTCTAACCTCATGTGGGATGAAACTACCGAACAATTGCGCTTGATAGATTGGGGCGCGGCAGTCTACGCGCAGCTTGATGCCTTCGGCCAACACGCCACCCAGGGCGGTCTGAGCGCACTGTCGAGCGACCTGCAACAAACCAATGCCAAATTGGGCGACGTCTATTTTATCGGTGAAGAGCAGCTCAATGGTGGATTGTCGTCACCCAGATTTGATGAGCAGGGCGCCGCCGGCAGTTTATACGCACTCGCATCGGGTCAGTCTAGCCGCTTTGGTCAGCAGGTTATTCCACCCACATCCCTAGGCTTACCTCGCGAGTTTGCTCGCACCCTCACCCATCTACTCAGCAGCGATAAGGTGCTTCGCGATAAAGCCGGTGACTACTTTCTAAAAAACATGCGGCACATGAAAAATATTGTTACCAGTCGAAGCCTCGACGTGTCAAACAACGATGCTGTTGCACTATTGCCCATTACCAGCTACCCCAAACAACACGAGGTAGACACTGTGGTATACAGTTCGCGAAAATCTTTTTTGCGGCGCGAAATGGATGACGAACGCTTCTCCTCTATCGACCCCACAGAGCTCGACAAATACTATAAAAATTTTCTCAGCGGCATGGGCGATACCGAAAAAGGCTTTGTCACGGCGGTGACTCACCTCGGCCGTTACCCGCTGGTGGGTGGCTTAGCTATACATTGGGATGAACGCGGCATCCATATCGACTCGAGCCTAAACCTATACGACGAAACCCTACTCCCGGCCTTCACCTCCGCCGTAAACAACATGGTCCACTTGGGCCGCGCCATTAATAAACAAGGTGTGTTTAAAAGCTGTATCTTCGATGCAAGAAAGACTTTACATATTGAGCGAAAGTCAGAGCATGACCCCTTCATTGTTAAACCGGGTCAAAAAATAAGCTTCGACATCTTGCCGGCAACGCAAAATCAAGATAAATCGTCCCGCTCACACTCATATTTTGAGGACGGCGATGATCCCGACGAAATGCTAGAACTGCCAGCCGAGATTATGGTGCCCATCACCGAGATGAACCAAATCCATCATTCCGGTTGTATTATTTTCGAAAGTTTAGAAAAACACCTAAAAATACACAATTATCTGCGCCTGCGCGACCCTAGTCAGGAAGAAGATTTAACGCGTTGCCTTGCGACAATTTTAAAGAACGTTCACCACATTAAAGGCTTGGGCGTTTCCGGCTTTATGAAATTACCCTACCGCGACACCAAAGTGTTTCCACACCTAAATGCGCTAGCCGATCGTTATTGTGACTATGGGTTATAGTTAGCGCGAAAGGGAATCAAGATGTTTAAACCTACACTCAAGGAGATGACGTGACCAGTGCAATCTCAATTCGACAGTTGAACAAAACGTACACTTCGGGCTTGAAAGCCCTCAACAATATAAATTTAGATATAAAGAAGGGCGAAATTTTTGCCTTACTCGGCCCCAATGGTGCGGGTAAAACAACATTGATTAGCACCATTTGTGGCATCGTCAACCCAACCGATGGCGAAATCACCGCCAATGGCCACAATGTTGTTACCAATTTTCGCGCGGCCAGAAGCTGTATTGGCCTAGTACCACAAGAAATAAGCACCGATGCCTTCGAAAGTGTGTACGCAACGGTTAGCTTTAGCCGAGGCCTGTTTGGCAAACCTGCCAACCCCGCGTATATAGAATCCATTTTACGTCAACTGTCACTCTGGGATAAACGCGACGCTAAAATCATGGCATTATCTGGCGGCATGAAACGGCGCGTGATGATTGCCAAGGCACTATCCCACGAACCCGATATCTTATTTTTAGACGAGCCCACCGCCGGCGTGGACGTCGAACTGAGACAAGATATGTGGGCCATGGTAAAGGGCCTGCGAGCCCGTGGCGCCACCATTATTCTCACCACACACTATATCGAAGAAGCAGAAGAGATGGCCGATCGCATCGGTATTATTCGTAAAGGCGAGATTCTATTGGTAGAGGAAAAACAGGCGCTGATGCACAAGCTGGGCAAACGCGAACTTAGGTTGCAGCTACAAAGCCCATTGGCCGAAATACCGCAAGCACTGGTTTCCTTACCATTAGAGCTAAGCAGTGAAGGCAACGAACTGGTCTATCGATTTGATTCACAAACTGAACATAGCGGTATTGCCGAACTATTAAAACAACTGGCATCGTTCGGCATCGACTTTAAGGATTTAAGCTCCAGCCAAAGTTCGCTAGAGGATATTTTCGTAGATCTACTGAGGGCGAAGCCATGAATTTCTATGCCATAAAGGCCATCTATACCTTTGAGATTGCACGCACGCTGCGCACACTAATGCAGAGTATTGCATCACCAGTCATTTCCACTTCTTTGTATTTCATCGTCTTTGGTGCGGCCATTGGTTCACGCATGGGTGATATCGACGGCATTAGTTACGGTGCATTTATTATACCGGGTTTATTAATGCTGGCGCTGCTCGGAGAGAGTATCTCTAACGCCGCATTTGGTATTTTCTTTCCAAAATTTTCGGGCACCATTTACGAGGTGCTTTCCGCACCTGTCTCCTACGTCGAAATTGTTGCCGGCTATGTTGGCGCTGCCGCGACAAAATCCATCGTTCTCGGCCTGCTTATTATGATCACGGCGCGATTTTTTGTGGACTACAACATTGAGCACCCGTTTTGGATGTTCTGCTTTCTAGTCTTAACAGCAGTAACCTTTAGCCTATTTGGTTTCATTCTTGGCATATGGGCAAAGAATTTTCAGCAATTACAAGTGGTTCCGTTATTAGTGATTACACCACTGACTTTTTTAGGCGGGGCATTTTATTCTATTAATATGCTGCCACCCTTTTGGCAAACCGTTACACTGTTTAACCCCATCGTCTATTTAATCAGTGGCTTTCGCTGGAGTTTCTACGGCGTCGCCGATGTGCACCTAGCCGTAAGCGTCGGCATGACATCGCTATTCATGTTCGCCTGCTTAATCTATATTGCATGGATTTTTAAAACAGGGTACCGGCTGCGAGAGTAATCCAGCGCAAAGGCAGAGCAAACCTCTGCCTTTGCCACCAAGGCTACCGCGCTTCTGTGCAACGACAGTGCTAAACGGCACCGTCATTCGAAACATAGATATCACATTAAAAACTTGGCAGGCAACTCTGTGGCAAAGCAAAAGCATACTAACATTTCTGAAAAAACCAGCCTTGAAGCGCAGGCGGTGGCCAAAGGGATTCAACGGCCAGGGCAGACCAAAGAGCAATCTAAACTCATCGCTCAAGGTATAGAAAAAGGCATTGATCTCTATAAAAAACAGCAAAAAGCAAAAGCCAGAGAACTAGATAAGGCGCTCAAGAAAGCTAAGCAAGGTCCCGAGCTCAGCGCGCTTGACGTAGAAAACATCCCCCGAGTTACACCAGAATCAGGTCGTTTACCCTGGGTTTTATTGCTGTTATCTTGGCTGCTTTTTTCTTTAGTGATCGGTTTTTATTGGCTGCACACAACCGCCTAATGGCATCGACTATTTGACGTATCGATCAATAGCAGGAGTCATCATAGGGCAATGCAATTAAATTTTGCCGGCTAAACAGCGATTTGTTAAGATGGAAAACTCCATCTGAGCCTTTCGAGGGCGAACATCATCGCACGCGATACATGAACCTTATTGGCCGTTTGCCTCGCTGGATACTCAGCCTAAGCGTATTTTTCTTATTCACCCCAAGCATCCTCGCCGACAGCCCACTACCTACGCTTAATATTGTTGCGGTCGAGCTTCCGCCGTTTATTTTTGAAAAGGAAGGTGAGGTTCACGGCCTGATGGTTGACATCATTGTCGAGGCCAGCCGACGTACGCATCTGCCGGTTGCATTTAGCCTAACCCCATGGCAAAGGGCGATGACGCAAATTCAATTCGGCGACGCCGACGCCATTATTCCCACGCAATACAAACCTGAGCGAGAACAACAGCTCACATTTCCTGCGACCCCCTTGCACCTGTTTAAATTTGTGGTGGTAAGTCGGAGTGACCTCAGCGCTAACTACACCGGCAAAATCTCTGATTTATACGGCGCAAATTTTGTACAACTCAGAGGCGCGAGCATTGGCCCCGTGTTCGACCAACTCGTAGACAAAGGGCTCATCAAACCGCAACTGACCAATAATTTCCTGTCCATAACCCGTATGATTGCTGCAAGAAGAGCGGATTACAGTGTATTGCCTCAGTTATCAGCACTCTATTATCAACAAACCACTGGCTTAGATGTCGCACCCTTGATGCCTGTTGCCGACCAACACCCGGTGTACCTAGCCTTCTCAAAAACCAGCAACTACCCAACGCCTCTCATTGAACGCTGGGCTCAAGCAATTGCAAACATGCAACGAGACGGCAGCATAAACGCCCTAGAGCGTGCCTATATTGAGCGCTATCTACCCCAGCCTAGCCACCTCTAATCGACTTTTACCCACCCTTTTATTAGTTTAAGCTCAACCCCCTAAGCGCTATGATAGGCGCAACCTTTGATTTCACGCGCAAGTAGCTATACATGGATAGATCTAGCTCCCCAGATGGGCAAAATATTGAGGCCGAACTGATTCGGATGCTGGCCCAACAGGGCAGACTCACGCTCGTCCCCCTAGCCATTGCACTTTGTATGATTGCTACGTTTGCGGCTGACAGCTTGCCGCAATGGATTTGGGGTGGCTGGATAGCCCTCGCCATGCTGCTATTGGTGGTTCGTACTCAGGTGTTTATGCGCCTACCGTCTTATCCTTCTCTTAGCGACCAGAAAAAACTTCACCTCGCAACCTGGGTATCGGTTTGCAATGGAGTGGTGCACGGCATGCCACTGCTCGCTTTTAACTATTTTTCCGAGCTAGAACGCGCCGTCGTCACCATGATATTGATGGGCACCAGCTCTATTACCGTGGCAACCACGGCCGGTTACAAACCCATTATTCTGGCCTACACCTTGCCGACGCTTGGATTAGCTGCTGTGGTTTGGGGTATGCATGGTTGGCAGCCCGTGTACGACTGGCCGTCAATTTCCGGTGCATTACTCATCATTTGCTACCTACCACTACTGATCAAACTTGCCGGCAATGGTTTTTCTATTTTCGAACGCTCTTATCGCGAGCGCCTCGCTCAATCAGCGGTTAACGTGCAGCTGCAAAGCGTGTTAGAACAAGCCGAGTCGGCCTCCTCCGCCAAAACGCGATTTCTCGCGTCGGCCTCGCACGATTTACGGCAGCCCATTCACGCACTGTCACTTTTCGGTACGGCACTCAGTAAGCGCCCACTCGACGACGAAGCTCGCGATATTGTCGGCCACATGGAAACTGCGCTTGGCGCCTTAGCGTCGCAACTCGACTCACTGCTCGACATCTCGAAATTAGACGCGGGAGTGGTGACGACCAACCGCCAAACCTTTAACTTGCTCGATATGGCCGAGCGCTTACAAATAGAATTTAGCCCAGCAGCCGAAGAAAAGGGTTTAAGTATTTGGCTCGATTGTTACGTCGATGTATTTGTCGACACCGATGAAATTTTGTTCGAAAGAATTCTGCGCAACCTATTATCAAACGCCATTAAGTACACCAAAGAGGGCAAAATTATGCTCTCAATCAATGCTGAAGAAGAAGTCGTCACCGTGTCGGTGGTCGACTCAGGACGCGGCATTCCAAAAGCAGAGCAGCAGCGGGTATTTGAGGAATTTTACCAACTGGAAAATCCAGAGCGCGATAGACGCAAAGGGCTTGGCCTAGGCTTGGCTATCGTCAAACGCTTAGTGAAACTCCTCAATATTCAGTTTTCGCTCTACTCGGTACCAAACGACGGCACGCGGGTATCGTTAACCCTGCCTATAAGCGCGGCCGCGCCACAAGTTCCACAGCTAAAGCCAAAGGTCATCAGCTCTTGGGATAATCTGCGCATTCTCGTCGTCGATGACGAAATGGAAGTGGGTTTGGGCATGCAGGCACTGCTAGAAACGTTTGGCGCGACAGTGGATATCGCCGACAGTACGGCGTCTGCCCTCAAAGCCGCACTCACAGAAAAGCCCGACATTCTATTGGCAGATTTTCGTTTACGCGGAGAAGATAACGGCATCGAAACGGTTCGCAACCTACGCGCCATCTATCCAAAATTACCGGCCATTTTGATCAGCGGAGATACCGCGCCAGACCGTTTACGCGAGGCGAATGAGGCCGGTATAAAACTACTGCATAAACCTGTTGCCGCACCGGTACTCGAAGACGCTATCGCGGTTGCCTGTAATCTCGCTGTCACGGAATAACACAACGATTTACCAAGGAAGAACTCATGCCCCGCGCTAGTCAGTGGATCTCAGAACGATTTGAAAATTTCATAGAGCAGGCGCAAGGGCAAGAACAAGCCCTTAGTTTTGACATCCTCATTGTCGGTAGCGGCTACGGCGGTGCCATTGCCGCCAACACCTTCGCCGGCCGTCAGCACAACGGCCGACCACTGCGCATCGGCTTGCTCGAGCGCGGCGATGAATACCTCACTGGTATGTTTCCTAAAGATCTCGCCGAACTACCGGCCCATGTTCGCGGTCTCGCAGGCGCCAATCGCTTCGGCCAAAGCCATGGCTTATTCGATTTACGCATCAATGGCGATATCAATGTACTTACCGGCAATGGCATCGGTGGCGGCTCACTGATCAACGCCGGCATCATGGCAGCACCACTACCCGACGTATTTGATCAGCGCTGGCCAAAAGCATTGCACAATGGCACGCCATTAGATTTTGTTAAGGCCAGAGCGCTCGTGGGCGCGGCCAGTAGCAGCGACAGCGCTATCGCCAACAGTATCAGTGCAAGCGGGAAAATTCCTGAAAAATACCGCAGCTTACAAGCCTTAGCACCTGCCAATTGCTCAGAGGCGCCAGTCACCACGGCCATGCAAAATGGGCCAAACCAAGCGGGCATTGAGATGTCTGCCTGCAACCACTGTGGCGACTGTGTTACCGGTTGTAATCAAGGGGCGAAAAATTCACTAGACCTAAACCTCTTAGCCCAAGCCAAACACAAGGGCGTTGAAATCTATGCCGGCGTCAGCGTCAATAAATTAGAGCCAGACGCAAAATCCGGCACTGGCTGGCGAGTGCACTGCCACCTAACCAACGATAAGTTACGCCAAGGTCAAGCAGAGGTAACTCACTTGCGAGCAAAGCAAGTGATTCTCGCCGCCGGTAGCCTCGGCTCGACAGAAATACTCATGCGCTCGGCCACCGAGCGATTACAGTTTTCCGAGCAGCTCGGTCAAGGGTTTTCCGGTAATGGCGATGCTATCGCTGTGGGCTTTAAACAAAACTTACTGGCCCAAGCTATCGCCTGGCCAGAATTGAAGCCAAGTGAGAGACAGGTTGGACCTACCATTACGGGCATTTTAGATTTGCGTAAGTCCTCCGGCGTACTCATTGAAGAGATGGCGGTACCGAACTCACTGTCGCAATTATTTTCTGAACTTTACACCTCCAGTAATGGACTGCACGCGCTGGGACTTTGGGATAAAAAAGACCACACCAGCGGGCCAGTCGTGGACGATCCCTTTTCGCTCAATCGACATGATTTAAATCACACATCCCTGTACGCCATCATGGGTGATGATGATGCCGATGGCCAACTCGAACTCAGATCACCCAAAGACAAATTATTTGCCGAAGGCGAGTTACAAGTACACTGGCCAAGCGTTAAAGAAAAACCACTTTTTACTCATCAAATTAATACACTTAAAAAGCTTGCTGACAATTCGATTCAAGGTAACCTTCTCAGCAATCCAGCTTGGTCAGCTCTGCCTAGGGAATTAAGCGAACTCTACGGTGCACCAAAAGGCCCGCTACTCACCGTGCACCCATTGGGGGGTTGCGCCATGGCCGATAGCATCGAGCAGGGCGTGGTAAATCATCTCGGTGAAGTTTTTAATGCTGATGCCGTGGGCGGTATACACGACGGGCTGGTGGTATTAGATGGCGCTATTATGCCGAGCGCGCTCGGCATTAATCCAGCATTGACCATCAGTGCTTTAGCCCTCCGCGCCAGCGAAATGTTATGCGCGCAATGGGGCTATCTGCACAACAACATAGCCTGCGTAAACCTAGAGCCCATCGCCACACAAAGACCTCTTTGGCGCGAAACCAACATTCACGAAACGCTTACCCCCACTAAAATTGAAGTCAATGAACGGCTAAGCGGTGAAATCCATTTAGCTACTTCAACAGGCGAGAAAGCGTTCGTTGCAGAACTAACACTAAAATTCAAAGACAAAGCGCTCAGCGATTTTTACGCCGGTGCCGGAAACGGCAGTACGCAAAACAGAGTGTCTGAAGTCAATTGCGAGCGCGACGGCAATAAACCCAATAGCTACCTTCGCTTATACAACCCCACAATGTGGCACCAGCTCACCACACGCCGCGCTAGCGAATCCGAGTTTGAACAAGCCGCCCTCATTGTTGCGCCTATCAGTGGCCAGCTTGACGTCATGCAACGAGCACCACTGAGCGCCAAACAGCGCTATTGGCGAGGCTTCAAAGCATGGGCATTAAATAGAGGCATACGCGATATCTTGCAGAGCTTTCGACCCGCCAGCACAAGTGCTTCATCCATGAGCGTGTACGACAAAGCAAAAAATTTGTTGAAGTTAACAAGCTATGCCGGCGAAGCGCGATTATTTCAATATGAACTAGCCGTACATAAACCTGATGCAGGTTGGCCAAGTGAATTTTCGGCGTTTGACGATAATAGCGACAAGTATTTAATTACCGGTGCAAAAACAATTACCTACAATCGCCGCGCCAACCCCGTTAGGCAATTATCGGATATAACGCTTATACACTTTCCTGGTTTAATCGCGCGAATTAAGCCAGCCGTTTTATCCTTCGACAATCGCAACATTGCACGCAACAACCAACCCTTAGTCAGTATTACCCAACACCAAAATTTGGTACAAGCGTTCGCTGACCTCTGTTCATTCTACGCCTACTTTGCACGCCTAATGATTAGCACGCACTTACTCACCTTTAGGCTGCCAGATGCATCGAGCGAAAAACAACCCCAGCGATTTGCAGGAAAAATAAAAGGCCTACCCGCGCCGGAAATGACCGAGCTAACCGTTGCCACTTTAGACAATGGTTTGCCGATTAACATTCGGTTAACCCGTTATAGAAACACCGCCAGCGACGAGCCACCATTAATTATGCTACACGGCTATAGCGCCTCTAGTACCACCTGGGCGCACCCCGCCATCGCTAATTGTGCGGCCAGTTATTTCCACAAGCGCAAGCGTGATATTTGGCTAGTGGACCTGCGAACATCGTGTGGTTTTTTATCGGCCATGTTGCCGTGGCGCTTTGAAGATGTCGCATTCCAAGACATTCCTTTGGCGCTAAGCCATATATTACACACCACACAAAAAACGCAATGCGACATCATCGCCCACTGCATGGGCTCAGCCATGTTAAGTATGGCGATCTTAACCTCCCCCGAGCCCGGCGCACCGTATTTCAAGGAGCGCAAACAGCTGCCCAGCAGGATTCGAAATCTGGTACTCACGCAAGTTGGGCCCAGAGTTTCCTTTAGCCCGATGAATATGACCCGGGGCTATCTGCTAAAAAACCTGCGCCATCTCATGGGCAACCTACCATTCTCCTTTAAGCCAAAGGATGTGCCTTCAACACTGGAATCGCTTCTTGATCGCGCCCTGCAAGTACTACCTTATCCCGAGCAGGAATTCAGCAGAGAAAACCCTATCATTTCATGGAAGCGTATCCAGTGGTCGGCAACGCGTCGCCGCATCGACGCGCTCTACGGCCAAGCCTTTTCTCTCGACAATGTTTCAGACAAGCTACTCGAACATATCGACGATATTTTTGGCCCGCTTTCCATGGGCACCCTCAGTCAAACTATTCACTTTGCCTTTCAAGAGCAAATCACTAACTTTGAAGGCGAGAATGTGTACGCTGTGCCAGAAAACTTTCGCAGTCGCTGGCTCTGCAACACACTGAGTTTACACGGCGCCAAAAGCGGACTGGCCGACGTCGGCACTGCAGCACTACTCGAACTAGCCATGACGCATGCAAAAGGCGAATATCAAAACCATATATTTCCAAACTTCGGTCACCAAGATCTGCTCATCGGCAATGGCTGCGCTGACGTTTTCAAACGGATTGAGCAGTTCTTCGACAAAAGTTCAGGTAGCATAGCCACAAGAAAAGAAACCAAAACAATAACGACGCCCCCAAAAAACTATACTTTTTCGCTACCCAGTTTAGGGCCAGTACTCGGCCCTGCCGTTAACGGCCACCTGCCCATCATGCTAGGCACACAGCTATCAGAATCTAGACCTGACTGGGTACTTTTTGTTGAGGTTGATGCTACAGGTGAACCGCTCTCACCATTTGATCGGGCACTTAACGATAAAACCTTAAACCAACATTTTCATTTGTTATCGACCAAGGGGATGCGGCATCAATGGCTAAAGCTAACCCTAGAAGGACGAGCAAGCGAAACCCGTGACAGCATCTGGCAAAGTTTTTTTATTTACGACCATCAATGTACAACGCAAGCGCTACCCCTATCAGCGCCGCACCCGAACAATCTAATGGACTTGCTGGTAGCGCAACACAGTCCCTATCAGATAATCACGGCGCAGCACCTCAACAAGCTATTGACCGATGAACAATTTATAGCCGCTTACAATAGCGCTATCGGTCAACCAAACCAACTGAGGCAGTGCGGTCAAATTAGCCAGCGCCCCATGAGCTCAGACACATTTTCTTTTGTCGTCGCGGCCTGCCAATTTCCTGCAACACTAACGGACCAACAACCGGCATTTACCAGCTACAAACGCCTAGCCAAGCGCCTGGCGCAATCTCATCCGCCCCAGCTGATGCTGCTTTTAGGGGATCAAGTTTACGTCGACCCAACCGCCGGTGTGTTAGACCCTCAATCTTATCACCACCGATATGTCGAGCCCTATCAGACTTGGCTAGGGCAACCGGACGTAAGGCAGGTGTTGCGCCAACTTCCCACCTACATGATGCCCGACGACCACGAAATTGCGAACGATTGGGATCTCGAAGCTGGCCGCCAGCGAAATTTTGTACACGTAAAGCCCGGGCGCGAAAGCTATTTGCGATTTCAGCGTCATTCGGTATTTCTACCTCAGCGCTGGCACTTCCAACAGTCACAGCAACTGGCAGCACTACCGCTTTGGCAAACCGCTGAGCACAACAATATTTACTTCTTTTTTGCCGATGCACGCACCGAGCGGTCGGGGCGATCTACTCTAAACGCTAGCGCAGAAATCATGAGCACCGAACAATACCGCGCGCTCACCGATTGGCTCAAGGCGACACCAAGCGATGCAGCTAAGGTCATTTCCACCGGTTCAATATTTTTGCCGAGACGGCTCAGATCAACCACAGGCCTAGGTGCGTCAGCACTATCCGACGCCTGGGACGGCTACCCCATGCAGCAACGAGCACTACTTACACTCATCGCCGAACAGCAAATTTCAAACCTTCTGTTCGTTTCCGGCGACGAACATATTTCCTGTCACGCACAGATAGAAATCCAACACCCACAAGGCCCGCACGTTATTCATTCTATCCACAGCTCAGGTCTTTACTCACCAATTCCCTTCGTGAATACAAAACCGGAGGAATTCGCCGAAGACGATAACTTAACGCTGCAAACCAGTGCGGGTGAAATACCCATTCGGGTAAACTCGAACTTTTACCCCGGCGATGGCTTCGCTGAAATACGCTTTGAATGCGTGGATAATCGCTGGCAATTACACTGCGATTTCAATCGTAGCCAGGGCAAGATACCGCTTTCAGTGAGCTTCAGCTGCCCGCTCTCCCAAGCGAGTAAACAGGGCGACAGTTGCCAACTAAACGTTTAACCATCCGAACTGGCCCACGGCTGACATCGATGCTCGCTTAGCGACTATCGATGCCTGCTCCAGCGCTGATTTCATCCGAACCAAGCAGCGCCAATTTAGCTAACCAACAAACCCGCCCGCGACACCTTTAGCGATAAGCCCACCACAGTTTATTTTACGTAACCATATGTTTTTGTTACAGATTTAAAGCTATCACCACGTCTCAGCGACGAGAATATGAACCTCGCCACCACACCACTGATGCGACCACACAACAGGCACTGAGGTGTCGAGATGCCACCCAGAGTGCATTTTTGAACTAGTCTCTAACATGGCCGTCGTTCCTTTTAATACATGCACCTTGGAAAGCTATGTTTACCACCAAGTACACTCTTCTATGCTGTGCTCTAACACTTACGCTTAGTTTTTCTGGGGGTATCTACACGGCCTATTTAAACGAAAGCTTGGTAAACCAAAAGCTCGATCACATGGGTGAGCTGCTGGCTCAACAGTGGCGCGCTGAGTTTCTTGCCGTCGAACACGGCTTACGTGGTTTGAGGGGCGCCGTTGTTGCCGGTGCAGAAACCTTCGACCAACAGAAATTCGATCAATACATGCAATCTCGGGACCTCCCGACAGAGTTCGCCAGCATCCGTGCCTTTGGGGTGGTCAAACGCGTCACAGAGGAACAACAATCTGCGTTTATCGAACAAGCACTACAGGAAAATTCCACATTTTCGTTTCGCCAATTCAACCCTCATCCTGACGCGAGATACATTGCCCAATATTTAGCACCTGTAACCATCTTCAGCGACGTCTTCGGCTTGGATCTGGGTTCGGAAGAAAAGCGTCGTGCAACCTTCGACAAGGCAAGTGCAACGAATACCTTTCAAATAACACCCCCGCTTAAATCAACGGACATATTTTTACACAATTCACCTGACTATATTGCCGTTCTTGCCTACAGGCTAGATCCTGAAAGCGTCAACCAAGGCTGGGTAGTGGCGCCCTTGTTTATTGAAGATTTATTTAACGGTATTGATAATGTCGGCAGTCACATAGCCGTTGAAGTCACAGAGTTAGGTCTAAACTTTAACAGCAAAAAAAACAGAGCGATTACACCACCCAAAAAGTGGTTATTCGGAACAAAGCGCGGCCAAATAATTAGCCATACAACCAAGGTATCTTTGGCCGGCCGCCATTGGCAACTTAAGGCCTTCCCTACACGACAGTTTTACGCAGCATTAGGCTTAACATCCGCGTGGGCGGTATCATCTACGCTCGCAATTTTTGGTGCACTCATTAGCACCCTAATTTTTCTTCAGCGCCGCAGAAAGGCAGATCAAAATAGCTTAGAGACAGATCAAAGGGAGCAACTCGGCGCACTAATTGATGCCGCACCCTGCGGCATGATGTTCATCAATTCCAACTACAAATTTATGGCGGTTAACAAACAACTTTGCAAAATTACGGGACACTCGCGAAAAGCACTACTAAACGCCTCGTTTAATCTGATCATGGGTGAAAACGAAGAGGGCAACAATCTACTCATGTGCAGTACCAGCGAAAATACAATACATGGTAGCAGTGCAATTAGTTTCGAGATGATGGCTAGACGTAGCGATGGCTCCACATTTCCAGCGGCCATCGGGTTTTCTACACTGAGAATTGGTCAAGTAAATAATATCGTTGCCACGCTCGAAGATATTTCCAACCGACGATCAATCGAAAAAAGGATAGCCGAAAGCGAGGCGATGTTTCGAGAGCTCGCCAACTCAATGCCACAGCACGTCTGGACAATGGATGCAAAAGGCAACCTAACTTACGTCAATAAACGCTGCGTAGAATATTTTGGCGAAGATCAGGAGTCTCTACTCGCGGGGGCATGGTCTCGTCATATTCATCCAGACGACAAATCCTTCGTTTTCGCCACCGGACAACACTGCTTAACGACGGGTGATCGCTTTCAAGCAGAGTTTAGAATCAGAGCCCATGACGGTCGCTATGTGTGGCATATGAGTCGCGCCGAGGCAAGTAAGGACAAGGCTGGCAATGTCATGTCTTGGTATGGAACAAATACTGACATATCAGATTCAAGGAAAGCCCAAAGTGATCTGGAAAGCAGCGTTAAAAATACTCAGGCGATTCTCAATAGCGTGATTGACGGTATTATAACGATCAACGAGCAAGGAAAAATACTTACCTTTAACCATTCCGCCAGCGAGATTTTCGGCTACTCAGACGAGGAGGTCGTGGGTAAAAATGTCAACATGCTGATGGCGGAGCCATATCACAGCCGTCACGACCAATATCTCGCGAATTATCTCAGCTCTGGCCAACCGAAAATCATTGGAAAGAGTAATGAGCTCGAAGGGTTACACCGCGACGGCAGCATTTTCAAAATGGAACTTCGCGTGGCGGAAAACTCACAGGAAGACAAGCGTTACTTTATTGGCATGGTGAGAGATATCACCGAGCGACACTACAACGAAAAGCTACTGGCGGCGCAAGATCATATTCTGGGGTTGATCGCGAGAAACGCTGATCTAGCTGTCTGTTTAGAGGCGCTAATTCTCGATATTGAAGCGCTATCGCCTGAAATGCATGGGTCTATACTATTGTTAGATTCCGGAGGAAATCGACTACTACATGCGGCCGCGCCAAGTCTACCCACAGAGTACAACGCAGCTGTAAATGGCGAAAGTATTGGCCCAAAAGCGGGCTCCTGTGGCACCGCGGCTTACTTGCGAAAGCAAATTGTTGTGGAAGATATTGCCACTGACCCACTCTGGGATGACTACAAAGAATTAGCACTCAAACATAACTTGCGGGCCTGTTGGTCAACACCCATCTTTTCGCAAAATAAATTGCTAGGTACCTTTGCCCTTTACTTTTCAACACGACGAAGACCCAACGATAAGCACCGCCGTGTTATCAACATGGCGACGCATGTTGCGTCTCTAGCCATAACTCATGAACAGCGAGAGTCGCAGATCAGGCAATTAGCTTTCTATGATTCACTCACCAAATTGCCCAACCGTTCTTTGGGCATGGATAGATTAAACAGATCAATAGCGGATGCCCAACGGCGCTCGGAAAAACTCGCCGTTATATTTATTGACCTGGATTCTTTTAAAACAATTAACGACAGCCTAGGGCATCATATTGGAGATCATATTTTACAAAATGCGGCCGAAAGATTACTACGCTGTGTACGCGACAACGACACTGTGTCGCGCTTAGGCGGCGATGAATTTTTCGTCATATTAAATGGCAGCTCAGACAACATAGCCGAAGTGGTTACTCATAAAATACTCGATGCAATGGCAGCACCATTTGAGATTGAAAGCCACCTACTTCATGCCACCTGCTCAATTGGTGTAGCCATCTACCCGAACGATGGGCAAGAGGCCAATACGCTTATCAGAAATGCCGATGCAGCCATGTATCGAGCAAAAGAAACCGGCCGCAATAATGTCAAATACTACACAGAGGAGATGAATCGCACTGCGGTAGAACGTATTACTCTGGAACAAGAAATCAGGAAAGGCATAGAGAGACAAGAATTTTTACTTTACTACCAACCCCGCATTAACAACCAAACCGGTAGGATAATCGGACTCGAAGCGCTGATTCGCTGGCAACACCCCACTAGAGGCTTAACTGCACCAAACACATTTATTCCAGTAGCTGAACAATCAGGGCTTATCACCCCGCTCGGAGACTGGGTGTTAGATACGGCATGCCAGCAACTCAGCCAGTGGCTAGCCAAGGGCATTGCGCATGTCACCATGGCGGTCAATTTATCACCCAGGCAATTCAATGATAAAAACCTCGTTGAAAACATCGCAAACGTGCTCGAAAAATATCAGTTGCCAGCACGGCTCTTAGAATTAGAAATAACGGAAAGCATGATTATGGATGAAAACATAAACATCCTAGAAACGCTGGTTGAATTGAAAGACCTAGGCGTCACACTTGCCATCGATGACTTTGGCACAGGCTATTCTAATTTGAGCCGATTAAAACATCTCCCTATGGACGTTTTAAAAATTGACAAGTCCTTCGTTGATGGCATACCTGACGATCCTGACGACACCGCCATCGCTTCTACAATTATCGCCATGGCACATCACCTAAAATTGAAAATTGTTGCAGAAGGTGTAGAGACATATAGACAGCAGAGTTTTTTGAGTGATAAACATTGCGATGAGATGCAGGGCTACCTGTTTGGTAAACCCGAACCGAGTGCCATTATAGAGAAACGGCTCATAGATCAAAACAAAGCTACTTAGCGGCTTTTTTCGCTAAATACTTCAGCGCAATTTGTTCACTGCGCGATGCCTTCAACCAATGACGTGACGCCTCAACGTGACGCCCCATTTTGTCGGCGAGTACGCCGCGAAGATGCTCAGCTAAAATCGTATCGGTTTCAAAAAGACGATCGAAATTTAGCTCAAACAACTGCAAGCAAGCGATATCTTTTATGTAGTGCAAACCTTTCAGCGAGGCGAGTTTTGCCAAAGGCAAGATTTGCTGCCCATGCAACCTATTTAGATCGACAAGATCTTCCCACTTAGCTTGGACAAATCGATTACTGGCGTCGTCATAGGTCGCCAGCTGCGGGAAGTCTGTTTCATCGGAGGGGTCGTAAAAAAGGAAGTGGTCACTCGGCTCTAACCAGGCTTCCGGCAGGCGAAAACTCATATTACCCAGTGGATGAATCCTAGGTAGCTGACGATTTGAACCCGTATCGGTTAGCGAGTACTCAACAACCAGACGGTTCGACGAACCGGTATGAATCGCAAAACCACGCTCCATAACGCGGCAAAACAACTCAAAGTGCTCATCCAGTGTTTTTTGCGGGAGATGATTAGGCTTAACCGCGCGCGACAGCAGCGCTTTAATGCTCTTTGTGTAGTCATCTGAGGACATGAATCATCTGCCTCAGGGGTAAACAAGCCATATCCTTGACCTAAAAACGCATCCGAAGGCACTATAATACCGTGGCCGCCTGACTAGCTCAATCCATCCAAGTCATTAGCCAGCATTAATACACTGCACTGGGAAAATCGGGGCTAGGTTATCACCTCTGATCCGCTAACCTTGGGCAGACTAAAAGCGATCGATGTACCTTGAGCAACGTCCTGCCACCAAATTTTACCTTGCTGCATTTGCATAAACTCATAACAGAGGTGTAAGCCTATGCCGTGCCCAACATCCCCTTCCGTGCCCGGTGAACTGGTTTGGTTATGGCGAAACAGCTGCTGCTTCAACGCCTCGGATAACCCCACCCCTTGATCAACCACTTGCACGCAAATATCGCCATCGACTTCCGTCGCGCGAACTTTAACCTCGCCACCTTTGGGCGAGTACTTAAAAGCATTGGTAAGTAGATTTCTGATAACTGTTTTAGTCAGGGTTGCATCGGCAATGACTTTCAAATTCGACGCGACTTCGACACTCAATTTGAGCTCTTTAAATTCCAACGGGTCATGCAATAGCGCCACTTCGCTCTCAATCAACTCAAGCACACCATACTCGCCAAGCTGCGCTTCAAACGCGCCCAACTGGTGTTGAGACCACTGCAATAGCTCGTCCAATAACTGGTAAACTTTAAGCGACGAATTCAAGATCGAATTGGCCATGTCAGCGATACGCGCAGGGGAAGTATTTTCTGCCTTTTTTGATAGCGTGCGAGAAAAACCTAAAATACTATTGAACGGCCCTCGCAGATCGTGAGCAATAACAGAAAAAATTTTCTCTCTACGCTCACTAATTTTTACCTGACGGTGGTTGTGAATTCGCAACTCTAACTGCCCCACCACTTGTTTGGCCAACGTTTTTAAGGCTCGGGCCTGCACCTCGTTGAGTTCTTTGGGTTCGCTATCAATGACACAGAGCGTACCAATGGGTAGACCGGCGGGCGTCACCAGCGGTGCCCCCGCATAAAATCGAATATTGGGGTCGCCAGTTACTAGCGGATTATCGGCAAAACGCTCGTCCTTCAGAGCGTTAGGGATCTGAAACACCTCCTCTTGCAATATCGCATGGGAACAAAAAGCAACGCTGCGCGGTGTTTCTGTTGCATCGAGACCTACACGGGATTTAAACCATTGTCGCTGGCAATCAACAAAACAAATTAATGAAATACTTGTACCACAAATTGCACCCGCGATTTCAGCGAGTTCATCAAACGCAGCCTCGTCGCTGGTATCGAGAATGTCATAGGCATTTAGCGCTGCCATGCGAGCAGATTCGAAGGGGTGGTCTGGCGCGCTGATCATTGCGTTGTCACCATAAGCTCAAAGAACTCCAAGTATAGACAAAGCTTGCTCGATAGAAACCACTCCACAAAAGAAGCGACATTTTACCAAAAGCGCCGGGTCACGCGGGAAGCCCAGAGGCTGAGCAACAAACTCGCAAACATAATAACCGTTGTAGCGAGTAAATGGCCGATGGGAAGGGCTGTAGCCAAACTACCCAATAACGCGCCAAGACTAAACCTAAGCGTGGTTTCAAATGCTGTTGCGCTGCCAAAGTGCTTATCTAACAGATTGAGAAACATCGATGCGCCGGAGGGTCCAATAGCCGCACCGGTTCCAAAGGCCACCATCATAAGCGCTAAAGCCAACCACAGCGGCGGATGTATAAAGCACAAAATAACCAACAAAGTGGCAATGGCAGCAAGCTGCAACCACACCCCACGTCTGAAAATAATCGGCGCTGCCACTCGCCCCACCAGCCATTTACCAATGCGATTACCCACCAATATCGACACCGCAAATGCACCAAAGGCATAGGGAAACTGCTCCGGCGCCAAACCATATTCGTCCATAATAATGGGCCCAGATGCCGTAACGAATACCAATCCCAAGAGGGCGCTGCAACTGAGACTCAGTGCCTGCCAGCGCGCGATGTGTACGCCATCGCGCTGAAACCATAAAACATAACCATATTGTGCCAAAGCGCCACGTAAGGAGAGCCGTCCTGTGATGTGTGCGTTCGACTCTTGCACCCAACCCCAAACCAACACTAACAATAAAAGGGCTGCCAGCAGAGATAAGAAAAAAATACTCTGCCACCCCAAGGGCAACATGGAAGCGCCAATAATCGGCGCGATAATAGGTGTGAGCATAACCACAAAGATGATTTGCGCAATTTGCGCAGCCAAGCGCTCGGGCGGGGTAATATCTTTGACCATGGCAATGGCACTCACCATCACCACACCGCCACTAAAACCCTGCAATAAGCGCCAACCGTTAGCAGCCCACAAGCTGTCAATGAACACCAACGCAAGAGAACTTAGGGCAAATAGTATTAAGCCGAGTATCACAACCGGGCGCCTGCCCTTCTGATCCGATATGGCGCCACCGATGAGTTGCCCAGCGGCCAAGCCCAGCAAGAAATTACTCACCGTCCAACTCACGGCTCCGGCACTCACCCCCAAGTAATCGGCCAGCGCCGGAATGGCAGGTAAATAGCTGTCCATCGCCAAGGGCGACAGCGCCACGAGCGCGGCTGCGGTGAACAACAGCAGTTTTGAGGATGGTAATTCAGACACAAAAAGCCTTCTAAATCAAAAAGTTAAACTACAAAGACGGATCTTAAGCGACGCCAGTGTAACCTACTGACGCAGACGACACTTGGTAGAAATCTAGGCCCAAGGCTTAAAATGGGTTGATCTAACGCAAAGACACGAAAATAATTACAAAAGATAATGGTTCTCATCTTGGTTTACATCTCGATCACCGGTAAACTAGCTACTTCTGGCATTTTCTCAATCGGCCTAGGCCGAAGGACAATAACGTGACACTAGATCAGCTCAATCTGCGCCAATCTGCTCGCGTCATTAGCATTAAGGGTAGCAACCAAGTGTTGCATAGCCATTGCTCGCAGCTGGGCATAGCGCCCGGCGCACCGATCGAAATATTGCACAAAGCGCAGGGGCGCGGCCCCTTGCAAGCCAAAGTACATGGCGCCTTGTACGCCATCCGCCAGGAAGATGCGGCCGCCATAGAAGTGGCCGTTTAATTTTCCCTTACCATTAGGTCATAGTGTGAAACAAATTGCCTTGGTGGGCAGCCCCAACTGCGGCAAAACCACCCTCTTCAATGTATTAACCAAATCTAATCAACGCACCGGTAATTGGGCCGGCGTTACTGTCGAACAAAAAATCGGTGAGTTCAAAGTCGGCGCTGAAAAGGTTGAATTAATTGACCTGCCCGGTGTGCACATGCTCACTGACTGCCCATTGAGCATCGACGCCAAAGTCACCAACGACTACCTCAAAAGCGCCAAACCTGATGCCATACTGCTGGTCATCGACGCCACACAACTGCGCCGTCAGGCCGAGCTTATTCCGCAATTGCTAGCCACAGGCCGGCCCGTGGTCATCGCGCTAAACATGATGGACGCGCTAGTCGATCACGGCCTCGAATTGGATTTAACGGAGCTAAAGCTACTCTTGGCGGGTCGCTTGGTGGAGGTATCTGCCGCCAAACAGACCGGCATGAAAGACCTAGAAAAGGCTCTTGAGTTAGCACTTACTTCGTCGCCTGCGCCCGCCGCAGAGGGTGCCGATGATTGCGCCTGCCAACCACTTGAACGCAGTGAACTCAGTTTAGATGGCCTTATTAGCGCGATCGACAAGGCCACCACCTTCACCGGCCAACCAACGCTGACCGAGCGCATTGATCGCTGGCTGCTACACCCAGCGCTCGCAATCCCAAGCTTTTTGTTTGTGATGTACCTGTTATTTATGATCTCGGTACAGTTCGGTGCGGTCTTTATCGACTTCTTCGATATTTGGTTAGGCAGCTGGATTGTCGAAGGGCTGCGCTGGGCGCTCGCCAGTATAGGTTCACCGGCTTGGTTGATCGCCTTTATGGCCGATGGTGTTGGCGCTGGTCTGCAACTCATCGCCACCTTTATCCCTGTCATTGGCGCACTCTACCTGTGCATGAGCTGGCTCGAAGACTCGGGCTATTTAGCCCGCGCCGCGTTTGTGATCGACGGCGTTATGAGCCGCATCGGCCTGCCCGGCCAAGCGTTCATTCCATTGATTGTAGGCTTCGGCTGCAACGTGCCCTCGGTCATGGCAGCGCGCTCACTCAGCTCCACCTCGGCGCGCTTAACCACCATTTTTATCGCACCATTTATGTCCTGTAGCGCGCGCCTATCTGTGTATGTGTTTGTCGGTAGCGCGTTTTTCCCCGAGCACGCGGGCCTCGCCATTTTCTCACTCTACTTACTTGGCATTCTGGTCGCGGTAGGCTCAGCTTGGCTACTGCGCAAAACCCTCTTTGGGCGCTACCACGAGCCCTCTATTTTAGAGATGCCCTCCTACCGCCGGCCAGTATGGCGTAACGTTTTCACCCAAGCTGGGCACAGGCTGCACAGCTTCATGCTGCGCGCGGGTAAACGCATTATGCTCGTGGTGATCGTGCTGTCTTGCCTGGGTGCGGTCAAAACCGACGGCAGCTGGGGCGCCCCTGGTAGCTCAGATTCCGCGCTGGCTTGGATCGGCAAAAAGTTAACACCAGCACTCACCCCCATGGGCATAGGCGAAGATAACTGGCAAGCCACACTCGGCCTCTTCAGCGGCCTCTTTGCCAAAGAAGTGATGGTAGGCACCATCCAAACCCTCTATACCCGCGAAGACACCGATGGCGATGCCGACAGCGACGTCCCTATGCCTGATTTCATCGGCGATTTGGGTGCCGCATTTACCAGCGTCAGCGACAACACCAAAGCCATGTTTGGCATAGAGCCGGAGCTCGATGCCGACGCAGACGTACCGCTTATCGCCGACAATCCCATCGGCAACCTATTCCCGTCTGCATGGGCGGCCTTCTGCTTCCTCGCTTTTGTACTCCTATACGCGCCTTGCGTTGCAACCCTGGGTGCCATGCAACGGGAAGCGGGTTCGGGCTGGCTGCGCTTCTCGTTAATCTGGAGCCTGATGCTGTCCTACTGGATTGCTAGCAACTTATGGCAACTTAGCTTAATCCTTCAGCAACCTCTCTATTCCAGCCTCTGGTTTATTGGCTCGACGCTGGTACTTGCCTTGGTGTATTGGCTAATCGTCAAGCGCGTCAGGGAAAAGCACCTCGGCGAAATCAACGTTATCAATATTGCTTGAATTAACGCCCGCAAAAAAATACCTGCAAGTGCAGGTATTTTTTTGTCGAAAGTTTGATAAAACATTATTTCACTGACATCATACTCGCGTTTTTTCTAAACCACGTTGAATTAAACTGCATCAGCATGCAGCCCTCATCTTGAACACCACACCCTAAAGGATATTGGCCATGTGGAAACTCTTTATCGGCATCGCACTTTGCGTTGCCATTAACACCCAAACTCAGGCAGAGCCGAGTGAATTCATCTATCAAGACCAAGGTCGCGGCAGCGCAAAAGAAAAGACCATGCGCAGGCTCTACGACATCATTCCAAACTCGAGCGGAAGTGCAGCCAAAGCGCGGTTAGTCATATTGCGCACCATGCAGAGTATTAGGGGGCCAGCCTGCCTACTGGAAGAGGAAGGCGAAGGCTTTATCACCTGCCGCTGGGACTACAAAGGGCACGCGATTTTTCACCGGATTGAATACAACGACCAAGCCATACAAATCAAATACGGTGGAGGCATCAATGCCTATGAGTGCGAAAATCTGGTGGACGGATTTTGCTACAAAATTCATCGCAACTATTTTAAATACGGCGCTAACTTTCGCAAAGATCTAAGCCGAACCCTGTAAATTTAACCAAGGAAGACAACATGAAGACCTATTACACCATACTTGTTGCCATGGTTGGACTGCTTAGCTTAAGCCAACCAACCTTGGCCCAAACCCTGTATCAAGACCCAATCAAGATTCAAGCCTACGTCACCGATCCCGCTGCGATGATCAAAAAAGGTATGCAGCAATATGACTGGATTGTAGAGTCAGAAGAGGCCGGCAACGTAATTGCAAAACTTGTATATAAGGATTACGAACTGCGAGTCGGCATTAGCTACAACGCAACTCAGATCGACACCACATTGCTGACCCAACAACGCATTAATTGCGTTGTCGCAAAACGTGAAAAGTGTGAAATTAAACAAGGTTATATCGATCGCTGGCGTTCAAATTTACGCCGTGGCATCACCAAAGCTATTCACGAACTTGCCATAGCCGATGCCTACGCCAAATTGTCAGACGAATAATCGGTAGCAATAGAAAGCGCCGCACCAGAGGGATATTTCTAACGGGGCGGCGCGCAATCCCACGCCAACCCGCTTCACCCACTCATTTACATAACCAGATACAAATCGTCCGCCACGGCCAAATTATCGTACAGTTGCGCCAGCAAGGTTTTAATTTCGACCTCAGTGCAATCGTCATCGATACTGGGATAGACAATCCGCTCTTCGCGGCTATTGTGACAGGCCAGAATAGATTGCAATTTTTTCGCTTCCGGCGCGTGAACAGGAAAATCATATTGCGCCATAACAGCAAGCAGCTGTCTAATTTGCTTGTGCTCTGCCACCATTCCCGCTGTGGGTCCTACGTCAATCCAGCCCGTTTTCTGCTCAAACAGCGGGAATAACAACTGCTCTTCCCAATCCATATGGCGCTCTAACCCGAATCTAAACGCAGCAAACAACGCCTGACTACGATCGATATCGTCGGCGTAGTAAGCGGCCTCCAATAAGCAATCCAAACGATCATGGTCGCGCACAAAAAATTCGGTAACCGCCAAGCAACGGGACACACGGCCTCCAATCGAAAGTCAAAGCAGGTCTCGAAGTGTACGCGATCTTGCCGTCGATGGCCGAACACTACCCCTTAATAGACAGCATCACCACGTTGGCGCCAGGCTGTTGTTTAGCTACCGAGGCTAAAACACACCTGATCCACACCACAGGTAATTGCACTGACCTGCTCATAACCCATGCGCTGCAACTGCTCAGCCGCCAAAGACGCGCGCCCCCCTGTGGCACAGTGAATATAGATGGGCTGTTCCACGCCTGAACACAGCTCGGCCATCTTCATTTCCAATACGCCACGGGGAACGTTTATCGCCCCTGCAACCCGTTTAAGTGCGGCTTCCGCCGGCTCTCGCACATCCAAAAGCAAGCCCTGATTAGCGGCAATTTCAATTTTAGCCTGCGCCGCTGTAATACAGCGCACCTTGGCGCGGGCTGCGGCAACCAGCTCTGGAACAGTTAATAGTGGCATTTAACATTCTCCTAACATGCAGCGACGCATTAGGTAAATTCTACGCGCGCCGCTCACAATTAAGCGGGCAACCCAAGCTTCTTCAGCAGCGTCATCATGGGGCACCAGCGGGTAAAGGCCGATTGCAACAGATTAGCACCCACAAAGGCGGTCAAAGCCAACCACCAAGGGTTAACCCAGACTGCAAGCGCTACACTGACAAGCACAACAATGCCGGCGATTAGTCGTAAAGCTTCATTAACGGTCATAGCAAGGCCTCCTGATTCACACTAGAATCATAATATATTAGATATTGCTTAATTAGCAACAACTGATTTAAACTTACCTATCGCTCACTGACGCCAGACACTGCCCATGAATAACTGGATCGATAACACCGTTCGCGCAACCCTCAAGGGTGGCCTGCCGCTGTTCATCTTTATCATTTCGCTGCTTGCGGGCGTACTCGCGCTGCAATTCACCGCGCGCGAGGAGGAGCCACAAATCGTGGTGCCCATGGTGGATGTGCAAGTACGAGCACCAGGGCTGGCAGCGCAGCAAGTGGAAAAACAAGTCACCACACCGCTGGAAAAATTACTCGCCCAGATACCTGGCGTAGAGCATGTCTATTCCCGCTCCATGACGGGTCACGCGGTAGTTACCTTGCGCTTTTATGTGGGGCAAGACCGCGAAGACGCCATCCTCAACACGTACAACAAATTATTTTCGAACCAAAATCGCATACCCGGTGTTGTCGAACAGTGGATGGTGCGGCCAATCGAAGTTGATGATGTACCCATCATGATGCTGGCTTTATGGAGCGATAAGCCCGAGCGCTATACAGATTTCGAACTGCGTCGTTTTGCCGAGGAGCTATCGACTTCGCTACAAGCGATTCCGCAAACCAGTGAAGTCAATGTAGTAGGCGGTAGGCCGCACACCGTAACCGTGTATATAGACCCAGAAAGTTTGAGCGCACGCAAAACCACCACCGCCGATATTGTCGCGGCATTACAAGTGTCCAACCTGTTGCAGTCCGGTGGCTATTGGGCCTTTAACAATCAAGCCATCGAAATTGAAAGCGGCGACTTTATCCGCAGCCTCGAGGAACTGAAACAACTGGTGGTGAATGTCATCGATGGCGTGCCGGTGTACTTACAGGAAGTTGCCCAGATAAACGATGGCCCAGCCGAGCCCAGCTATTACACGTGGATAGATTTCGCACCCGGTCACCCGGCGTTTAAGGCAGCAAACGACGGCTACCCCATGGTGAGTTTATCGGTTGCTAAGCAACGGGGCTCCAACGCTGTTTCCGTTGCTGCCGCCGTGCACGCACTCATGGCCGATGTCAGCGCAAAACTATTGCCACCTGAAATACACCTCGAGGTGCTAAGAGACTACGGCCAAACTGCGGACGAAAAAGTAAACAACCTAACCAGCAGCCTCGGCTTCGCCATTTTCACCGTCGTCATTTTTATTGGTGTATTTCTCGGCTGGCGCCAAGCCTTGGTGGTTGGTTTAGCAGTGCCTATTTGCTATGGCGCCACTCTCGGTCTAGACATGGCCTTTGGCTACACCATTAACCGGGTAACCTTGTTTGCACTGATTTTATCGCTCGGTTTATTGGTCGACGACCCTATTACTGGGGTCGATAATATTTCGCGCTTCCTAAAAGATGGCAAGGGCGACAAGCGCGATCGCATCGTTGCCGCCATCAGCGAAATTAAAGTACCGCTGGTGATGTCCACGATCAGCATCGTATTAGCCTTCGTGCCTCTGGCATTTATCACCGGCATGATGGGGCCTTACATGGCGCCCATGGCGTTTAATGTGCCGGTTTCTGTGGTCGCTAGCACCTTAGTAGCCTTCCTAGTGACACCTTGGTTGGCGTCGAAGCTTTTGCGTGCAGATGATCAAATCCAGGAAGCCGTTAGTGCAGGCCAAGGTAGTCTCTATCCGCGTCTGATTACGCCCCTGTTAGAAAACCCACGCAAAGCAAAGCTCGTGCTCTGGTTAATGCTGGGTCTATTTTTAGGCGCGGCCATGCTACCGATGATGCGCGCAGTACCGTTAAAACTTTTACCCTTCGACAACAAAAATGAAGTGCAAATTGTCGTCGATATGCCTGAGAGCAGTTCGCTGGAACAAACCGCAGCAATGGCACGCCGTATCTCGGCGCAAGTAAGCCAAGTGCCAGAAGTGCGAGCCGTCGCCGCTTTTGTTGGGATTCCATCGCCCATCGATTTCAATGGCATGGTGCGCCAATACTACCAACGCGAAGCCCCCCACACGGCAGACTTGCGCCTAACGCTGATCGACAAAACCGAGCGAGAGCACCAATCGCACGGCGTTGTGCTTCGCTTGCGCGAACTGCTCGCGCCACTAAACCAAGATGGCGTCAACATTAAAGTGGTTGAAGTCCCGCCCGGCCCACCGGTATTAAGCACCTTAGTGGCAGAGATATACGGCGATCGTTTTAGCTCTTACCAAAGCCAACAACTGGCAGCGGAAATATTGATGGCTCGGCTCAAGCGCGAAGCTCATGTCACCGAAGTTGATTCCACCGTCGAGGCGCAAAAAATTCGCCAACGCTTTATCGTCGACAAACAAAAAGCCGCGCTCTCTGGTGTCTCCACCGATGACATCAATCAAACCTTAGCCATGGCTAACGCCGGATATGCGGCCGGCTTTTTACAGGGTTTTCAACACACAGAGCGAGCGGCTAATCCACTGCCCATCTACTTGCGCTTAGCACCAGAAAATCGCGTGCACCTAAATGACTTTGCGCGCTTAAACGTCAAGGGCCGCGCCGGTATTGTGCAAGAAAATACCCAACAGGGTTTAGATAGCGCGCCGCAGCCGCTGGTTCCCCTTGGCGAACTCGGTCATTTTGAACAAGGCTACACCGATAGCACTATTCACCGTAAAGATTTAAAACCCGTCGCCTACGTTATGGCCGAGCTTAACGGCCGCACACCGGCAGAAGTTATCGCCGATATCAATGCCGACATGAATCAACCGGCCGGTGCAGCCAGAAGCAACTGGCAAAACCGAAACTTTATAGGAAGTTTTATTCGCGGCCCCGGTGATGGCTGGACCTTACCGGCTGGCACCTCCATCAAATGGACCGGCGAAGGTGAATGGCGAATAACCAAAGATGTGTTTAGAGATATGGGCCTAGCGTTCGCTTTCGCACTGGTGGCGATTTTTGCGGTACTGTATTTGCAAACGGCGTCCACCGCGTTATCGCTCATTATTATGTCCGCGATCCCGCTCACGATTATTGGCATCATGCCTGGGTTTTGGTTGCTCAACCAATTCGGCGAACGGATGATCGCCGGCAGCCCAGAGCCAGTCCTTTTCACCGCTACGGCGATGATCGGCATGATTGCATTGGCTGGTATCGTGGTGCGCAACTCGCTTATCTTAGTCGAGTTTATTACTCAAGCCCGCGCTGCTGGCGCCTCCATTAAAGCGGCCCTCATCAACGCCGGCGCCGTGCGCATGCGCCCAGTTTTACTCACGGCGGGCACAACACTGCTCGGAAATTTGGTGATTATTTTAGACCCCGTTTTTTCCGGTCTCGCACTCGCCATCATCTTCGGCATCATCGCCTCCACACTCTTTACCCTCATTGTCGTACCCGTGGTTTATCTACTGGTATTCGGCGCAGAAGAAAATGTAACTCAAGAAGGTTTAGCGCATGAATAATCTGATTAAACGCTGGGGCCTGCCAACACTCGCCGTCATCGTTTTATTGTTAATGGTCGCGTGGATGGCTGGCTTTTTTAGCAATAAATTAGCACCCGGTGCCGTGCAAAACACCCCTATCAACGGCGCTCAAGCACTGGGCGTAAACTCCGCCAGTTACGCCATTTACGAAGCGGTACCAGCCTCGGTGGAAGCGAAGCAGGCAACGGTTATTTCCGCACGTATTATGGCGCGCATTACCAGCATCAAGGTGCGCTCGGGCGATGACGTGACACAAGGGCAATTGCTGTTAACCCTGGAAAAGACCGACTTAACATCAAAAGTTAAACAGGCAGGTGAACAAATTCGCGCCATAACCGCGCGCCTAACCGAAGCACAACAGAATTTGGAGCGCGCGACAAAGCTACAAAAGCAAGGCCTGCTGGCGGCCGCTGATTTAGACAAAGCACGTGCCAACCACGATGCGCTAAAGGCTGATCTCGCCGCCGCACAACAGGCGCAGCAAGAGACCAATATCGCGGTGAGCTATTCTGAAATCAGAGCGCCCATCGACGGTCGCGTGGTGGATCGATTTGCCGAACCTGGCGATACCGCAGCACCGGGCAACAAATTGTTAACCCTATACAATCCACTTACGCTGCGGGTAGAAGCGCAAGTGCGGGAACAATTAGCGCTAACGCTGCAAGAAAATCAACGCCTACGGGTAGAAATTCCAGCCCTGAATTTAAAACTCGACGCCGAACTCGAAGAGCGAGTACCGGCTGCCGACCCCGGCTCACGTAGTTTTTTGATCAAAGTTCGCATGCCGTTTAATGCGCAATTACAACCGGGCATGTACGCGCGCTTATTAGTGCCAGCGGGCGAGCGCGAACAAATTCGCATCCCCGCAGACCGAATCGTAACAGTGGGACAACTGGATTTGGTGTGGGTGCTGCAAGATGGTCAGGCCTATCGCCGCTTTGTCAAACTCGGCAATACCTATGGCGACCAGATAGAAGTGCTCTCCGGTTTAAGCGATGGCGATAAAATTCTCCCCATCCCCGATCGGGCGACGAGCGCTAAAGACTTTTAAAGCTCGGCAAGAAAACCTATCAAGACTGAGTGACCGTTATCCACTGCGGCACTCAGGCACTCGCAGCCGGGCAACGCAATTGCGTTCGCCCAGCGCAACACCAGACGAAAACTGCACCTTTTCAGCGCAGGCGTTACCGCCGGTTTCACTCGGGGCTTATTGGGCATAGATCGAATAACATTGCCCGCTGAACCCATCGTCTAAAATCTTGCGAGAGATCAACTAAACTGTCTTTTCTGGGTGCCTATAGAGAACCTGAGTGGTATTTATCACTCATCTTTTGTAGTCTTTATAACTCTATAACATCGGCATCGAATGCGAAAACACCTTGCTAACGCTGCACCCCTAGAGGATAGAACACTATGCTAGCACTCACCGCAAAAGATATTATGAAAACGGAGGTACTGTTTGCCTACGAAGGTTGGTCTATCAAATACCTTGGTGAATTCTTCCGCAAGCATAAAATAACCGGTGCCCCCGTGGTCGCGTCTGATCACGAATTAGTTGGCGCGGTGAGTGTTACCGACGTGTTTAATTTTGAAAACTCAGACCGCGATCAAAAGCTCGCCAAGCTTAAAGATTACTATCAAGAGTGCTATGCGCTGAATTTTCATGAAAAAGATTTAGAGTCTTGGAGCCTCACCGCAGAGGAAAGCTGCACGGTTCATCAGATTATGAACAACGAAGTGATCTCTGTAGACCCAGATTGCAACATTAAAGATATCTGCCGAACCATGGTCAGCAACGGTATTCACCGCGTATTCGTTACCCGCAACAAACAAATTGAAGGCGTTATATCAACCTCCGATATTCTCGGCCTCATTGCCGAAACCCAGTGAGTAACGCAACTGTTGGTATTTCACGGTTGTAATCTGTGGCTATCAACGGCGGCCCTGAAACTACTGGTCAGTTCATACAGGCTTTCAGTTGCACGCGGTAGCGGCGCGACATTTTAAGCGTCTGCCCAGTCACCAGCGTGACGGTGCCATCGCCAGACTCAAGCGTTTCCAAATGCGCTATGCGGGCCAAATTGACCAATATCGACCGGTGGATGCGGCAAAAGGCTCGCTCAGATACGTCCGCTTCCATTTGTGCCATGGTTGTGCGCACGGGGTAAACGCGATCTTTCACATGGAGGTTGACATAGTTGCCCGCCGACTCCATCCAGTCCACATCCTTTAATTGAATCACAAACTCCTTGCCCAGCTTTTTCACCAAGAAGCGCTCACTCACCCGCGCCTCACTCTCCTCGCCCTCGCCCACAAATGCGGCTTCGCCCGACAAGCGACCAATCACGAAGCGATAGGCGTAGAGGATGGCCAATATCAGTAAATAGGTTATGAGATCAATGCGGTATTCATAAACGAAAACCCAACTGACTGCCCCCATGTCATAGCGCCCATCCACTAACCAATAAACGCCATAGCGAATACTGAACATGAAGGTGACATGCAATACAGACACCAGCACACTAAAGAGCAAATGACGCCAACCCGAGCTTAGCCACTTGCCCCAGCCCAAGGGATAGCGTTTATCGAATGCGATAATGAGCGGCAGCAGCAATACAAAACTGAGCGCACTGGAGTACTCCCACAGGAAGGGTTCCCACCACGCCAGCGCTCTACCCGCCCGTTCACTTTCCATCAACACGCTAGTGGCATTTACGGTGCTATTGAGCAAAATAAACAGGCCAAAAAACAGGCTATCCCACAGCCCCTGATGGCGCCGGTATTCGGAAAAGGTCAACGCTAAACTCCCTCTTTTGAGATCGCACACCTTTGTGCGCTCGTCTTCAAGACCTGCGACGATATTGCCCTGCCACTTATCACAACCACACCACCTCTTATCACCAAACTCCGCAGGCTATCACAACAGGCTGGGCAGCCTCGCCCCTGGCGGCCACAGTAACAGAAAAAAGGAGCTCCCATGGAACGTCGTTACGATCTAGATTGGTTAAGGGTTTTGGCCTTCGCACTGTTAATTTTCTACCACACCGGCATGATGTATGTCAGCTGGGATTGGCACATCAGCAGTGAATTCCAAAGTGAAAGCCTAAAGCTAGCCATGTTGTTGGTTAACCCGTGGCGCCTGCCACTATTATTTTTTATTTCCGGCTGCGCACTCTACTTCGCCCAACAGCGCTACCCCCTAAGCCGACTACTGAACTTACGCAGCCAACGGCTGTTGATACCACTGGTGTTTGGTATTCTCGTGATCGTGCCGCCACAATTGTTTTTTGAAATGCGTCAGGCGGGCGAGGCCACGGGTCATTACGGTCAATTTTGGCAAGCCTATTTAACCCCGAACGACCCGCTTTTTAGCCGGCATCGGACGCCGTTATTCGGTCAAATGACATGGAACCATCTTTGGTTCATTCCCTACCTGTGGTGCTACTCAGTATTGATCTTGGGACTGAGGCAGCTACTCATCTTGCCATCCAAATGGCTAGGCCAATTGCCATTAGCACTCCTACTCCTGATCCCCGGAAGCTTGCTCGCTTGCTATGGTTTTTGGCTAAGACCTCAGTTCCCATCAACCCACGCGCTGCTGGGTGACTGGTACAACCACGCCACCTACTTGACCGTATTCGCGCTCGGCTACGGCTTTGCTGCTTGCGATGCCGTGTGGCTAAAACTCAAAGGTAAACACTGGCCGCTATTGATAATGGCACTGAGCGGTTACGCAATATTGATGTGGGAGGACAGCCTACCAGAGAACACCGGCCTAGGTGAGACAGTGGAATACTGGGGCGACATTGTGTTCACGTGGTTTTATTACTGCACCCTCTGGTGCTGGATTCTCGCACTCTGCGCTTTGGCAATGCGCTTTTTGAACCACAATAGCCGAGCTTTACGCTACGCCAATGGCGCCGTGTACCCCTATTACATCCTTCACCAAACCATTACGGTGAGCATCGGCTACTACCTTGTAGAGGCACAGTGGGGACCGATCATGGAACCTTTAGGCGTACTCGCCATAACATTCCTTGGCTGCGCCGTCGGCTATGAAATCATCGCCCGCATTCACCTTCTGCGCTGGCTGTTCGGTCTGGCGCCAAAAGTCATACCCGCCCCAAAAAAACAAACTCAACCCGCGATTGGTAACACATAGTGAAAAAACGTTTGATCTAATTCCCAACCACATTTCTCGTACAGTTCTTGCGCCTGAGTGTTGTCTATCGCGGTGGCAAGCTCTAAGCGGTCAGCGCCCTGCTCGCTTGCGCAATCAGCCGCGGCCTTTAACAAGGCCTCGGCTACGCCATTGCGCCGGCCAGACTTGGCGACAAACAAATCGTACAACACAAAATACGGCGCACAGGCTACAGAGCAAAAGGTTGGATAAAGTTGGGTAAATCCGATTAACTCACCCGCCGACTCAGCCACAAAAATGACCGATTCCTGCGCCTGCAAACGCGCCGCCAGAAAGGTCTCAGCCGCAGTGAGGTCGGGTACCTGCCGGTAAAAAATTCGATAGTCATTGAACAATACCGATAGCGGGGGGATATCTTGTAAATTTGCTTTTCGAATGTTCAGCATACTTTTCATAACCTTATCGAATTTAAATTAACACCTAGGGCTAACCAGCCTAGCCTACACTCAATGAGATGCGCTCACTCTCCCATGAAAAGGAGGCTTCATGCAGGCCAGACTCGCCAAATACGCAACAATTCTTTGCCTGACGATCCTATGGTCCGCCCCGCTATTTGCCGTCGAATTAGACGAACTGGAATATATCACCGAAAATTACCCGCCGTTCAATTACGTGGAAGGCGGTGTCTTGCGCGGCGAAGCAGTAGAATTACTGATTGCGGCTACCGCACTTGCCGGCCATCCCATCATTGCTAAGAACATTCAAGTGCAGCCTTGGGCCAGAGCCTTTCACAACACCCTAGAAGGCAACAACCGCGTTCTCTTTTCCACCACCCGCACCGCTGAGCGGGAAAATTTATTCCAATGGGTAGGCCCTATTGGGCAAAACCATGTGGTGCTCATCGCCAAGCGCTCGAGGGGCATCAAACTTAAATCACTGGACGGGTTGGATAGGTTCAAAGTCGGCGCCGTGCGCGACGATGTCGGAGAATTATTCCTGCGCGAACTGCATCTCGAAAAAACCATTATCACGCTGGGGGTTCAGCCGGACAGTATCGCCAAAATGCTCGAGAGCGGGCGGATAGATTTATGGGCCTACGGCGAGTCAAGCGCACTGCAAACACTAAAATCCATCGGCGCCAACCCGCGCGATTACGAAGTTGCTCGGGTACTTAGAACCCTCGATCTCTATTACGCGTTTAACCGCGATATAGAGCCTCGCTTAGTCAAACAACTGCAAGCCGCCATTGACACCATCAAAGGCGATGAAGCCAATAAAATGAAAGAGTTCAAATCCCGCAACAGCCAACTCTACGTACAACCTGTCGAAAAAGATGTACAACCCTAAGCGCAAAAAAATTCAAGAGTCAGGGCGCCAATCGATCTAATCTACTTGCCACCAATCCGGTAACAACGACTTTACTTTGGCCTGGCTAAAGCGGTCGTCCAATAAATATAAAACGCCTTTGTCGTTGGTAGAGCGAATAATTCGCCCAGCCGCTTGCACCACTTTTTGCAATCCCGGATACAAATACACATAGTCATAACCGCTGCCAAAACAGTCATCTAATCGCTGTTTGATATCTTCATTCACAGGGTTGAATTGCGGCAAACCCAAAGTCGCTATAAACGCCCCCACCAAGCGATCGCCAGTGAGATCAATGCCTTCGCCAAAGGCACCGCCCAATACCGCCAAGCCTATACCCCTCGCTCGAGGCTGGAAATTTGCGACAAACGCCTGCCGCGCCGGCTCCCCCATTCCTCTCTGCTGCTTCCACAGCGTCAAGTCTGGCGCCGCAAACTGCAGCGCCAACGCGACCTTTTCTAAATAATCAAAGCTCGATAGAAAAACTAAGTAATTACCTGGCTCTGCGCGATACTGTGTCATCACCTTGTCGACGATGAGCGGTAATGATTTATCGCGGTGTTGAAAACGGGTTGAGACATCCCGACAAATATTGACTCGCAACTGGCTGGCATGAAAGGGCGAAGGCACCATTAGTGTCACCGTATCAGGCGCCAAGCCCAACAGCTTACATTGGTAATCCAAGGGTTTTAAGGTGGCGGAAAAAAGCACCGTGGTAACACTGTAGTCAAACCGTGGGGCCAACCAAGGCCCCGGCACCAGATTGCGCAAGTGAATCTCGGCCTCGCCTCGGCCAGTTTTTTCGGCATCGAAGATATAGCTATCATCGGCAGGCTCGGCGATGCGTAAACACTGGCTAGCCGCAAAAAATAATTCCTGCAGCGCCGGTTCGAGCGGCTGGCCTTTTTCCGCCTGCCAGCGCGAACACTCAGAGACAAGGTTTTGTAGGGCAATCACGAATTTGTCTGGCAATTGATCAAAGGTAAACCGCTGAGCAAGTTGCTTACCTTTTAGCAGCGCTTGCCAACGCTTATCCAACGCCTTAATTGGCGCATGCAAGGCCTTAGGTGCAACGCGCAATGCCCACTTACTGTGATCGCGCGTCAAGGTTGCGGAATACATAGCGCGCGCCCGGTCGATCAAATTGTGCGCTTCGTCCACTAGCACCGCCACGCGCCACTGTAAACTCACCGCCAAACCATAGAGCAACGCGGTATCATCAAAATAATAGTTGTAATCCGCAACCACCACATCGGCCCAACGGCAAAGCTCTTGCGTCAAATAATAAGGGCAAATTTGGTGCTCAGCTGCTACCCGCTTAACCGCATCGGCATTCATCCAACGCAGATCAATAGCCTCTGCCCGAGCAGCGGCTAAGCGATCGTAAAACCCGCGCGCCAACGGACAAGAATCACCATGGCAGGCAAGATCAGGATGCTTGCAGGCCTTATCGCGAGCAATAAGTTCGAGTACTTTTAAATCAGGAACGTTTAATGTTGCCAGGCCATCCAGAGCCAGCGCGCGGCCGGGCGTTTTCGCGCAAAGGTAAAAGATTTTATCCACTGCTCGGCTAGCCTTTAGCGCCGGAAACAAACTCGCCAGCGTCTTGCCTATACCCGTGGGCGCCTCGGCCAATAAACAACGCTCAGACTTTACCGCTTGGTAGATATTTTCCGCGAGCTGCCGCTGACCAACCTGAAACTCGGGAAAAGGAAAGGAAAGCGCTTGTATATTTTTTTCGCGCTCGCGCCGCAATCGTAGTTCAGCTTGCGCCCAACGAAGAAAAGCACCACAGGTAGCGCGCCAGAAATCAGCCAACAACTCAGCGGTCCAATGTTCAACCAGCAGGTGCTCACTGTTATCCGCGGCATCGATATACACCAGGGTTAATGTAACCGTCTCCAGCCGCTCTTGCTGGCAGAGAAGATGCCCGTAAATCTTTAACTGCGCCCAATGTAAATGCCGATGGTTATCGGGCATTTTATCCAACCGGCCACGAAAACTTTTCACCTCTTCCAAGGTTTGCAAGGGCACCAACCAACCATCCGCTCTACCGTTTACGTGCAAATTGTCAAATTTGCCCTGCAGCTGCAACTCGGCAATATAATTATCGCCGTGCTCCGTCCGCCTTCGTCTGGCAATCAGTTGATGCAACTCAATGCCTTCAGCGGCAGTAGTGGCCGGGGTAAAACGCAAATCCAAATCACCGCGCTTGGCAGCGAACTCACAGAGCGCGCGAACCGAGACTTTACAAACCGGTTCGTCGGGTGAACGCTCTGGCTCGGGTGCACGCTCACTCATGTCGGCGTCCAGCGCACATAACAAACCTCAGCGGCAATACCCTGCAGGTCGAAAAACTCCAGCCAGCGCAACTGATTATCTTGCAACTTATCACCGGGGCCTTTCACTTCGATCAAGCGAAAACGCTGCTGTGCGGGATAAAACTGTATTAAGTCGGGAAAGCCGGAGCTGTTTGCTTTTAGATCAAATAACATGCGCTTAAAAATGGCTGTTAAAAATTCTGGCGCAATACACGCTAAAGCCAACGCTAATTGGTCTTCGCTGAGTTGGTTCCAATTCACCAATGGCGACTGCAAACCCTGTTTTTCCCGGTAGCGTTGCAACAACACGCGCGGGTAATCACTCGTGTCCAATAATCGCCAACAATCACGCAACATATCGGCCCGGCTGCTAGCAAAGCTCTGGTGATACAGATCTTTTGGTCGCGCCTGAAACGGATTAAAAAATGCGCCCGGTATTGGCGCATAGATAGCGGGCCAAAAAAATAACCCAAACAAACCCGTCCACAAACTGTTTTCTGTCCAGCACACAGGTTCGGCTGCGAGATGAAAATGGGCAGCCACGGCCTGCTCAACGCGGTTATCGGCAAGGTCCAGTGTGAGCACAGAAGACGCGGGGCTAAAGGCCACTGGTTTTTCAGGTATTATGTTCAGCGCTCGCTGCAGCCGCGGCCGAGCGCGCAGCAGTTGTTGTCGCTCGGCCTCGCTGTGAGGTGCGGCAATGGCATCATTCAGCAGCGCAAGCGCCTCTTGTCGACGTGATAATTTTTCCAACACCCGAACGCGGCGCGCGCGGGCCTCGATGAACTCACAGGTACTATAAACCGCGAGGGCTGCCTCATAATCGCCACGCTGCTCCAATTTAACGCCAAGATGAAAACTAAACTTCTGCATCCGACGTATTAGCCACGCCGACACACCTACCGCTGCCGGCATATTCAACAAAGCAGCGGCCACATCGTCATCGCGCTCAACATCTTCCCGTGCGCCTTGTAACTGCCGATAAGCATCCAAATCTACACGGCTCGTAAAACTCCGACAGGCGTGACTAAAGCCAACCTGCTCATACTGAAAGATCCCCAATTCTGCCAATACAAATTCACTCAGCGCTTGGTAGTGATTGCCAAAAAACAACAAGCAATACACATCGCTGAACGGCATGATAGTGACGGCCACCAAATCCCCAACCAGCTGTTGATTGCAAGGCAGAGACGCGCCGGAAAACCAATCATCCCAAGGTCTGTCTTCAGCCTCCACTTGCGCAAACTCCGCCAGCCACGCGGCCTTGGTGCCAGCATACTTACCCAACCACGACGTTAGCTCCGCGCGGCTTAGTAAACCAAATATGTCGCTCGCACTCACCATTCGGCTGCGCGTTAACCAACCTAATTGTTGAAGCGGTGCTATGGCTCGGGGTAGATCGGGAATTTCTTGGTAGGCAAGTTTGCTTAAGCGAAAGAGTTCACCCTTGCGGGTGATCAACCGCGTAAGCAAGGCTTGCGCGGGTTCTGGCAATTCAAGAAACTGATCGGCGTAGGCAATTTCAGCTTCACTTAACAGATCGCCATAGCGCGAGCGCACCCAAGCTAACAGGGTGCGATAATTATGCAGATAATAAAGCGGTTCGGGTTTCTCTGATGTCACAATGTCAACTGAAAAAAAGGTAGGTTAGTGTTGCACGCGCGCTAGCTGCTTATCGTGCCAACGGCTTAAACACACAAGCGCGCAAATTGCGCCAAGTAAAGCCAAGGCCATATCTGATTGCGTATCCCACACATAACCTTGCGTACCCAGAAACGCCTCGGCCGATTCACCGGTAGATGCACCCACCCACCACTCAAGCAATTCATAAAAGGCACTAAAGGCTAAACAAATACTCACCACAAACACATTTAACCAAGCGCGGCCGTTCACTACCGACTTACGAATAAGAATTTCGCGGGCTAAAATCGCCGGCACGAGGCCCTGAACAAAATGCCCCACCTTGTCGTAGTTATTGCGTTCAAAGCCAAACCAATCTTTCATACTGTCGAACAAAGGCACTTCCGCATAGGTGTAATGGCCGCCCACCATCAACACAATACAATGGCCAAGAATTAAGATGGATAACATTTGCGTGAGCGGGAAGCGACGATAAGTTATCAGTAAAACCACCAAACCGATGAGCGCCGGCGCCACTTCTAAAAACCAAGTAAAACCATCTTTCGGCTCAATTGCAGACCACATAAAAACCAGCGCGAAAATTGCTAACCACAGTAGTTCCGACAGCTTCATGTTATTTCCTGTTTATAATGATTGTGCGTAGCAACAACGCCGCGACCTACATATCCAATTTCAGTTGCTGCACCATCGCCGCCGCCAAGGCCTGATTGTTACGCAAACGCAAGGCGTGAACCACCGACTGCTGATCAACGCTTGAGCGGTTTTGACTCAGCTTAAACTTTAAGTCCACTCGCTCCAAGGCAATTTCAAAACCAACAATAGCCTTAATCATGCCGGGGTTGTAGTCGGGTTGCCAAGGGGTTGCCTCACCCGCCTCGTATTGGTGCGTGAGCTTACGCAACAGATCGTGCACCGCCTCGTTATCTTCAATCAACTGACAAGTGCCATACACATGCGCGGCCTGATAATTCCAGGTGGGCACACCGGCGGAGTGATACCAGCTGGGCGACACATATCCGTGGGGCCCGGCAAAGGTGCACTGGACTTTTTGCCCAGCCAAGGCCTTGGCCTGCGGATTACCTAAAGCGACATGGCCCAACAAGCGCCGCCGGTCTCGATCCAATAATAATGGTAAATGGGTACAAAAAAGTTCGCCATCCAATAGGCCGGTTAACTGAGCAAAGCCATGCGCATCAATAAAATCAAACGCCGCCAACTCATCGCCACCTAGAAAATGTTTAGGTACATACATAGCTCGCCCCCCGAATAAAAACAGCCATGGTAAAGGCTAAACCGCCCCACCACTAGCCGAATTTCTAGACGGCTATATCCAGAATTTTTAACCTTTTGCGCGCGAAAACAAACCGTGCCGGTACGCTATCCGCCCGAAAAAATAAAATAGCCTTAAAAATCAATAAGTTAAAAATATAGTAAAAAAGGATAACGAGACCTCGCATCCCAGCTAACAAGCGCGCACGCTTGGTTTAGACCATGCTATGATCCGGAAAAATTAAATAATAAATTCAAAAACTTCCTGATGTCGATTTAGGCGCCACAGAGCAAAACGAGCCGGCACAGAATTAAAATGTTAGAACTCAAGGATAGTTATGAAAATTTTTCTAGCAACATTAATGATGTCACTAATTTTGTTGGGCTGTAGTGAATCAAGATCGCCAGTGAACGAACAAAGTAGTGTGCCAGCCTTAAGTAAGGACTCAGTAAAAATATTGAGCACATCTCCAGCAGATACAGAAACGCTCAAAGCTGGATCTAGCGTGAAAATCAGATATGAGGTTCAGTATAATCTGGCAAGTACTGACACTGGCTCCTTAACCTTAGTGGTTCAGGACGCATCATATGAAACTCTTGGTAATGAATTTTATGTAGTTCATAAAGGTAGTGGTACGGAAATCTTAGAGGCGGAGATCACTGTCCCTGAGTCACGGGCAGTTCAGGTGTTTACGCCTCTAAGTCCACAGGGCTCATCAAGCACTACAGTCGTAGATACGAGGCTTTATAAAGTTGAGCAGTAATAAAGTTTTAACAAGGCCAGTAAATCTGACCTCCGTAAACTGTCTTCTTTTTGCAAAAACACGCAAAAAAAAGCAGGCAGTTTCTGGGGGCGTTACAATTGAAGCCGTGCAATGACTATCTACTTCTATACCAAAAATGATGACTATGGTGATTTTTCTAATTTCTCTAGCCATGGAATAGAGATGGATGGAGTCTGGTGGAAAACCGTAGAGCACTATTTTCAAGCCCAGAAGTTTGAGATCTCTCCACAAAGGGAAAAAATTCGAGAGAGTCATACTGCAAAACAAGCGGCAGAGCTAGGCCGTAGCCGGAAAGTTCCAATCAGACCAGATTGGGAAGTGGTCAAAGACAGCATTATGGAGGAGGCTGTATTGAAGAAGTTCCAAACACACGAAGGCTTAAGAGATTTGCTTCTTTCCACAGGTGCCAGTGATATCGTTGAAAATGCCCCTGCCGATTATTATTGGGGCGCAGGCAAAGATGGTACCGGATTAAATAAGCTTGGAAAAATATTGGTAAAATTTCGTACCCAATTGTCAGTGTAACAATTGCAACCAAAACGCGCTGGACGCGCTTACAGCGCGCCTGTGCTAAAGGCGTTATAAAATCTATAAGGATCGGAATGAATACCAAAATTATCGGTGCAATTCTCTTTCTGCTGTCTGGTGCATCCTGGGCTTCGTTCATAGGGCCAGACCAAAAAGAACTTCCGGAAACAAGCTATAGAAAATGTTCATCTGGTTTTTGTGCAGAGCTTGTATTATCAAGCAATTCTGAGGTAGCACTAAGAAACTGGAATACCCCATCAGAGGGCGTATATTTTCCAACATCTGAAGAAATGAAAAAAGGAGAGGTCATTTCCGCATTTATAGTTTTCAAATTATGTGGAAAAACTGAGCAAGGAAATTGCCGTCTGACGCAAAAGTTAACCATCTATCAACCTAATAGCAAAGTTTATAGCCGGATTCCTGAGAGTGAAGTGTGGTATGACAAACAATCACCAGAGGGGCAATCTATAGGTCTCAGTGCTGATTTTATTAAACTGATAGTAGAGCCCCATGAACTGATAGGAACATATAAATTTGAGGTTCTGGTCAAAGACTATGTTTCTGGCAAAACCGTTAATCTGGTTAAATCTATCAATGTCAGTGAATAGACATAACAAACTCATCAACAATCTCTCCAGTCGACCCTTTATATGGGCGTCATGCAAATTAGAGAAAGTGATAGAAGAACCAATTCAGAACCTTAATGCAATCGATATTATAGGTGAGCGAAAGGATGGCGGAATCAATCTGTGTCTTATCGTATCTGGATATCTCGATATGGAAAAAAGGGTTGCCGAATTATCATAAAAGCTACCGAAAGCCAGAGCGGTGAAATTTATAGCTTAATAGACGAAATTAAAAACCATCTAAGCGGTTTCAATATAGGGTTGCAACTTAATTTTAGCTAAGTCAAAAGATGCTGTAAGATATTAACATAACAAACTTCAGCAACTGAAATTCTAGCGCCGTTCTTTTTGGTGCTTGATAGCACGAAACGTGCTCCTTCAAAAAATGCAGCTATGCAAGGCCTTGCGCGTAAAGGACTAGTTATGAATTATGTAACGTTATTTTTACTTTTAGTGGCACCTCAAATCGCATCTGCATGTAGCTGTTTGAGGCAGGATGGCACACTAGAGGAGAGGTTCGGATACTATTACCAAAACAGCGATAATGTATTTCTAGCGCTAATTACTTCATCGAAAATTGAAGGCACTCCAAAAGAGTTTTCCGCCATAAATAGCCATTTTCATGTTCTAGAAACCTACCGTGGGAATCCAAAACAATGGACGAATTTAACAACTGAAGGAAGCACTGGCACTAGTTGTACTTCACGCTTAATAACAGGAGAGAAGTACCTATTCTTTATTGATCGCAATCGAGTGGGTCATTGTAGCTGGGTATTTTCTGTATACAGCGCCGACGAGGAAAAACAATATAAAGACATTTTGGCCTCATTAACTGAGTAAAAGGCCACCAAACCTGTCTGACGGGCTCTGCTCGCGTTTGTTGCGGACGTTATGCTTACAATCAAAATTAGGGAGTCGATTTGAAATATTTTTTACTGGTATTGATGACATTACTATCATTTAACACCTTAGCCGTTAATAAAAGTGTTAGCTTCGGCTCTGGGAAGTTTACTATCGCAGGTGGAAAAGGTCATAGTGAAAAGCTAATCGATATTTACTATCACCTCCCTACAGCCTACAACGAGGATACTAGCGTTCTAATTGTGCTTCCAGGCGGCGGAAGAAATGGTTGGAGTTACAGAGACTCATGGATTGAAGCTTCCGAAAAATATAATGTTCTCATTTTGTCTCCCAGCTATTCAGATGAATTATACCCTAGATTTTGGAACTACAATATTGGCCGGATGTTATCTGATGTAAAAATCAATAAAGAACGCACTGCCATTGAAAGTTACAGAGTCGTCAGCGATCCAAATGAATGGATATTTAACGATTTTGACCGAATCTTTGATGACGCAATTAATAGATTTAATCTAAACGCAAAGCAATATGACATGTTCGGTCATTCTGCCGGAGGTCAAATACTGCACCGTCTGGCTTTATTTGATATTGACAATAAAGCAGATCGGATTTTATCGTCTAATTCAGGCTGGTATACCGTGCCTACGTTTGAGCATGATTTTCCATATGGGCTCAATAATGGTGTTTCCTCCAAAGATTCTATTAGAGCTGCGTTTACATCAAAGCTTACTATCTTTTTAGGTGAATTAGACAATCAAAACGAAACCCGAGGACATCTTGTCAGAAACCCTCAGGTTGATACTCAAGGTACATATCGCTTAAGTCGTGGTAAGTATTTTTACCAGAGTGCTAAAACGTTAGCTTCAGATTTACAGGCTTCATTTAATTGGGATATTCATGTGGTAAAAGGCGTCGGTCACGATTATAAAAATATGGGTAAAGCAGCTGCCGTATATTTATACGCAGAGTAGTATAAGAAGGCATTAAAGGTGAATTCGTAGCAGCTGGCTCGACTCCGCTTCGCTACACACGCTTAGCCAACTATTACTCTCCGGTTAACGCGGCGCTAGAACTAGTGGCGTGTTTGGTAAACAATGGATTTATTTCTAACTGCTGCAATTACACTACTTTTCGTTGCAGCGGCTTATCGGCTGGTAAAGAGGCATCGGTTACTTGGGCACTACATTCACAGGAGATGACGTATGCCAAGACCTACAACAAAAGACGATCTAATGACGTCTGCGTGTGCCACGTTCGACAAGATGTGGGCGTTAATTGATTCAATGCCGGATGAGGCATTGGCTACAGCGTTCGACTTTTCCAATGACAAGAGTAAAAAAGAAGATCACTGGGCTAGAGACAAAAACCTCAGGGATGTTCTTGTTCATCTTTACGAGTGGCACGGGCTTCTTATGAAATGGGTCAAATCCAACCTATCCGGCGGAAATCAGAGTTTAATACCGGCGCCATACACATGGAAAACATACGGAGACATGAACGTTGAGTTTTTTAAAAAACACCAACGCACGCAACTTAACGATGCGACTAAGATGCTCAAGAAAAGCCATAAACAGGTTTTAGCGCTCATTCAGGGTTTTTCTAATCAAGAATTATTTACGAAAAAATACTATAGCTGGACTGGCACCACGTCGTTAGGCAGCTATTGTATCTCCGCAACATCCAGTCATTACGACTGGGCAATAAAGAAGTTACGCGCGCATGTTAGAAATGTATCAAGCAAGTAAATCAAACATTTTCTTTTTATAAGGAGACATTGTGAGTAAAGCATACATCTATCTTGTTGTCGTTTTATTATCATCTTTAGCGTTGATGTCGTGTGGTAGTGACAAGGCTGATTCCGATGTAGGTGATGGTCATTGTATCTTTGGCCTGAATCAGTCGTGCAATGATGACCCAGCTGTTTCTAGCATCCATGGAATTTGCACCGCAGAAAGACGCTGCGAATGTGTTGATGGATTTGTAGTCAATGCTGAAACAGGAAAATGTCGACCACCCATTTGTACCGTAGGGCAAGACCATACCTGCAATAACAACCCAGAAGTCTCCAGCATTCATGGCATCTGTCAGTCCGATGGTACCTGTGAATGTATCGGTGACTGGGAGAAGAATCCTGAAACGGGTAAATGCAACTAATGTTTAGTGAGGCCCTGCCTAACAAAGCTATACACACGCCCCTACAGGGCGAGGCAGCTAAAGCCGCTTGGGCCTCCTCCACCCGATTCGCTTGCACCGGCCCATGTTCGCAGCATCGGGCTTTCGCAACGGGGATCGCGGGCGCTCGCGCTTGCCACTGGGGCTATATTTCTTAGGTGGCATGCATGTATCAACGTGATCGCGCTTTTTTCTTGAAGCCGCCTCTGTTTCTGTATTGTTGGCGAGCCTAGAGAAAAGCAATTTAGCTAGACGCTGTGGCCTTTGGATTTTTAACCCTAAGGTTACCAATGGCGACGCACGTACGGCGTGCGAGGTTGTTCGGGGCGCGTTATGTAAACAACTCGGAGTCATTAGAGATGAACGGAACCTCTCATTTTAGATTGCTGTCAACATATAATAGCCGGCTAAATTCACAGGTATTTAAGGCGGCTTTCACCCTTTCGGAGGAGGCGTTATCTCAAGATAGGGGTGCTTTTTTTACATCCATAAACGGTACCCTGAATCACATATTGGTTGCCGACATTATTTGGTTCAGCCGATTTGTTGCGCATTCTGATACCTATCATTCACTCGCTAGGTTATCAGGCCTTACTCGCCCTAGCGCATTGAATGAGGTTATGTACGCGAATACGCGCGAGTTATATAGCGCTCGCACTACAGTGGACAACATTATTGAGCACTGGGTAAATAACGAATTGGAGGAGTCAGACCTTCAAAGGAGCCTCGTCTACAAGAACACCAAGGGCGTAGAAAGCAAACGAAATTTCGGTGAATTATTGTCCCATGTATTTAATCATCAAACCCATCACAGGGGGCAAGCGAGTACTTTGCTGTTTCAATGTGGTGTCGATATCGGCGTTACTGATTACCTCATCGATATACCACAAGCCCCTTAGATTGCCCGCCATTGCCGATTGACTGGCACGGATCTTATTGAGTATTCCGACATACCGCCACCTAGCGCATTACCAACCTGCCACTAGCCACGGAAAGAATAAGGGAGGTTTAATATATTCCTGCGCTTGTTATCACTGCTAGGCACAAAAATAACACTCCTCTAGATATCGAGGTCTGGGCGACACCTATTATTCATTCGTAGCAAGGCTCCATAGCTAACACCTATGTTCTATTAAATTCAGAATGACTCATTCCGCGCGGGCTTAGAAGACACGAAAACACTGCAGACTTAGGTTTCTTTAGCTAAATTTACCTAAAGGATTTGGTTAGGTGCCTAGGATTGAAATCTCTAACAACGTCATTAGCGTCTAAGCCGCCATGGTTGGTACTTCTTATATCGTTAACCATTAGTTTCTTTGCTGCCTATATTACCAATTTGCAATCTGAGAAAACGGGGCAAGAGCGATTCCAACGGCAGGTGGAGAAGCTCAACGCCGACATTTTGCACCATTTAAATACTTACCTTGGTTTATTGCGCGCGGGGGTTGGCGTTTATTACGCCTCCGAATCTTTGACCCGCGCCGAATGGCAAAAATTTGTCGAGACGCTAGACATACATCGCTTTTACCCCGGGATACAAGGTATTGGTTTTGCGGAGTATTTCCCGCATGCACAACGCGGCGCCTTTGAAGCGAGAATACAGGCGGAGGGGTTTGAAAGCTTTACACTAGCACCTTCGGGCAAACGCGAATTCTATGCGCCGGTGGTGTATCTGGAACCTTTTGACTGGCGCAACCAGCGCGCTTTTGGTTACGACATGCTGTCCGAACCGGTGCGGCGCGCCGCCATGGAACGTGCCCGCGATTCTGGCGAGGCGAGCATTAGTGGGCACGTTGTTCTGGTTCAGGAAACCGATAAAGATGTACAGGCGGGCTTTCTCATGTATCTGCCGGTTTATCTTGGGAAAATCGTACCTGACAACGTAAAAGACAAACGTGCACAACTACAAGGCTTCGTATACGCGCCGTTTCGAATGAAAAAGCTATTAGATAATGTAGGCGATGCTGGCGCGACACAACTCATCTATCACATCACCGACACAGCTGATGGCGAAGAGAAGTTAGAGCTGTTTCACTCAGATCCGAGCGGCGCTCAACGCTCGGGTGGTTTTTACGACCAGCGCGATATGGCCTTTGCCGGAAGGGTTTGGCAAATCACTACCTTAAGTACCGAGGCATTTGACCTAGAGCAAATTGATAATAGCGCCCTGCTGGTTCTGATCGCTGGTTTAGTCGACAGCCTATTATTGTTCATTATGGCGCTCACACTTCTCTCACATCGCCGATCCGCACAGGAAAATGCCGAGCAGCTATCAGAGCAGTTACACCTATCGAAGAAGTTTCAACAGATGGCCGATTTTGCACCTACGGCGCTGATTACCGTAAATAAACTCGGCAAAATTGACCTATACAACCAACAGGCATTACAACTGTTTGGCTATTCAGAGCAAGAGTTGGTTGGGTTATCCATTGAAGAATTAGTACCACATAGGTTTCGGACCGAACACCCAGAATACCGCGCCAAGTACTTAGAAAAACCTGAACAGCGCGCCATGGGTTCCGGTCGAGATTTGTATTGTCTTACCAAAAGTGGCGCAGAGCTTCCCGTTGAAATTGCCATCATGCCGGCACAGCTGAATAAGTCTGGCTATACTGTTTGTTCTATTGTGGATATCAGTGAGCGAAAACGGCAAGAAAACTTACTGCGCCGTAAGTCAACAGACCTAGAGCAATTTGTCTACGCGGTTTCACACGATTTAAAGTCGCCACTAGTGGCCATCTCCGGTTTGGCAGACTTAATTTCTAACAAGCTAGACCATATTCGGGACGACGATTTGCCGTATTTAGTACAAAGGGTTTCAGCCAATACCGGCCAGATGGAGCGCCTGCTTAACGACCTGCTCGAAGTCTCTAGAGTGGCCTATAAAGCCCTAGAACTCGAACCCGTTGAGATAGCCGAATTGTCTGACCAGTTATTATTGCTTAATAAAGAGTTGGTGGAGGCATGCGGTGGCACATTGCAGATTAGCTTTACCGAGGGCGTTTTCAATGCCCACAAAACGCTGCTGTTACAACTGTATACCAATTTGATTAGCAACGCCGTTAAGTATCGATCGCCACTTAGGGCGCTTAACGTAGATGTATCTATGCAGTTAGATAGCAAAGGCTCCTTTATTTCAAAAGTTGAAGACAATGGCATTGGCATTTCACCTGAATGGCAAAGGCGTGTATTCGATCTTTTTGTTAGAAAGGGTGAAGGCGACGGCTTAGGTTCTGGCGTAGGCCTATCCATTTGCAAGTCGGTGGTGGAGCGTCACCATGGCAGCATTGCCATAGAGAGCGAAGAAGGTGTTGGTGCAACCTTTATTGTGACCATTCCCCCGTTAGCCGGTTCACTGGCCGAATTTGGTGAGCAACAATGACCGAGAAACTTCATATTCTTCATATTGATGATTCGCCCGATCATCTAAAAATCATGCAGTGCATGCTTCTAAAGACGGCTCTGTCTCACGATCTGGTGCAATGTAATAGCCGCGAGCAGGTTAAGGCACTGTTAGAAAGTAAGAACAAACTTTTCGACTTAGTGATACTTGATTATCAAATGGGCGATAGCACCAGCGAAGACATGCTCAAATGGTTTGAAGGTGTGCCCGTGGTGGTTGCAACGGTACACGAAAATGATGATTTAGATTCTCAGCTCATGAAGAAAGGTGCCGCCGATTTTGTATCGAAAAGCGAGCTATCGCCACGACTTCTTAAGCGTATTATTCGCCATGCGTTGGAACGGCAATGCATTCTAAACCAATTTATTGAAGAATCTTGGCACGACCCACTAACAGGTCTCTATAATCGACGCTTTGCAATGCGAGAGATTACGCGGCTGATTGTGGAGAAACGGCGTTATGATAGAAATTTTTCCCTCGCCATTATCGATATGGACAATCTAAAGTCGATAAATGATCGCCTCGGTCATCTAGCTGGCGACAAAGCAATAAAGTTTATTGCCAACGCTATGACCAAGGTGGTTAGGTCGGGCGATATTATTGCTCGGTTTGGCGGCGATGAATTCCTGATGGTTTTTCCAAACACACACATTGCCGACGCGAAAACCTCGCTGCTGAGATTTCTAGCTTACCTCAATGAGAATAGCTTAGTGGTAGGCGAGCAAGAACGCGCGCTATCTGCTAGCTGTGGTCTTGTCAGCTGTGGCAATACCAGCCTACAGTCGATTTTAGAACGGGCCGACGCCAAACTCTATGAAGCCAAAACATCCTGTAAGAACTGTGTTGTGTCTGAGTAGCGCGATAAAAACATGAAAAGCTCACCCCTTAACTTGCTTCTCGTAGAAGATAACGATGATCACGCCATGCTCATCAAAACAGCACTCGAACCAAGCCCAGTAACCTTGACCCATGTGCGAACTGCAGAGCTTGCGCTATCAACACTCATGGATGAAACAAACCAAATACATTTACTGTTAGCCGATGTAAAACTGCCGAATGGGTCTGGTATTGATTTATTGAGATGGGTTAAAGCAGATCAACGTCTTGCCTTAACGCCGGTCATCATGCTGTCAACCTCGGCAAACCCAATCGATATTGCAGCCAGTTATAGCGCCGGCGCCAGTGGCTATATTACTAAACCCGTTGGGCTTGGCCCGATGAAAGAGAAACTACAACATTTTATTCATTACTGGCGTGAGGTGTGTGTTATCGCTCAATCCCATTAACCTAGGATCACTCATCTAAACACGGGTAAACACTATCGCCTTGCGACCGACCTCGCCGTTTTGAACGAAAAAACGTCTACCCTACTGCCAACGTTTTGCCTGATGGAAAACAACGTCGTGGCAATCACAACACCAACAATATCCGCAACTACATCACCGAGATCGGCGCTACGCGCGTCGATAAACAGCTGGCTAAACTCTTCCAGCAGCGCAAAGCCAAGTACCCATACAGGCGCCCAATAGAAAGCCCTGTGAAAAGCATTTCCCTGTTTGGGCCAGGTATAGCAGGCTACTAGCGCGAGCAAGCCATACAAAAATACATGCGCGACCTTATCAATCCCAGGTATGCGCAGTAGGGGACCAAAATGGGATGCCAGAATGCCGAGGTTAGCACAACCGATAATCACAAAAATCACACTTAACAGCGCCAACAATGGCCAATGAACACGAGCTATCATCACCGATTCTCCGCCTTAGGGCATCGCAAATGGAGCGGTTTAATGGGGCAATAAATCACCCCACCAAACTGCAAAATCTATTCGTAAATTTATCGTTGGTTAGCGCTGGAAACGGCATACCAGTCAATATGTCGTGTCAGCACCATAAACAGACCCAACACAGAGAACAGTAAAATGGCCCCCATCAGCAGCGCATAATCTTCAGCACTCAATAAACCGTAGAGAAAGCCATACAAAATAGACAGGCCAGCGGTAAATCCAAGCGCGCGATGAATACTGCCTAAAACATAGCTTAGGTAGAACCCAATAAGCGAAATGCAGGCCGTAGCAGATACGAAATAAGACAGGCCAAAGCTAATGTGTTCGGACAGCGAAACCAGTAACAGGTAGAAAAATGCCAGCGACAGCCCCACCAGTGCATATTGCACAGGATGAACAACCAGACGCTTTAACACTTCAAACAACACAAAGCTGGCAAAGGTTAAGGCGATAAACAGTAACGCGTATTTTATCGCGCGATCACTTTTCACATAGCGATCAACCGGGTCGATTAAACTAACACCAAAGGCTTTGGCGCTAAACAGGCCGCACTCCCCCACCATGCAACGGTCGAAGCTCTCGACAATGTTGCTGGAAAAGTAAGAGGTGTTCCAGGTTGCCGTAAAACCGTCGGCTGCAATGGTGCGATTGGCGGGCAACTGATTACCCATAAAACTTGGGTGAGGCCAGTCCGAGGTCAACTTGACCCTAGTTTCCCTGCCCACGGGCGTGACACTGAGGGAATCGGTGCCCTGCAAAAGTAGCGCGAGGGAAAAGTCGATGCGGCTTTGTTTATTAATAGCGAGTTTAGGGAGCACCGCGTGCACGCCTTCGCCCAGCTTTGAGACTCGCGTGCTCGGTGCCATCGCTATGTCTGTGCCGTTGATATTAATCTTCAATGCATTTTCTATACCGCGGATGTCTTCAATAGCCAAAGCAATATAAGGTTCGGCAAAGCGAAGTGTATCCGTATCACCGTCTAACCCATAATGGCGGGGCACATCGAAATGGCCGGTCAATAGCGCATCGGCGTGATACAACAGGGCTTCGTAGATGCCTCTAGCTCGAACTTCCGTGCTTAAGCTTGCCGACAAATCAAACTTTTCCGGTAACACATAATGCACCCCTGGTTGCCACACCTCCTCCTGCACACGGGCGTTTGTTTGCGCTTCAACCTTCCACTGCAGTATTTTCTTACTGTATGGCAATACCAGTACCGGGCCAGATATTTTTTGCCGGTAGGTTGAGCTTTGCGCAATTTCTTGTAGGACTTGTCGATGTGTTTGCTGCCGATCCTCGATAACACCATCGATCATGCTGATAGGAATAAGTAGCAGCAGCATTAAAGCCGCTAGCGATAAACATTTGTATAATAACGGGCGCTTCATTCTAAACTCCGAGTAAGGTCGAAGCGTTAGTTTGAGCACCTTGTGTGTGGATTGTGTGTGGGCCAGATGTGAATGTTGTGAAGTTCAGATGCAAATCAGGTGAGGCTCAAACAATGTTAGCCTCGTCATTCGCTAATTTAATGAATCGAAATCTGTATTGAGGCAGCGACACCCTTGTCAATATTGCCAACCTGTAATGCGCCCGCATGCAAAACCGCAACCTCCTGAACAAAATTCAAACCCAAACCAGTGCTCTTCTTGCCGGTTATTGGGCGCGCTAAGGAGTAGAAGCGCTCCGTTAATCGCGCGAGCGCAAACGCGGGGATTTGTGGGCCAGTATTGGTTAATGTGAGCGTCACGGTAGCGGGCCCTGCTTGCGCATAAAGCTCTATAACGCCACCTTCTGGGCAAAAGTCTAACGCGTTATCAAGCAGGTTGGTAAACGCCTGACGCAATAGGAATGGATCGCCCTGGACAACGAGAGGGTCGGTTAAATGATTGCTAAGCTGCAACTTCGCTTGGACGATACGCGCGGCTTGCCCCTCGATGATAGCTTGCCAGAGTTCACTCACGTCTACGGCCTTGCGGGTGTTTAACCCCTGCTGCTGCTCTATCTTCGCTAAATCGAGCAAGCGCTCAAGCATCTGCTGCATGCGCAGACTTTCACTATCGATGTTATCAATAAAGCGTTGGCGCTCTTCCGCCGTCATCGGCGATTGCAATAATTCAGTGGCAGCGCGAATAGCCGTTAACGGGCATTTCACTTCGTGCGCGAGGGTTTGCACATAGCGCTCCACATAAGCCTTTCCCTCTAGCTCAACGCGCATAGATTCCAAAGCCGTGGCCAATTCATTGAGCTCGCCACTGGTTACTTTTCCTATGGGCAATGCCGGGCGCTGGCCCTGAGCCACCGCAAGCGCATACTGCTGGAGCCGTCGCAACTCACGTGTTAGCCACCAGGTAAATAACAGGCCGAGCAACAAACCGATCGCGATCACTAAAACACTTTGGAGTATCAACCGATTGCGCGCCTTCTCTAAAAACGGTTCCAGGGTGTGATTGGGCTTAGACACTGATACCGCACCAATAATCTTACCTTGATCAGTTATGGGCGCGCCGATATACATAACGCTTGAAGGCTCGCCGTTAAATACCTCGGTGGACGAGCGAGCGCCATACTGACCGCGCAACGTCAGGTAAACATCATTCCAGCGCGAGTAGTCTTGCCCTACCGCCACGTCGGCGGAATCAAAAACCACCTGCCCAGCGGCATCGGTAACATAGATACGATGGCTGGTTGAGGTTTTATCGACGCCCCAAATATTGGCCACCAATGTCCGTTGACCGTAAGCCGAAAAAATGTCTGTTAACGCAACATCACTTAGACGATTCGTTTTTAACGGCTCGCGCAGTATTTCGGCTAATAGATTTGCGGTATCCACCAAGGTCTCTTCAGTGGTTTGACGTATTGCGGGTTTGATTTCGTTCAACACACTATTGACTAATACATAGCCCGCAATTGACATGAACGCCACATAGAGCAGGAAAATGCGAGCGCTAAGCGACATTAACGGTGATCCGGCTGATAGCTGTAGCCAAAACCACGCTCCGTTTTTATCGGCTCAACGGCATCGTTAACGACTCGAAGTTTAGCGCGCAGGGCTTTGATGTGGGTATCAATGCTGCGGTCGTAACCACCATTGACAGAGCTACCGATAGCACCGAGCAACTGATCGCGGCTAAAAACACGCGCCGGCTGAGATAGGAGTGTTTGTAACAGCAAGTACTCAATTCGGGTTAAAGGCAGGGCTTGCCCATAGAACTGAATTTTCATCGCGTCTGTATCAATCGCAAATGGCGATTGTGGCGCTTGTGCCGTCAGCCCGCTCGGTTGAACAACAGCATAACGCCGTAAAATAGCTTTTACTCGCGCCGCCACTTCGCGCGGGCTAAAAGGTTTAACCACATAATCATCGGCACCGATTTCTAAACCAACAACGCGATCCACTTCATCGTTGCGCGCTGTTAAAAAAAGCACCGGCACAGCGGAAAATTCCCGCAGCAACTTGCACGCCTCAAAACCACTCATGTCGGGCAAACCGACATCCATGATCACTAAATCCACCGATTGCTCGCGCACATAGCTAAGCGCGTCACCTGCGAGGCTCACCCAATGGCTGGTAAAGCTTTCTCGCTGCAGCACAAAGCTCAAACTTTCGGCGATGGCGGCTTCATCTTCTAAAATCAATATATGCGGCATGAATCTACTTTGATGCGTGATGTAGGTTTGGATTCTACAACATTGAACACAAACAAACAGAGGGACCAACAGCCTGAGCAAGGCGTGAAGAGGCGCCCTCGCCTTGCTCGCACGAGGCTTACCGTCTAGGCATTAAAACATCGTTCATTTGGAGGCTAATTATGGTTACACTTAGCTTTTTTGGGCGCATCAATAACAAGGGCGGATTATGCAATCCCGTTTAGCTTGGATCACACTCTGCATTATCGTTGTATCGGCCTGCTCAAAGTCTCCTGAGCCTCTGAACACAGAGCAAACCCCTGCCGTCTCACTAAAGGCTGAACCGCAGCCGCACATAACAACCTCGCCGCCGCAGACGACAGAGACGTCCGTCGCCACAATGGCACCTGAGATTGATACCACCAACGAAGCGATACCCGACAACGTCACTGGTGTAACAGCCGAGCTACAGGCTACCCACAGCCCCCGCAACGCTATCGAAACCGCGCGCAATAGCACCGTATTCATCGACACCGGCTTTGGCTCAGGCTCTGGTTTCTTTTTGAATGAACAATGCACGGTAGTAACCAATCGCCATGTGGTGCAGCTTTCCTATAAAGATATGAAAGACATGAAGTACAGGCAACAACAGGTCGACACCTATTTAGCAGAGGGGGTGGCAACCCGAGACCAGCGCAGCGAGTTACAAAAAGAAAAAATATTTTTGGATAAGGCCGTGCAAAGCTTTAACCCAAGCGGCATGGCTAAAAACATAACGGTGTCATTGGTAAATGGCCGAGAAATTGCCGCTAAAGTACAAGGCATAAGCCAAACCTTGGACCTCGCTTACCTCTACCTTAAAGACACGGGCTGCCCAGCCATGACCGTCAATCCAGACAATAATTTACCCTTGGGCGACAAGGTGTTTACCATTGGCAATCCAGCGGGCATGAAATACACCGTGACCGCCGGCATTGTATCGGGCTACCAAGAACACGAGGGGCTCAATTTCCTACAAACCGATGCTGCCATTAACCCTGGTAATAGTGGTGGCCCATTAATCGATGAACAAGGTCGATTAGTGGGTGTTAACACGATGATTTTACGCGGGACAGAAGGCATAGGCTTCGCCATTCCAATAGAGTCTGTGCAACTCGATTACACAGAACAAGAACCGAAAATGAGCAAGCTACTTGCCTCAGCAGAAATTACCCTATGGGAACCCCGCGTAAATAAGGAAAAAATCAGCGACGAGCAAAAAACAAAGCCAATTTTGGCTGACGCGCTACAGAATTGTTTATTGGAATTTGATGCTGAACAATGGGTAGCAGCGGCAGAAGATTGTGAGTACGCCGCGGCCCAGAATAATGCGCAGGCACAATTCATTCTGGCGGAGCTGCTCTACCCCAATGCCGACAAGCAAACAGTAAAGCGCGCCACCGCGCTATACGAAGCTTCGGCGGCGGCCGGCTATGCCGAGGCTATCTACCAGATGGCTGAGTTTCGCGCAGAGGGAACGCATGTTAAGAAAAACCAAGAGCTCGCGTTAGATCTCCGCCAAGAAGCCTGTGAGAAAAAGCTTGCCGCCGCTTGCAATGCCGTTGCGGTGCACTTTATCCGACGCCAAGCCTACGCTGAGTCACTATCTTATTTAGACAGCGCGATAGACCATGGCAGTGTTTTGGCGCGCGTCAATAAAGGCTACATGCTGACGAACGGCCTAGGCACCGAGAAAGACCCTATTAATGCCCTCGAGTTATACCGAGCTGCGGCCATGCTGGGTAGCAATATCGCGCAATACCAAATGTTTTGGCATAACTACAAGGGTATAGATATGGAAAAGGACTACACCCAGGCATTAATTTGGCTCAAAGTCTCTGAAACAGATAAGCAAGTTGATGAAGATTATGTCGAGGGCTGGGATAGAGATATACCCGCCAATACACGCTTTTTCATCGAGCGACTCCTGAGTAATGACCAGAAAACGGCGGCGAGCGCCGAGGCAAAAAACTTAAAGCGAAAAATCGCAAAAAATGCTGAGCAACATAGAGTCGAACACCTATACCAACGTCAAGTAAAAGCACCCGAACAAGCCTCAAACCGCACCGCACTTTAGCTCAACACGACGCAACTAACACGGGTCGCCTAGCCGCTCACTCAGTAACTTTAAGCCCCATGGCGCCAACCTCGCTATTGAGGCAAAAGGAGTAGGCTAGCTGCTGACCGACGAGTTCTACCCCTTCCCCCTCCTAACCGACACCGTTAAAATCCTGACCCGTAAGCTTTTGCCAGCCACAAATAGGTATGAACGTGCAATTTTCGAGTTATGGCAACTGGGTTAAACCTATTCCGCATGTACTCGCCAGCTTTGGTGTTGACGGGCACGCCTTACTCAACTCTCTCGGGCTTTCCAATCACAAAGAAGGCGAACGCTTGCCGGTGGAAAAAACCGCCGAAGCGTGGCGCCTAGCCGCGCAGTTATCAGGCCAGCCGTCGATTGGTATACACGCCGCCAAGGCGATTCACCCGGCCAGTTGGGGCGCCTTGGGCCACGCTGTCCTATCCTGTGAAAATTTACATCATGCCATTTCGCTGCTGTTGAAATACCCAGCGTTTATCAGCGATTCGATTCGAATCGAGGCCTATGAAGACGATGAAACGTTTACCTTAGAAACCTTTCCAGTATCGAAGCAGCTACCCGGTGTTGAATCGCTGGAGTTTGGCATGGCAACGGGTTTTCAATTGCTAAACGCCATATTTCCTACGCAACTAAGGTTAAAATCCTTAAGCTTAACGCGCACCGAACATTGCGAGGCAAGCAGCTATCAACAGTTCTATCAATGTGAAGATATTTTCTTCGGTGAAAGCTCAGCCAAGCAAGTGTTCTACCGAAACGACATTTACCTTCCGCTGCCCTTCGCCAACGCAGACCTGACCGAGCACCACGAAAAACTCGTACAACAGCAACTACAGCAGCAGGGTTTTCATCTTGGAGAAAATACTTTTCTCGACCAAGTAACAATACGACTGCGCCAACAATTGAGGTCGGGCCAAATCAATCAATCTAAAATCGCTGAAGAACTAAATATTAGCAGTCGCCACATGCAACGAAAACTTAAAGCTCTCGACACCAGTTTCAGCACGTTGGTTGATGACATTCGGAAACAAAGCACCGCTGAGCTACTGAAAACTGGACGAAAATCATTGACCGACATCGCACACCAACTCGGTTTTTCAGATCATAGCAACTTCACCCGCGCATTTAAGCGCTGGCACGGCTGCACACCTACCCAATTCCTAGACAGTACCCGACCAAGATAACGCAAAGCTTGTGCTAACATAGATGCCAAACCTCAGCCCTTTGGAGTCTAGCCATGCGCTTACCTGCCCTGCTCATCGCCTTAGTCACGATTAGCGCCTGTTCAGAAAAACCTGTGCCCAAAAAGCCTGTCATCCAGCCCGCGAAAGTTATGGTGGTACAAACTGGCGATTCATTGACACGGGAAATACCCGGAGTCGTGCGAGCCTCTCAACGCGTGGACTTGGCCTTTCAGGTGTCTGGCCGGCTAGTAAAGTTTGCACTCAAAGAAGGCCAGGCCGTTAAAGAGGGTGAACTCTTAGGTAGCTTAGATAGTGCCGACTACAAAAGTGCTGCCGATGCCGCGCGCGCCGATCGGGATCAAGCAAAGGGTAACTTTGAGCGCGCGCAAGAGCTTATCGAAAAGGATTTTATTTCAAAAATGGATTTCGATAAGTTGAAAGCCAATTATGAAATTGCAAAATCCAAAATGGAGCAAGCGGAGAAGGCCTATAGTGACACCGAGTTAAAAGCGCCATTTACCGGTGTTGTTGCACGAAAATATGTAGACAATTTCGCCGAAGTACAAGCCAATAAGCCCGTAATCAGTCTGCAAGATAAAGAAAACCTTGAGATAGTCGTCAATATTTCCGAAAATATTTTAGCGCGCCACGCAGGAAGAACCGACCTGTCTATCGCGGCGCACTTTGATTCAGTGCCCGACAAGACATTCGCACTTTTCATCAAAGAGTTCACCACGGAAGCAAACCCTACCACGCAGACGTTTCAATATGTGTTGGGCATTAAGGATCGCCAAGGCGTTAACTTACTACCCGGCATGACAGCCAACGTCTCAGTCACAGACAACAACAGCTCCAAAGAATTTACTCCGATCATTCCACTGCATGCCATCACCACTGACGGGAAAGGCAACAAGGCTGTATGGCTAGTAGATGCCGACAACAAAGTAAAACACGGCGTTGTAGAACTAGGCTTCCCCGTGGGCAGTGACAGCATTCAAATCACCCAAGGGCTTAGCGAAGGCGATGTCATTGTCACTGCAGGTTTAAGCGCATTATCTGAAGGTTTGGAAATCAAGCCGATGACTGAGGTTCGCTTCTAATGAATATCGCCGAATGGTCCATTTACAACAAAACGATTACTTGGGTGCTGACCAGTATTCTGCTGGTTGTGGGTATGTTGTCTTTTGACAAACTTAGCCGACTCGAAGACCCGGATTTCACCATTAAAGAAGCGGTTATTTTTACGCCCTACCCAGGCGCTAGCGCTGCTGAAGTCGAGATGGAAGTCAGCGACTTAATTGAGCGCGCGGCCCAGCAAATGGGTCAACTATTCTTTGTGGAATCGCACTCTTACCGCGGTAAATCTATCGTCAAAGTTCGGATAAAAGATCAATACGATAAAGACAGCCTACCACAGGTATGGGATGAGCTACGCCGCAAGGTCAACGATGTTCAAAATCAGCTGCCGCCGGGCGCTGGACCATCCATCGTTAACGACGATTTCGGCGACGTTTTCGGCGTTTATATTGCACTCACCGGCGAAGGCTACAGCCAAAAGGATTTATACGAATTTGCAAAATTTTTGCGACGCGAGTTTCTACTGGTTCAAGATGTAAAGAAAATCACCTTTTACGGCGAGCCGAAAGAAGTCATTTACGTTGAAATGCAGCGCGACAAAATGACGGCACTGGGCATTTCACCAGACGACATTTACAAGACCCTTGGCGCAAAAAATACCGCGCAAGCTGCGGGTTTTATGACCGTGGGCGAAAGGCGTTTAGCGCTCAACCCCACCGGCGAGTTCAGCTCTGAACAACAGTTCGCATCGCTCATTGTGAGCGCGCGCTCAGCCAATAATCAGCCTGTTATTCTCGGCGATGTAGCGACTATTAGCCGAGGTTTACAGGACCCGCCGAGCAATCTCTTGAACTTCAATGGCGAGCCAGCCGTAGGCGTGGCAATATCGACCACCGCCGGCGGCAACGTGGTTACCATGGGCGAGGGGCTTTATAGCAAACTGGATGAGTTAAAAAACCAGATTCCCATCGGCATGAAACTAAATGTCGTTTCCATGCAATCCGACTCAGTCACCGCTGCCATCAATAATTTTATTGTTAGCTTGCTCGAAGCTGTGGTGATAGTGGTTGTGGTGTTGCTGTTTTTTATGGGACTGCGTAGCGGGCTCATTATCGGTGCGGTGCTGGCTATTACAATTACCGGCACATTTATTTTTATGACCATGTTTGACATTACCCTGGAGCGCATTTCGCTAGGTGCACTTATCATCGCTCTGGGTATGTTAGTCGACAATGCCATTGTGGTCACCGACGGAATGCGCGTGCGCATGGAACAAGGAGAAGACGCTGAAAGTGCAGCGAAGAAAGTCGTCGATCAAACAGCGTGGCCACTGTTAGGCGCAACAGCTGTTGCCATCGCTGCATTCGCCGCCATTGGCACCTCGCAAGATTCGACCGGCGAATATACCCGCTCGCTGTTTAGCGTTATTCTCATTTCCCTGACCATGAGTTGGTTTACCGCTGTCAGCATTACCCCGCTGCTGTGTAAAACATTTTTAATACCAAACAGGGCCGGTAGCGATATTCCTGACCCTTACCAAGGAAAATTTTATCAACGCTATCGCAGACTGCTAAGCACCGCAATTCAATATCGCTGGATATCGCTGGGCATTACCGGTGCGGTATTTATCGCATCATTGGTGGGTTTTGGCTTCGTAAAAAATAGCTTCTTTCCAGATTCTACTCGGCCTCAGTTTATGGTTGATGTTTGGTACCCAGAAGGCACGCACATCAATGACACCCAAGCTAAAGTCGCGACGATAATCAATAAACTAAAAGATTACGACAACATCACCAATCTCACCACGCAAATCGGCGGTAGCTCACCTCGGTTTTTATTAACCTACCAACCGGAACAACCAAACAGCAATTTCGCCCGGATACTGGTTGATGTCGCTGATTACAAAACGCTAAAAGAGTTTAGCCGCGAGGTTCAGAACGAACTTGAGTTCTTACAACCCGACGCCAACGTTAACGTTCGGCTCTTTGTGTTAGGGCCCGCTACCGGCGGTAAAATTCAGCTGAGAATTTCCGGCTCCGATCACGGTGAGCTCCGAACATTAGCTGACAAGGTCAACCAAGTATTGCGCAATCATGCCAACGTAAAAGGCATTCGCAATGAATGGGGTGAGCAAGTTCAGATTATTCGGCCGGTTATTTCCGATGTATTGGCCGGGCAGCTTGGCGTAGGCAGGCCTGACATAGCTCGCGCGACGGCACACGCCGTTGAAGGCGTCACCGCCGGTGTATACAGAGAGCGCGATGAGCTACTGCCCATTGTCGCCCGCGCGCCGGAGCAGGAACGACGCAGCCTCGACAATTTAGATCAAGTACCACTGTGGAGCCCAAGCGCAAACAGGATGGTGCCCATGGGGCAGGCCGTGACGCGATTCGACGTGGCGTTCGAGAACCCGCATATTTGGCGCCAAGATCGAGTCAGCATGCTGCGGATTCACTTCGATCAGCGCGAAGGGCTTTCCTCCGAACTTTTGCACGACATTAAAGCTGATATCGAGAAGGCACTGGACGTCGATACCAATGCGTATTTACATCTACCTGCGGGGGCCAACATCGATCACAACAGTGATCTTATTCCAATTAAATATCGCGACCGATTACCCTTGCGCGACAAGCCTGGATACTTCATGGCGTGGGGCGGCGAAAACGAGGATTCCGTTAAAGGTGCCACCGCCATTATGGGTTCCATTCCCGTTTTCTTTGGCCTGATGATTTTTATCGTTATCTGCCTGTTCAATTCCTTGCGTAAAACCGCGGTGATTTGGCTTGTGGTGCCTCTGGCTATCGTCGGCGTCACGGTTGGCCTGCTGCTATTCAGACAACCCTTCGGCTTCATGGCATTGCTCGGGTTTATGAGTTTGGCCGGCATGTTGATCAAAAATGCCATCGTATTGGTTGATCAAATAGGCGAGGAGCTGAAGCAGGGTAAAGCCGGTGTCGATGCAGTTATCGAATCGGGTGTATCGCGCCTAATTCCTGTGGCCATGGCCGCCGCGACAACTATTTTAGGCATGGTGCCTCTGCTCACCGACGCCTTCTTCGTGTCCATGGCCGTAACGATTATGTTCGGCTTAGGCTTCGCGACCATTCTCACTCTGGTGGTGGTACCGGTTTTGTATGCCACCATTTTTAAATTCAAATCCGCGTAAGCGAGTTCAATCGTTGGACTAAAAAAAACCGCCTTAACGGCGGTTTTTTTTATGGTATTCGAAAAGATAACGTCACTACTGCACAATCGTAATCGGATAAACTGCGGCTTTTTTGCCACTCGGGTTTAAGGCTTTCATCTCTGGTACAAGCCCAGTCAGTGTCTTCTCGCGATTGCCCGGTGCAGGGTGAGTACTGAGAAACTCTGGGCCGCCAGCGCCACCACTTTGCTCGCCCATTTTACGCCACAAGCTTGCCGCCGCTTCTGGTTTATAACCGGCGCGGGTTGCCAGCTCGGTGCCGATGCGATCGGCCTCAGATTCCGCGGTACGGCTATTGGGCAGTTCAAGCGCCAACTTCGCCGCCAACGCAGCCCCTGTTAACGCCACGGCATGGTTATCTGCAGCAACACCGGCGGCAACCACACCTAAGTTAATTGCCATCGCACGGGACATACGCTCGGCCGTGTGATTGGCCAATGCATGGGATATTTCGTGGCCCATGATCTGAGCCATTTCATCATCCGACAAATCGAGCTTATTAATAATGCCGGTATAAATGGCCATGCGACCACCCGCCATGCACCACGCATTGATAGTCTCTGGATCGTCGATAATGGCCACACTCCACTCCCAATCAGCGCTGTTGGGGTACATAGCCACGGCCTCTGTCACCAAGCGCCCAGTGACATTCTGCACCCGCTTGACAACTTTGGGGTCGGTTACCAGTTTCTTCTGCTGATCCAGTTCAGCCACTGTGCCTAAGTAAGCCTTTTTCGATTCAACGATGGCGGACTCCGGCGATATCAGCATTAATTGACGGCGACCCGTAGGGCTAGTGGTACATGCCGCCACGAGCGTGCAGAGACACAACAGATAAATCAGATGTTTAATCATGGTTCTCAAAGCTTCCTTTTATTTAACCTATTAACATTGACGGCGATTATACGGCATACCACGGGACTGCGTAGTGCCCGGGCTTCAGCTCGCTAGCGCGCATCGGGTTTGTAAATTACCACCGAGCCCGCCATTAAATCGTGAAAACCACGCTTTTTGGCATCAATTCCAACCCAGATAAAACCTAAGAAACAGGTAAAAATAGAGACAAAATAACCGAGGTATCGAATCAATGATTGGCCAAAGCTCAAGGGCGCAAAAGTTTTTGCGTCGACGATTTGGGTATTTAACACAAGCTTTCCCGGTGTGCCGAGAAACTTCATCCAACAAAAAATATAGATAGCCAAATAAACGCCCCCCTTAGCCACCGATTGCTGAACGAAGGCCGTTAACACCAGCATTTGCTGATCCACTGGCGCGCTGTAGTCAAAGCCAACTAAGGGATTGTCGAAAAGGAAATAAAACGGCACGGCCAAACCGATGCCGAACACCACTGAATCGATCACAAAGGCGACAAACCGAATCCAGAAACCTGCGTACTTGGGATCGGTGCGCTCAAGATCTAACTGTAACTCCATGGTTATGCTCCTTGATAAAGGCAGCACTGTAGCTCGAAGCTGAAGCACAATCAAAGCCCTTAGCAACAGGGAATAGATTGCTTGGCAGGCCTGATTTTACGCCTATAGGCAGGCTGAAAATCACCAACACGCGAAAACACCTGTCAGCCACCACTTAGCTGTTTGCCGAGTAGCTGCTTGACCCTCGCCTGTAGCGGTGGAAGTACCTGCTGACTAAACCACGGATTGGCTTTTAACCAGCGGTTATTGCGAGGGCTCGGGTGTGGTAAAGGTAAAGATGTAGGCCAAAATGCGCGCCAGTTTTTCACCGTATCGGTGAGATTAGCCTGCGTATGCAAATGCCATTGCTGGGCATATTGGCCGATGATGAGCGTTAACGCTAGGCTTTCGTGTTGCGCCAATACTTGGCGGCGCCAGTGCGCGGCACACTCAGGTCTAGGCGCTAAGTCGCCACTTTGACCGGCGCCCGGATAACAAAAGCCCATGGGTAGGATGCTAAACAACGCGGGATTGTAAAACTGCGCGCGCGTCACCCCCAGCCAAGCGCGCAACCTATCGCCCGAGGCATCGTCAAAGGCCAGGCCCTTAACGCGGGTTAAACGCCCAGGCGCTTGGCCGGCAATTAAGATTGGAGCGCCAAAGCCGAGCTGCAAGATGGGTTTGGGCGGGTCTGGCAATAGACCGGCGCACAGTTGGCAATTAGCGATATCACGCGCCAAGCTGGCTTTTGTATGCATACCCCTGCCCCTTAGCGCCAAGCGTTACTCAATAAAAATGGATAACAATGATCCAAACCTGTATTAACAACGTAATGTCTACCATTGTCTATTTTAGGGTCAAGCATGATTACCTTACACCACCTCAATAACTCACGATCCCAGCGTATTATTTGGCTGCTGGAGGAGCTTGCGGTTGACTATGAGATAGTACAACACCAACGCGACCGCAAAACTCAACTCGCACCAGCCAGCCTACGCGCCATTCACCCGCTGGGAAAAAGCCCAGTGATCGTCGACAACAGCAATCAGGTGGTACTGGCAGAGAGCGGCGCGATTATCGAATACCTGATTCAGAATTACGGCGATAGCCAATGGCAAAAAAGCCCTAGCCAAGCCGACTATTGGGATTACATTTTCTGGCTGCACTTTAGCGAGGGTTCCGTCATGCCACCTCTGGTGATGCGCTTAGTCATGAAGGGCGTCAGTACAGCGCCCATGCCTTTCTTTGCCAAGCCCATCGCCCGCTCTATTAGCTCGAAAGTACTGGCTCAATATGTACAGCCAACGATTGGGAAAAATTTGGCTTTTATCGAAAATCATTTAAAGCAGCGACAGTGGTTTACCCATGAGCGTATCTCCGGCGCCGACATTCAGATGAGCTTCCCGCTCGAAGCTGGGGTGAAATCCGGTTTAATCGACGAGCGCTTTCCGGCCATAAGCGCCTTTGTTGAGCGCTGCCACGCAAGGCCGGCGTACCAGCGCGCACTCACCCGAGGCGGCGAATACGCCTATGCCTGATCTACGCGTAACGCTCCAAAATAGGCGCGCCATTAAACCTGCCAGAGCCCTGTCTCATAAAAATGCTCTAACCGATCGAGATGGGGTTGTAAGTCGAGCCCTTGCCCCGCCACCCAGGCATCATTGTAATAGGTGGGCAGGTAGCGCTCGCCCGCGTCGCAAATTAGGCTCACCACGCTACCCGATTCGCCCCGCAACTGCATCTCCGCCATCAGCTGAAAAGCGGCATAAACATTGGTGCCGGTCGAACCGCCGCACTTGCGACCTAGGTGCCGCTCCAAAAATCGCACGGTTGCCACTGACGCGGCGTCCGGTACCTGCACCATGTCATCGACAATGGACGCGACGAAAGAAGCCTCTACACGGGGCCGACCAATGCCTTCAATACGCGATGAAACCGAGTTCACGAGACTGGCATCGCGGCTGTGGAAGTAATCGTAAAATACCGAATTTTCTGGATCGGCTACACACAGGCGCGTTGGGTGGCGCTGGTAGCGGATGAAACGGCCAATGGTGGCCGATGTACCACCTGTACCTGCGCCCACCACGACCCAATGGGGCACTGGACAGGGCTCATGGGCCATCTGCGAGAAAATAGACTCGGCAATATTGTTATTACCACGCCAATCGGTGGCGCGCTCGGCATAGGTAAACTGATCCATAAAATGGCCATTTAACGCATCCGCCAAACGCCGTGATTCGTCATAGAGCTGTGAAGGCTCTACCAAATGGCACTGGCCACCGTAAAAGGCGATTTTCTCAATTTTCTCCGGCGAGGTGTTTTTTGGAATCACGGCCACAAACGGGAGCCCCAGCAATTGGGCAAAATAGGCTTCAGACACCGCTGTAGAACCGCTCGATGCCTCAATGATGGTGGTATCGCTGTGAATCCAGCCGTTACATAGGCCGTACAAAAATAATGAACGCGCCAATCGGTGCTTTAGGCTGCCCGTGGGATGGGTGGATTCATCCTTTAAATAGAGTGTGATGTGCGGCGATGCCGGCAACGCTAGCTTAATTAAATGCGTATCGGCCGAGCGCTGAAAATCAGCATTAATAATGGCAATTGCTTGCTCAATCCAAGTACGCATATCCAAGTCTCTTATTTATTCATAAACGTGCGCCAATCGACCCAGCGCATTACCTAGACCTTACTATACTCAAGAAGTGTCGATCACACTAAAAGCCCATGAAACTATTTCACCCATCTCGCCATCAGGCCACACTGACCATTTTATTGGGCGGTGCCTTGTTACTCGTTACGGCGCTGGGCGCACAGGTTGCCTTACACGGGATAACGGAGCGCTACTCCACCTTAGTTGACACTCGAATAGCCAACTTAAACCAACTAAACCACGTCGATGGGCTATTTAGGGCACAAGTTCAAGAGTGGAAAAACACCCTCTTGCGCGGCCACGTGCCTGGTCTGCGCGACATGTACTGGCAAAACTTCATTCGCGCCGAGGCTGAAGTAATCCAAGCATTAGACGACTTAGAGCGCAGTGAATTAAACCCCGCAACGCTGAAAGCGCTAAAGCGCTTCCAGCGCTCACACCAAGAACTCGCGAAGCGTTATCGACAAGGCTATGAAATTTTTTTGCAAACGAATTTCGATTACAAAGCCGTCGATAGTGTACTCAGAGGGGTCGATCGGCAGCCTGCAAGCCAACTGCAAGACTTTACCGAGCGGCTGGAGCGAGATATTGCCTTAGAGGCAGATGCCTTGCACGACACAGCCGGCAATTATTATATAGCGACCCTGTTTATCGTCATCTTCGCCAGTGTCATCGTTGCCCTCGGTGTAGCCGCCATCGTACGCAACGCCATTGAGGTGGAAGTCGACTCGCACAGCCGATCCGGCTTTTTAGCGAAAATGAGCCACGAAATACGCACCCCCATGAACGGCGTGCTAGGTATGAGTGAGCTTCTGGGCGCAACCCCACTCACCGAACAGCAGACGCGCTACAACCAAGCGATTCACAGTTCAGGGCAGTCCCTACTGATTCTCATTAATGATCTGTTAGATTATTCGCGCATCGAAGCGGGAAAAATGTCACTCGAACATATCCCTTATTCACTGCGCGGGCTGCTGAGCAATTTGTATTATCTTTTCGTCCATAAAGCAGCGGAAAAACAACTGACCTGGCATATCGACATAGCGCCAGATATTCCCGATCAATTCATGGGTGACTCGGTTCGACTCAATCAAATTCTGGTTAACCTCGTTGGCAACGCACTTAAATTCACCAAAGCGGGCAGCGTAGAACTGGCGATTCGCTGGCACGACGGGCGCCTGTGCTTTAGCTGCGTCGACACGGGTATAGGCATGACGCCAGAAGCCATCGACCAACTGTTTACACCTTTTGCTCAGGCCGACGCCAGCATCAACCGCCGTTTCGGCGGCTCTGGCCTCGGCCTGACCATTAGCCGCGAGCTCTGCCTGCAAATGCAGGGCGAGTTGCACGTTAAAAGCACCCCAGAGCAAGGCAGCGAATTTACCGTCGATATCCCCGCCGAGCTTGCCGCGCGCGAACAAGATATCGACTTCCCCGAGCCCAAGCCTCTGATCAAACTTTGCATTGAAGACCCAAAGCGCGCGCAAGACTACCAACGATACTGCCAATTTTGGCGGCTGAAAACCGATCAGCTTGATCCATCGAACCCCAACCTTTCCACCAGCCCTAGCAAATCAGAGCCGACAATTACCGTTATAGACCTCATCGATCACCACAAAAGCGATACCTTGGCAGCAGAGTGCAAACAGGCCGGCCATAAAGTACTGCAACTTTACGATGTTGGCCAAAGTAACGAATGGGTCAATAGCCACGGCGAGGTTAGCCAAGGCTTTAAAGATCGCCCGCCCTTTGGCGCGCTGCTGAAACCGCTATTGCTGGATTGCTTAAACCTAGACCCAAGCAAAGCCAAACACGTTGATCCACACAGGGGTATTCGGCCGCTGAATATTCTTGCCGTCGACGACAACTCGGTTAACAGAACCGTGGTGTCAGCGATGCTCGCCAAACTCGGCCACCGCTGCACCTTGGCCTGCGATGGCGAAGACGCCGTCAGCCAATTTATCAACACCAACCGCGCCTTCGACCTGGTATTGATGGATTGTGAAATGCCGGTGCTGGACGGCGTTGGTGCACTCAAATGCATTCGAGAGATTGAGGCCCAGCAGCAGACGACGCGCACACCGATACTGGCACTCACAGCCAATGCCTATCAATCCCAACTGGATGGCTACCGCGAAGCCGGCATGGATGATGTACTGACCAAACCATTGAGCTTAAATACGCTCAAGGAAGCACTCGCCAAACACGCCCTCTAAAGCGCGCACCTCGGCGCACCAGTTCTGGTATCATGCGCGCCTTTACTAGCTTGCCAAGGATCTCTTTCGGCCATGAAAGCCACACTGCCTCTGACAGCCCTCTGTATCGGTATCGTAACTGCCTCAACCCACACCTTCGCCACGCCATCCTCGTCCAATGCAGAGCCGAGCACCGGTGTTTGGTCTATGGGAATGACCACCCGAAGCTTCAGCTCGCCCTATCAGGATGAAGGCCTGCGCAACGATTTCATTCCAGAAATTAATTATCAGGGCGAACAGTGGTATATCGACGGCACACAGGCGGGCTGGCGCAGCGAAAAGCACGACGGTTTTTACCTCAACGCCTTCAGCCGCTATCGCTTTGGTAGCTACAGCGAAAAAAATTCAGATGCACTGGCAGGCATGCGCCGCTTGGGCACACTAGAGGCTGGTGCCAAATTGGTGTTCGAAAGTGAGCTAGGCGAGCTTAGCGTTGCCGCCAGTCACGACACGCTGAATCGACACCAAGGCTGGTCCTCCACCGTAGAGTGGCGCGGAGATTGGCACGCGGATAGCTGGAAGCTCGAGCCCTTCGTGGCCGTGGATTACGACAGCGCCGAGGTAAACAACTACTTTTTCGGCGTCGAAAATGACGAAGCCAACCCCGACAGGCCAGCCTACCGCGCCGATAGTGCGATCAATTATCGACTTGGCGTGGACAGCTGGTACCGTCTAGGTGGCCCGCACCTTTTTGGCGCCGGCTTAAGCCACACGTTTTACGACACCAGCGTCGAGCAAAGCCCCATTACCGACGCCAGTGGGCGCTCGGAATTGCGCCTTAGCTACCGCTATGAATTCATCAATAACCGAGCCGCACAAGCCGTGGCCAAAGCAGGCGAAAGCCCCTGGCTAAAAGGAGATTGGGAATGGCGGCTCGCTGGCGGCTACATTAAAGATGGTAATTTTATTGAGATGATTTACCTCAATAATATGGCTGTCGACACTGAGAAAACGGCCTTAGTCAGCGCCTTTTTAAGCAAGAAAATCACCGAGCGCACCTTCGATTTGCCGATTCAAATGCACATCACCGGCGGCCTCGTTCGCCACTTCGAAAAAAATCTCCAAAGTGACTTTAACGAATATGTGTTCGCCTTAAAGGGTTACTTCAGTGAGTTCCCCTGGTCGCACATTATTGAAACCCGGGTGGGCTTTGGCTACGGGTTTTCTTATGGCGACAAGGTGTCGTTTGAAGAATCGGCCAGTGTGATGGAGGACAACATCAACGACTCGCGCCTTTTACAATACCTAGACTATAGCTGGGACGTGAATATAGGCGACCTGTTCAGAGCGCCCTCGGCAAAACACTGCTACCTGGGTTACAGCATTCACCATCGTTCAGGTATATTTTCCAAAGCAGAAATTTACAACAATGTAGACGGTGGCTCTAACTGGAATACATTCTACGTGCAATGCAAAGTCAACAACTAACACTTGCACGCTTAACCCAGCATGCGGGGTTGCCACTGCTAGTATTGGCAGCCCTGCTAGTCGCTTTTATACCGAATCAACACCAACCTTTCCTAGCGTGCAGCATTTTTCCCGCGCGGGATCAACTAAGCCTGCAATGGCTCATTGGGCATTTCTGTCATACATCGCTTCAGCACTGGGCTTTGAACGCAACGGGTCTTGTTGTGTTCGCACTACTTTATGGCCGCCGCTTTAGCGCGCTCGCCTTGACGCTGTTAGTATCTGGGTTAATAACCGGCACCAACATCTACCTATATTACGGCTACCGCTTAGATTTCTATCTTGGCTTCTCATCGATTTTGTACGGTTTATTCCTCTTTGCCGCACTGAGGCATTACGCCGAACAAAAACAACTAAGTAGGTTTGTTTTAGTGGCGCTGGCGCTGCAGTGCAGCGCCAGCTATATGTCCTTATACCCCTTATCCACATCAGACCTACCTGCGGCAACCGATGTGCATTTAGCCGCGGTCGCCACCAGTATTTTACTTTATGCCCTGTGCCGTGGCTGGCGCCATTGGCGTTGACATAGCTGCACTAAACAGGCACACAACATTAACCCTAAAAATATAAAATCAATCGCGCCGCCAGAACCAGAATAACCCGCGCGATGTTCCACCTTGGCTATTTTTTCGTTTTTAACCCGGTCTTTAAACCGACCCAGCTCAGCATCTAAATTAACCACCATATCCTGAACGGCGGTATCAAAACCTTTAAAACTATTCTCGGTCATGGTATCTGCCACACCTATGGCCGTAGAGCGCTGATCAATGCGATTAACACCGGGGGCGCGAAACAACATTTTTCGAGATTTAACATCAAAGACCGCGGTATCAACAAAGGTTTGAATGGAATTGTCGCTCGCCGGAATGACATACAGGCCAACAATAGTCCAGTAAAGTAACGAGGCATTATTATCGATAGTTTGCATCACTTGGTCATAAGAAACTAAGGCCATCACATCCACATCATGTAAACGCGCTAACTGCTCGAGCGCATCGAAACCTCGACCATTGCGTAAATAGGTACTGGGAATCAAGTCGATACGATCGATGTAATCATAGGCACTAAAGGAGGTTTTTACCTTTTCCAATAACGCCATCTCCTGGGCGATAGAAAGCTGCTGCCTTGGGCTATAACCAGATGACGGCACAAACGCTAAACCGACTTTCACCGGTAGCTGCAGCAAGGGTAAATCCGGCTTTACTTCATTGCGATCATCCTTATTTGGGTAGAGATAATCCACCAAACTACTGGAGACCGCATTGCGATTACTGCCCTCATTCACAAACGAACTGCAACCCAATAAGGCTATTAACATCAGTCCTTGTACTACTAGCACTATGTGTTTCATGTAATTATCCCTGCACGAATTGTGACTCAACAATCAACGGATGGGTTGAGCGAGACGTTGATTCTGTCTCAATGTAGGCCAATTTGGAAGCAACCAAGCAGGCTAATTTGGCGGTCGGGGGAGGGGCAAGGCTGGCCAACCCGATGCTCCGGGCTGGCCAAATAACAGAGCAGATCAGTTCAAATAGGTACCGCTGACGCCTACCTTGCCAGCGCCATTAAGCACCCAAATGCGAGCGTTATAAGCCGGCACAGTAAAACTCGTACTGCCATTGCTTACCGTCATAGACGCACCAGTGACGGCATCGCGATAGGTGCCATTCTTAATGCCGGAAACAGTAACACTCTGCGTGCTCGTGGCCGCCAAGCCAATTACTGCATAACTACCCTCACTCGCGAGATCGCGCACAAAACTCATCCCTGCACCCCATTCATTGACGTGGCTCATGGGCGCTTTTTGCAGCGCGGGTATCGCTTTGCGAATTTGATTCAAGCGTTTAATGTGCTGGTACAGGGGGTGACTTTGGGTCGTCGCGACATCATCCAAGTGCGGGCCAAAATACGCTCGCCCCGTTTGATCTAAGGTGTCGTTAGCGTTGGCAATATCCTGAGGCAAGCCCGCTTTAAACATAATTTCCTCACCATAATAAAGCGTAGGAATGCCGCGCGCTGTCCACAACAAGTTGTAAACCAATGCAGCATTCCCCTGCTCGCCACCAAAGCGAAACTTAAAATCATTATCCGGGCCGACATCGTGATTTTGGAAAAAAGTCACCAGCTTTGTAGCATCGCCATAAATCCAATCCATCGCAAAAATGCCACCCACACCGCCAAAGTGACCGCGGGTAACGTTATCGCGGAAAGTGGAGAAAAGTGAAAAGTCCAATACCGATAGGCCAGAATCCCCGCCCGCATTTGGATTGGATGGGTCTTGTGTTGTGCGGGTATACCACCAAGGCCGAATAACCGCAGAGGCATTATCATTGGCGATTTCCGAACCGAAGCCGGTACCCTTTACAAGGTTTTCGCCGAACACAAACAAGCCAGGTTTATAAGCCTGCCAATCGTGCACATAACTCAACATCTCATCGCGCTCGATATGTTTCAAGGTATCAATGCGAATAGCATCAACCCCCATATCCAAGTATTGATGAACAGCGTTATTCACGTAATCTTTTACGTTTTGATTTTCTGTCGCCAAATCAATGGTATCGCCTGCCAAATGTTTTTTCTGTAGTGCCCCGGGGTTCTCCCAATCACCGCCAGCCATAAAGCCGTCTAAGTGATACCACGCAGGATCGAGTGCTTGTGCATCTATGCCAAAGAAGCGATTGGCGTTATAACCCGCCAGCGGCACTGTCACACCTGTCTTTGGATCGACTAAAGGCGTGACGCCGTCGGGATCTGAATTACAGCGTGCACGATACCAGTCGGGCGCTTTGACGTTGTCGTCATCACAGCGATTAACGCTGACGTAATCGCCCAAGTTACCTTGGTAAGGACCGTTATCAATTAACCCTTGCGACGAACCAGCCGGAACAAAATATTTGATGGGCAAGTGATCAATCCAGACGTGATTGCGCAAACCGTATTGCCCCGAGTGATTAACCACAACATCTTGAATCACCTTAATGCCCTTCGCATGCGCTGCGTCAATAAAGGCCTTGTAATCTGCACCGGGCGACTCTAGCCGCGGATCTACTTTATAAAAGTCGTAGGCGTGATAACCGTGATAATCTAATCCCGAACGATTCTCCACCGGTGGCGTTACCCAGATTGCGGTAAAGCCGAGATCTTTAATGTAATCTAACTTTGAAATTAGACCTTTAAAATCACCACGCCAATGGGGATCACCGGCTTTATACCTATCGCGGTTATAATAATTATTACTTTCATCGCCATCGTAAAAACGCGCCGTCATCAAGAAATAGATAGTTTCGCTTCTAAAATCACCTGCCGACGGCTGCTCGCCAATACGGTAATTAAACACTTGTATTTTTTGATTGCCCGATGCGTCTAGCGCCAAGGTTTTCAGCGCTAAATCAATATCGCCATTGACATCGCTGGCTAGAATGCTCTCGCCATTATAGCGGGCTGAAGACGTTGTCGGTGTGCCGCCATCCAAAGTGTAATAGACCATCGGCGCTTGGTCCTGATTATCGGCAACATGTAAACTAATGGCTTGCGATGAGTTGTAGCTACCCGCGCCTGGGTTCGCCGTTACGGTGGGTGCCTCGGTGTCGGCACCAACTACCGGTTGCACGTCGATAACTTTTGTCGTGGCGTTAAAACAAATATCAAAGGTCTGATTAGCGGCAAGGGTATAATCTTGTGCCGGATAACTTTCGGTCCAATCGCCAAAATGGTCAATTTTAAAACGCGGGTTATTATCGCCAAAACGTTGCTGGGTACAAAACAGTGTGCCGTCGCTAGTGTCCATACTCAATGCAGACCAATTCGTCGGTGTGCCGCGAAAATACCATTGATCCGCGCTCACACCTTGCACGTGAATGATCGCCGACGCGCTGGCTTCGGCGCCAAGGTCGTCCGTCACCGTTAACCCCATGGTAAAGGTGCCCGGGCTCACTGCGCTAAAACTGGTGGTTTCGGCATTACTGCCATCACTCCACACAAAGCTCGCGATATAGCCATCACTATCAACTGAATTAGATGCGTCGAGTAGGAGGCTATCACCGACAGACAGATTAATAGGTGATGTCGGACTTATGACCGCAATAGGTATTTGATTCGACGAGCCTAAGGCTTGCACGCTATACGCTAAGGTTTGGTCATTCACCGTTAAGCGATGATCTCCGACACCGGCGATATAAATATCAGCGCCGGATTTTTCTAACACGCCATCGCTATTGGTATCGCCATAGTTAGTTGACCAATCCCCTAACACATCAAATTTCAACCGCTGTTGCGACTGGCCATTTAAATGAACATCTAGCTGCCATTGATTGTTAGCAATTAAAGTCATGGGCGCTGAGGCCCAGCCATTAAACGTGCCACGGGCATTGAGTGCGGTAAAAACCTTATCGAAACCCGCTCCGCTACAGCTCGCCACAGGGCTAGTAGTAATGGCTTTAGTTTGGCTATTAAAGTGGATTTTTAGCTTGCTACCACTTGCCACGTTAAAATCGCTTGCAGGATAGCTTTCCGTCCAATTTCCGGTTCGGTCAATTTTAAATCGAGCTCCACCGCCCGCATCACCCGATGCAAACGTCTGGCAGATTGAAAACTCAGTGGCGGATTCTGCCGCCATGGCCGTCGCGACCCACGCATTAGACGTGCCTCGAAAAAACCAATCCGCCTGTGCAACACTGCTTACCCCCGCGCAGGCGATAGCCAGCACAGTAAAATGTATTTTTTTCATTACCTTTGCCTCATTTATTTTTATTAAGGCTTCGATTTCTTACCGACAATCAGCGCGTAACCAAAATTCGGTTACTGGACATCAGCTTTCAAACGACGTGTTAACACGGGGTGTTAACACATTAAGAAAAGCACCAGCAATGGCACTCAGGGGATACAAGCTTCTGAGGAATACACGCAAGCCAGACTGTGACTCTGCTGCCGAAAACACCAATTTGACATTTTCGACCCGACAAATAATCATCGCAATGGGGCTAGCAATTCAAGTAAAGTGAAAATGAATACGTATTCAAAAGGCAGAACGTTACAGGGTGACGCGGAAAATGGCGCCAAAATTTTTCCAAAGGTTAAAATGACTAAATACAAAATGGAGTCACCAACCACTTAGTTAATAGCAAACATCCGACATCGGCTATATTTATAATGAATGCCTGTGCTCGATGATTTAAGCGATACAATCGCTTTCGTTGTCTAAATGTAGAATTTCGACTGTCGTTTTTAGGAAAACACTCCATGATAAAAGTTTTCACCGCGAATACCCTATTTGAGCTACAGCTGATTCGAAATCAGTTTGACTTTGCAGGGCTAGAAACGCAGGTGCGCAACGAGTTTGCCAGTGGCGCACTGGGCGAGCTTCCGGTCTGGGACTGCTGGCCAGAGCTATGGTTAGTGGACGAATCTAAACTAGACAAAGCTAAGGCTATTGTCGCCCTATTTTCGCCCACTGGCGAGCCAGAACAAGCCGATATTCAGTGCACGGTTTGCGGCAACACCTGCCCAAGTAATTTTCAGCGCTGCTGGCAATGCCAAGCTCCCCTAGCGGCCAACGACGAATAAATCTAAGGCGTATGCAATTCGGCATTGCGCCTATTACCCCACACTAACCGGCGACAGATTCAACCTAGGCTAGCGCTAATAAGCTCCTTAAATAAGTTACTTAAAAATAGTGTTATGCTGCGCAAAAACCAGACCGTATGGTAACAATAATAATCTCGACCTCACAGGACAGCCTATGACCACCCAACCTCACCCTCCATCAGGCAATACAGGTTTTATTATCCTCATTAGCTGTATCGCCACAATTGGCGGATTTTTATTCGGCTTTGACAGCGGCGTGATTAACGGCACCGTCGATGGATTACAGGCCGCCTTTAATTCAGATAGTGTGGGCACCGGTTTTAATGTGGCCTCTATGCTTTTAGGTTGCGCTGTGGGTGCCTTTTTCGCAGGCCGCCTGGCGGACATTTACGGCAGGCGCACACTGCTTATTGTATCGTCGCTGTTTTTTATCATCTCGGCTTGGGGCTCAGGCATTGCCGCCAGCTCATTGGAATTTGTTATCTATCGTATCATTGGCGGTATCGCAGTGGGTGCCGCCAGCGTCATGGCGCCGGCCTATATCAGCGAAGTATCGGAAGCGCGCTACCGAGGCCGCATGACAACAGTACAACAAATTGCGATTATCTCTGGTTTGTTTTGCGCCTTTGTTAGCAACTATCTACTGGCGAAGTCTGCAGGCTCGGCAGCGGTTAACTTATGGTTAGGCTTTGAGGCTTGGCGCTGGATGTTCTGGATAGAGCTTGCGCCCGCCCTGCTCTTTTTCCTGACCTTGCTCTTAATACCTGAGAGCCCACGCTTTTTAGTTAGCCGCGGGCGCAAGGCCCAAGCATTAGCCGTGCTCACGCGCCTCTACGGAAGTGAACAAGCTCAACAGAAAATCGCCAACATTGAAGCGTCGCTAGCAACGGATCACCAACCCCGCTTCAGCGATTTACTCGATAAGTTGACTGGCAAAGTAAGACCGATTGTTTGGGTGGGCATTGGCCTTGCCACCTTTCAGCAATTAGTCGGTATTAACGTGGTGTTTTATTACGGTGCGGTGCTGTGGCAGTCAGTCGGCTTTTCCGAAAGCGACGCCCTGCTCATTAATATCATTAGTGGCGCGGTTAGTATCGGCGCCTGCCTGTTGACCATTTTGATCATCGACAGGATTGGTCGCAAACCTCTACTTTGGATTGGCTCTTTGGGCATGGCGATGACCTTGGCCATTCTCACACTATGTTTTGTCACTGGCGATCTCGATAGCCAAGGCCAACTGCAACTCAATGATCAACAAGGTCTAGTGGCGTTAATCGCGGCAAACACCTATGTATTTTTCTTTAACGCTTCTTGGGGGCCGGTGATGTGGGTCATGCTCGGCGAAATGTTTCCCAATCAAATTCGCGGCTCAGGTCTTGCCGTTGCAGGGTTATTTCAATGGGGCTCGAACTTCGCCATCACCATGACCTTCCCCTTCTTCCTGACCAGTATCGGGCTTGCAGGCGCATACGGTTTCTACGCCGTCTGTGCACTCATTTCGGTATTTTTTGTGCTGAAATTCGTACGCGAAACCCGCGGTATTGAGCTGGAAGATATGCAGGGTTAAATCAGCGCGCCGCCCGAGCGGTGGCGCATCTTTATTCCGACCTAATGCCCTTAGCTTTTTAATCCTGATAAACTCCGCCAACTCCTACCTAGAATCGCTGTTATGCCAACCTCAAATAGCACTGAAGCCTTCGGCTTACATATTCTCAGCAGCCAACACAAAGATATTCGTCGCCTGCGCAAAACGCAGGGGATTGCGCCGTTACACGGCAATAAGCTTTGGAAATCTAGCTACGTATTGATGGACTATCTGCAAGAATTCCCCCTAGAAAAAAACAGCAGAATACTCGAACTAGGCTGCGGCTGGGGGTTAGGCAGTATTTTTTGCGCCAAGCATTTTGCCGCCGATGCCGTTGCCCTCGATGCAGACGAAAGTGTATTTCCATTTTTAGAATTGCACGCCGAACTCAATAAAGTCGCGGTCAACACCTTCTGCGGGCGCTTTGAAGACGTCAGCGAGGCAGATCTCAGCGGCTTTGATGCCGTGATAGGTGCAGATATTTGTTTTTGGGATGAATTGCAACAACCACTCGCGCAACTTATCGAGCGTGCCCTAGCTGCGGATGTGGGGCGAATCGTGCTATCCGATCCAGGTCGACCGCCCTTTCGCGCCATGGCGGAACAGCTCTGCGAACGCGTGCCAGAAACTACTTACACAGATTGGGACGTGCCTGAGCCACACAATGCTTGGGGCTTAATACTCGACCTCTAATCAAAACCATAGACATAAAAAAACCCGCCGAAGCGGGTTTTTTTATGTCGCACGACCTTAGATTTTTTCGTCGTAAGGCACCAGTGCGATGTTGTACACCTTGGCTTCGCGTGCCGCATCGGCAATAGCCACATAGCTTTTCGCGCTCGACTTGATGTGGGCGCGAACAACAACGGCCGCTTTTGGATGCTCGGCGTGCATGCGCTCAATGTTGGCGCGAACGGCGCGAACATCAATACGACGGTCTTCCATCCAGATGTCGTCATTACTGCGAATAGTCACCACGATGGATGGGTTGTCCTCATCGGGGGGATTTTGCTGTTCGTTCGGTGGCGGGATCATGGTATCGATAACCGACTCTTTTACGAACGATGCAGTTACGATGAAGAAAATCAACATAATGAAGACCACATCGAGCATGGGCGTCAAATCGATTTCTGAATTATCTTCTGCTTCGCCGTGCTTTTTTCTACGACTCACTATTTATTCTCCTCAGCTCACAGGTTCGTGCCTGTGCGTATTTACCACGATATTCTGACCCAGCGAACCGCTGTAAGCCCGATAACCACCTAAACTTGCCCTATTTGACTCACCAGACTCTCCACCCTGATGACCCACAGGCCTGATGGGCGGGTACGATACCCATTTAACCCCACCTCAAGCAAGCCCTTATTGTGCCCCAAAGCACCCTCGTGAGTCACTAAAAGGACGTATTTAGCTTTAAAATCCGATCCCAACCCAAAAAATAAGAGATTCACGTGAACCTAGCCGATTTTTTAGACAAACTGCATGCATCGCCAGCAGATATTCAATTTTCAGAGGTTATGTCGCTCATCGAGCAACACTTTACCTACCTACCAAGCGGCTTTACCAACGCTGGCCAACGCAGCGAGGCGGGGCAAAACGAGGGCTCGTGTAAAATATTTGCCCTGGCAAAGCACCTAAAACTCTCAGATCAGGCCTGTCTGGCCTGTTTTGGCGACTTTTACCGTATCGACGTAGTGCAGAACCCTGCGGGAACCGACCACGCGAACATTCGTCAATGTCTCAAAACCGGATTAGCCAACATTAGCTTCGACCGACCGCCGCTGCAGCTTAAGGCTGGAACAGCCACTTAACGGCGCCGACGGATGCTGTCTGCAACCTTACCGCGCTCATCTAAGCGATTTAAAATGGCCGCCATCTCATCGGCTTGCGCCTTAATGCTTAAGGCCTTGGCTTCTTCGCGTTGGGTTTTCTGCTCAGCCAAAGCCGCCTTAATCCGGCGCTCGCGCGCGGCCGCACTTTCTTGTTTGGGTGCCGCTGCTGCAGCCTGCGCCGCACGAGCACTGGGCCCACGCTTGGCAGGTTTCTTTGGCGGGCTCTTGCGTTGCGATAATCGGCGCGCCTCAATGCCGGCCATCACAGCCTTCATTGCCGCGGCTTCGGTGGTGCTTTTGGACTCCCGCAAAGGGCCTTTCTTGGCCGACTCTTCCGCACTGGGCGCGGTGACCTTTGGCACCGCAACCGTCAATGAAGCTGTGCGCTTAGCCGTGGCCTCACGTCTATCGCTGATCCAGCCATCCACGTCATCTTCGGCATCTGCTTCTTGATCGATATGCAAGAGTTCGTCGTCTTTAGCCTTGGCAGGCGCTTGTGCAAGCCTAGCCGGCTGACGAGCAACCAACTTGATTGGCTCCGCATCTAAATCATCGATGGCATCGCGACTTAACTCGGCCAGTTCCTTAGCTGACTCCGCCTCTCCGTATTCGGCGACGGAAAAGGCACGGCCACCATCGGCCCGAATCAGGTCGAAAAATGCCCCCTCTACCCCTTCTTCGGCCTGAGCCTCTAAGAGCGCCCAATGAAAATCCAATTCGATACGGCAGCTGCCCACAAATGCCCGTCCAGTGGGGTTGTGTGTGGCGGAAAAAACGATCACGCAAATACCTCGGTTAAATAGCTAACTGACAAAGACGGAAATTATAGAGATCGTTAAAAAAAGCACTAGATTGACAAAGCAGAAAAGCCGCAGATTTCAGAAATTCAGAGTGAATTTATCCGTTGCAATAACCAAGTAGATAATGCTGGCTCTAGATGATGGAGAGATTTATACGCCTTTTCCTCTGCCGACATACTTTTTAATGCCGAATACAAGGATTGCAACACGGGTAAATCAGACGCTATCACAGCAATTGGCTCTATCGATACGCGAATAGTAAATGCAATTGCATTTGACTCAGGCAACCTGCGCAAGGTCTGTCGCTCGCCGCGCAAGTAACAGCATCTGGCAATATTTTCAGGCTCTGTTACTGCGATAGCTTCACTGTCACCCGGCTGGTAGAGTCTCGCATTGGTCACCACCGACCAATTACCTCGCCATACCGGTGCGCCTATTTTCAGTTTTTGAAAGAATCGATTGACGTTAGCGCCAAGCGCATCCTGATAGCCAGGAATTGGCGCATGGATTACGTCGAGATTTTTACCTATCTTTTCCAGCAAACGCCAATAGCTAGGCGCACACAAACTTGTCGCCGTAAGAAAATACTCTTCGCCATTTGGGCTTTCGAGCAGACAAAGATCTTCCTGCACTGCCCAAGATGCACGCAATAGCGTGTTTTCATCCTCCAAGCAATCGAGTTCTGTGTCGTTGAACGTGCAATAGAGGCCACTTTTTGAGGGACGGTAGAGGTTCGGGTATTTATTGACTAAATAGAGCGATAGCTCTTGTGCCATTTCGCGCTGCGCCGGAACGGATTCAGGCAAAGCCTGATAGACACGCTTTGCATCAGCGTCATACAGCGCTCGCTTTAAGGCAACTTGCTCGCTAATCAGATGGTCTTCGATTAACCAATCGGCCACATCGAGTTTGTGTAGCCCCATAGATAATAACTTGCTGTGATCTTGAAATGCGTAGTAGGACATCAAGAGCTTCCTAGGTTAAGCGAACAAACCACGGGTCGAATGTGGTACCTATATATAGAAGCATGAAGCGGCAGACGAAATCCAGCCAAGTTGGCGCGGCTACATATCGCTGTCGAACAAATCTAATTGGTGAGCCAATTCTAAATCTGCGTCGCTAAACCTTACCCCAACACCCAACAAGCGAACGGGCAGAGATTTACGCTCAAGCGCTTCTTTTAACAGGCTTGTGTAGGTTTCTAGATTCGGAGGCAGACCGCTCCGCTCTAGCGTAGTACTGGTAAAATCCGCGAATTTCACCTTAACCAAGCACTTGGACGGAACATAAGCTCTGTCTAACTTGGCTAAGCGGGCGAAAAGATCTTCCACTAAAGGAGGTAATTGGACACAACACTGATGAAAACTTTTCAAGTCAGCAGCGTAAGTATTTTCGACACTTAGCGACTTCCTCACTCGATCAGGGCTTACCAATCGATGATCGATACCGCGAGCCAACTGATAAAGGCGCGAGCCAAAGCTGCCGAATTGGGCGGTTAATTCCACCGCATTCCAATTCTGCAGGTCGGCGCAGGTTTCAATGCCAAGGTTCAACATTCTCGCCGCCGTTACCTTACCCACACCAAAAATTCGTTTGACGGGTAACTGGGCAACAAACTGATCGACTTGGTCCGGTCGAATAACGAACAGACCATCGGGCTTATGCCAATCACTGGCCACCTTAGCTAAAAATTTATTCGGCGCTACGCCGGCAGAGACCGTGATACCAACTTCACGCTGAATCTCGGCGCGAATAGCTTGGGCAATTCTCGTTGCACTACCTTGATAATGATCACACTGGCTAACATCGAGAAAAGCCTCGTCGAGAGACAATGGCTCAATCAGATCTGTAAATTTTGCAAATACCTGCCGCATCCGCTGAGAAGCATTTCGATAAGCATCAAATCTGTGTGGTAACAAGGTGAGATGAGGGCAAAGCCGCAACGCAGTTTTCGTTGCCATAGCTGAGTGCACCCCAAAAGCGCGCGCCGCATAATTGCAGGTAGAAATAACACCCCGCCGACGAGGATCGCCGCCCACGGCCACAGCCTTATTTTGTAAAGCGGGGTTATCGCGAACCTCTACGGCCGCATAAAAACAATCTGCATCAATGTGAATAATTTTTCGCTGCATGAGAACCCTTTCAATAACTGTAATTATATACAGTGCGCAGACGGAGGCAACGCCCGATTGTAAAAATTCCAGTCCCGCAACGACAGCAAAACCATTTATTGAGAATTAATTATAATTCGCCGTAAGACAAAATCAGGACGAACCCAAACGCCCAAAAAAAGACCTTCACAAGGCCCAATTGAAAACCTACAAACGGGTCAAAACTGTGCATTAACTCACAACGCTTACCCGCTAAAAAATGAATTTTTGGGGGGTAGTTTTCTGCTCTCCCGGTGGCCGGCAAAAAAAGCTCATTTTTACAAAAAAACGAAAATAATTACGGGCCGACACTCAGAACCCCCCTAATTTGGATTTTTTTTTGATTTTTATGCAAAAAAAATCGTTTTTCGTCAGATTTTTTTTGTAATTTGCTTGAATTTTCACCACAATTGCTTAACTTATACACGCCTAATATTTTTTAGCTAACAGCTGGCATCTATTCAACAAAAACAACCAAGGAAATACACCATGGCTGCACGTAAAACCAAAGCTGCTAACCCCGTTGCAGAACTGCAACAACAACTGGCCAAAGTTCAGGCCGAATTGAGCAAAGCGCGCGTTAAACAAGAAGCCGATGCTTCTAAAGAAATCGCCACTTTGACTAAAGCTGCCTCTAAAGCATCTGCCGATGCCAAAAAAGCAGCAACCGCTTTGGCTGCTGCCAAAAAGAAGAAGAAATCTGCCGCTACTGTTAAAGCTGTAGCCAAAGCCGCCGCTTCTGCCGCCGCTGCTAAAGATGCCGCTGCTGCTGCTAAAGCCGCTGTTGCTGATGCTAAAGCTGCGCTTAAGGCCATCAAAGCAGACAACAAAGTTGCTGCACAGTTAGACAAGGCCTATGCCAAGCAGCAAGCTGCTATCGCTAAGAAGAAAGCCGCTGCTGAGAAGAAAGCCGCTGCTAAAGCCAAAGCGAAAGCCAAGAAATCTGGCGCTAAAGCCAAAGTTGCTGCTAAAGCCGCTGCTGTCAAAGCCAAAGCTAAGGCCAAAGCTCAAAAAGCCAAAGAGAAAGCAAAAGCCAAGAAAGCTGCTGCCAAAGCCAAAGTAGCTGCTAAGAAAGCTGCTGCTAAAGAAAAAGCTAAGGCTAAGAAAGCCGCAGCTAAAGCCAAAGCAGCTGCTAAAAAAGCTGCCGCTAAAGAAAAAGCAAAAGCCAAAAAAGCCACTGCTAAAGCTAAGAAAGCAAAAGCGCCTAAAGCCCCTAAGGCTCCAAAAGCCCCTAAGGCACCAAAAGCTGCTAAGGCGCCAAAAGCTAAAAAAGCTAAAGCTCCAAAGAAAGCCGGCGCTAAGCGCGGTCGCAAGCCAAAGGCTGCTTAAGCCCTGATGTAGGTCAGGTGCTTCGCGCCTGACCTAACTCTCGCTAGTCCCCCCTCTGGATCTGCTCGACCAAAAAATCAGCAAATCGCTTATTCGCCACTGAAAGATAACTATCTTTACGCCATGCTATGCCCAAGCTAAGTGTTAATGGCTTATCAAATCCAATGGCTTTCAGTTTTGCCTCTTCTTTAACCACCCGCTCCAAGACAAAGCCAACCGCGCCTTTTGCCATCACCAGGCTTGTCATCAAGCGAAGAATATTTGTCTCCAGCACAATATTAGGCTTTACCTGCACCAGCTTACTCTGTTGGTCAACCAATTCACGCAAATAGTAGCCGGCGCCATAGAGTGCAAGCGGCTCGCGAGCAAACTGCTCAAAGGTAATCGTTTTTTGTTTAGCTAACGGATGTGAACTCGCCACACAAGCCACCACAGACTCAGTCACCAACGGGAAGGCTTCCAGCTCAGCAGGAAGATTTACCAGATTCACCATTGCCATATCAATCTCGCCGGCAATGAGCTGAGTTTGAGCGCGGCTCGTGCCCTCGCCCACAACCTGAAAGTTAATATGAGGGTAGCGTTGCCGGAAGGCGATTACTTGCTCGGGTAAATAATAGGACCCCAACATCGCCGATGTACCTAGGCGCACAGTACCGCGCTCGCCGCCACTCAACTCACGCATCTCTTGTTGGGTTTTCTGAAACTCTTCAACTAATTTACGCGCACGACTAAAGAGCACCTCGCCCTCTGCCGTTAACCGGGGCCTTCGCTCCGCTCGATCGAACAAGGTAAGCCCCAATTCATGTTCTAATTTTTGTACCGAGACACTAATAGCAGACTGCGCTATGTGGAGTTTTTCCGCGGCGCGGGTAAAGCTGCCACTTTCGACCACCTGAATGAACACCTTGAGCTGTCTAAGATCCACAGAACCACCTTAAATCTAATATTCAGATAATTATCATACAAATTATATATTTTATGTATGATTTTCTCGTTGCTATACTCATCTGCACAGATATTTCCCATAAACCTCAGCTACGGAACCTGCCAAATGAGCGCTCAAAATCACTGGTCAAAGCATTTCGATTGGACAGATCCTTTTCTTATGGATCTGCAACTTAGCGAAGAAGAGCGCATGGTGCGGGATACAGCGCGCCAATATGCGCAGGAAAAATTACAGCCACGGGTGCGGGACGCGTTCCGCAACGAATATACAGACCCTGCCATTTTCAGAGAAATGGGCGAACTCGGTCTGCTTGGTTCACCACTCGAAGGCTATGGCTGCCCCGGCGTGAGTTATGTGAGTTACGGGCTGATCGCGCGCGAAGTCGAACGCGTCGATTCAGGCTTTCGTTCTATGATGAGCGTGCAATCAAGCTTGGTTATGTACCCCATTTATGCCTACGGCTCGGAACAGCAAAAAGAAAAATACTTACCCAAACTCGCCTCTGGCGAATGGATCGGTTGCTTTGGCTTGACCGAACCCGACCACGGCTCTGACCCTGGCAGCATGATCACACGCGCGCGTAAAACGGCCGGCGGCTATAAACTAAGCGGCGCAAAAATGTGGATCACCAACTCCCCCATTGCCGACGTTTTCGTGGTGTGGGCCAAAGATGACGAAGGTATTATTCGCGGTTTCATTCTCGACAAGGGTATGAAAGGTTTAAGCGCGCCGAAAATTGAAGGCAAACTTGCCCTACGCGCGTCGGTAACTGGTGAAATCGTGATGGAAGATGTATTCGTTCCCGACGAAAATTTACTACCCAACGTTACTGGCCTGAAAGGCCCTTTCGGCTGTTTAAACAGTGCGCGTTTAGGCATTTCTTGGGGTGCGCTTGGCGCCGCCGAAGCTTGCTGGCATTCGGCCAGAGAATACACGCTGGAACGCAAGCAATTTAACCGTCCACTGGCGGCCAACCAGCTGATTCAAAAGAAACTGGCGATCATGCAGACCGATATCAGCCTAGCCCTACAAGGTTGTTTGCGTGCTGCGCAATTAAAAGACGCCGGCCAACTCGCGCCCGAGCTTATTTCATTACTGAAACGCAACTCTTGTGTGAAAGCATTGGAAATTGCACGCGAAGCGCGCGATATGCACGGCGGCAATGGTATTTCCGACGAGTACAGCGTGATGCGCCACATGGTTAACCTTGAAGTCGTTAACACCTACGAAGGTACGCAGGATGTGCATGCGTTAATTCTTGGCCGTGCGCAAACCGGCATTCAAGCATTTTATTGATTCGCGCCGCTCGCCATTGCATTGATGGCGAGCAAACTTTCCTGCATTAACGTCGAGCCCAACCATGAATACGCCACTCAATGGAATTCGCGTACTTGATCTCTCCCGCATTTTGGCTGGGCCTTGGGCCGGGCAATTATTAGCGGATTTAGGCGCCGATGTTATCAAGGTGGAAAATCCACAAGCCGGCGACGATACCCGGCAATGGGGCCCGCCGTATTTACAAGACTCCGGCAATAAAGACACCTCGGAGGCGGCGTATTTTTTGTCAGCCAATCGAGGCAAGCGTTCGATTGCGGTTGATATTAGCCATGCCGAAGGTCAAGCGCTGATTCAAACGTTAGCGACCCATGTGGACATTGTGATCGAAAACTACAAAGTCGACGGCTTGAAAAAATACGGTCTCGACTATGGCACGCTTAGCGCATTAAATCCGAAACTCATTTACTGCTCTATCACAGGCTTCGGCCAAACTGGGCCCTACCGTGCGCGCGCCGGTTATGATTTTATGATTCAAGGTATGGGCGGGCTGATGAGCATCACCGGTGAAGCCGATGGCAACCCGGGCGCCGGGCCACAAAAAGTGGGCGTTGCCGTGACCGATGTGTTCACTGGCCTTTACGCCACCATAGCCATTCAAGGCGCACTCATCGAGCGCCAACAATCGGGCCTTGGTCAACATATCGACATGGCGTTATTTGATGTGCAAGCGGCGGTATTGGCTAACCAGGCCTCTAACTATCTCGTCGGTGGCATCACGCCCCAACGCATGGGCAATGCGCACCCAAATATCGTGCCCTACCAAGCCTTTGCCAGCAACGATGGTCATATTATTTTGGCGGTTGGCAACGACAGCCAGTTTAAAAAGTTCTGTGAAGTCGCTGGCTGCCCAGAACTAGCCTTGGATCCACGCTTTGCGACTAACCCAAATCGAGTCGCCAATAGAGTAGTGTTGTGCGAGCAAATTGCAGCGCTCATTAAACAAAGAGGCAGCGATGATTGGTTAGCGGCACTTGAACAAAAAGGTGTGCCCTGCGGCCCTATCAACACCATCGACAAGGTGTTTAATGACCCGCAGCTCATTAACCGAGGTATGCGCATTCAAGTGGAACACCCCTTAGCTGGCACTGTAGAGCTTGCAGGCAACCCTATTCACTACAGCAGAAGCCAACTGAATCAATCGAAAGCACCGCCGCTATTAGGTGAGGACACTGAAACAGTATTACGCGATGTATTAGGCTTGTGCGCCGCGGACATTGATCAACTGACGCGTAAGAAAGTCGTCCGGTAAGTATTATTCTCGACGGATTATCAGCTCTGTACGGGTCGACTCCAAACTACTACCCGTACAGCTCGCTAGGTATTTAAGCAGGTTACCCGCGGCATCCGTGGCGTTAAAACGACGCACGAAGGTAAATTGTGTCACGGTTGTAGTGGTCTCAGGGTTGTTGTCAGTCTCTATTTCAGCCTGCTCAGTAACCGCTGTCGATTCGATATCATCGAGCCACGCCAATGCTTGCATCTGCGCAACATCAGCGCGCCACAACTCCCGGCAACGCTGATAAATAACTGGCTGTAAATCAGTTGCCGCAACATCCTCTATTGCCTCGTCTGCCGCCTCAGCAACCAGCGGCGTAAGCGACACTAAGCTCACACCATCAAACTTCTCAACGAAAGTTCGTCGATTCGCGTCGCGACAAATGACGGCAAAGATAGGGGCTTCTACGCTACTTTGGCCACGGTCTAACTCAGCTCGAATAACTTCAGCGCATCGCTCTTGCGCCAGTTGGTATTCGGCAACTTGGCGTAAATTTGCCCAGTATTGACTGTAACTTTTAGGTAACCACAAGCGCTTTAAATCTAGCGATGGCTCTGACTCCTGAGCCATTAGAAGGCCGGAATTAAGTAACGTGAAAAACAATAAAGCCTGCATTAATAATTTCATTGGGTGGCCAATAATGAATAAACGAAAGCATAGAGTAGTAGCCGCTGCGAATGCGGAACCTCGTCGAATTCTATTCCGTAAATAGCCGGAAACTCGGCCTCACTCTCGCGCGTACTTCTTTCGACGCGCGAGCGGATAATGGCAGGAAAATTGAATCTTTCCTCTAGGCGAGCGATAGTAACCGTGCCGGTTAACTCCATACTGCCACCGATATCACCGATAGACTCGGTTAATTCGATTCTGGCGCCCGATGTACTGATGTCAGTGATAACACCGGAAGTTTTTGCCGTGATTAACCCCGACAAGCTAGACGCTTCTATAGGCACGCGAATTTCTACCCGGGTGGCGCCTCGTATTTCTTTAAAGCTCAATTTTGTCGGATAGGTTAAAAACACCAGCGAGCGCGGCTGAGCAATGATTTGATCGATCACAGAGGCGAATGCCAATACGCCATTACCCGCCATGATAGTGACAAGAATTTTTTGCCCTGAACGTAAGGTCGAGGCCTTAGCAGCACGAGGGTGAGACAGTATCAAGACATCACCAGGGATACAGCCAATAATTTTACTGGCAAATTTAAACGGCGCGCCGCCAGCGCTCGCGCCCTCAAGCGCTAAGGGGTATCCGAAAGGTAATTTATAATCTTCAAATTTCATTGAGAGCCATTCTTAAGATCAACTAAGAGCCTCGAAACGACACCGAGCCCCTAGCTATATTAGCTTCAAACGCTGAAGTTTGCCGCATTCTCCCTAAGCGTTAGAAAAAGCCGCTATGCGTGAGTGTCTGCCGTTGTAATTGAGGGTTGCTTCCGCACTCGCCCACTGAACGCCACAAAAAGGTACTTTAACCGCGCTGGTACCAGCAACATAGCCGGTGTCACGAGCAACGTCAGCAAGGTTGAAAATACTAAGCCATAAACAATAGCACTCGCCAACGGCACCCAAAACGACGCGATGACCCCACCCATGACCACATGCCGACCAATTAGATCGACAGACATATTGATTGCAATCGGTAGCAAACCCAATACCGTCGTTGCCGTGGTTAAAAATACCGGGCGCAAACGTTGGGCGCAGGCAGATACGATGGCGTCGATAGGCAACATATCTGGATTCTTGGCGCGCACATAGTTATAGGTGTCGATCAGTACAATATTATTATTCACCACAATGCCGGCCAACGCGACAATGCCTACACCGGTGAGAATGACGCTAAAGGTGGACTGCGTAATCAGTAGGCCGAGCAGGACACCTGCAGTTGACATAACAACCGCTGACAAAATCAAGAAGGCTTGGTAGAAACTATTAAATTGCGTTACCAAAATGATAAACATTAAAAACAGTGCAAGCGAAAATGCAACACCTAAAAACTGCAGTGATTTAGCCTGCTCTTCATTGGTACCACGGAATGCGGCCTGCACCTCAGGGTCGAGCGGGTTATCTTTCAACCACGCTTGTATTAAGCTCACTTGCTGATCCACATTCTCACCGGCTTGCACATCCGCCTTTACGGTCATGAATTCAATGCCGTTATTGCGCTGAACTTTATCAACCTTGGGCTTAGCGATAGGGGTAACAAAACTACTCATCGGCACAGGGCCGTTAGCGGAAGTTACCCGCAGCGTATTGAGCACGCCAACACCACGGGCGTCCAAAGGAAAGCGCACGCGAATATCCACTTCGTCATCGGCATCGTCGGGCCGGTACTCGCTCACTTTAACGCCGCTGGTCACCAGTGACACCGCGTGGCCAACATCAATCATATTCACCCCCAACTGCGCAGCAACGGCTCGATCAACTTTCATCTCCCACTCAATACCAGGCAACGGACTGGTATCAACAACATCGCGCAAACCGGGAAACTCCTTTTCTAATCGGTCGCGCAGTTGCCGCGTCGCCACCATCAGTTTTTCGCTGTTAATGGACTCCAATTGTATTTGAATCGGCTTACCTTGGGTGGGGCCACCTTCAAAGGCATCCGCAGCAACTTTAACGCCGGGAATATCGGCTGTTTTCTCGCGAATTTCGCGAAACACGTCGTGACTGGAGCGACCCAGCGTTGCAGGATCGCGCAGCTCCACCAACATTGTGCCAATTTGATCCTTAGACGACTCGCGGTTACCCGCTTGGCTACTGGAGCCTGCACCTGTGGCGGTATAAACCACGTGTACGCCATCAATATTCATGACTCGCTGCTCGACCTCTGAAACCAACTCGTCCATTTCATAAACGGAAAAATTACCTTGCGCACGCACGGCTACGGTGCCGTATTTCTCCTCTGTCTCAGTAAAGAATTCAACACCTGCATTGAAAGCCCCATAGACGTTGAAAATAAGATAGAGCACCGCAAATGTACCTATCGCCATCAACACCGGCCAGCGCATAACTCGATGCAGTAATCGGGCATAGGCACCGGTTATACCGGACAGGGTTAAGGGCGATTCTCGCTCTAAGCTTTTTAAATAATCCTGCACTTTTTGCGACATTTTTGTTCGCCCCATAAGCGAACCCAACACCGGCGCAAAAAATAAGGCATAAATCAACGAGCCCACTAATACGGCAAATACCGTCACCGGTAAATAACGCATGAATTGGCCCGCTACGCCAGGCCAAAACATAATCGGTAAAAACGCCGCTAAGGTCGTCGCGGTCGACGCCACCACAGGCCAAAACATCCGCTTAACGGCAATTTCATAGGCCACTCGGCTGGTTAAGCCTTCCGCCATTTTTCTGTCGGCAAACTCAGTGATAACGATAGCACCATCAATCAGCATGCCCAGTGCCAGCAACATGCCGAACATCACCATAAAGTTAAAAGAAAAGCCAATCAGACTCACCACAATGGTGGCGAAAAGTAATGAAAAGGGAATGCCAAAACCGACTAAGGCGCCGGACCTAAAGCCCAAGGCCGCCACCACAATGATCATCACCAACGCCATGGCGGTAACAATATTGCCCTCCATTTCACTCACCATACTGCGGGTAAATTCTGACTGGTCTAAGACAAAGCCTAAACTTACACCGGGCGGTAATTCTGGCCGCGTTGCCTCCGCCAACGCGCGCACACCCTCGGCGACATCGGTGGAATTAGCACCGTTGCGCTTTTCTACTTCGATAGTCATGGCGCGCTTACCGTTGACGGTGGTGAAGCGACTAGCATCTTTAAAGGTTCGGCGAATATCTGTCACATCGCCCAAGGTAACAACGCCCTGTGCCGTTGATTTGATCGGAAGAGTGCGAACATCGGCCGCGGTTTCAATCAAACCCGGGACTTTAATGGAGAACCGACCTTTACCCGTATCCATCTCACCTGCGGGCACTAGGCGATTATTATTGACCACGGCATTGGCCAGTTCAGTGGCAGTAATTCGATAATGTTCCAACTGCGCTGGGTCGACAATCACTTCGACCATCTCTTCTCGATAACCCACTAAATTGGCATTTAATACCGTGGGCATATTTTCTATTTGTCGCTGTAATTTCTTTGCTGTGCGGTAGATCGAACGCTCGGACGCACCGTCGCCCGCCAAGGTTAGAACAATAGCCGGCATAGGCGTTGCTGCCAGTTCTTTTACCACAGGCTCTTCAGCGGCAGGCGGTAACTCGGCCTTAGCCCGATCCACCGCCACTCGCGTTTCCCGCAAAGCTCTATGAGGATCTTCATCAGCTTCAAACTTAACCAGTAAATAGGAAATAGATTCGCGCGATGTGGCGATAATTTCATCCACACCCTCTACCGTTCTAAGCTCCTTTTCCAGTGGCCGCACCAACAGTCGCGCGCCGTCCTCAGGCGACACGCCATCGAGATAAACTTGCACGAAGATATAAGGCACTTGAATATTTGGGTTGGCCTCCACTGTCATGGTGATACGAGCAAAAACACCCACCAACAATATCAACACTAAAATGGACAGCGTCGCGCGCGAGCGGCTCACGGCAGACTTCAATATGTTCATTCGGCAGCTCCAGCATCCAACACGGACAATGGCTGCTGCGCAGCTTCAGGTTGCGCACTATCGGACGCCGGCACGTCAGTTTTAGCCCCGTCCTCAGCAATTGCCGATGACCCATCTACTCGCTGATAGGTCACCTGCTCGCCCACCGCCACATATTCTTGCCCGACTGTAATCAACAGCGCCGTATCCGGTAAACCTGTCACCCAAACACCCTCAGCGCTATCCCCCACTATCTGAACATTGACAAACTGTACCCGCGACTGCTCATCGATAATTCGCACCCCCAACTTACCTGCGTCATCCAAGGTCAATAACGCGGGGGATAGCGATTGCGCGTTGAAACTCGCAAGTTGCGCCGTCAAGTTTGTGGTTAAACCACCGGGAATTTTCATTCCAGGGTTAGCGACAGAAACTTCGACCAGGAAAGAGCGGGTATGCTCCAATGCATCGCGGCTTATATAACGCACCTCGCCTTGGCGACTGGTACCCGCTAATTGCACCTGCGCTAAACTGCCGACCCGCAAGCCGGCAATTTCATTTTCAGATACCTGCCCAGCAACAACTAACGGATCGAGGTCAATCACGCTAGCGCACACATCACCGCGTTGCATAAACGTGCCGATCTCCACATGGCGACTATTTAAAATGCCATCAAAGGGCGCGCGGATTTTGGTATAAGCTAGCTCCAGCTCGTGCCGCTTTAACAGTGAGCGCGCCTGAGCCAATTGCGCCTCAGCGGCGGCAATGGCCGACTGAGATTGATAGCCTTGGACTTTTAAACGCTGTGAGCCGTCGAAATCGATTTGCGCTTTGCGTAAATTAACCTCAGCTTCCTGAACTTTAAGTGCCCGATCCTCTTCCGCTAGACGGCAAATAACATCGCCCTGCTTAACTGACGCACCTTCTTTAATAGGTAATGCTTCAACGCGACCGCTCACTTCCGCCTTCAACTGCACGGCTCGGTTTGGTTCAGTGCGCGCGCGAATAATCAGGCTAGGGCTGTACGTCTGCGCTTGAATTACTTGCGCTTGTACATTAGCAGGTGCACTCACATTCGGTGTGGCGCTTGCCGTAGTTTGCTCCGGTTCGCGGGCAATCAGCCCGGTTGACATCCAGACTAAAACCACAACACTAAAGATAATGGCCATACGATAGTTTTTGTGTGACCAAATTTCTTGCACGCGATTCATGGAAACCTACTCGTTCAATAGTAATTAATTGCGATAGACGCACTGACCAAAGGTAAATTGTACTGATCAGTATGATTCGGCATTCTAGCCCCTAAAAAGACTAAATTGAAATTTTAATACCACAGGGTAGCTATTCTCATGGCAATATGACGGCCTACCGAAACGCTAAACTCAACCTCCGAGGAGTGCATTTTTATGGCCGAGTTTAAACATCTACAATGCGAAGCGGCTTGGCAATTACTGCAGAATACCGAGGTCGTTATTGTCGACATCCGAGATGAGCAAAGCTACAAGGCTGGTCATATAAAACAGGCGATTCACCTCAACAACGAATCTGCAGCTGCTTTCATCGCCACTGCTGACAAAGACCTTGCCACTATAGTATGTTGCTATCATGGCAACGCCAGCCAAAGTGCCGCGCAATATTTAGCGTCGCAAGCTTTCACTCAGGTCTACAGCCTAGATGGTGGCTTTCAGCAATGGCAGCTGCAGTTTCCGGAATATTGTCAATAAAGAGGATGAGGCAATGAGCTTGCTTATATTAGTGCTACTCGCCGTGATTGCATTTTTACTCAGTCGGATTCGCTTTCTGCTCACCGCCTATGGCGATGACCTAGCGGACCTTCGCAAAGAAGTCGCAGCACTGCGGCAGGCAAAACCCAAACCCCTACCGGTTCAAGCACCAGCACCAACAACGGTGAAAAAAAGTATTTCGGCAGATGAAATCATCAAAGCCACAGACCGGATAAATATCAACAGCATTTCAAAAACTAGCTTGCAACGAATTCCCAGCATTGGCGCAACAGCGGCGCAGCGTGTTATCGATGCAAGACCCTATACGGATCTCAATCAATTAGACAGTGTGAAAGGTCTTACAAAAGCACAGCGGGACTCACTGAAAAGCTTGTTAACGGTATAAGCTGGCGACTAGCGAACCTTATCGACCAGCTCCGGCGAGGGCGCGGACTTACACCCCGCCCCCATGAATGGAGCACCAAACTCCTGATTCCATTTCAGTAGTAAACAAGCGAGCTCGCGTGCCTGTGCATGTATTGCACGCAACTCCTCAATACCACCTTTGGCCCCAGTGTATAGCTTCACCGAGCGATGCTTGGAGGCTAAAGCGCTTTCCGGATAGCGCATCCGATACACCTCTAACTTCCAGCGTAAACTATGGGTGCAATTTCTGAAGTAGGTCAGCTTCGTCTGTAAATTAATAACGCCAAAGTTTTCCAGCGCCCCGAAGGCTTTAAAATCGGTGCCGAATACCAGCACTTGTTTACAGTTGTGATCAGCAATGACCGTTGCGGAGCGCTCTTGCTCAACCAGCGCAGCAATATCGCCAAACACTTCACCGGGCGTTATGTAGTTGATGATTTGCTGGCCTTGACTGTCATTGGCAAAAACCGCGAGCTGCCCTTTCAATAAGAAGTATAACCAAGGATCTTTTTCACCTCGTCGCAACACCACCTCACCGGGTTTGAACTCGACTATCTGCGAATGCCTCAACAGCATATCAAATTGCTGAGGGTCCTCCGTTTTTACGGTTTTATAAAACGGGATAGGTGCGAGGAGCGCTTCTATGGTTGCACGAGGAAAACGCGCAAGTGGCTTAACTTCCATAAAACGCAAACCTATGTGGGGTCAAAGTCGATGTCGAGTGGCTATAACAAAAAGATGTAGAGTTAGTGCCAGTCAATCTGAGCAAGTCATCATTTTAGCCTATCAATCCACTATAGTTCATGGTGCTGTTAACATTTTGGAAACTCAAAAAAACCCGTAATTTCCGAGCTAAAATTCAACTTCAGTGAGGGCACCCTTATGCAACGCCTCTACTATTTAACGTCAACCTTGCAAGCGGCTGAGCAAATCACCTCAGATTTACTCAATCATGGCGTATTCAAACACCAACTTCACCTTGTCGCCAAAAATGACGGTGCGCTCGAGCAACATCATTTACCCACTGCCTCGCCCTTGGATACAACGGATATCCTGCCTGCTGGCGAGGGCGGGCTGTTAATAGGGCTCTTTGTCGGCGCCTGTGCTTGTGCTGGACTCTACGCTTATGGGCTGGATGCCAAAACCAATTGGATTGCCTATGTTGGATTGCTGGTGCTCTGCACGGGGCTTTTCACGTGGCTGGGCGGTTTTATCGGGATAGGCCTACAGCATTACAAGTTAGGCTTTTTTAAAAAAGAACTAGACGCTGGCAATATTCTGGTAATGGTCGACACCCCGTCCGAAAAGCGTCTGTCCGTAGAAAACCTCATGGCACACCATCCAGATGCGGTCGCGGCTGGTTCTGGCAGCACTTGGAACAACCCCCTTCATCCAGCCCACCTCTAAACCCGCTGTTTCGGCCCTCAAAGCGACTTTTGGGGGCCATTTACCTATTGAAGTAAAAACCAAACGCTGTAGAGTAAGCCTTTGGCATGATTACAAAAAACATGTGTACACATAACAATACGCTATAAAGATAGCTATTTTGCTGACTAACTAGAGTGACCCCCCGCCATGACAATCTGCTTAAACCGCTGGCTCATCGCTATTACTGCCAGCTTAATCATTAGCTTGGCACAAGCCGAGCCCACGTTGAACGGTATTGCTCCCTACTCCAAATTAGGTCAAGAGCAGTTCCTAGCCGGCCTCTATTTACCAGCCACTACCGGAGATGTGGCGACAGCGATGTCCAAATCCGGTGAGCGACGAATAGAGCTACGCATCACTGCTAACGACGTGTCATCCCGCGGCCTAAGCCGTATGTGGATCGAGGGTATGGCCATTAACATCGCCGGAGACACCTTACAAAACAACGCCGACGGTATGGTCGAGTTCACTAAGGTGGTCAAGGGGCGACTGCAGGCCGGCGACACTATCACCGTTGATGACATGCCTAATGAGGGCATCAGTGTCATGATAAACGGCGTCAATGTCGCGAAAATTCGCCGTTCACCCGATCTATTTAACATGTTGTTATCGACTTGGATTGGCTCGGTTCCACTCTCGTCAGACTTTCGCGATCGCATCATGTCGTCCGGCAACATCGATGCCAATCTTCTGGCGCGATTCAGAGCCACTCAGCCCACCACCGAGCGAGTTGCCGCAGTGAAAGATTGGGCCGCCCCCAAGCCTGCGGCCGTTGCAGCAGCCGCAACGGCGACAGTGGTAGCCGCAGCACCTACGCCAGTAGCACCGAAACCCGCGGTCAGTGCACCAACCATTCAAGCGCCGAGCATTGCCGCCGCACCCACGATAGACAAACCTGAGCCAGCGGCCATCAAGCCAGAGCCAGCGGCTGCCAAACCCGCTGTCGCCAAACCTACTCCCAAACCCACGCAAGTTGCCGCTGTTAAAACAACCAACAATGCCTTCCTCGACGAAGACGAACTCGATGAAGAGGAAGAGCCACTTCTGACAGCCGCATCGCTGGTAAGCCGACAGCTATACCATTCCAAATTGCTGCGCTGGACCTACAAAAATATTCGCTACCCTAAGCGGGCATTACAGCGGGAACAGGAAGGCAGTGTTCGCATAGCCGTGACTATCGATCGCAATGGTAAGGTCCTAAACAGTATGGAACTCGAGGGCACAAAGTACTCTTTACTCAATACCGAAGCGATTAAAGCCGTAGAGCGATCAGATCCATTTCCACCTATGCCACAAGATGTACTCGGCGAAAAATTTGAATTTACCCTTCCGATTACCTTTAGCATTCCAAAACAGTAAGTCCGTAAAAATAAAAAAGGCCTCAATTGAGGCCTTTTTTTATGCCACTAAATAGCAACTTTCAACCTAATGCCGCCAAGCGCTGCTGAATAACTCTCGCAATAGCACTGCGATCCAAGGCCGAAAGGTCGCCCATTTTCGCTAGGCTTAAGGCATGTAAATGTAGGCATGGCGTGCTGGCGTTCATCTCTCGTAAATCGCCTTTCATTAGCACAGGCAAAAACGGATTTTCAGGTGTGCGTTTCTGATTGACCAATCGCACCCCCATTTGTAGTGGCACTAATCGGTGTTTGGTCTTGCCGCTCTTAAACGGAATGCTCAACAACAGCGGCACTTGTGCTGAATTGCCAGGAACAATATGCAACCCCGTGGGAACAAGTGCGGCTGGATCAACATTATTAAACGTGTCATGGTGTGCGTAAGGGTTAGGTAATATCACTAATTTACGATTTTCTTCACGGGGCACAAAAATATTGTAATTGGTATAGAGCTGATTAACCGAGTGAGAAAATACACATAACTTATTTTCAAACCCCATAACAAACTCATGAGCACGTGCTCGGTGGGCAAAACTATCGAGATCCCAAACGAGATCTTTATTCTGTTCCATCAAAGCTTCGCTCCAAATGCTTGCTCACAACTAATTAGAGCCATCTATGGCATCATAGCCTGCAGTTTTAGCCGAGTATAGATGAATGACAGCCCAGTTCGAAACTACCTTTGCATGCCTTGGCACGAATTTTGGTGCCTACGTCGCACCGTCAGCACTAAAAGATGCGCGCTTATTGCACTGTAACACGACCCTCGCTACACAGATGGGGTTGGAATTGTCGGCCATTTCCGAACTTGTCACCGCGAGTAACCTTCCGGCCAGTTGCAAACCCTTCGCGATGGTATACGCGGGGCACCAGTTCGGAGGTTACAGCCCACAATTGGGCGACGGTCGTGGCGTTCTCCTAGGTGAACGACGGCGAGATCAACAGCTTTGGGACTTCCATTTAAAAGGCGCAGGAAAAACGCCCTACTCTCGCTTCGGCGACGGACGAGCCGTACTCCGCTCTACGCTACGAGAATACCTTGGCTCTTTTGCCATGCAAGGTTTGCAGATACCAACAACCCAAGCTCTAGCTATTGCATCAACGGCAGAACAGGTGAGACGCGAAAGCTTAGAGCCTGGTGCCGTCCTGTTGCGCGTCACTCAATGTCATATTCGCTTTGGCCACTTTGAATTTTTTTATTACCAAGGTATGCAAGATGAGCAAGCACGGCTTATCAACTACTGTGCTCAGCGCTACCTCAACGTAGACCCCTCCAGCACCCATGACAATGCCCTTGCCTTGCTACAGATGGCAACCCAAAGAACCGCAAATCTTATCGCTCATTGGCAGGCCGTTGGATTCGCACACGGCGTACTCAACACCGACAACATGTCATTAATTGGCGAAACCTTTGACTTCGGCCCGTTTGGCTTTTTAGATGATTTTGAACCGGGACATATTTGCAATCACTCCGACGATCAAGGCCGCTATGCGTTCGATCGCCAAGCCAACATAGGCCTATGGAATCTAAATGCGCTAGCCCATGCGCTGTCGAATTTCATTGACATTGCCGATATTAAAAAAGCCTTGGCGAGCTATGAGGAAATTCTCTCTAGCCACTACTACCAACTAATGATGACAAAACTTGGGTTGGATACAAAATTCAGCGAAGAAAACCAACAGCTATTGCAGTCATTGTTGCAGATGCTTGCGCAAAATCGTATCGACTACACACAATTTTTTAGGTCGCTAAGTCACAACCCTAACCATGCAATTGACCTATTAATCGACCGCGAGGCAGGAACACGTTGGCTCAGCAAGTACCAAGCGGCCTGTGCACAAACACCGAATACACAACGCACCGCGCAAATGTTAGCCGCTAACCCAAAGTACATTTTACGAAATTATTTGGCTCAACAAGCAATCGAAACGGTTAGCAACGGCGACATGGGTACATTTAACGCGCTTCTCACGGTGCTAGCGTCACCCTACAACGAACACCCAGAACTAGACCATCTAGCCAAACCACCCGCAGATAAAGACAAGCATCTGGCGGTAAGTTGCTCAAGTTGATCTACACTCAGTCTATCTAAAACCATTCGATAAAACCTATTGAGATAGACCATGAACCAAGCCCCGGCCCTCTCCGAAACGGCAAACCATGTCGCCAGCTTGCTCGAAGCCCGCATAGCACAAGGTCAACTCGATGTGCCCATGTTGCCTGAAGTCGCGAGTAAAGTTGTCACTCTGTCCCAAGACCCAGAGTCAGACGCCAACAAACTAGCGCTGTTGATTCAAAGCGATCAAGCCTTGGCGGGACACGTCATGCATATCGCCAACTCCGCCGCCTATTCGCCCAACGCGTCCTTGGTCTCGCTGCAACAAGCCATCACCCGCTTGGGAATGAATCTCATTAGCGACATAGCCCTTGCCGCATCCATCTCTGCCAAAATGTTTAAAGCGCCCGGCTACGAAAAGCACATAACGGGGATTTGGCGGCACGCACTGGCCACTGCGCTTTGGGGTAAAGAGATAGCAAGAGTCTGTCGACGTAACGTAGAGGCCACTTTTTTGTGCGGCTTGCTGCATTCCATCGGACGACCGGTTGCGCTGCAATCTGTACTCGAACTGGCGCGCAAAGCGAAACTGGAGCTCAGCGAAGACGATGTGAAGCAACTTGAAGAGCTGTATCACACGCGCGTTGGCGTAACCGTCGCGCAGCGCTGGGCCATGCCGCAAATTGTTTGCGAATCCATTGAGTTTTTTCACCAGTACGAAGACGCGAATTTGGCCAAAGAGCAAACCACCATGATCAACGGAGGCGCCGTATTTGCAACACACCTACTCTCGCCCGACCAACTATCGGCCGCCAACTTAATTGAGCTGCCAGTTCTCGCCGATCTCAATTTGTACGACGATGAAATCGAAACCTTGATGGACAAAAAGGACGATATCAAAAGCACTATGGAGGCGATGCTAGGGCGATGAATTACGACTTCGATCTCATTGTCATCGGCAGCGGCCCTGCTGGACAAAAAGCTGCGGTACAAGGGGCAAAAGCCGGCAAGAAAGTCGCTTTAGTTGAGCGCGACAAAGTACTTGGCGGCGCCTGTGTACACCGAGGCACCATACCGTCAAAAACCTTGCGGGAAAACGCGCTAAGGGTAAAAAACATGCGAGCCAATGCCGCGCTGTCTAATTTCAAGCTCGCCGAAGATACCGAGATGGCGACGCTCATCAATCGTTTAGATCAGGTGTTGAGCGCTCACGATGAATACATGCGCCGGCAAATTCTCCGCAATAAAATCGAAACCATCCACGGTCGCGCCAAATTTATAGACGCCCACAGCTTGCATATCTCAAAGGTACGCGGTGAGGCGGCCACCATTAGCGCCGACAATATCATTATTGCCAGCGGCTCCTATCCGCGCAAACCCGACAACATTCCGGTTGACCACGAGTACATTTTCGACAGCGACTCGATACTCTCCATGTTATACCTGCCCAAAAGCTTGGTGGTTTTAGGCGGTGGTGTTATAGCCAGCGAGTATGCCTCTATTTTTCAAGCACTCGGCGTTAACGTCACCATGATCGATAAATACCCTCGGCCACTCGGATTTTTAGATGCCGACCTCACCGAAAAGTTTGTCCACGCCTTTGCCAATATGGGTGGTACTTGGCTAGGCGAGCACAATGTCACCACCGTTGAATTTGACGGCCTTGCAGGTGTGATTACGAAATGCGACAACGGTCTAGAGGTAAGAAGTGAAAAACTACTCTGTGCGGCTGGAAGGCTCGCCAACGTCAAAGATCTACACATTGAAAATGCCGGCTTGGCACTTAACGAGCGAGGTTTAATCTCTGTAGACAACAATCTTCGCACATCAACGCCGAATATTTATGCCGCCGGCGATGTGATAGGCCCACCAAGTTTAGCCTCCGCATCCATGGAGCAAGGCCGGCGCGCCACCTGTAACGCCTTGGGTATGAGCCTTGGCCGCATTGCCAGCACCATCCCCTCAGGGATTTATGCCATACCCGAGCTTTCTGCCGTTGGGCTAACGGAGCAGCAAGCGCAGCAAGTGCATGGCGATATTATTGTTGGAAAAGCGAATTTTGAAGAGATTGCACGCGGGCAAATTTCCGGCATACAAGACGGCTTGCTCAAATTGGTATGCGACGCAAAAGGTGAAAAGTTGTTAGGCGTTAGCATCGTCGGCGAAGGCGCCACCGAGCTCATTCATATCGGTCAAATGGCGCTATTGGCGGAGGCGGACGTCGATATTTTTGTTGAGAGCATCTTTAACTTTCCAACCCTCGCTGAAGCCTATCGAGTCGCTGCGCTCGCCGTTATTGGTCAAAGAAATCTACGCTAGTCTCATCGATTGACCTAGCGCGGTTGCTCGCTAGGTCATGTCAATTCAGCAACAACTGACGCGGGTCTAACGTCTCGATAGATTGCCCAAGCCCCAAGCCCCAAGCCCCAAGCCCCAAGCCCCAAGCCGGGCAATGATAAAGGCAAGGTCCGCCAAGCAGCCGCTTTCTAGGTCGATTTAGCAGGCACTGCCGTTTTTTATAACAACATAAGGCCTATTACTTAGGTATGGAATAGATCAGACCATATCTATAGTCATTTAGCATGAGTAGCGGAACCAGTTGGCAGAAAATGAACTGCTAGTGAGGCATAGTTAAACCATGGATTCACGGGAAAGGATGCGCGAAAATTACCCCGTAGCGAGTAGTCATCATGAAAGCAATATCGGCCGTATTACTTACCCTCAGCGCCATCGCCCTTTGCCCCACCTGCTTTGCCGGTGAAACTTTCTCCCAAACCTTTTATACCGGCGAAGACAGCGCGCTTGAACAAGCCACAACCCAAGCCATACACTTCCAGCACTACGCCCAGATGACCAAGGCTAAGACAGTAACGCCAACATCCTCAGGCTTGCAATCACTGCTCAGCAAAGCAGTATCGGCTTCACAGCTAGAGCGCCCCACCTACAGCCGAGGTTTTCAAATACAAACCTTATCAACTGACGGTGGCATGGAACTGACTGCGGCCTACCGTTTTTAGTCCCCAGCGCCGCCGTTAGCGGGCTCGGCGCCATCATCGCCCAGTAAAATGCCCATCCAACTGGTGCCAGGGTAGCTTTCCAAGGCAATTTTTACCGTCATCGTTAACGGTACCGATAGCAACATGCCAACTGGGCCCAAGACCCAGCCCCAAAACACTAAAGACAGGAAAACCACCAAGGTCGACAAGTTCAGCCCCTTGCCCATCATTCGCGGCTCGACCACATTTCCGATTACCAAATTTATGACCAGGTACCCCAATCCCGTATAAACAGCAGCTGGCACACCCAACTGAACCAGCGCCAACAAGACCGCCGGCACAGCCGCCAACAGAGAACCTAGGTTGGGTACGAAATTCAAAATAAAGGCCATGGTGCCCCACAGCAGTGGATAATCAACACCAAGAAACCATAACCAAAGGCTAACCACCAAACCGGTAACAAAACTAAGCCCGCTTTTCAGTGCCATGTAGTGATTAACACTCTTGGTAAATCGATGAATACCTTCAATTGTGGTTTTTAAATTCTGATTGGAACGCCCCAAGCGCTCGGAAAAACGTATCTCTTCGCCGAGGATGAAAATCACAGTCAATAAAATTAAAAACGCATTGGCCATTAAATTGCCCAACTGCGTCAATGTATTCCCAGCAAAGGCCAAGGCAACTGAGGGCTTGACGTTATCGGCCCAAAAGCCACGGTCGATCACCACACCTCGGTGCTCTAACCAAGTGCGAAAACCACCGCTGATTTCCTGAAGACGCAGCTGATATTGCGGCAGGTCGGCTTTAAACGAGGTAATTGAGGCGCCGACAACAGCGCCAATCAACACCCCCATCAACACGATAATCGCGATGACTAGCAACACGGCGATAGCATTCGGTACGCCGCGATTCTTCATCCACAGCAATGGCGGCGAACAAATAACGGCGATAAACAGAGACAACAAAAAGGGTACTAATAAGGATTCTGCCGCTCGCATCCCAGCAACCACAACAACGAAGGCCGCCAGCCCCATCATAAAAAGCAGTACTGGGCGAGATTGAGAGTCATTCATAGCGCATTCCCTTGACCAAATTTAATGCCGTGATTGAACCACCTTATACAGTGGGTCACAAGTGTGCACTGCCATGCTGCTCCGCCAGCGTCTGGCGCATAAGACGAATCGCCTCCAGGCCTTCGCCATCGAACAAAAAACGCGACGCATCGCCGAGCAAATGTGCCTGTTCTAAGGCTAAACAGTTGAGCCGAATCGCCTCCAAGGCAGGGTCATATCGGATCGGCATAGCGGTAAATACTAGCCAGTCCTGGGTACTTGCTCGGCCGGTTAATACCTGATCAAACAGTACAATAAGCTGCCCGGCATTAATTCGATAGGTTGGCCTCAAACAGGTCAATGACGCCGCAATCACTAAGCCAAAAAGAACCAAACTGACAAAAAATGTTAACAACATTTATGCCGTCCACAACAATTTAGCGGCTAACAATAATGTAACTATGATCAGTAATGGTTTGATCAATTTCACGCCTCGCGTTATTACCATATTTGATCCAATTCTAGCGCCAAGGAACTGCATCACCGCCATCAACAGCGCCAAACCCCACCATTGATAACCGGCAAAGATAAACATCAGCATCGAAGTAGTATTGACCACCAACACAAAAGGCTTGGTGTGCGCTGTGGCCAGGCTCATGGGCAAACCACGTAACCGAACGAAGGCAGCGGCATAAAAAGACCCCATCCCAGGACCAAAAAAGCCACCGTAAAACCCCAAGCCAGTGCCCATAGTGAGATTAAACGCCTTATTCGATAAGCGTGCCGGCTTTGGCTCGTCGGAAATGTCAGGGGAAAAGGCAAAATACACCGCGAGAAGCAACAACATCCACGGTAATAAATTCATCAACACACTGTTAGGCAGACGCTGAATTAGCCAGGTACCAATCAACGCCGAGACGAAGGCACATAGCAAGCCCAGTTTATTGGACTTAAAATCCAGATGGCCTTTGCTGAAAAAATTAAGGGTAGAGCTGAGGGTTCCAAACACACTCTGAAATTTGTTCACAGCCAAGGCATTCAAAGGCGGCACACCGGCCCACAAAAGCACCGGCAAAACGATCATGCCACCCGCACCGGCGATGGAGGAAACGAAACCAGCAACGAAAGCTGTGCAGGCAAGCAGAAGGTAGATCCACAGGGGCCAGTCCAATCTTAACTCCTGTGTTCACTCGTTATGACTGGAATGCAGGTCTCTTACCGCGAAAGCTGCGAACAAACTGTTTAACCTTTTCAAGGTCTGCCTCTAGGTCATCACCGACGGTAAACATATTGCCAAAGTTGACGGTCTTGGACGGAAAATCCATGCCCACCATGAAAATCGGTACCTGTGCACCCTTAGCTATGTGTAAAAACCCAGTGCGCCATTTGTCGACTTTCGAGCGCGTGCCCTCCGGCATCAAACAGACTATTTGAGCCGTGTTTTGCTTTAAGCTTTCAATAGCCTGACCAACCATGCCACTGGCCGAAGCGCGATCGACAGGAATACCGCCGAGCTTCAGCCACAAACCTTTCACAGGCCAACGAAAAATAGAATCCTTTGCCAACCAAGATACTTTGACGCCTAAGGCCATGATCGCAAACATGGCAATCACAAAGTCCCAATTGGAGGTGTGCGGGCCACCAATAACAACCAACTTACCCGTTTCAGGGAGATTGCCAAGGCAGCGCCAACCCATCACCCGCAGGCCGTTGCGCCCAAGCCACCGAGTAAAACGGTTGCCAAGTTTTGGCCAGGCTTCTGGGGTGCTTGGAACAATAGGGTGGGTTTGTGTCATGGCTTAGCCCTACTGCAATTGTGGCGCGGCGCCACGATAGTGACTATTAATATGCTCGCGAATCAACGCCGCATCGGCCTCGTGATTTCCAGTGGTAGTCCAAATACGATCGACCACCATCGATTTCGAGGGGAAGTCCCAGGCAATCGTCACGATTGGAACACCGGCAGCGTGCGCAATGCGCACAAAACCAGTTTTATATTGGCCGACTTTCTTGCGAGTACCCTCCGGCGTGATGGCGACCCACACAGCATCGTGATCGGCATACCACTGTGCCACTTGGTTAACCACTTCACCGGAGGCGCCTCGGTCTAAGGGAATACCTCCCCACCAGCGAAATAGAATACTAAACGGCCAAATAAAGGCCTCTTTTTTCATCAAGTAAGAAACCTTAATACCCAGCGCCATGATGATCGGCATGGCAACCACAAAATCCCAATTGGAGGTATGGGGCGCGAGTGCCACCATCAACTTCTTCTCGTTGGGTAACTCCCCCTCCAAGCGCCAGCCCAATAGCCTCAATAACGAGCGCCCTAGCCAACGGGAAAAGGAGTTGCCTAAGCGAGGCGCTTTTTCGGGTAAGAACGGAACTACAGCCATAGTTATTATTCTAGTCGTTTTATACCGATTTCCAGCTTATCATTACTAGTGCTTTAGCACCAAGACTGGGTAAAGTTAACCCGTAAACCAAGCTGGCAATCGCGGTTAATGTTCCCGTGTCGCCCTAAAGCGCACGTCTGGGTGGCGCTCTTCCGCGAGGGATAAATTTACCCGAGTAGGCGCTAAATAGGTTAAGTGGCCGCTACCGTCTAGGGCTAAATTGTCGTGGCACTTACGCTTAAACTCTTCAAATTTTTTCGGGTCCTTGCAGTCAACCCAGCGCGCACTGTTAACGCTAATAGGCTCGTATATCGCATCGACCTTGTACTCATCTTTTAAACGATAGGCCACCACTTCAAACTGCAGCACACCAACGGCACCAACGATTAAATCGTTATTGGCCATGGGGAAAAACACTTGAGTTGAGCCCTCTTCCGACAGCTGTTGCAACCCCTTCTGCAATTGTTTTGTTTTCAGCGGGTCTTTTAACCGGATGCGGCGAAACAATTCCGGCGCGAAATTGGGAATCCCGGTGAATTTTAATTCTTCACCTTCGGTAAAAGCGTCGCCAATTTGGATCGTACCGTGATTGTGTAAACCGATAATATCCCCTGCCAAGGCTTCCACGACCTGCTCGCGATCGCCGGCTAAAAAGGTTACCGCATCGGCAATTTTGACATCTTTACCGATACGCACGTGACGCATTTTCATGCCTTTGCTATAAGCGCCAGAACAGACACGCATAAAAGCGATTCGGTCTCTGTGCTTGGGGTCCATGTTAGCTTGGATTTTAAAAACGAAACCTGAAAACGTTTCCTCGCTGGCTTCAACCTTGCGCGGTTCAGCTTCACGCGACTGGGGCGCTGGCGCGTACTCCACGAAGCCATCTAACATTTCTTTGACACCGAAGTTAGATAAGGCCGTGCCGAAAAATACGGGGGTTTGCTTACCGGCAAGGTAGGCGTCTCGATCAAACACATGGGTAGCACCGCGCACCAACTCAATTTCATCGCGAATAGCGTCGGCCTCATCACCTAACAAGACAGTCGCCTCATCGCTGGCCAAGCCTTTTATTTCGCGAAAATCGTGTAAGGTATGACCAAAGCCGCTTTCAAATACGGTGATGGTATCGGTGTAGAGATTGTAAATACCGCGAAACAAAGAACCAGAACCCAGTGGCCAGTTAATCGGCGCAGCGGCGATATTTAAAACTTCTTCAATTTCATCCATCACCTCAACCGGGTCGCGAATATCGCGATCCAATTTATTAATGAAAGACAGAATTGGGGTGTCGCGCAGACGACACACATTCATTAATTTCACGGTGCGGTCTTCGACACCTTTGGCGCCGTCAATGACCATCAACGCCGAATCTACTGCAGTTAATACGCGGTAGGTATCTTCGGAAAAATCTTCGTGGCCGGGCGTATCCAACAAGTTAACCACGCGATCGTGATAGGGAAACTGCATCACAGAGGAAGTGACAGAAATACCCCGCTCCTGCTCCATTGCCATCCAGTCCGAGCGCGCATGCGGCCCCCGCTTACCTTTAACTGAACCGGCCAACTGAATCAGCTGACCTAATAACAACAGTTTTTCGGTGACAGTGGTCTTACCCGCATCCGGGTGTGAAATAATGGCAAAGGTGCGGCGTTTGGCGATCGCAGCCTGATACTGGCTCATGGCGTTACTCAAATGGAGGCATAAAGCCCGCCATTATAGCGCCCAAGACCCAATGCCGGTAGCCGAAATTCCGCTCGGCAAGTGACCCAAGCATCACCCTATATACCCAAATAACGCCAATTAACCTAAACTCAGCAGCCAATAAACAAAACTAAGTCACAAACCACGAAAGGATGCACCCATGCTCGACTATGTCGCGTTAGCACTTTTAATTTTTGCCTCTCTGACGGTTTTCTACGGCATTATCGTCATACACGATATTCCCTATGAGATCGCAAAGCACCGCAACCATCCGCACCAAGATGCCATTCACTACACCGGCTGGATAAGTATTTTAACGCTGCATGTGCTGTGGCCGTTTTTGTGGATTTGGGCAACCCTGTACCGGCCAGACAGAGGCTGGGGCTTCAGCGACAATCAAACGCCGCAAACACATATAAAAAATCTCGAGGCGCAGGTACTTGAACTGTCTCAGCGCATCGACCAACTCGAAGCATCACAACAACCTGAGAGCGCCGCATAATCATGGAATTATTACTCATGCTGACTTATGCCGGCCTATGCATAACCATCTTCAAAGTCTTCCGACTACCCCTTAACAAATGGACAGTACCCACCGCAGTGCTAGGTGGCGGCGTACTCATCTCGGCCATTATGTTCACCATGAACTATAACCACCCCTACTCTGAGAGCGCCCGCGAATACTTTGTTACCACGCCAATCGTGCCAAATGTGAGCGGCACAGTGATTGCGGTGCACGTGGAACCCAACGAGCCAGTCCCCACCGGTACGCCCTTGTTTACCTTGGACCCTACGCCTTTTCAAACCGTCGTCGACTCTCTCTCCGCGCGCGAAGTGTCGGCGGAGCACGACTATCAACGGATTAAAACCATGTACGAACGCAAGGCGGTGAGCCTGCGCGAATACGATCAGGCGCTGGCGACATACCAAGACATCAGCGCACAATTGCGCAAGGCCCAGTTCGACCTAGCGAGCACCGTTATCAAAGCGCCTACCGACGGCTATGTGACACATAACTTCCTTCGCCCGGGCATGCGGGCAGTGGCTGCGCCGTTAAGACCCTTAATGGTTTTCGTGCACAAGGAAGACGCCTACTTCACTGCCATGTTTCGACAAAATGCGCTGCTGCGTTTACAAAAAGGTAACTTAGCTGAAATCTCTTTAGACAGCCTACCCGGTGAAGTCTTCGAAGCAGAGGTTGCCATGGTAGTACCCGCGATGCGCGAAGGACAACTACAAGCATCGGGCGACATGATCGGCTTTAATCCTTTAGCACAACCCGGCCGGGTCGCCGTTGTGTTACGGGTAACCGACCCCGACTTCGAAAAATATCGTCAAGAAGTGCCGTTGGGGTCATTTGCCCAAGCGGCCGTGTACAGCGAACACGCTGAGCACTTTGCCATCATTCGCAAAATACTCTTGCGCATGAGCTCTTGGATACACTACATATATCCGTTGCACTAAACCTCGGCACTGCAGCCGCCGCTGTATTTGGAGCGGCTGCAGCGCCCCACTCCCGCACCGCCACCCAACCCGCATGACCAGCACTGCGCTAGCGCGCTAATCCGCTGCCCAGTAAACGCACATACATCAATCCCGCGCGAAACACCGGCGATGTAGCCAAGGCTAATCACCAATGTGAATACATACAGATAAATATAATAAATTATATTGATTTAGCCCGCTGCGCTAGTATCTATACTCATCGCTGCTAAGAGTGTGTACAGATGTCTGAGCTATACCTTGTGCGCCATGGTCAAGCGTCCTTTGGCGCTGCCAATTACGACCAGCTGTCACCGTTAGGGTTTGAGCAAAGCCGCCTGCTGGGGCAGTATTTTCGCGAGCGCGAGATCATCTTTGACCGCGTCATTTGCGGCGGCATGCAACGGCATCAGCAGACGTTGGCGGCCATTGGCGAAGGCATGGGGGCATTGCCTTGTGAATCAGAGCAAGACCTCGGTTGGAATGAGTTTCAGTTTCAACAGCTTGCCGCAGCCTACTTGGCACTAAACCCTCACATGCAACCTGCCCCCGATGCACCAAAGCGGGTATTTTTTGAGATATTAAAACAAAGTTTACTGGCCTGGTCGCAAGGTGAATTACCCGCGCAGGCATTAGATGAAAGTTGGGCCGCATTTGAAGCACGTGTTAGCGCGTCACTCAACCACATTCAAGCACAACCCGATAAAGCAAAGGTACTCATCATCAGCTCAGGCGGAGCCATATCAATGGCACTGAGACACATCCTACGGGCCGATGCAGAGACAATGATTGCGCTGAATTTACAAACAGCCAACACCTCGGTGAGCCGTTGCCACTTTAACTCTCAGGGTTTCAGCTTACACAGCTTTAATCATTTACCCCATTTACACGAGCGTGACAAAAACCAACACATATCGTTTTTTTAACAATAGAAAAATTCCCATCTTACTGAGGAAACGCAAATGAATTTCGAATACTCCGAAAAAGTATCACAGCTATTAGAAAAGCTCTGCGCATTTATGGATGAACACATTTACCCCAATGAAGCCAAGATGCATGCGCAAGTAGATGCCGACCAATGGAATACACCGCCCTTGATGCAAGAATTAAAAGCCAAAGCCAAAGCCGCCGGCCTGTGGAATTTATTTTTACCGCTTAGCTACGGCAAATACAGTGCAGGTCTGACCAATCTAGAGTATGCACCGCTGGCCGAACAGATGGGCAAAGTGCACTGGGCGCCAGAGGTGTTTAACTGCGCGGCACCAGATACCGGCAATATGGAAGTGTTGGCGAAATACGGTAACGAGGCGCAGAAAAAACAGTGGCTAGAACCACTCTTAGCTGGTGAAATTCGCTCCGCTTTTGCCATGACCGAACCCGAGGTTGCCTCCAGCGACGCCACCAACATCGAAACCCGCATTGAGCGCGATGGCGACGATTATGTCATTAACGGCAAGAAATTTTATATCTCTGGCGCCTGCCGCAAGCAATGTGAAATTATGATTGTGATGGGTAAGACTGACCCAACCAATCCCAGCCGTCACTTGCAACAGTCTCAAGTATTAGTGCCTATGAACACCCCGGGCGTAAAGGTTACTCGACCCATGACCGTATTCGGCTATAACGATGCACCGGAAGGCCACGCCGAAGTTATTTTTGAAAACGTGCGCGTACCCGTGGCCAATCTCATTTTAGGTGAAGGCCGTGGTTTTGAAATTGCACAGGGGCGCTTAGGGCCAGGCCGAATTCACCATTGCATGCGTTCGGTTGGCGTCGCACAGCGAGCGCTCGAGTTAATGTGCAAGCGCGCCAATTCGCGCATTGTATTTGGCCAGCCGATGATAAAGAATCAATCCGTGCGCGAAGATATCGCGCGCTCTGCCTGCCAAATCGAACAAGCGCGCTTATTGACCTTAAAAGCTGCCGCAAAAATGGATCAAGCTGGCAACAAAGAAGCGCAAGATCTCATAGCGATGATTAAAATTGTCGCGCCGAATGTAGCGTTGGACGTACTCGATCGCGCCATTCAGATTCATGGTGCCGTTGGCGTTAGCCAAGACACCTTCCTGGCACAACAATATGCCGGGCAACGTACGCTGCGCTTAGCCGACGGCCCCGATCAAGTGCACATGATGCAACTGGGTAGAAATTTAGCAAAGCGCCTCGAACACTGAGATGAAACATAGCGTGCGACGCAGGTCAAGAATGTCCCCGAAATACCTATAGGAAAATAACATGTCTGAAAAAGATGCCGTACAACATCTAGACACAGAAAAACTGAGGCCTTATCTAGAGCAACATGTGAAGGGCTTTCGCGGCCCTTTTAGTGCTGAAAAATTTCCAGGCGGGCAATCCAACCCAACGTTTAAATTAACGGCCAGTTCTGGCGTCTATGTGTTGAGACGCCAGCCACCGGGCACACTACTAAAATCAGCCCATGCCGTGGATAGAGAGTACCGTGTGCTCAAGGCGTTAAAAGATACCGACGTTCCGGTGGCAAAGGCATATCACCTTTGCGAAGACACGAGCGTCATCGGCTCAATGTTTTATGTTATGGATTTCTGCGACGGCAATATTTATTGGGGCGCGGCGCTGCCGGAAGCGAAAGATAATAACCAGCGATCGGCCATGTACAACGAGATGAACCGCGTACTTGCAGCCCTACACGATGTGGATATTAGCGCCGTGGGTCTCAGCGACTACGGTAAACCCGGCAACTACTTCGCACGCCAATTCGAACGCTGGAGCGGACAATACGTGGCATCAGAGCTGCAGCCTATCCATGCAATGAATCAATTAATTGAACATCTGCCACAAGCAATGCCCGCCGACGATGGCATGATCTCGCTCGCGCACGGTGATTACCGGTTAGACAATTTAATGTTCAGCAAAGACAACAGCCGCATTATTGCGGTGTTGGATTGGGAGCTATCCACCCTCGGCCACCCCTACGCAGATCTCGCCTATCAATGTATGCAAATGCGCCTACCCCATTCAACAGACAGAACAGCAATGTCTGGATTAATGGGCGTTGATCGAAAAGCCTTAGGTATTCCGAGTGAGGCTGAATACATTGCGCGCTACTGTGAAAACCGTGGTATCGATCGCATTCAGCACTGGGAATTCTATCTCGCCTTTAGTTTCTTCCGCTTGGCTGCTATTGCACAAGGTGTAGCCAAGCGCGCCAGCCAAGGAAACGCATCCAATAAAAAGGCGGCAGCCGTAGGCGCGATGGTTGCGCCACTCGCGCAATTTGGCCTTCAGTGTTTACATGAAAAATAATTCTGCAATATAGGGCAAACAAAATGAAAGCCGTTATCTGTAAAAATTATGGACCACTCGAACAGCTGCACTACGGCGACATGCCTGATCCTGTAGCAAAATCCGATGAAGTGGTGATTCGAGTAGAAGCCTGCGGTGTTAATTTTCCCGATGGGCTCCTGGTACAAGGCCTGTACCAGATGAAGCCACCAACACCCTTCGTACCGGGGACTGAAGCCGCGGGCGTTGTTGAAAGTGTTGGTGCCGAGGTGCAACATTTAAAAGTTGGCCAGAGAGTTGTGTGCTGTAACTTATTGAATTGCTACGCCGAAAAATTAGCCATCAACGCAAAGATGGTGTTACCGCTACCCGAGCAGATTCCTTTTGAAGAAGCCGCCGGTTTAATTACCGCCCACGCCACGGCCCATCACGCACTCAAGCAACGCGCCAACATCCAACCGGGAGAGACCTTACTGGTGACCGGCGCTGCAGGCGGCACCGGACTTGCAGCCGTACAAATAGGCAAAGCCATGGGCGCGCGCGTTATTGCAGCAGCATCTAGCCCGGAAAAACTCGAACAGGCCCGCATTAACGGCGCCGACATATTAATTAATTATTCAGAAAAGGATTTAAAAAAAGAGCTTAAAGCCTTAACCAATGGCCAAGGTGTCGACGTTGTTTATGAGTGCGTTGGCGGCGATATGTTTGATGCCTGTGCACGCAACATGGCTTGGAATGGGCGGCTATTGGTGGTCGGATTTGCCAGCGGTAAAATTCCTGAGTTAGCCGTCAATTTGGCCTTGGTAAAAGGTTTTAGTCTGGTCGGCGTTTTCTGGGGCACCTTCACGCAAAAGCAACCGAAAGATTTCGCTGCCAACATGCAGGAATTATTGCGCTGGTATGTAGACGGAAAGGTAAAAGTTGTGGTGGACCAAGTGTTCCCTCTCAAGGATACCGTCAAGGCACTCGAAAAAGTCATGAGCCGCAAAGTTATTGGCAAAGTTATTCTAAAACCTTAATTATCATGTAGGTATTCACGTCATGAAAAAAGATCTATTTAGTCTCACAGGAAAGATCGCTTTAGTCAGCGGCGCTAGCCGCGGTATTGGCGAATCTATCGCTAAAACCTTGGCCGCCTATGGTGCACACGTCATCGTCTCCAGCCGAAAAGTGGCTGACTGTCAGCGCGTAGCCGACGATATTATCGCCGACGGCGGCAGCGCCGAAGCGTGGGCCTGTCACGTTGGCGACATGGAAAGTATCAGTAATACGTTTCAATTTATACGCGACAAACACAAAGGTAAGCTCGATATTTTAGTCAACAACGGTGCAGCCAATCCTTATTTCGGACACATTCTCGACACCGACCTTGGTGCCTTCCAAAAAACCGTGGATGTGAATATTCGCGGTTACTTTTTTATGTCGGTTGAAGGTGGAAAACTGATGCGCGAAAACGGCGGCGGCAACATTGTTAATACCGCGTCGGTCAATGCGCTTAGTCCCGGCCATTTTCAGGGTATTTATTCAATCACTAAAGCTGCCGTGGTTAACATGACGCAAGCCTTCGCGCGCGAATGTGCTGAATTTAATATTCGCTGCAATGCCCTTCTACCCGGTTTCACTAAAACTAAATTTGCCGGCGCACTCTTCACCGACGACGGCATCTACAACCACGCCATCGCCAATATTCCCATGAAGCGCCACGCTAAGCCAGACGAGATGGCCGGCGCCGTGTTGTATTTAGTATCAGACGCCAGCAGCTATACCACTGGACAATGTATTGTGGTCGATGGCGGCCTAAACGCTTAAGGAATTTAAAATGGATAAGCTACTCGATTTCACCGGAAAGACTGTTTTAATTACTGGCGCCGCACAAGGTTTCGGCGCATTGCTGGCCGAAGAGCTAGCCGCGCGCGGCGCCAATTTAGTCCTTGGCGATATCAAAACCGAGGCCCTTCAAGCCTTAGCCAAAAAGCTCAAAGCCAGTGGTACAAAAGTCATCGCACAGAATTGCAATGTAGCCGCAGAAGACAATTGCAAAGCCATGGTCGACAGCGCGATGGATCAATTCGGGCAACTCGATATTGCCGTCAACAATGCAGGCATCGGCCAAGCCCTCGAGCTCACCGAAGACGTTACCGATAAAGACTTTGAATCTCAGTGGCGAGTGAACGTAATGGGCGTGCAATACGGCATGCGTCACCAAATCAAAGCCATGAAAACCAAGGGCAGCGGCGTCATTCTCAACGTCAGCTCCATGGCTGGCCTAGGTGCTGCCCCGCGGTTGGCCGCCTACAGTGCGGCAAAACACGCGGTCATTGGCCTGTCGAAAACAGCAGCGGTTGAAAATGCTGCGTTGAACATTCGCGTCAACGCAATCTGCCCCTTTTTCGCCCTCACACCCTTAGTGACTGAATCCGCACTTTCAGCAGCAGGTGTGGAGCAGGCCAAAGTCGCACTCAGTCGCAACTCTCCTATGCGTCGTTGTGCCGAACCCATAGAAATAGTCAACGCCATGCTATTGTTATTGTCACCGGGCAATACCTACATGACCGGCTTGGCCATTGCGGTGGATGGTGGCGTATCGGCTATCTAGCCTACTGACTAATTACTAGAAATGGCTTAAGCGGCGACCTGCTGAAAGCGTCGCTTAAGCCAAAGCCACGCAATAAAACCCACCAAGAGATTACACAGGGCTGTTGCAACAAAAAGACCCGTCACGCCCCACTGCCACTGAAATAGCCACGCCAACGGTAAGTACAAGCCAATAACGCGTAAAAAGGAAATTGCCACACCGGGCATGGGCTGACCTATGCCATTGAAAGCGGCATTTACTGACATGACCAATCCATAGGCGCCATAACTAATGGGCACAATGAATAAATAGCTCATGGCAATCGCAACCACGGCATCAGCACCGGAAAATAAGCGCACTAAATATTCGCCAGCCAACCACAAAAATAATGCCAGCACCACGCCAAAACTGAGGCAGAACTTTGTCATCACGTTTAACGTTGCCTCTAAACGATCAAATTTTTCAGCGCCTAAATTTTGCCCGCAGAAAGGGCCTACGACGCCCGATAACGCGTAAAAAACTATGAGCACAATCGGCTCAACGCGCATGGCAATACCTAATCCTGCCACTGCTACCGTTCCGTAGGCGGCGACCAAATACACCACTACGCCACTGGCGAGAGGGATAATGATATTGTTAATCATGGCGGGCACACCCACGTGCACAATTGCTCGCCAAGATACCATCACCTCTTCCAACTTCGCGAAGGGGTTAACAAGCATCGATAAGCGTTTATCCAACACAAATATCACCACGACGAGACTCATAGCACGGGTGATTAAGGTCGCAAGCGCCGCGCCTTCCAGTTCTAAACGAGGGAAACCAAAAAGCCCAAAGATCAAGATCGGATCAAGAATTAAATTTAATACCGCCGCCGCCATCATGAGCGTGCCCTGAATGCGTGCCAAGCCCATAGCGCGCAAGGACGCCAAGCCCACCATAGGCACCATTAAGCAGGGCGCGCTGAAATACCAAATCCACATATAGTCGTGAATTAAAGGGAGCAATTCAGGCTCGGCACCTAACAGGGTGAACAAAGGGTTGATGGTAAAAATACCAATGGCGCACATCACCACGCTGATGATAGTGGTCAGGGTCATGGAGTCCGTTGCCATACGCTGAGCGAGGTGGTGATTGTTACCCCCTATGGCGCGCGCGACCGCGGACGAGGTACCGGCACCCAAACCAATGGCGATGCTGGTCAACACCATAACAACGGGAAAGGTGAAACTCATTGCCGCGAGTTCGGTATGACCCAGCTGGGCAACGAACAGTGTATCGACAGCATTAAAGGACATAGTGGCCAATAAGCCCCATACCATGGGCATTGCCATGTCGCGCAAATGCGGACCTACCGCGCCTTCTGTAAGGACTGGCCGACTAGCTGGGTTCATGAGCCTTGATGATCTTGGAAAACGGCAATTATACACCAAGCCGCTCCGGGGGGAGCGGCTTGCACTTGCGCCATCACGCCATCCATCTGATGACTGCGGCTTATTGTCGCAGCGCGATAACATTCACGCATTTAGCCCTATAATGCGGCTATGAAAACAGCGAACAACGAACACACTTTCCAGCGTCAGCTCACGCAAAATCTACGCACCTTAGTATTACTGCGCTGGATGCTATTCATTGCGCTTCTCATTTCTTTAGGCGCGGCTTACGTAAAATTAAACCTCGTGTTGGAATACCAAACGCTATTGTGGCTGATTGCGCTATTTTGCATGTTGAATCTGCTGACCCACTGGCGGATCAAAGGTCAAGTCCGCGCTAGCAACGCTGAATTTATGACCCAGTTAACCGTGGATATCATTGGCCTATCAACCCTGCTTTATTTCACCGGCGGCGCCACTAATCCTTTTGTTAGCTACCTACTGATTCCTCTGTGCATTGCCGCGATCGCGCTTCCCGTTCGCTTCACGTTTGTCATAGCGGCACTGTGCATTGGCTGCTACTGGTGGCTCTTAAGTCGCTACATTCCAGTACAATCCTTAGCGCCAGCCCACGCAATGCACCACATGCCCACACAAGACTCCTCGCTGCATATTTACGGTATGTGGCTAAATTTTGTGTTCAGCGCCGGGATCATCGTAACCTTTCTTACGCGCATGGCGAGCGAACTTCGAGAACAAGATCGCATTATTCAAAACCAGCGAGAACATGGTCTGCGCGCGGAGCAGCTTACTGCCATTGCGACACTCGCCGCTGGTGCTGCGCACGAACTGGGCACGCCACTAACCACCATAAAAATTGTCGCCAAAGATATAGTCGCGGCTGCGCCGAATGCCGACATCGTTGAAGACGCGAAGCTTATCGCATCACAAATAGACCTGTGCCAACATTCACTCAGAAAGCTGCGCGATCAAGCAGAAGCAGGCATACATGTTCAGCAGAATCGCTTACAACTAAAAACGTGGCTTGAAGACACCATCGACCAATGGCAATTGATCAACCCACAAAAGCGCCTTTCACACAACCTCAGCTCGCTTGCCAATAACGCTTACCTGATGGCAGACACAACCTTAACGCAATCCCTAATCAACCTGATGAACAATGCCGCCGAACAGTCAGAGCAGGCCATTACAATACAGGTGGAGCTGCTGCAAATTAACACCGCTGACCCTAGACTGAAGCTCGATATCATCGACTTCGGCGGTAGCATCGCTCATGAAATTAAACAACAGTGGGGCCAACCCTTTAACAGCAGCAAAGCAGAGGGCTTAGGCTTGGGCGTCTACCTTTCCAACAGCACAATTGAAAGGCATCGAGGCCAACTCATCATGCTCGAAGAACTAAACCATAAAATCACACGCATTGACTTACCCATCATGATTGAAGCCTGCCAATAGGACACAACCCATTGCACTATCTTTTACTCGATGACGATATTGCGCTCACTGAAACACTGAGCCGATCACTGAAAAAGCGCGGCCAAACCGTGAGCTCATGTCATAACCTGACGGAGCTAGAAGCGCTGCTTTCTGAAGTGCAATTTAATCGCGCTATTGTCGACTTAAAAATGGCTCACGAAAGCGGTCTAGATGCCATAGCGCGCATTCAAATGCGTCAACCCGCCTGTGCCATTGTGATGCTCACTGGCTACGCCAGCATTGTAACGGCGGTAGAAGCTATTAAGCGTGGTGCGGTGCAATACCTGCCAAAACCTGCCGATACAGACGAAATTATTAACGCCTTTGGCGATAGCTTAGCGACAGAAAAAATTGATATAGCGCCACCCTCAGTGGAAAGACTCGAGTGGGAGCATATACAGCGTATTTTGCACGAGCTCGATGGCAACATCTCTGCAACAGCGCGAGCACTGAATATGCACAGACGCACCCTACAAAGAAAACTATCGAAAAATCCCGCGAAAAGCTAAAGAGAAACGGCTGCGGGTAGCACACTCAACTACGCCATATAACGCGCCATAATTAATGCGTGCTCTTTGCCATTGAGAGTTGGGTAGTAGTTTGGCCGCTCGCCGACTTCCATAAAATCGTAGCGTTGATAGAGGCGTATCGCTTTTTTATTGCTTACCCGCACTTCTAAAAATACCGTTTCTGCCTTTTTTTCCGCCCAAACCATCAAATCGTCCATCAAGGCGGAGGCAACGCCTTTTCGCTGACATTTTGGACTAACCGCAATATCCAATAACTCCGCATCGCCGCCGGCAGCCGAGGCAATATAAAACCCCAATAATTTATCCTGATCGAAATAACCCACGCAGCGATGGTGACCCGCCAAACTGTCATCCATATTTTTGCGCTTCCAGGGGTGCGAATGCGCGACAGATTCAATCTCCATCACAATATCGATATCAGCAGGGAATAATAAGCGCAGCGGTAAATCTGTCGTGTTCATTGAGTTGCTTTGGTTAAGAAAGGCGCAGGTGCGATATAGCAGCCCAAACGGATGCTTTCATTTCAGGCGTCTCTATTAGCGCCTCCAGACTCGGGAGGCAAATCGCGGGCATCGCCTCTGTATCCGATAACCCAACCTGCGTTTGCGCGTAAAGCGGAGTATCTTGATTCAATAGGTTGCGCGAACTCATGTCGCCAAAACACAACAAACTTGTGGCTTGGCCAGCAAATCTGCGCGCCAGCAAAATGGATTTTAAATAGGTATCAGCGGGGCCACTTTGCGCAGCACTCAGGCCCTCTAAAGGCCATTTAATCACCTCGGGCTTCTGCGCGTCAGCAATCGAGCGCCCCAAGGCGATAAGAATATTCTTTAACAAGACATTAACAGGTAATGCTTTCTGCACCTGCCGATCGGCAACAACGATCAAGCCCGTGAACTGCCATAAATTAACGGCGAAGGCTTCAAGCTTTTCCGATTGTTGCTGTTTAGCCAATAAAGACAGGTTAGCAATTTTACTGGGCGCCTTAGCAGACTCTGCTACTTTGGCGCTCGCCAGCATAGACTGCAATAGATCGCCTACGGCCTCTGGTGCGGAAACTGAGTCAGCGGTGCAACTTTGGTTGGCAGTAAGCGTCGCTGAAGACGCATTAAGCGCGGGCGCCGAATCGACTTGCTCAATCGTTAAGCTTGCTAGATCACATTGCAAAGGCAAAGGCGCAGACGGCAATACCCACTTGGGCATGTAGGTTTGTATACCCATCGCCTCCAAATATTGCTGTCTGGCCATTTCCTGCATTAGTTAGCTCACCGTCTATTAGACACCCTCGCGCTGCGGGTGCTCTTTGTGCTTATCTTCAGCCAGCAAGTTTAACGCATCTATGTAAGCTTTAGCAGAGGCGATGACAATATCGGTATCAGCGCCGGTGCCATTGACGATAAAACCCTGCTTACTCAAGCGAACAGTCACTTCACCCTGCGCCTCCGTGCCCTGGGTAATGGCATTAACCGAATAGAGTTGTAACTCGGTATCGCTACAGGCAATTTTTTCAATGGCTTTAAATGTGGCATCTACCGCCCCACTACCTTCTGCTTCAGCGCGCTTTAATTCGCCGTCGACTATTACACTTACCTTAGCGTTGGGCACCTGACCGGTTTTACACAGCACTTCCAACGTCTCAAACTGAAACTGGTGGCTCGAAAGACTCTCGCGCACGTCAGACACTAGCGCCTGTAGATCTTCATCGAAAATTTCATGTTTTTTATCCGCTAACGTCTTAAAGCGCACGAAGGCTTCGTTAAAAACCTCTTGGCTCTCAAAACTAATACCTAGCTCGTCAAAGCGAGATTTAACCGCTGCGCGCCCCGAGTGTTTACCTAACACCAATTTATTGGAGTTCCAGCCCACATCTTCGGCGCGCATAATTTCGTAGGTTTCACGATGTTTCAACACACCATCTTGATGAATACCCGATTCGTGAGCAAAGGCGTTAGCCCCGACAATGGCCTTATTCGGCTGAACAGGAAATCCCGTTACGCTCGCCACCAAGCGAGAAGTCGGCACTATGTGGGTAGCATCAATGCGGGTATCCACATTCAAAACATCTTTGCGGGTTCGCATGGCCATGACGATTTCTTCGAGTGACGCGTTGCCTGCACGCTCGCCCAAGCCATTGATCGTGCACTCCACTTGGCGAGCGCCATGCCTTACGGCGCTTAGCGAGTTAGCAACAGCCAAACCTAAATCATTATGACAATGGGTTGAAAAAATCGCTTTATCGGCATTGGGTACCGCGGTAATTAAGCGTGAAAACATCAAACCATATTCCAGCGGCTCACCATAGCCGACCGTGTCTGGCAAGTTAATCGTCGTGGCACCAGCGTCGATAACGGCCTCAATGATACGGCACATGAATTCATGTTCAGAGCGACTCGCATCTTCTAAAGAAAACTCCACATCTGCCACTAAATTACGCGCCCGCTTGACTGAGCGAACCGCGCGCTCAATCACTTGATCCGGCTGCATTTGCAGCTTGTATTTCATGTGAATTGGCGAGGTGGCAATAAAGGTATGAATGCGACCGGCGGCGGCCGGCGCCAGAGCCTCGCCAGCGCGATCAATATCTGCATCAGCGGCGCGAGCCAGACTACACACGGTGGAATCTTTTACCGCTTCCGCAACAGCTCTGACCGATTCAAAGTCGCCTTGGCTGGCGATAGCAAAACCCGCCTCAATGACATCAACGCGCATTTTTTCAAGCATTTTCGCGATACGAATTTTTTCAGCTTTCGTCATCGATGCGCCGGGGCTTTGCTCGCCATCGCGTAACGTGGTATCAAATATGACCAAACGATCAGTACTCATGGGAACCCTTACGTTAGAACTTTATAGGAAAGAATCGGAATGGCTGAATACGCCAAAGACACTTACAGGCCGCTTAGGCCTGTAAGTGTGGTGATAAGTCGGAAGTGTTTGGCGGGTGTGTAGGACACGCTCTCTACTCTTTTTAACTAATAAGCGGAGTTTAGAGCATTTGACGTAAATCAGGCAAGCGAAAAAAGGACACCCATCCTATCAAAGCATATAAAATAACGGTAAAAGCCAAACTCCATCTAAAATACAACAAAAAATGAAACGCTTATCCTAACTTATCCATAAGCACCTTAAGTTGCGTACGCAGTTCGGCCAAATCTAAATCAGGTGAATACACAGACACCTGTTTAACCCACTGAATAGCAATAGGTTGCAGTGCTTTTCCGGCGTCATTAAGTTGCACCCACACTTGGCGCTCATCCGCTAACCCTCTCTGCCGCGAGACCAAACCCAGCACCTCCATGCGCTTGATTAACGGCGTTAAAGTGCCAGAATCCAACATCAGCTTTTCACCTAAACACCCTACCGTTACAGCCGAATTACTCTGCCACAACACCATTAATACCAGATACTGGGGGTAGGTTACCCCCATTCGCTCTAGCAGTGGCTTATAAGCCCTGATAATTAACCGGCTAGCGGCGTAGAGCTTAAAACAAAGCTGCTGATCCAAATGCACCAGCTTCGCATCATCGGTTTCAATAACCATTAACCAAGCGCAACCTTAAGTTCGGCCTCCAAGGCCTCTGGCTTATCTTTTGGCGCAAACCGCTTAATAACTTTGCCATCCCGCCCCACCAAAAACTTGGTAAAGTTCCACTTGATACCCTCAGTACCAAAAACGCCGGGAGCCTCCGCCTTCAACCAGTTAAATAGCGGGTGAGCACCCTCGCCATTTACATCTACCTTGGCATAAAGCGGAAAAGTTACGCCAAAATTAAGTTCACAGAATTCACTTATTTCGGCACTGTCGCCTGGCTCCTGCTTGCCAAATTGATTACAAGGGAAACCAAGAATCTCGAAACCCTGATCTTTATATTTTTTATACAACTCCTCAAGCCCTTTATACTGCGGCGTAAATCCGCACTTACTGGCCGTGTTAACGATCAACAACACCTTGCCTTTAAAAGCGCCGAAATCTTGTGATTCAGCTGACAGACGCTCTGCATTAAATTGGTAGATATCATTCACGGTAATCACTCTCTGTTTCAATGAAATTCAAATATATATTGTGCACAATATAATTGCCAGAAAGATAATTCTATTAAGTCAATTGCTGAATTGGGGAGTAAGGCTGAGTTGACAGTGCGCGGCTTACAGGAAGCTGCAAAATTTTGCAGACACTGGTATATCTTCGCAAGTAAAAGCGAAAGCCCAACCGAGTACTCAGTTGGGCTTTTGTGCATCTGCAGGTTGTTTCTTTAGAGCTTGGTTCTCGGAAAGGTCTTGGCGCCACAGCCTTCCCGACGAGTCCTCGGTGCCGCCTGAATTGATCCGCTTCTTTAAAAATTAACCCGTCTTTCGCCGGCAGCAAAGCTGCGCTGCGGAGCGCGGCCAGCTGCGGGGCGGCCATCCGCTTGTCGGCCGGACCGCCGGTCCGACGCCTCGGCTAGCGGCCCCAATCCACAGGGATGTGGCGGTGCAGTGAAGGGCAGGAAGCCCGAGAACTGCCACAAATAAAAAGAGGGGTGGTGCGGCACTCCGATTACCCTTGTGAGAGCGCACAAAGCAAAACGCCCTGCAGGATATCCTACAGGGCGTTTTTAGTTAGATGCTTGACAATGTCCTACTCTCACATGGGGAAACCCCACACTACCATCGGCGCTAATTCGTTTCACTACTGAGTTCGGGATGGGATCAGGTGGTTCCAAATCGCTATGGTCGTCAAGCAAACTGGTATGGGTGAATGGCTCCGTCTGCAAAGCATTGCTTTGCGGGGTCATGAACGGCCAGCCATGAAGGGCTGGACTGGGCTCAAGTACCATGGACGGTGACTTGCGATTCACTCCAAATAGGGCGATAAATGCCTTTGTCATCTTTCAATCACAAAGTCGTCGTAATAATTCTGTAGATGCTGAGTCTCTTTGTTACATAAATCTGATTCATTTGTCGTTCTGATTTCTCAGACATAACTTCAGATCGTTCTCAAATCACTTTATTTCATTTCTAAAAAATAACGTCAACACAATCGTTTCTGTTATATGGTCAAGCCTCACGAGCAATTAGTATTGGTTAGCTCAACGCCTCACAGCGCTTCCACACCCAACCTATCAACGTCGTAGTCTTCAACGGCTCTTTAGGGGACTTAAAGTCCCAGGGAGATCTAATCTTGAAGGAGGCTTCCCGCTTAGATGCTTTCAGCGGTTATCCCGTCCGAACGTAGCTACCGGGCAATGCCATTGGCATGACAACCCGAACACCAGAGGTTCGTTCATTCCGGTCCTCTCGTACTAGGAACAACTCTTCTCAAATCTCCAACGCCCACGGCAGATAGGGACCGAACTGTCTCACGACGTTCTAAACCCAGCTCGCGTACCACTTTAAATGGCGAACAGCCATACCCTTGGGACCGGCTTCAGCCCCAGGATGTGATGAGCCGACATCGAGGTGCCAAACACCGCCGTCGATGTGAACTCTTGGGCGGTATCAGCCTGTTATCCCCGGAGTACCTTTTATCCGTTGAGCGATGGCCCTTCCATACAGAACCACCGGATCACTATGACCTACTTTCGTACCTGCTCGACGTGTCAGTCTCGCAGTCAAGCTGGCTTGTGCCATTACACTAACCTCCTGATTTCCGACCAGGATTAGCCAACCTTCGTGCTCCTCCGTTACTCTTTGGGAGGAGACCGCCCCAGTCAAACTGCCCACCATGCACTGTCCGCAATCCCGATTAGGGACCTACGTTAGAACCTCAAACATACCAGGGTGGTATTTCAAGGACGGCTCCATCGAAACTAGCGTCTCGACTTCAAAGCCTCCCACCTATCCTACACAAATAGGTTCAAAGTTCAGTGCAAAGCTACAGTAAAGGTTCACGGGGTCTTTCCGTCTAGCCGCGGGTACACTGCATCTTAACAGCGATTTCAATTTCACTGAGTCTCGGGTGGAGACAGCTCCGCCATCATTACGCCATTCGTGCAGGTCGGAACTTACCCGACAAGGAATTTCGCTACCTTAGGACCGTTATAGTTACGGCCGCCGTTTACTGGGGCTTCGATCAAGAGCTTCGCTTACGCTAACCCCATCAATTAACCTTCCAGCACCGGGCAGGCGTCACACCCTATACGTCCACTTACGTGTTTGCAGAGTGCTGTGTTTTTAATAAACAGTTGCAGCGGACTGGTTACTTCGACCACCGACAGCTTACGGAGTAAATCCTTCACCGTCAGTGGCGTACCTTCTCCCGAAGTTACGGTACTATTTTGCCTAGTTCCTTCACCCGAGTTCTCTCAAGCGCCTTGGTATTCTCTACCTGATCACCTGTGTCGGTTTACAGTACGGTTCTTTGTTACCTGAAGCTTAGAAGCTTTTCTTGGAAGCATGGCATCAACCACTTCGCTCAATAAATTGAGCTCGTCATCAGTTCTCAGCCTTAGGGGACCGGATTTGCCTAATCCCCCAGCCTACAACCTTAAACACGGACAACCAACGCCGTGATGGCCTAGCCTTCTCCGTCCCTCCATCGCAGTAACAAAAAGTGTAGGAATATTAACCTACTTCCCATCGACTACGCGTTTCCGCCTCGCCTTAGGGGCCGACTAACCCTGTCCCGATTAACGTTGGACAGGAAACCTTGATCTTCCGGCGGGGGAGTTTTTCACTCCCCTTGTCGTTACTCATGTCAGCATTCGCACTTCTGATACCTCCAGCATGCTTCTCAACACACCTTCAACAGCTTACAGAACGCTCCCCTACCCCACAGACATAGTCTGTAGCCACAGCTTCGGTTGCTAATTTAGCCCCGTTACATCTTCCGCGCAGGCCGACTCGACTAGTGAGCTATTACGCTTTCTTTAAAGGGTGGCTGCTTCTAAGCCAACCTCCTAGCTGTCTAAGCCTTCCCACATCGTTTCCCACTTAATTAACATTTGGGACCTTAGCTGGTGGTCTGGGTTGTTTCCCTCTTGACAACGGACGTTAGCACCCGCTGTCTGTCTCCCGGATAGTACTCACTGGTATTCGGAGTTTGCATGGGGTTGGTAAGTCGGGATGACCCCCTAGCCCAAACAGTGCTCTACCCCCAGTGGTATTCGTCCGAGGCTCTACCTAAATAGATTTCGGGGAGAACCAGATATCTCCGAGCTTGATTAGCCTTTCACTCCGATCCACAAGTCATCCCCTAATTTTTCAACATTAGTGGGTTCGGTCCTCCAGTTAGTGTTACCCAACCTTCAACCTGCTCATGGATAGATCGCCCGGTTTCGGGTCTATTGCATGCGACTAAAACGCCCTATTAAGACTCGGTTTCCCTACGGCTCCCCTAAACGGTTAACCTTGCCACATACAATAAGTCGCTGACCCATTATACAAAAGGTACGCAGTCACACCACGAAGGTGCTCCTACTGCTTGTACGCATACGGTTTCAGGATCTATTTCACTCCCCTCACAGGGGTTCTTTTCGCCTTTCCCTCACGGTACTGGTTCACTATCGGTCAGATGGGAGTATTTAGCCTTGGAGGATGGTCCCCCCATGTTCAAACAGGATATCACGTGTCCCGTCCTACTCGATTTCACAACAAGTGCCTTTTCGTGTACGGGGCTATCACCCTGTATCGCCCAACTTTCCAGAAGGTTCCACTAAAACACAAGTTGCTTAAGGGCTGGTCCCCGTTCGCTCGCCGCTACTAAGGGAATCTCGGTTGATTTCTTTTCCTCCGGGTACTTAGATGTTTCAGTTCCCCGGGTTCGCTTCGTACAGCTATGTATTCACTGTACGATACTGAGTAAACTCAGTGGGTTTCCCCATTCGGAAATGTTAGGATCAAAGCATGTTTGCCGGCTCCCCTAACCTTATCGCAGGCTCCTACGTCCTTCATCGCCTCCATCTGCCTAGGCATCCACCGTATGCGCTTAGTCGCTTGACCATATAACACAAGCGACTGTATTGACTATTTTTTAAAAATATCTGATTTTCAAACGATTAATAATTAACGCTCTCACGCTAACTAAAATACTGAAGTCAATTGCAACAACAAATTACGCCAGATTTATGTGCTTGAGACACACTCATCTATATATCAGCAATTATTACAACTTTACATTTATCTTGTTAAAGAGCAGCTGGTGTGAAACCAGAAAGCTAATTTCTTTTTCTGTAACCTTCGTGCGGTTACATCAAAAAATCAGGTTTCTGATGTCTTACGTAGTGAATCAAGCAAAGAAGATCTTTTATAAACTTTGGAATCTTTCGACAACAACCAACACCGATTTATTTAAAACATTCGTTAAAAATAATGGTGGAGCTATGCGGGATCGAACGGGCCGGCCATCCGGCGCAGACCTCAGAGGTTCACTCAATCTCGTACATCTCGTTACAACCAACACCAAAATAATGGTGGAGCTATGCGGGATCGAACCGCAGACCTCTTGGATGCAAACCAAGCGCTCTCCCAGCTGAGCTATAGCCCCCTAACTTGATCTTTTTACTGCTTGCCGCGTTGCATTCGTTGCTCAGTCGGTCATGTACTCTTGTACACTCCCTCCTTCACGCCTCATGCGCCTTGCAATCAGCAAAAATCTCGGCGTCAT